>QIAU01000265.1 GCA_003225055.1 Acidobacteriota bacterium
TAGGGCGCAGCTCGCTTTGTGTTTGCGGGAGCCTCGCTCGATCCATGTAAAATCTTTTTTAAGACGAGCACTTCTAGATACGCCGCGAGGTATTCTGGGGTCAGTAATGGCGGCTTGATTCAGGAGAACCCTTAGATGAGAAAAGTCATAATTGCTTTGCTCGCCTCGGCCTCACTTCTGGCGGCCCTTTCAACAGTAAGTTTGGCTGATCAGAAAGCCCAGACGTTTACCGGCGAAATCATGGATCAGCAGTGCGCGTTACTGGGAGGACATTCGATCATGATGAACCAGGGCGAGAGCGCCAAAGATTGCGCCAACCGCTGCGTGAGCATTGGCGGCAAGTATGTTTTGTTCGATAGCTCCAAAAAGACCCTCTATCAACTGGATGACCAGAAAAAGGCGCAGCTTTTCGCCGGCGCCAAGGTCAAGATTACAGGCACCTACGACACTTCTAGCAAAACAATACACGTCGCAAACATCCAGGCGGGCTCCTAGTTCCGGCGACGGAGCTGGTCGCCGGACGCCTTTTGTCAGCAGCCTTGAGGCCTTACACCCTCTTCGAGTCTGTGCGATAGCCCTTGAGGTGTGCCAAGGCTTCTCGCGCCATCGTTTCAACCACGTGGCTACTTCTGGTGATCCTGCCCATGAGCATCGCGCCTTGAATGGTGGCTATGCAAAAGTCAGCCATGCGATTTTCATCGGCCGCTCGGGCCAGGCGGCCTAGTGATTTTTCTCTGACAAAAAAAATGGCAAGCTTGTTTTTCGGGTTACGCCGGCAATACCCCGAAATTCATCTCCATACTCTCGAAGAATGGCTGCGTGAAGATGGATGGGACCGCCGGGCCCTGCGATTTCGCCCTCCGAAAGTATGATTTCTGTCACTGCAATAGGTCTGTTTTGTAGGTTGCGGCTCCAGTCGCGACATTAAGCCGGGGCGCGCAGTCGAGGGATAGCTCCTCGATTTTGCCGAACGATCACGCTCCACTATCGTGACGAAGACACCGCGCTTTTCGCTCTCGCCGGATACTCTCGCATGAATCCGTTGCGCCCGTTGATCATGCCGAAGATGTTGGCCAGAAACTGCTCCGGCGAGTTGTGGTCCGTCCCGCCTGCCGCCGAGCGGTGCAACTGCCAGAAATCCACCAGCCCCGGCGCTTCGTGAACGGTTTGCCAGTACGTCGGGTCGCCGCCTTTTCTCTCTCCGTTATTCATCACTGCGACCCTGGCGCGGATGGCATGCACCAGCTGTGGAGCTCCGGAGTGCGGATCGCCGTGCCGAGTCGTGTGAAACACGTCGAAGTTGCCCAGCAGATTATTGGGGCAAACCAGCGCGTGCTCTTGATTCCAGGTTAAATCGCCCAGATCGAGCAGCCGAAAACTCCCATACTGTACGACAACGCCCACCGATTCAAAATTCTCCGGCGTGGGATCCTGTTCCTTCAATTTGGCATCCCGGCAGAGCGGATTGGGCAAGCCTGCGCCGGGCGCCGCCTGCCGGGGCGTCCCTTGCATGGGAACTTTGATCAATTCGCCTGCCGAAGAAACGACCTCTACGTCCAGCCCGGGCACCGGGATCTTGTCTCCCGGCTTCGCCACCATGGCGCGGCCTTTGTCCCGCACTGCCATGTAAGCCAGAAATGCCGCCGAGCGGTTCGGCTGTAGCTCCACACTGTACGGCCCATGATCGACAAAATGACGAACCGGAATGCGGCTCGCAAGCTCCGCGGCATTGCCGACGTGGTCGCCATGATAATGCGAGATCACCATCCAATCGAGGACCGTCACACCAGCCTGCTTGAAGACCGTGCTAATGCGGTCGGCATCGCGCGTGATGGGCGCGCCGGAGGAGCTCGTCGCCGTCGCATCCGGCATGCCCTGGTTTGCCGCAAAACCCGTATCAACGAGCATCGACTCACCCGATGGAGTCACGAATAGCGTGGCCTGGCCGCCCTCCGTATCAATGAAATAAATATCGAGCGCGCGTTGAGCCTGGCCCTTTTGCACCGGTCCTTGCGCCCATAGAAAAGCCGGCAGTGGCACAATCGCAGCGAGCAGCACCAAAAATACGAGAGGTCCCAGAAATCTGCGCATGTCAGCCTCCATGCGAAATGCAAATGGTTTGTTAATGGTGACTACGCTACAGCGCGGCGGGCGCTGACGCAAGCCTCCGGCTCGAGTGGGCGTGCAGAAAATCGGAACTGTAAGTGGAACTAGGAAGCCCCGTAGGGGCCTGGAGGCGTGGTCACGTCCAGAGGTTGCGGCGTGATCTCGTATTCACGACAGGTCCGGAATGCGTCCAACGTCCACACGTCTATGCCCTCATCGTGCCGAAGAATATAGAAATTCCCATCCTCGGCACGGACACGGAAGTAGGTTGTGCCCGGAGAATACCAGCGGTCTTCTACCTCGGTAACTTCAAAGATCCGCCCTCGTAGCTCAAAACGCAAAGGATACTCGTCGGCTCGATAACCGGCATGACACTCTACGCGAATCTGAATTTTCATGCGCGGCCTCCTTCGCGTTAAATTCCGCCCCAGTGTAGCGCCGTTGCGAGCCCGCTGTCACGCTAAGCCCACCAAAATTCGCGCAATCTGGTGCCCTGCCCCCCACTGTTTCCAGGTCCTCGCACGGAGTGCCATGGGGGTCTTGTCGGCTCCGAACGCGCGGAGTAGACTCGCTTGAGCGCTCGCGCAGAACCTACAAAGCAATCCTCTCTCTGCCGAGAAAGGGAAAATCTTGTGGGCCCACAAGGGGCAGTCGACAGGTACATGGTGCGTCCTGAAAGACGCAATGTCCTGGCAGGTGAAAGTCCTGCCCGGGTAAGTGCCGGAGCGCCCGGTAGCAGGCTCCAACCGGGAGGAGAGATCCGACTGGGCCAAGCGGAGTGTCAAAAGCTTTTTCTACGGAAAGGGGAGCAAACCAGCGGGCCGCAACAATCAGTGAACGCGATAGCCTCGTCAAATACTCAGCCGAAAGGTGTTTGGGAGAGCCGAGCCGCTCATGTCACGGCGAAGGCAACAAACAACATCATAGACCGGAACGGATGTTGGATCTCCCCGGGGTCTCAGGCGACGGCACGGTGGGACAGAAGGAGAGAGCCTACCTGGCAGCCGAGTCGTGGCAAAGACCGAGCCTATAAGGTCGGAAGGCTGAAAGTGCGCGGAGCCGGGAGGGAGTCCGAGGTCCGTAGTACCGAGGAAGGCTTGCAAGAGAACACGCTGGAGGGAACCATGCCGGCAACGGCCAACACCCCCAACGAAAAAGTACGAGAACTCCAACGCAAGCTATGTGTGTGTGCCAAGCAGAGTAGGACACGGCGTTTTCATGCACTGTATGACCGGATCTACAGGAGTGACGTCCTGTGCGAAGCATGGAGGCGAGTGCGCAGCAACCGTGGGGCAGCAGGAGTCGATGCGGAAACCATCCAGGCCATCGTGGTGGTTGACGGTGTGGAGATAACCCGACGATCTTGTGCGTGACCTGCAGGAAGTG
>QIAU01000264.1 GCA_003225055.1 Acidobacteriota bacterium
GACCGTGGCCCGATATTTGCCCCGGCCCCGGAAGCCGCCTTCCCAGACCTGGCTAACTTTCCTGACCAATCATCTTGCCCAGACCGCAGCAATCGACTTTTTCACCGTGACCTTCCGGGTCCTGTTCGTCTTCGTCGCGCTATCGCATGAGCGACGCCGGGTGGTGCACTTCGGGGTGACGGAACACCCCACAGAAGAGTGGACCATGCAGCAGATGCGGGAAGCGTTTCCCTGGGAGGAGGCGCCACGATATGTGCTACGCGATCGAGACGCGATCTACGGAAGAGACTTCGCCGACATGATCCGAGATATGGGAATGGAGGAAGTGCTCACCGCGCCGCGATCCCCCTGGCAAAATCCGTTTGCGGAGCGATTCGTGGGCTCCATCCGACGCGAGTGCCTGGACCACGTCATCGTGTGGAATGAGAGATCGTTGCGTCGAATCCTGCAAAGTTATTTTTCCTACTATCAGCGGTCACGTACGCATTTGGCGTTGGGCAAAGACGCCCCGGAGTCCAGGGCATTGGAACCACCGGAACAGGGGCGCGTGGTAGCGATTCCACAGGTCGGGGGACTACATCACCGATACCAGCGCCGCGCCGCTTAGTGGCCTGAAGAGCGCATTGCAGCCGACCTTTCCCTTTGGGCGAAAAGCGAACGTTCCACCGGTCGGCTACCCGTCTTAGGCAGAAAGTCATGAACACTAATTCCGATGAGTCCCGGCGCGATCGCCAACACCATCGCCCGCGTAGCGCACAGAAGGGAAGAAGGAAAGCCACAACCCCTCAAAGAAGCCGGGCCAGCGTGGGCCGAGTTTTCGGTAATCACAGTCCATTTCTAACGAGGCTCGACATTCTAGAGTCATTTTCCTTGACAATCGTAAGTTAGGGTGTACCGTGGTGCCGCTCAGCCGAACACTATTCGGTGACCACATGAGTAAGGTCACGCGGATAGAGTTTTCGGTAATCACACCCCAGTCACGCCTAGAAACTTCATGCACGAGAACCGGGAGACCTCGGGAATGCCTGCGGCGAAAATCAGCCGCAGGACGGCGGGAGAAGGCTGAGGCCGTGCGGCCCGCATGAACGTCCCCGAGGAGCACGTGGCAGTCGAGTCAGACGAGCGCAAAGAAGTTCGTTTGTTCCCGACTATTTTGCCAAAAGTAATCATCTAGCTAAGCTAGGTTCATTTGTTCGACATAACAAGTGAGGGGCGCTGCAATAGACTCTCTGCAGCATTCTGATGCACTCCAGTCGGCAGTGACGACCGAAGGGTTGCGCCTCGAGAGAACCTGCAAGGTTCGTACGGCGCCCCCCTGGTAACTCGTAACAAGAACACCAACCAGCAGCGTCGTAGATGTTGACAGTCAATTTACAATTAAGGGGCTAGTGTCTTCCGGGTCCCGCCTTTCAAGAAGCTGGAGGTTGACGTACATGTCTGTCGGACTCGCTCGTATTTTCCGCATCGCATCGAATGGAGCGTGGCTTGTTTCTAATATCGTTAACGCGATTCTCCCTGAGGGAGAATTACCGTGCCCCACCTGGGCACCGGGCCGACTGCTTAAAAGCCGGGAAAGAATGCAAATGATGGTCGGTGTTCCCCGTAAAACCCTCTCATTGTGCCCGGACTGCAATAGAGAAGCCGCAGAAGCCGTGATCCGGGGGGATGCGAGTGTCGCGGACTTCAAGGACAGGCCCGGAATTATCAAGGCGGAAATATTAGAGGAGGCTGGCCGCATTCTGATTCGCAAGGGGTGTGAACGGCACGGCCCCTTTGAGGACGTGCTCTCCAATCACCCGGCATTCTTCCGAAAGATGGAAAGGCTTGCTTTTGGTAGGGACTTCGAGTGCGTGAATGACCGAGACGTGCACAATCACGGCGTTAACGGGATCAGGGTGGGCCGAGGCACCTATTTAATCGTCGATATGACGAACCGCTGCAACATGGTTTGCGCCCCATGCTACATGGACGCGAACGCCACCGCATACGTTCACGAATTGGGCCTAGAAGATGTAGAGGCTCTTTTCAAGAGAGCCGTGTCTTTTAAACCGCAGCGAGAGATCAATGTTCTGTTCTCCGGTGGAGAGGCAACGCTTTCGCCGATCTTGTTTGACGCCATGCGTCACGCAAAGAGCATGGGCTTCCATCGCATTCACATCGCGACAAACGGAATCCGGTTCGCGCAAAGCAAAGATTTCGCATTTCAGGCAAGGGCGGCCGGACTGCACGCCGTTTATCTCCAGTTTGACGGTGTTTCCGAAGAGAAAAACAAGCACCGTGGGATCGGAAATTACATGGACGTGAAGCGTCTGGCTCTTGAGAATATCGCCGCGGCCGGGATGCGGACGTCTCTGCAAGTGAGCGTCGTTCACGGCCTGAATCATGATGGGCTTGGCGATATTGTTCGCTTTGTAACTGAGAATGTGGACAAGATCCACGGCGTCATTTTTCAACCGGTAATGTTTTCAGGTAGAGACGAGGGCATAACCGACGACGAGCGATATAGTCGGCGTTATCCGGTATCGCAGATCGCCTATGACCTGCAAGAACAAACTTCAATTGATTGGCAGCCGATGCGCGACTGGTTTCCGGTATCGGCGTATGGGATATTCGCTCATTTGTGCGATGTTCTTTGGGCAGATGCAAAGGTCGGAAGCCTCTTTAACGATATACACCCGAACCACGGGATCTTCAGCCCGTTGCTGGTTAATGCAGATACTAAGCAGGTGATCCCGGTTGCCGCGTTCTTCAATGTGGAGCAGTTCATGCGGGATGTGGTTGAGATAACAGATTCTGCGAGGCCACCGGCGATTACCAAGGCCTTAGTGTCGCTGTCGGTTCTCCGCAATTTCGACCCGAGCAGCGCCCCTTCAGGATTTGGCATTCGCCACCTTCGCGGGTTGCTGAAGGATTGCTTCTATCGCATCTCGGGCAGCGGTGAGAATTGGTCAGAGTGCGCATACTCGTATGACGGGCGCTGGAAAATCGTAATGGCGAATGCTATGTGGTTCCAAGACCTGTACACATATGATCTTTCCACGATGTCGGATTCGAGCACACCAGTGGCTACACAGGAGGGTGAGATTAGTTTCTCCGCTTACAACAGCATCCCCGGCATCAAATCTATGCCAAAGGGAGGCAAATAGATTTGGGCCACGTCCGCAACCCGGCGAGCCAGTTGGTTCAGATCGAATCCGAACCTACGACAATTTCGGCCTGTGAGGAGCGTTTGTGACTCGTGCGACCCATACAGGCAGATTCCTCAAGGATGTGCACCGAAATCAAGGACGTGCTTGACTAGTACGGGTGCCAGGGCGACCGCAGGGAGTTCCTAGCATTTTCGCGGACAGGGACTACTGTACCAGCGCTGCTTCGCAGCGGGTGTGGGCTAACACGTCACCCCAAGATGGGTGCTGGGCGATAACCTTCGGCTACCGTACGCGACCTATTGAAAATAGATCAGCTAACGGGGACATTCCGCGATCAAAGCCCAGAACCCCGGGTAGCGCTGGCGACTTTATTGAATCCCTGACTCGCCTTTTCCGGGTCGGAGACGACAACTATATGGTAAATCTGACTTCGCGCACCAAGTGGCTCCGCATGAGGCTCAATGAGGAGGAATATGCGCAGGTGGAGCGAGCGGCGCAATTGGGTTTTCAAAGCGTGGGCAAGTGGTGCCGCGGGGTCATTCTAGCGAACGCAAATGGACAATCGTCAAGGACCCAGCAGTTGGGCGGTGCCGAGGCGCTGATGGCCGAGCTAGTGGCCTTGCGGACCATTCTGCTCAACGTGCTGTATAAGCAGGTAAACGGTGAAAGCCTGACAGCGGAATATATGCAGCGGTTGATTGAACGGGCGGACGCGGACAAACTCAAGAAAGCTGCGGAACGGTTGCAGCAGGACGGAAAGTCGAGCCCCAGCTAAGCCGCCACGCGCGCCAGGCCGAAATCTTCATCTTGCTTTTTTGCCCACCTCGCTGTTAGAGGAGAGTCTCTGGGCCCCAACTAGCCAAGAGGTGATGAAGCATGAGCGGGCTCTGGGGTCATGCAGAACGTCCGGGCTGGAGTCTTCCGAACTTTGGCGTCCTGGTCCTAGCGGCCATTGCTGGTCTCGCCATCTGGACCTACCTGAACGCTGCGGTCTGGACACCATTGCAACTCTACTACTGGAACGAATACCTGAACACTGAGATGTTCCAGGAACACCGCGGCGACTATTGGGTTCTTGAGGTAGTGGATCGTCGCGGCCAACACCGGATCGCCACCGAGTCCGACGTTGTGCCCACAGCGAGACACGGGCGTCAGCTCATTCCGTTTGATTTATCAAATCAGGCGCGGCAGGCAGGAGCAGTCGACCTAGCTGTCGACACGGTTCGTTACGGAAGCACGCAGATGCACCAGATGCTCGGGCAGAGGATCTACAACGGACGGTCAGTTATGGAAATCTCCTGGCCAGCGTGGGCCGGCGGATTCTGTGTGCTCATTCTTGGTACAGTATGGGCATTCCGGCGCAACCGAACGCGCCACGATTTCCTGGAAGACGGCTGGCGGCTTAAAGGCCCTCAGATGGTCACAGTCAAAGAGTTCAATCGATGGAGCAGAGCAGACGGCGTAGGCTTCACTACGACAAACAGGGGTGAAATACTCCGCATACCGGCATTGCTCGAGAGTAGCCATTTGATGATTATGGGCGACTCAGGTACCGGCAAGAGCGTCCTCCTGAGAGACCGCTATCGTTTACGATCCGGCACTCGAGTACACGCCTCAGTTTTACCAGCCTGAACGAGGAGATTTGATTCTGAATCCGCTTGATGTGCGCTGCCCCTACTGGTCACCCAGCGACGAGGTGGTCCACGAGGCAGAGGCCCTGACACTGGCGACCTCGCTATTTCCCGACAAGCCTCGAGACAACGCGTTTTTTGTTGACGGGCCGAGGAAGATTTTCGCCTACCTCCTCAGCCTGAAGCCAACGCCGGACGAACTGTTGCGGTGGATGAGCCACGAGGGTGAGCTGGATCGTCGCGTAAAAGGGACGGAGTTGGAGACGTTCATCTATCGCAACGCAGGCCCGCAGCGCGGAGGAGTGCTGGCCGCATTAAACATGGTCGCGGACAATCTAAAGATGCTGCCAAAAGAGAATGACACTAGGCAGCGGTGGACGACTGTCGAATGGTCGCATCAACAAAATGGCTGGCTCTTTCTCACTTCGATTCCGCGCTTCCGCGAGAGACTGCTGCCACTGACGAGTCTGTGGCTGGATACGCTGGTGCTACGGCTCATGAACCAGTGCGACCCCACCACGCGCCGAGCTTGGTTCGTTCTCGATGAGCTAGCCAGTCTCCAGCGATTACCCCAGTTGCATACGGCCTTGACGGAGAACAGAAAGTCTAACAACCCCGTAGTGATCGGCTTCCAAGGCCGTAGCCAGCTTGAAGTGCGGTACGGGCACGAGGCGGAAGCTATGCTTTCACAGCCCGCGACAAAAGTCTTCTTGCATACGAGTGAGCCGCGCGCGGCGAAGTGGATCTCGGATACGATCGGCGAGGTGGAGATAGAGCGATTGAGAGAAACAGTTAACAATGAGCGATAGCCGCTTGTGCTGCCTTCGGAAATCGGCGGGCTGCCACGGATGCACGCTGTCGCAAAAGTGGAAAATCTAGTGGTGCGATTCAGCTTCCCCTATGTTGAGTTGCCCAAGAAGCAGCCCGGTTTCATTGCCCGCGAAGAAGCGGCCCAAGGCACTGTAACTCATATCGGGAGGGAGGGACGACAGCCGAGAATGTCTTCCGAGCAGGAGATCAGGCCTGAGGAAGCCCAAGGTATCGCCGGCGGGCAAGAACCCTTTTTCGAGTAGGCCATGCTGACCATTTCGAAACCGTTGAGCGCGTCGCAAGCCGCAGCGTACCACCATAAGGAGTTCGCCAATGCAAAGGTGAATTACTACTCAGAAGGCGAGACAATTCGCGGCGAGTGGCACGGGAAGCTCGCTGACCAGTGGGGCCTCCGCGGTGAGGTCGAGGAGAAGCAGTTCTCACGTCTCGCAAACGGTCAGGATCCGATCACTGGCGAGCAACTCGTGCGGCACAGGCCTGCGCTGGAATACGTGAGCGCCCGCGGTATCAAAATCAGGACGATGAAGCACCGCGCTGGCTGGGATGCTACGTTCTCGGCCCCAAAGAGCGTATCTCTAACCGCACTGGTGGGAGGAGACGATAAAGTACGCCAGGCGCATCGTGAGAGCGTTCGTGTGGCTTTGGGCGTACTCGAGAACTATGTTCAGGCTCGTCTAGGGGCGAATTATCCAGCAGAGACCACGGGCAAATGGCTTGCAGCCATCTTTCAGCACGACAGTGCGCGGCCGGTCGACGATTACGCGGCACCGCAACTGCATACTCACGTTGTGTTCTTTAATCTGACCGAGACGGAGAAGGGCGAAACGCGCTCCTTGCAGCCGCTCGAGCTATACCGCTCCCGGCAGTATGGGACTGCGATCTATCGGTCCGAGTTGGCGCTGCGTTTGAAGGAGTTGGGCTACGAGATTGAACACGGAAGGAGCTGTCAGCCGGAAATCAAAGGTTACACGCGCGAATATCTCGAGGCCTCGAGTCCGCGAAGTCAGCAGATTAAAGAGCATCTCGAAAAGTACGGGTTTAGCGGTCGAGCTGCGGCGGAGATCGCGTGTCAGAGGACTCGGAACGCCAAACTTCCATCGATCAGGCATGAAGAAATGCAGCAGAAGCACCGGGATATGGCCGTACAGTTCGGCAATCAGCCCGATCGCATTGTCCGCGAGGCACATGAACGCTCGCTCGAGGAACAAAAGGCGGCTCGCAAGCAGCAGATCATTGAGTCGGCGCTGAACCATGCGTGCGAAAAGAATCTGGAACGCCAGGCAGTGGTGGACGAACGTAATCTCATGCGTGATTCGTTGAGACGCTCCATGGGTCAGGCTAGTTTCGCGGAAGTTCGCGAGCGATTTGAAAAG
>QIAU01000184.1 GCA_003225055.1 Acidobacteriota bacterium
GTGTTCGAGTTAGCGAAGATCGTGCTGTACTTTGCTATAGATCCTACGACCTGCAAACTGCTGTTCTCCTGAGAGAAGGAAGCACTTCCCCAACAGCTACGGGAACCGAGGTCTTCTCGCCAAAGGCGAAGTACAAGCGCTGATAATTATCGAAGAGCTCTTCATACGCTGTGCGGCTTGATTGTTGAGGTTCGAAGGTTTGATATTGAGGGCATAGATTGACTTGCGCCTCTAGGATGGTTTTGAAAGCACCGGCTGCAAGAAAGGCGAAGATCGCGGAACCGAGCGCGGTAACGAGCTTTTCCCGTTTTTCTGGATGGTTTCGAAGCCAGTGAAGAAGTTTGGAGAATCCCCATTCGGAAGAATATCTTCCTCCGCACCAACGAATTGCTTCTACGTCCATTTCCTCCGCGGTCCGAGTGATCAGTTCGGCTTCTCGCCAGGCCCGGTGGTCACACCACAAGTAGTAATCGTCAAGAGGCTCCAGCTTTTCTCCGACGGGGACGACGCTGGAACCGGTGGTATCCGGAGCAATAGCGGCTACGGTTCTGCCGTCAATTCCGGCGGAGGCGATGGCCAGCATTACGGCTTCTAGCAATGCCCTCATGTGGTCCGAGTGACTCTGGGTGGCATAGTCGGGATCTTCGCGTTTTCGGTGCGGCGGATAGGGCGCGATGCCGGATCCGAGCCGCCCCCTTTGACTGTCAAAGATAGAGGCACGCACACTGAGAGTGCCGAAATCTATTCCTGCGACAACGCTCACCGTTTGCTCCCGATCAAACTATCGAACAGGGTTTCTCTTCAGGGCGCTGGAACTGCATTGTGCAAACCAGTCCTTGCACCATCGGCTGTTAATTCGCAACCACAGAGGTATACCTCAATGCCCAGCTCTCGAAATGCCACGGCTTTCGCCAGCATGGCCTCGTCCGCCGATCCGGCATCTCTTCCGTAGGCGACCTGGATATGATTCGATTTGTGCCGGGCCATAAGTTGATCGCGGCTCACGCCATGAAGTACGGCATTCATAATCGGCCATTGAGGTGTCGTCGAAGCCCAGCGTCGTTCAACTTCTTCGCGCGGCAACTCAACCACGGTCGCTCGTCCCAGATCGGCCTTAAGCTTGTTGGATTCCACAAAGATTCGGCTCCATACGATCTCGCCAGGTTTGCTGATCCCTTTCAATGTGCCCCCGCCAAGCGGGAAGTACATTGGTGGCTGCCGCTCGCTCACTGCTCCTCGATAACCGCCAATAAAGTGATTGGGCGGAGCAGCTCCGGAAATCTCAAGAACCCAGACGAAATGGCCGTTATATTGTTCCCCGTAGCGAAGATCGTGCAGTGTGGTCTCCGGATCTAGATTAAGCTCGTTCCAAATGCGATTCGTAATCAGTGCATCGATTCCCGCGCATTCGTCGACTTCGTTGAAATGTGGCAAAGCACGGCCGTCATAAAGGATGCGGCCATTCCCGTTTTCGGCAACAGGAGGACGATCGGCATTGTTCAGCAGCCCTTCAACTAGATCGGACGCTGGAGTTAGATCTTTCAAACCTTGTTGATATTGAATACCAATGGCCGCACACCCGAAATCATCGGCAATACGTAAAGCGGCAATATACATCCGGCATTGATCCAGAATTTGGTCGTCTGTGAGATCGGTGGCCCCATTTGGACCAGTGCGAAACTTCATGCCTTTTTTGTTAAGCCATTCTCGAATCGACTGCGCCTCCGCAGCCGATACACGCTTCATAGCAGCATAGAGGGCTGACTGGCTCAGGCGTTCCTTAAAAATTCCCATTGGATGGAGCAGCTCGTCAGGAACAATGGCGTTGTACATACCCATGCAGCCTTCGTCAAAAATTCCCAAAACGGCTTTTTCACTGATGAGTTCGGCGGCCACTCTTTTTCCAACCATCTGAGGCCGCCCTGAAATCTGGTCCGAATCAAAGCGCTGTACATGGGAGAGGTCATGTTGGACTCGCTTGCCCTCAAGCCACATTTCAAGGCGATGCAAGAAGTATTCGTCGCGGAATTGTTCGCTCCACAGCGAGTCGTACTGGATCCCGGCCTTCGTGAGACAGGCATTCAGATTCAACATCCCAACCAGACCTGGCCATTCGCCGCTCCAGTTTGCAACTGTCAGGATAGGACCTTTATGGTGATATAAACCGGCGAGGACATGGTGACTGTATTGCCAAACGGCTTCGGCCACGATGACTGGAGATTCTCTGGGAATCTGTCTGAATACGTCGATTCCATATCGCTGGCTATCTATGAATCCATGCTTCTTCTCTGGATCAAATGGGTGCGCTCGATGAACTTCGCGCCCAAAACTACGAACTGCGGCGGTCAAAGCCTCTTCCATACATGATTGAGCCGGCCAGCACTTTTGGTTTGCCGATAACCGTAAATCTCCGCTTGCGACCAGGAAAACTTGAGAGGACATGCTCTTATCCTTTCTTCGTGACACAAACGTTGGGCAGGATCTGCAGTTCCCGACGGCGCTTCATTGTGCCACAAATGAATCGTTTCACAAACCAGGAAAAGTCTACACTTGCCCTGCCGAGATCGCAACGCAGCCTGAGCACAACGCCGCCTTGACACTCGTTTTCTTGCGTGTTTAAATTCAACGGCTTAATGAAACGATTCATATACAGCAATCTGTACAGTTTATGAGAAGAGAAAGATCAGCAACTGCGATTGAATACGGCACGTTCATCTGGATGTTTGCAGTGGAGAACTTCATAAATCATTTCGAACGGAAGCCCGGGGAGAAAGATCATGTTTCGAGCAGTATTGCTGTTTTTTGTGGCTCTCAGTTTTGCGTTGCCGGTTCAGGCCGAGGTGAAAGTGGAAAAGACGGCATACAAAGGTTGGAACAATTGCTATCGCGTTAGTAATGGCGAAGTGGAGCTCATCGTGACCGGTGATGTTGGCCCGCGGGTGATCCGGTTCGGATTTGTTGGGGGCCAGAACCTCTTCAAGGAATTCACCGATCAAATGGGAATGAGTGGGGAGGAGAAGTTTCAATTGCGGGGTGGGGATCGAGTCTGGAAGGCCCCCGAAGATCCGATCGCAACGTGGGCGCCGGATAACGTACCAGTTGAAATCACTCCAACGGCTACAGGACTGATCGCGCGCGCCCCTGTCGAACCGCTTACCAATCTACAGAAAGAAATAGAAATAAGCATGCCGCCGTCAGGAACGAGTGTGACGGTTTCGCACCGGATCACGAACCGCTCGCTTTTCGCGTTGGAATTCGCGCCTTGGGTACTCACAATGATGACGCCAGGGGGAAGCGAGATTACAGGTTTTCCACCACGCGGTACTCACCCGGCCCATCTGGAGGCTACCAATCCATTAGTGATGTGGGCGTACACTAACCTGGCAGACAAGCGCCTGACCTTCACAAAACAATATCTGGTGTTACGTCAAGATCCCATGAATTCTGAGGCGCAGAAGGTGGGGTTGTTTAATCGAAATACCTGGGCAGTTTACCTGCTGAACGGGGAAGCCTTTGTCAAGCGCGCAACCGCGGATCCAACCAAAACTTACACAGATTTCGGTTGTTCTTTCGAAACCTTCACCAATAACGAGTTTCTTGAGATTGAAACCCTAGGCCCGCTTACAAAGGTGGAACCTGGCCATACGGTCGAACAGGTGGAACAGTGGAGCCTCGCTCGTAATGTCAATCTAACTCAAGTGACGGACGATGCGATCGACGGTCTGGTGTTGCCACTGCTGAGGGCAGGACGGACACATTGACGTCCATCTTCTCGGCGATGCTCGCACGCACGTGGGCGCCGACATCTCTGATCGCGGCAGCTTCGCGGGTGATGTCTCTCGGCGGCATCGATCTGACCATCATCACTCTCTACTTCTTTTTGGTTCTGGGGCTCGGTCTCTACCTGAAGAAGTTTACAAGCACTGGCGAAGACTTCTTCATGGCCGGCCGCGAGATGACCGCCTGGATCGCAGGACTTAGTTTCATCTCAGCAAATCTGGGCTCTCTCGAAATGATGGGCTACGCGGCGGCCACATATCAGTACGGAATTCTTGTTGGCCACGCGTATTGGATTGGAGCGATTCCAGCCATCTTATTTCTCGCGCTGGTGATGTTGCCGTTCTATTACATCTGCCAGACCCACTCCGTCCCCGGGTATCTTCAACTTCGATACGGCGAAGCGACGCGGTCGCTCTCAGCGATCTCGTTCGCCATAATGACGATCCTCATGAGCGGCATCAATATGTATGCCATGGCCGTGATTATGAAGGTCATTCTGGGCTGGAACATTCATTTCAGCATCTGGGTTTCATCACTCACTGTAGCTTTCTACGTCATGGCCGGCGGGCTGCTTTCCGCGATCTTCAACGAGGTGCTGCAGTTTATGCTGATTTGGCTCGGCGCTCTTGTCATTCCCGTAGCGGGACTGATTGAGACGGGCGGCTGGGCAGGCATGGTTCGACGGATCTCTGAAAATTTCCCGGGTCAGGATTTCACGCATATGTGGCGAACGCTGGGTTCGTTTACCGGCAATCCCATGGGTGTCCACTGGACCGGGATTGTCTTCGGTTGGGGCCTGGCCATCTCATTCGGCTACTGGACCACCGATTTCTTGGTAGTGCAGCGCGTCATGGCCGCGAAGGACCTGCGATCGGCGGAGATGGGGACGATCATTGGCGGCTTGTTTAAGATGCTGGTGCCTTTGATCGTGATTCTTCCCGGATTGCTGGCTCTGGCGGTTCTTCCGTTCAAGCTCGTTCCTGAGACTATGGCCAACGTGCCGGGCGTCCACACCTACAATGAGGCTCTTCCTCTCATGCTTGCCCGATACTGTGGCCCGGGCCTGCTTGGCCTGGGGGTGACAGCGCTGATTGCCGGTTTCATGAGCGGGATGGCTGGCAACGTAAGCGCGTTCGCCACGGTGTGGACCTACGACATCTACAAGCCGCTGATTCGAAAGCAGGCCAGTGATCAGCACTATTTAAGCATGGGACGGTGGTGCTCGCTGCTGGGCGTGGTCGTGAGCATCGGGACTGCTTATTTGGTCATGAATTTCTCCAGCATTATCGTGTACGCCCAAGTAGTATTCGTATTTTTCATTGTGCCCATGTTCGGTACTGTGGTTTTGGGAATGATGTGGAAGCGTACTACACCGGCCGCCGGGTTCTGGGGACTGCTGGCGGGAATACTGGCATCTTTTGTTCTGTGGCTGTGCGTGAAGCTGGATCCCTCCGCGCTGCGTCTGGTTGCGTTTTCAAGTCACGCCAAGGACATGGCAGAGAACGTCTATCGGGCATGGTGGTCCTTGCTGGCCAATGTCGTTGTGACGATAGTTGTCACCCTCTTCACAAAACCGAAGCCTGAGGAAGAGCTCAAAGGGCTCGTCTACGGCTTGACCACTCTACCTTCACTTGGGCAGCTTCCAATCTTCAAGCGACCGATCTTCTGGGCGGGAGCGGTTGCGATCGCATTTGTTCTGCTGAATGTCCTATTTTGGTAGTGCCAAATGAAAACTAAAAACATGATTTCGATCTGGTTCTTTGTAGGCTGTCTGCTCGCGTTGTATGGAGCGCTGATCCTGGCAGCCGGCCTGCAAACGTATTCGAATCGACGCAGCGCGAATATAGCCATGCAGAACCTGCACTTGCAGGGGTGGTGGGGTACCGGGTTGCTAGTAATCGGATTGTTCTACGTAATCCGGTTCCGACCTCGAAGATTGCGATAGCCGCCGATCAATTCTCAGCTTCGGAGGCAACATGGTCTGCGCCAAGACTCTTGTGAATCTTTTATTGCTGATTTCAGGATCAGTGATGACGATGGCTGCAGAAAAGCGGGGAAGCTTCATTCTGCAAACGCCAGAACGCGGGATGCGGGTGAAGATTGCGCGCAGCGGTAACGGCGTGGATGAACTCATTGAGATCAGTGAGCACGCCAAGCCTATGCGGCCATTATGGATAAAGCGCACAAAATGGCTACCGGTGTTGTCGGCTCGAGGATCGGTGACACGAGTGATCGCCGGTACGCCGGGTCAGCTCCAGACGTGCGCGCTTGAATCGATCGAGAAGAAAGAACATCCCGAAGAAATTGTTGTTCTCTCGGACTGTGGGTCCGGTCATCTCAAGCAGACCCTAACTACAACCCAGGAGCCGGACGTCATCGCCGTCAGGGTGGATTTTTCACCCCATAGCACGATCGCGATTCGTTCCGTCGAGGATCGCTACACCTTCGCTCCTGGAAGAACCGAATCGAATACTCTCACCCAGGGCCCACTCGATTTTGTATGGAGCCAGAATCTCAAAAATGAACCTGATGGACTAATGCCACAGTGGACGTTCAAGTCACCGGCAGTCATGCTCCAGCGGGGAAACATATTTGCGGCACTTATGCCGGACCTCAGCCGATCATCGAAGCTTCCGCTTTCGTTTGACCTCGATGTGACATCCGAAGCAAAACCCTGGTTTTCATACGGCAGCGTGCCTTCCGAACCTTATGGACACAGTTACTTCCGTCGTGCTGCGAACGCAACTCTCTCATCCGACTCGGGAACAATCGAATATTCTTACGCGATTGTGGGTTCGGTCCAGCCGCTAAAGCTGGGCTACCGGCGCGCGGTGCGCAGGCTCTGGCAAACGATGGGACATCCGGAGCTGTTGCAATCTCCAGACCTTCAGCGCAATGTGCGCCGTCCCGAGTTGGTACTGTTCGATGATTGGCGGCATGACGTCTGGGTGCGGTATGCGAGTCAGGTGTATCGCCATGTCGCTTGTAGGACTGACAATTGCGGCACGTTAATGAGTAACCGCAATTACATGGGCGACTGGGACAGGACTGAAGAAGACGCGTGGTTCAACTCATGGTTTCAAAGCTTGCGGACGGCTTATGGTTGGTATCTCTATGCCAAGAGAACTAATGACAAGCAGATGGAGAAGAACGCCGAGGGAATCCTTAGTTTGGCACTGCAAAGTCCACAGCAGGAAGGGGCTTTTTCCACCATCTACCTTGTTCCCGAGCATCGCTGGATCCGAGATGATGGCTGGGCGGGCTTTGCTGAAGATTATCACGCCTTCTGCATGTCCTGGACTGCCTACTGGATGCTGAAATGGGCCGAGGATCTTACGCCCAATCGAAGAAACGAAGTGCTTGCTTTCACGCGACGCTATGGCGGCTTTTTATTGCGCCATCAGTTGAAGTCCGGCGTGATCCCTTCCTGGTATGACTCGGATCTCAAACCCCGCCCGGAATTTCGCGATCTGAATGCCGAGACCGCCGGCTCCGCACTTTTTCTGCTGGAACTTGGCGGAATAACGGGAGACAAAGCATACGTGGACGCGGCGACCCGTGCAATGGAATTCATTACCGGTGAAGTCCTTCCGCGGCAGCTCTGGTGGGATTTTGAAACCTTCAAATCATGCGCGCGCAAGAACTTCGATTTCTCCGATCCGATCACGGCGCAGTATCCGCAGAACAATCTCTCGACGATCCAGGCTGCTAAAGCTTATCTCAAGCTGTACGACATATTGAAAGATGGCAAATGGCTGGATCTGGGCACGAGAGTTCTCGACTATCTGTTACTCACCCAGCAGGTTTGGAGCCCGCCGTATTTCGATCCGAAATTATTGGGCGGATTCACCACTCAGAATACAGATGCGGAATGGAGCGACGCGCGGCAATGCTATGCGGCTGTTTTGCTCCTGGACTACTACAAAGCAACGGGAGAAATGGAGTACCTCGAACGGGCGGTAGCCGCAGCCCGGGCCACTTTCGCGGTTGCTCCGTGGGAAAATTGGGCGCACACCGGCTACAAAGATGAACCGGGCGCCATGACCGGTTTTCACTGGGGGAGCGGTAGCGCGATGACTTCGATCGAGATCATGTCTGCGACTTTGGGCGACGCGTTCATAGATCTTTCCCGGAGCCGGGGCGTCGGTTTCAATGCGAATTCGCTGCGCACTTTGAACGTCGTTGGCAGTCTGATCTCGTTTAACGTCAATGCCGTACCCGAGTTGAAAGGAGTGCATGTTCGCTTCGCGGCAGCGAATCCGAATGTTACTTACAGAATTATTGTTAACGGCCGGCAGCCGGTTACGGTGAACGGCGATGAGCTTTCTCACGATGGTTACGTACTCGATTTGGCTGCTAGCCAGTGACCTGTTGCCAAGAATCTCTTCTTTCTTCCCTCCCGTTTTTCTGATTTTCGCCACTGCTGGGCATTTTCGTGGAAAAACACGGGCGGCTGAGGCAGCGATTCAAGGCGTCGAAGCACCGCTTCCAGATGGTGGCTGTGCCGCAGTTCAGCCCCATGGCGGACGGTCCATCTCACAAACGTAGTCACTTTTCTAGGTCCGAGATCCCAGATCCGGCCAATTCCTCCAGTAAGTGATCGGGTTGTTGGCCTTCAGTCAGTGCGGTTCGCATCCGTCGCGCGAGGTTTATGCAGCGATTTTCCGTCCGGTGATTTCAGCGTCATACTGCGACCGGTTCGGTCCGTCAACTCCTCCATTCTCGACAATAACGGTATCCACTGCGACAGTCAATTGCGATGACGACTGAATCAGCCGGATATTTCGCCCTTCCACGCCCTGATCTGCGCTGATGTAAGGAGTGCCAACCATGTTTTCGGGCAGGAATGTCCTACTATTCCCGAGCAGCGGGAATGCGGCATGGCTATTGGCCCTACGTTTGGCACATATTTCTGTGCTTGCCCAGAACGCTAAAGATCAACAGGACGAAACAACGCGGAGTGCCTCCCTGAACCCCTTAAGATCATCGCAGCACTCACCGATATTTACAGATTGCGTCAATCCTGCTTCCAGGACATACATCATTTTCAACAATACCTGACTTTTCGGCTTTTGAATCGATTCATTGTGTGGCAGAATGAATTCCAACTGCTCGGAGTCCAATGTCAACCATCGTGGAAGTAGCAAAACGTGCGGGCGTTTCGGTTGGAACTGTTTCCAACGTCATTAGAGGAAATCCACGTGTCGGCCGTGAATTTCGAGAACGCGTCGAAGCCGCGATTCGCGAGTTGGATTACCACCCCAATGAAATCGCTCGCAGTTTGAAGGTGAATCAGACGTACATGCTCGGCATGGTGCTCCCAGACATCACTAACCCTTTCTTCCCGGAAATCATTCGCGGTGCCGAAGATCAGGCACTGCAACGGAGGTATTTGCTGGTGACGGCTAACACTGACGAACACATAGAACGAGAGCGAAGTATCGTCTCTGCTTTGCGCTCCCGCCGCGTTGACGGATTGTTACTGGCATCTGCCCCAGGAAAAGATAGTAGTCACATACGCAGAGTCATGGATGCAGGCACCTCGGTCGTTTGCTTAGATAGGGCCCCCGCCGGCATAAAGGTTGATACTGTGCTACTGGACAACGTTCGCGGGGCAGAGGATTGTGTCCGGCACCTGCTACGCGTTGGTTACCGCAAGATCGCCATTATCACAGGTCCCTTGGAACTGCAGCATGCGCGCGAACGATTGCGAGGTTATGAGAATGCTCTGCATGAAGTAGGCATCAAGGTCTCCGAGGAATTGATTCTAGAAGGAGATTTCCGAGAGGAATCTGGTCATCGTCTGGGAAAAGAATTGCTCCTTCGCCGAGTCCGTCCCTCGGCAATATTCGTGTGCAATGGCGTTATGACCCTGGGAGTGCTGCAGGCATTCGAAGAACTCGGGGTGCGGTACCCGGAAGACGTCGCGCTGGCTACGTTTGATGATCTCGCTGGTGACCGCTCGTTCTACCCGCGACTCACAGTTGTGGCGCAACCCGGTTATGAGATCGGCGCTCGCGCAGCTACTCTTCTGATGGATCGCATTGAAAATAAATTCAGCGGAAAAGCGGTGACGATACGAATGGCTCCGACTCTCATCGTTCGTGAATCGACGAGAGGGTCGGCGGTAGAACCCTCGAGGCCGCGCACGCACACACCTCTGTCCGTCTGAACCGCGAGCGCAGTGCCCTCGCGATAATTCCTGCTGGCGCAGTGCCTGTTCATCTTGCCACTGGAAGCACGAAACAGTAAACCGTATACTTGATTTCGCTCCAGGCCTGCTCTGCCACGGGGTAGCCTGGAAACAGAGGGCGGGTGACGGGAGTAAATTTTATTCTTATCCAGATCGAACGGCGGCCACGAGTGAGCTCACGTGAGATGAGGAATTCATCATCGCGGAACCGCCGGTTCGAGGTTTCCACGTTGTGTTCTGTCGCTCCGAGCTCCTGCGCTGGATTCGAATAGACGCACGAATTCGATCCGGCGAGGTACCAAATTCCTGCAAGCTTCCAATCCGACCGTGTTTGATCTGAGACGTAAACCTCCGCTCTCTGGTCCGGAAAGGAATAGTCAAGTTTGCGTCGAAGCAACACTCCAAGGTTATCCGATCGAAGCTGCACGTGAAATTCCGATGTTCCTTTGGTTACTCGTCCTGTATCGGTTTTGGCCGGATATATCTCTTTGCCGTTCAGAGTATCCACACCCCACTCGTAACGGGACGTGAGCTCGTAGGGCGGCGACGCCTGCGGAGACGAGTAACCATGCGAACGCTCATCGGCCATATCGCCCACATGAAGTTGATCGGTTTCCACCAGCGAGGGCGAGGGGAGGCCGTACCAGTACGTCACAGTTTCGTAGTGTTGCTCGGAATCATCCATGCCTCCGTGCTCCAGGCGAATCTCAGCATTCTTGCCGAATGGCATGAGATCTGCCAATAAAAACCGGTAAGCGGATTCGATTTTGTCTTCATCACTGGATGCGGTCTCTAGGTTGCGCGCCCCGACGGGATGGCCAGCGAAGGGCAAGGTCATGTTTAGACCACCCCAATAATCGCCTCCTCCACCCCATTCTTCTGTTCCCGTACCTTGGGCCTGCGGAGTAAGGCTGTCGTCGAAGAAGAACCGCGGATCGCCCTCCAGCGTGCCGAAATCCGCCTGGTGCGAGAAGATGAATGAAGTGCCTACAAAGCTTCCTGACCAGTCTCCCCCTCCCTCAGTGATGCGCGTATCGAGCAGAACGAGATCGCGTCCCGGTATTGGCTGAGGAAAATCGTGGTACGTTGCATGAAAGTAGGAAACTTGGCTCGCGCGCTCATGCAGCGGAAAGTAGCGCAGGGTCCATTCAATTCCATTAACCGGTGGGCCCGCTGACCTGAGCTCGATTCGCGCGGATCGGAAGAAGGGCATCGGAAAGTAGCACGCAAGATACACATCATCTTCCGAGAAGCGTATGTTCACGGGAAAGGCTTTGACCAGGAATTCGCGATTGTCGCGGTTGTAGAGCGTTCCCGCTCCATAGAAAAGCGCGATTGGAGCATCGATGGAAGGTTGTTTCCTTCCATCCCAGGTCACGCGCAAGTGAGCTCGTTCGAAAGCGAGCGCCTGCTTACGAGGAATAGAAAACTTGAGCGTGGTGAGCACGGCCCTGGCCCTTACCTTCGCCACAGTCACCGTCTCTCCTGCCGCAAGATGAATCCTTCCACCTACTTCTTTCCCCAGATTCGGAGCAATGTCACTTCCCGCTTTGGCGATTAGATCGAGCACGTCCCGAGCAGGCGCAGATTTCCCCTCCCAACTCTGCAGTGGATGAGTCAGTCGCGTGCCCGGCACGAAGCGGTCGAAGATGTAATATCCGGTGCCATAGTGGGTTCGCGTGTAGGCCATTTGCAAGCTTCGTTCGAAAGAAATTGGCGTCCAAATGAGGTCAGAGCCTTTTGTTGTTGTCCAAGTGAAATCCAGCGGTTGGGGAAACGGTAAAGATGGAAGGAATATGGAATCTGCCACAGGCTGCAAAGGATTTGCTGTGCTGGTCTCCTGTACCAGATGGTCGGTTCCATCTACAACGAAGTGCCATGGGCTGCCGTGCCAGTGATTGTAGCGGCTAAAAACCAGCATTCCGGGTCCTTCCAGGTCGAGGGTCACGTTGAATTCGTCAGAGAGTTGATACAAAAAATGCGCTGCATCCGCTCCCTCATTGCCGCCGCCACGATCGTAGGTGCTGCGCATGTATGCGCGCATGCCAATTCTTTGATCAGCCCAGTGATCCCATGATCGATATGCATCAAGTCCAATCGGTATTGCGCGGGGTTTTTCGGCCGAATACGCCAGTCCAGCCAGCGCAACAGCGCAAACCCAAGAATATAGATAGCGGACATTGCAGCTAAAGATGGCGGCTTTCATCGTGAATGCGCGGCGGATGCGCCGCGAACCATGAAATTTCAATGCACAATTGAGAGTCCTCTCCTCGGCATCATCGCAGTATTCGTCGCCAGAGATTCTACTCGCCAAAAAACCTTGACAGCCTCTTAACCCTGTGCTTCAATCCTTTCGCTGAAACGATTCATTCGTTTGATTCCTGGCAAATGTGCCCAAACAGTTAGCAATTCGTGAGCAATGATCGACGTGGGCCTGAAAGGTTTCACCAACTTCCGGTCCAACGATCCAGGAGCTGATTATGAAAACCAAATTGTTTTTCGTTCTGCTTCTTGCGCTCGCTATTGTTTCCATGCCGAGCCGCGTCCTCGCTCAGGCTGATCGCGGAGCGATCAAAGGCGAGGTCCAGGATGTGCAAAAAGCAAATGTGCCCGGCGCGCAGCTCACTCTGAAGAACGAGGCCACTGGAGTTTCCGCAAGCACAATCTCCAGCGCTTCGGGAGAATTCAATTTTCTCAATCTCGCGCCCGGCAGCTACACTCTCATGACCGCGGCGAAGGGGTTCAGCACTGCGACGCAGGAGCATATCTCGGTCGCAGTAGGGCGCACCCTAGGAATCACGGTCACGCTACAACCGGGCTTGGTGGAGCAGACCGTCACCGTATCCGCAAATGCGGCCTCGATTGATACCCAGACTTCGGATATCGGAACGGTGATTACTCCCCGCGAAATCAAAGATCTGCCCGTGCCCCTCAGCGGCGATATGCGCAATCCGCTCAGCTTTGTCGTGCTTACGCCCGGGGTCAACGGATCTGTGCCGGGCGCCACGCCGGATTACCGGCTGCATATCAGCGGATCCGCAAGTTTTTCCGACGAAGTTTACATCGATGGCATTCCGGTGTCGAATACGAACTTCACCGGTGATATCAGCAGCAATCATCCGCCGATCGATGCGATCAGTCAGTTCAAACTCGTCAATAACAATGAGAGCGCACAGTATGGTCTCTCAAGCGGCATCGTGTCGTTCGCCTTCAATTCCGGCACAAATGCATATCACGGGAGTTTATTCGAGTTTCTGCAAAACGACGCGCTAAACGCCGCGGGTGCTGTCTTTGATGCTTTGCGAGCTCGCACGGATTGCACCGTCACGCCACAGCCGACGGCTTGCAAAAAACCTGGGCTGAAACAACATGAGTTCGGCGGTACATTCGGTGGTCCAGTATGGATTCCAAAAGTGTACAACGGTCGCGACAAGACCTTTTTCTTTGTGGACTTTACCGATTTCAAGTTTCGCCCTAGCGCAATCAACGGGAGCCTGACAACTATTCCAAATGCGTATCGCACAGGAGATTTTTCCCAAGCACTCGGCCCGCCGCTCACCGCCAATGGTCAGCCCGTCTTTGATCCTGCTGGGCGTCCGGTCTACCAAGGCGAGATCTTCAATCCCTTGTCGGTTCACACCGTCACAGGTCCGGACGGCAAGCCGTACCAGATACGTGACCCATTTCCAGGAAACATAATTCCTCCTGGTTTTGCCGGCCTAAGTAAGGTTTCGCAGAACGTGCTGAAATACTTTCCCATGGCGGACAACAATGCGATCTTTAACAATCTTGTGCGCAAGCAAGGATCAAAAATCGATCAGTACCGAATGGTCGTCAAGATCGACGAACATATATCGGAAAAGCATGCGCTATCCGGCAGCGTGTTCACGGGAAATTCCAATTTCAGCAACAATGGCGGTTTGAATTTGCTGGATGCTGTTTCCACGGTCACTCCCAGCAAGCAAATACGCTTTACCTATAACTACGCCCATTCTCCAACTTTGGTTAACAATCTCAATATTGGACTTCTTCGCGATGAAGGCTTCAATGGACCCCTTCAGGCGGGGCCCGGCTTTGCCGCTTTAGGAATCTCCGGCTTAGCGCCGCTTCAGAGCAGCAGCCCATTTCCTCAGATCGGGCTCGGCACCCTTATCAACGGTATTGGTTCCACAACGGGAGGAGCTTTGGCCGATGCGGAGAATCGGTTCATTGAGAACGATAATCTGACGATGGTTCGCGGCAATCACACGTTCAGCTTTGGCGGGGAGTTGCGGCGACTGCAGCGCAACAATAGCGGTATCGCCAGCGGCAGTTTTGTCTTCGAGCCCACTCAGTCGGCTCTGAACGGAACTGGCTTCATCAATGGCAATCAAGCGGTCTCGATGCCGGCGGGCACCGGAAATCCAGTCGCCAGTTTTCTTTTCGGCGGCCCTGATTACATCCACATTGATTATCCCATTGCGCAGTATTACAGATGGTTGCAAGCTGGCGCTTATGTTCAAGATGACTGGAGGGCGCGACCGAATCTGACCTTAAATTTTGGACTTCGCTACGATGTCCAGGTACCACGGACAGAGATCCGTGGAAATGTTTCAAGTATGGAGCCGACGCTGGCTAACCCTGTCGCCGGGGGTCTACCGGGAGCATACAGCTTCTTCGGCAGCGGCCCCGGGCGCAACGGAGAGCCGCGCATCGGCAACACCTATGCCTTGGGATTTCAACCCAGAATCGGGTTTGCATATTCTCCGGGAGCCCAACACAAAACTGCCTTTCGCGGCGGCTTTGCTGTAACCCGGCCAATCGGCAACGATAATATGCAGTCGGGCTTTACAGGTGGGTACAATTTCGGTTTTGCCGGGATCGCAAATGCCGTACGACCTCAGGACGCGGTAGGCTCCCCTGCCTATTTTTGGGACAATCCTTTTCCTGCGAATGGGGTCAGCGGCGCGAATCTTAATCCGGGACTTCTTGTTGGCAATGACAATCCTGTCTGGATCGGGTCGAACGTAGGCCTGCCTCCGACACAACTTTACTGGTCGGCGCAGGTCGAGCACCAGCTTTCGAGCAGCATAGTGGCAAACATAGGGTATGTGGGGATGCATACTTACCACATTGGCATCTGGTCGAAACCAAACGAAGTGAATCCAGCCCTAGCACAACAGAAATTTGGTGCGGCCGCGGCGGGTGCAGGATTGCCATTGAACGAATTTCTAGCGTTGCCAATTACGGATCCGAGGGCGGTAGCTGCGGGTGTTACTCCTCCATGGCCAGGCTTTGTTCCGACTTTAGGAGCGGCAGCTACGGTGGGCCAGTCCATTCGACCGTTTCCACAGTATGGCAGTGTCGATCACCCCGAAAATCCAATCGGCAGCATCTCCTACAACGGCCTGCAAACGAGTTTGCAAAAGCGATTCTCGCAAGGACTGACATTTCTCGTTGCTTACACGTTCTCGAAGACGATCGGTGACGTCGATAGCAATATCAGTTACGACGCCGGGGCAGAAAATGCCATATTTGCCGGCTCTTTCTTCCAGGATCATTACAATCCCCAAGCCCAACGCTCCGTCACCAGCTCCGACATTCCACACGTGGTTTCGCTCAGTTACACCTACGAACTCCCATTTGGACCGGGGAAAACCTTCTTGAATCGGAGTGGCGTAGTGGGGAAGATCGTCGGAGGCTGGTCCGTCAGCGGCATTCAGAAATATCAGAGTGGCCGCCCTATTCACATTGAGTATGACGCCTTTGGCAGCTCCAATCCCTACAATGCGCAGGATGGTTTCAGCTTTCGTCCAAACATCGTTCCTGGTCAGCCGTTCAAGAATCCTGACTACAATCCAAGCTGCTCGGGTCCGGTGCAAACCACCGCAGGCCGTAATCCCTGCCAGTTTTACATAAATCCCGCGGCTTTGGTGGCTCCCCCTCCCGGTCAGTTTGGCGACGCTCCCAACTTAATTTCGGCGCTGCGCATGCCTGCATACCTGAATGAGGATCTATCCCTATCGAAGCGAATTCCGCTCGCGGAGAGTGTGGGTTTGCAGTTTCAGGCAAACCTCTTCAATGCCTTCAACCGGGTCGTCTGGTCCTCCGCGGGGCAAGCGGGATCACAGGGCAACGCGCAAACCTTCATCTTCAATGCAGCTCCGGCGAACCTAAGTCCGGCGTCTCTGGCAAATTCCAATACCATCTTTGGGATCTTTACTTCCCAGCAGAACGGGCCGCGAATTATCCAGTTCGGTCTGAAGCTGGAGTTCTGAGCAGGTGGCTATGCTCGCAAAATTATTCGCGTTTTTTAGCATAGCCTTGCCTCTGCTCCTCTGTGCCCAACCATCTCCCCACGAGATCGCTGCACACGCAAAGGCGGCACAGGCAGCGGAACAGCGGAACGACTTTTCGACTGCCGTCCATGAGTACGAATTTGTGGCAAAGGCCCTGCCCCAGAACGCGGAAATGCAAAGCAATCTGGGGGTAGCGCTGTACTTCAACCATGATCTCAAGCAGGCCATCCGCATCTTTCGAAGAGCGACAGCGATGAATCCGAGCTTGCTTGCGCCACATCTGTTCGCCGGGTTGTCATCGTACCGATTGTCTGATCCGAACGCGGCGGTACAGGAGCTGGAAAAAGCTGTGCAAATCAATCCAGCCGATGTCATCGCTCACACCTGGTTAGGGTATGCCTATACCGCACAAAGCCAATATGAAGCGGCTTTAAAAGAGTTTCAGGCAGCCCGCCGTCTCGAGCCCGGTAATATTGATGTCTGGTATTCGCTGGGAGAGACTTATCTGCAAATCGGGAGAGAGGCGACACTGGAGTTGATTGCTGTAGCTCCAGATGGAGGCAGAACCTGGCAGCTGGCGGGAGAGCAATCGCAGCTGAAGGGCGACCCTCAGGAGGCGCTCGAATGCTACAAGATGGCGCTGGAGCGTCGCTCCGACATCCCGGAGCTGCGCTCACTCATAGCCGACTTGGGTGGAACCGCTGCGTCCGCTCTGGGCCCCTCCCAAAATGGAACAACACGGGAAGATGAGATTTATCGAAGAGCCCATGATGCGGAGCAGGAGTCGCGGGCAGCTTTTGAGCACGTAGTCCAGATGGCACCGGATTCGTACCGCTTCCACCAAATTTTGGGCGATGCCTTTACGGCCGAAGAAAAGCAGTCTGAAGCAATCGAGGAGTATCGAACAGTATTGCTATTGAAGCCAGACTTGCCGGGTATCCACGAAGCAATTGGCAATAATCTGCTGCGCAGCGGCAAACCGGCGGAAGCTCTTCCGGAATTTGAGGCAGAACTTCAGCTGCAACCCTATTCCGCCAGCGCATACACGGATCTCGGACAGGTGTTTCTGATCATGGGCAAGGACGAAGAAGCTGCCAACATGCTTAACAAGGCACTGCAGATGGATCGACCACCCATCGAAGTTTACCGCCTTCTGGGAAAGGTAGAGTTGCATCGCAAACAATTTCAATCAGCCGTAGAAAACTTCACCCGTTATGTGTCGGTCAGGAGTAGCGACTCGAGCGCTTATTACCTGCTCTCGCAGGCTTATCGAGCGTTGGGCAAAAAAGACCAGATGAATCAGGCACTGCAACAGTTTGAGAAAACTTCGCAGGACGTGAAGGCCAGGAGTAAGGCGCAAGCAAGGCTTCAGGCGCTAAATCGTCAAGGCGAAGTTACCGATGAAGCCAGAGAAGTCGAGCCTAAGCAAATCCACTGAATCGGAACGAAGCCTAAGATTCGCACGAGTGCGATGCTATGCACTACATCTGTGATTATCACGGCGTGATCGCGGGAACGCCGGGTATCGATTTGCTGCGTGAACCCTTCGCCGACGGTGACATTGGTTTCACTAACCCGAAGAGGGTCGATTGGTGGGAGCAGCAGTTGCGAGAGATTCTCATCGACTACAGCTTCGATGGGTGGATGGAAGATTGTGGCGAGTGGGTAGCCGACACCGATCGCTTCTTCTCTGGCAAAACTGGTCGCCAGATGACAAATCTGTATGCGTTGCTCGATCACGAAATTAGGTGTGAAATCTGCCAACGAGCGAAACCGCATGAGGTCGGATTTGTTCGCTCTGGTTACGCTGGGTCCCAAGGCTATACGCGGGTAGCCTGGGGAGGCGACCCTTCGGTAGTTCCGGCCGGCGTGACGGCGGGGCTTTCCGGCTTTGCGGTGTGGGGACCCGGTATTAATGGAAACGGCTACTCGAAGGAACTCTGGATTCGCTGGCTGGAATTTGGTGCGCTGAAGCCAGTCATACGCGATGATCCTTGGGATAAGCCTGCTGCCGCCATTAACCTTTGGTACGACTCCGAGACGCTCGATCTGTTCCGACGCTACGCCGGCCTGCACATCTCGTTATTCCCTTACTTCTATACTTATGCTGGTGAAGCAGCGAAGACGGGATTGCCAATCATTCGACATCCGATGCTCGAGTTTTCGGAAGATCCACAGGCATACAAGGCGGAAGAAGAGTACCTGCGCGTGAAAAAGTTATTAGTCGGTCCTGTCGACTACTGGGCTGGGGAGCTATTTACCGGTGGCGGCGACATTAGAATGCCTGCACCTCTCGACCAAATCCCCATACTGATGCGAGCGGGCAGCATCATTCCCATCATCAGCGCGGAAACTCAGCCATTGGCAGCGGATACAGTAGAGGGAAGTTCAACCTTGGCAGGAAGCTTGACTTGGAGAGTATTCCCTGCACCGCAGCCGTACCGTGACGCTTTTGCCCTGTGTGACGGCGCAGTCGCAACCGTCTACCAGGATGCATCCATGATCACAGTCCAGGTCAAGAACTCCCCTGTGGCTCACGATTATGAGGTGATTGTGCCGGCAACAGAGTCACCTCGGGAAGTCCATGCGTCAGGCAAAACTCTTCAGAAGATCGATTCAAACGATCATCGAACTCGCGAAAGTGGATGGTGGATGGACCCGAAAGATAACACAGTGCGGGGTGCGGTTGTCCGCAGGTGATTTCGTAATCGATATCTCACGCTAGGTACTTCGCAAGGTGAGACGAGCTGGTGGCACATGGATGATCTCAGCTTTAGGTCGCCGCGTCCCAGACGTAGGTGCGACGCAAGTACACAGATTATGCTCCTCAGTCTTAGAGTCCCGCGTGGGTTACTCACAGGGGGTGTAGGCCTTCTGCTGGTAATGAGTATCGGCTGCTCCAAACGAGCAGTGTCGCGGCGCCCTTCTGTCCCGGTGCCTTCGGCGGCGACGCAAAGACTCGCTCCTGCCCAGAGTACATTTTTCTCGACCGCTGCAGAGGAGTCCTATTCGACGTACCAGCTTGCCGGCGATGGGGATCTATGGCCGTCCTGCTGGGCCGACGACGATAACTTGTACACGGCGAATGGAGACGGCAAAGCTTTCAACGGAGGCTCACGACTCTACGACATGGCCGTGAGCCTCGTCTCCGGTATGCCTCCGAACTTGAGCGGAAGGACCTTGGCAACCGACGTAGGCACAAATTGGAGCGGTCGGCACTACAACCGCAAACCCACGGGAATGCTGTGTGTGGATGGCGCCATCTATCTCGCATTCCAAAACTTGCAAAAGCGCCATTTTGATGACGCCCCTGCAGCATCGATCGCCAAATCTACCGATCACGGGGTCACCTGGACGTGGGATCGTACCGCTCCGATGTTCGGCGCATCGCGGCGCGCGAGCGATCCAGCAGCCCATAAGTTTACGACCATATTTTTTCTCGATTACGGCAGGAACTACGGCAATGCGATCGACGGCTTTGTTTACGCCTACGGCCTGGATAACAATTGGCGAGACCAGCAGGATCTCTATTTGGCGCGCGCGCCAAGGCGCAGCATCCTTGATCGCCGCGCTTGGGAATTCTTTGCCGGAGTAGATTCGAGCGGGGTCCCTGCCTGGTCAAGCGATATCGGAAACAAAAAGCCCGCGTTGACGGACAACCGCTCGCTGTATCCGGTGGTATTCGGACACGGATGCCCCCACAAGCAGCATGTCATCGCTCAGGGTGGCGTGGTTTACGACGCTCCCCTGCACCGCTACATCTTTGCCTCGTGGTCCTGCGCGACGCAACAATTTTATGAGGCGGCGAATCCGTGGGGGCCTTGGAACCTATTCCTATCTGACGATTTCGGTCCATTACGCCTACCTCACAACTATGGACAATATGGCACTAGCATTCCCTCGAAGTTCATCAGCACCGATGGCTTGACTCTATACCTACAGAGCAATGTGTGGGTCCACGCGTACACTTTTTCTTTGCGCAAATTGTACTTGCAGACGTATAGCCCGGTAGGCCCGGCCAACCACCTGTCGGACGTCGATCTCACGCTCGCACCCGGAGCCAGAGCAATCAGCAAGAGCACTCATTTTGGATCTCTATGCGCGTTGAACTGCGCCGATCAGATCAGCGGCAGCAACGGAAACAAGAGCGAGGACGACTTTGACGAAGAGACAAAGACGACGGACTGGTGGGGCTACATCTGGCCTCAGACATACACGATAAACACTGTCATATACAGGACCGGAAGCATGTTTCCGAGAGGCGGCTGGTACGCTCGCACTCTCCGAGTCCAGGTACGCCAAGACTTTCGTTGGATCGATGTGCCGGAAGTTACTATAAGTCCCTCGTATCCCTATGACCGCAGAGCAGGAGATTACTCTACTTATACCTTTACCTTTAAGGCGGTGTCGGGAGACGGCGTGCGCATTATCGGAACGCCGGGCGGGGATTCTCATTTCACTTCGATCAGTCACCTTGCCGTCTATTTCACTCAGCGTGGCCCTTTATAGATAATGGAGGAACAAAATGGCGCGGTTCACACTGCTCAGCATACTTGTTTGTAGCTTTATGCTTTCTGCTTATGGCCAGACTTCGGGTTGGCAGCCAGATCTCAGCCGACAGCAAACGTATGTGGCGCACCGGGCCTCGAGCGCCGACCCGACGGGGGCGAATGCAGATTTCCGTTCAGTTGCGCCGGGTACGACTCTAACCGTGTTAGATGTCGATGGTCCGGGTACGATCTCGCACATTTGGTTCACGATTGCGGATTCCGAGCCCTATCACCTGAAGCGCATCGTACTGCGCATTTATTGGGACCAAGAACAATCACCCAGTGTGGAAGCCCCGATCGGAGACTTCTTTGGACTTGGACTTGGCTATTACTATCGCTGGCAGTCCGAACTGCTCTCGGTCGGGAGCGACAAGAGCTTAAACTGCTTCTTCCCCATGCCGTTCCAGGGTCACGCGCGGATTACCGTTACCAACGAAGGCGAGCGGCCCATTGGGAGCTTCTACTACAACATTGATTACCGGACAGATTCTCATCCATTCCCTGCTGACATTGTGTACTTCCACGCGCAATATCAGCAGGCGCAGCCGAATCGCGGTTGGACGAACTCCTGGACGAATAACCAGGATCCGTCCGTGAATAATCGCACCAATTTGAGCGGGCAGGGCAACTATGTATGGATGGAGGCGAAAGGGCATGGGCAGTATGTCGGAGTAACCATGTCGGTGCTGCAGAATCAGGACTTCTGGTGGGGAGAAGGGGACGACATGTTCTTCATTGACGGAGAAACGACGCCCTCGATTGTGGGAACCGGATCGGAAGATTACTTTCTAGGTGCCTGGGACTTCGGCGGCAAGCCGTTTTCCTATCAGTTGTACGGCGCCCCCGTTGTAGGGGAGGAGTTGGCGGGCAGCAGGTCGAGCGTGTATCGCTTTCACCTGGATTCTCCCATTCCCTTCCATCAATCATTCAAAGCGACGATCGAGCATGGGAATGCGAACCACCGCTCCGACAACTATTATTCTGTTGCGTACTGGTATCAGGCCGAACCTCATCAGCCGTTTCCGCCGTTACCGCCTGTTGCGCAAAGATTGCCGGCGCTGCAGATGGTAGGAGGGCCGGGCAATGGTCCGGCTCACTCCGAGTAGAGGAGACCCGGTGAGCGGTAGGTGTTCTTTGGCTGTGTCCGCCGTTTCCAGCTTCGTGCCCGAATAAGTCCACCATGGCTCGCCGGGGAGCTCCCCCCTCACGGATCCCGCCGTGCAGATTTTCCGCAGCGGGTTCTTCAGGCGTGACTCCCTGCGCCCGCCCAGGCATGTGTGATCCTCGGTCGCAACAGCGGGTACTGACGTAGGATTTCCGCATATCGCTCCCACGTCAGTGGCCGCCCACGGGTGCGGCGACTCAGCCATTCTCGCCAGATACGCCGGACCCTCCGGTAGAACTGCCATAGACTGCAGTAGTTCGTCGGGCGACCGTAGTACTGGTAGTGGCCGCGGAGCTTGGCGTTGAGGGTTTTCTGCTGCTCGTTCACCGGCTCGTGGCGGTGCTGTCTGCACCACTCGGAGACCGCCATCAGCCCTCTGCGGAGCCGTTTCGCGATCGTCCTCACGTGCACGGTGAACTTCCCCTTTCGACTGCGGGCGCATATATGTGAGAAGCCGAGGAAGTTGAAGGTTTCGGGTTTCTTCCCCTGCCGCTTCGCGTTCCTCGCCGCATTGCGCCCGAATTCAATCAGCCGCGTCTTTTCCGGATGCAGTGTCAGACCGTACTTCTCGAACCGTTTCGGCAGGACACTGAGCACCTTTTCCGCGTCCTCCTTGTGCTGAAAGCACAGGATGGCATCGTCGGCGAAACGGATCTCGTAGGCTTCCCCTTTCAAGCGGGGCTTCACGACTTCCTCGAACCATTGGTCGAGAATGTAGTGAAGATAGGTGTTGGCCAGGAGCGGACTTATTGGTTGCCCCTGTCCCGTCCCTGTTTCGCTCACGAGCAGTCTGCCGTTGTCGATGGCTCCCACCTTGATCCATTTCTGGATCAGGCGAAGCACGCTGCCGTCGTTTACGCGTCTCTCGATCATCTCTACCAGGGCCGATCGGACTATGGAATCGAAGTAGGCGCGAATGTCAATTTCCAGGATCCATCCCGTGGGCCGGGTACAGATAACCCTTCCCACTTCGTCCAGGGCTTGGTGTTGCCCACGTCCGGGCCGAGACCCGTAGGAGCACTGGAGAAAATCCTGCTCGTAGATGGCATTCAGCAGGTCAACCACCGCCTTCTGCACCAGCTTATCCTCAAGAGCCGGAATCGAGATCGGCCTCTGTTTCCCGTCCTCTTTGGGGATATAGACCCGGCGCAGCGGTTGTGCCCGATACTTGCCTTCTTTGAGCCGCTGATGGAGTTGACGGATATTCTCCTCGACGTTCGTCTCGTACTGTTCGTACGTGACCCCGTCGATCCCTGCACTGGCATCCTTTCGTAGACTCCGGAATGCCTCCTCCAACTTCTCCACTGTGATCAGGTGAGCGATCGATGAGAATTGTCGCTTCGAATCGTCCTTAGCGAGTTCAGCTATTCTGTCGATGTCTGTGGACATAATAGTTCGAGCTCTGAGTCTCGTTATGTCTCCTTTCAACAGATTCGTACGCCTGCTTCCCCCTTCCCTCCAGTGGATCCTGTGGCCGCCCCTTGCGGGAGCCCTGCAGTTCTCCACCTTCCTCGGTAATATGGGGTTGTAAGACGGCTCGACCATCCGTCCGTGCTTCCTCCGGTCGACCCTCGGTTGCACATACCTCCCGACCCCATTCCAGAGGCAGTCCTCCTGGTGTGAGAGGAGATGGAGAGCCCTCTTCGGTTCCTGGGCCATCCCTTTGGAGCCTGCCCTGGGCTAGGGACACCGCCGATCCCAGCACGACCTCGCAATAGCGGTCGCTGCCGGATGCTGCCTTCCGCTAGGCTAAACACGTTGGCATCGGGACGATATTAGATTTCGGTGCTGAACCCTCACGGCCTGCTACCTTGTTGTCTACGCTTCGCACCCACCAGTCGCCCGGTGAATGGCAAGACTCACTACTGACCTGTCTGCTCGACTTTGATCAGGCGGGATTTGCACCCGCTGGATGACATTAAGAGGTTTCACTAATTCATCGTCAGATCCTCCTCTTCCAAGCTTTTCCGAACGCGATAGCCTGCTAATTGATATCGTTGCCATTGAAGGTGCTCGTCCCGATTTCTTGCCAACTTCCTCGTTACGTCAACTCAATGAGCGGACATGAGAAGACAGCTGCTCCTTTCGCACATTTGGCAGCCATTCAGATGCGGCATCGACTGACGGAGTGCAAGACATCTCAGTAGATGAGACTGTCTGGAAACTGAAGGACTAGCGTTTGCTGTCGGGAGAAATTAAAGAAGCGTTGATTTCTGTTGCCTTCGGATCGATGCTGTTTGCCATTTCGAAGGTGTTGCACTCACAGTCAGCCTCCGGCCGGGCGGCCGATGGCCGACTCGCGTCTCCTGTGCGAAGGCAGGTCGTGGGAGGCGAATCGCCGTGCTGAGAAGGCAAGCGACGGTGCAATTCCGATCCCGGCAAATTTCGTAGATGTGACTTCGTCAAGCGGAGTGCAATTTGAATATCTTTAGTCCGCACACATCGAAAAAATATCTGCTTGAGACAATGGGGGCTGGCGTGGCGCTTTTCGATTGCGACAACGATGGACGCGTTGATGCGGTGGTGCCAGCAACGATGGACCCATTCACATATTGCCCAACAAGACTCGAACTCTAAACCATTGGGTTACATTAGAACTCGTCGGTCACCGGAGTAATCGTGATGCGATCGGAGCGGAAGTCAATCGGAGCACAGCGAAGGGCTCGCAGTACGCGACTGTGAAACGGCGCCGGCAGCTATCGGTCTTCCAGTGACAAGCGAGTACAATTTGGCCTTGAGCTTAGCTTAGGAATGAATAATCTATGATTGCGAAATCCAAAATGTGAGGAATGAAGACGAGCAGTGCCTTTCTGAATAAGCTCGAGGTTTGTGGAATGATTCATTGCGAAGTTGAGAATCACATGAACTTAAGCCTGGAAGACAAAGTTATTTTGATAACCGGGGTGCTCACGTCTTTGCAGCGCAACCTTGTGCATTACTATGCTGTCACGCAAGCGGTGTTGCCGTTTCTCAGGCAATCGCAAGGTTGCATCGTAAACATTGCCTCAAAGGTGGCCATCACAGGACAAGGCGGCACTTCTGGGTACGCTGCGGCTAAAGGAGCGGTTTTGGCACTCACTGAAGACTGGGCGGCAGAACTGTCGGCATTTGGAATTCGCGTAAACGCTGTTGTGCCTGCGGAGGTCATGACGCCGCAATATAAAAGATCGGTGTCGCAATTCCCAGCATCTGAGGAGAAATTGCGCAGCATTGCTTCCAAGGTCACTCTAGGGCAGCGCATGACTGAACCTGACGAGATCGCGTTCATGGTTGCTTTCCTCTTGTCGGGCAAGTCTGCGGGTGTCAACGGACAGTCGCTCTTTGTGGACGGCGGGTACGCTCATCTGGATCGTCGTTTGAGTTGAGGCTATGATCGAATCTTCTTCTTCGCGGCATTGCGGCCGCATGCGAGCTCGCAGCTCAGTTGAAATTGTCCTGCCCGCTATGACTCAATGCCACGCAATGACGTTTCCAAGCGGAGAAATAAGCAGGGACGACGGCGCTCAAATAAGTTGACCTGAGTTCTTCTCGGATTTAATTGATCCCATCCATTCACAGCAGGGAGAGAAGAGAACTTTTTCCCCAGCGGTTGGTTGGTTTTGATTAAGAGTGGGCTGCTGGAGGGTAAGAGGAGAATGCGGGGTTATGACGGAGGGCGGGGAACAATGGGGGCTATGAATTACACGGCCAGGCGATTTGCCGTAGACTGCATGCTGGCGCTCGCATTACTTCAACATCCTGCCGTTCTCCGGGGACAGGGAATCCCCCATTTTGATCTGGATGCCGGCGATTTGAAACTAAGTGGGCCAGCGGAGCCGTGGCGTTTCGTCGATGCCGTGGGAGAAAAGGCCGGTGTATGGGGATTTGAGAGCGGGGTTTTGGAGGGATGGGTTTACCCTCTGAAAGTGTTCCATGATTTCAGTCTTGCCTTCCAGATTGAAGGATCACCGACGATCTATCCTGCAGAACACCTGATCCGTAGTGTGCGAGTTCGTCCTCAGAGTGTCGACTTGCAATATTCTGCGGAGCGCTTTACGGTCACGGAGACCCTCTTTACCCCGCGCCACGAGGCTGGCTTCGTGATTTTGCTGGAGAGCAAGAGCTCGGCTCCTCTGCGAGTGTTTGTGCGGTTCAGACCCGACCTCAATCTCATGTGGCCCGGCTCTGTCGGCGGCCAGATAGTTGCTTGGAATCAAGAAAAAAGATGGATGGAACTCAGCGAGCCCTCAGGCAATTTCTCCGCTCTCATCGGCTCACCAGTGGCGATGGGGGCGACAGCAGTAGGATATCACCCCTACTTGACCAACGATCAGCCGTATGAGCAGATCGAACTGCGCCTTGACGTGAAGGATGCGCGGCGAGCATACGTACCTATCATTGTCGCAGGCGGTATCCGCAACCTATATCAGCCCGCCGCGACGTACGACCGCATCCTTGGACATGTTCAGGAACTCTATGCAGAGAGCGTGAAGCACTACGCGGATCTCGATGCTAACGGGTCACAAATAGACACGCCCGATACCGTTGTTAACTCGGCCTTGCGCTGGTCGCGGATCTCGCTTGATCAGTTGAAGGTATGCAATCCTTATCTCGTTTGTGGTTACGTTTCCGGGTACGGTTCCTCCGGTACGGGGACACGTCCCATGTATGCGTGGTTTTTTGATGAGCCGAACATCAGCGAGCGGGCATGGCTCGACGTTGGCAGTACAGAAAGCGTACGCGAAGCCTTTCGATTCATTCAGAAATACCAGCGCGCCGATGGACAAATTCCGCATGAGATTTCGCAGAGCGCGGGTGTGATTGATTGGTTCAAGAAATACCCATATGCCTATATCCACAGCGACAGCGCTCTCTGGTATCTGATCGCGATGGGCCATTTCTACCGTTTCACTGGGGACCGTGCCTTTCTCGAGGAGAGCTGGCCATCAATACGGAAGGCTTATGGTTACTGTCTTTCGATGCTGAATGCAGACAATGGTCTCCCACAGATTCCACCGGAACATTGGGGATCGATGGAGACAGCCGGTGTCGCCGTTCAGGACTCGGCCATGGCAGGCGAGTGGATTGCGGCCCTGCGTGCAGTGGCCGAGTTGGCCCCGGTCATGGATGATTCGGCCCTCGCACAAGAGTCCAAGACGCGCGAGAAACTCGCCTCGGACTCGCTGGAGAAAATGTTCTGGAACCAGACGCTCGGATATTACGACTATGGGGTGGGAAAGTCCGGGGACAAGGTCACATATTTGAATCCGGCGATTGCGTACAGCGCCTGGTTCGGGAGCCTGCCGCAGGAACGCGCCCGGGCAGTGCTGGAGCGATTGGCGACGGCAGAGTTTCTTTCCGACTGGGGTGAGCGGAGCATTTCGCTAGAAGACTCGCGCTACGACGAGAACTCTTACCAGGTCGGTTCGGCGTGGCCGTTCTTTACGGCGGCTCCCATGCTTGCCGACTATCGCTATCACAATGCAGTGCAGGGTTTCATCACGTGGATGTCGATGACTTGCCTACGCTCGTTTAGCGCGCTTGGAGCAATGCCGGAATCGCTGTCGGGATCCTATTATCGGCTGCTCGACAATGGAGTGCCGCGCCAGATGTTTTCCGAACTGGTGGCCATGCCAGGCTTAATTGAGGGAGTGCTGGGAATGGACCCCGACGTTCCTAGCGCAGTTCTCCACCTGACACCTCACATGCCGCCGAGATGGCCAGATGTTGCAATTCGCCAATTCCCCTTTGGACAAGGGAAGGTGACCTTCGAACTGCATCAGGAGCCAGAGCGGCTGACTGCTGACCTCACGACTCGCGGCACCTCGCCGTTGGTATTGGAATACTCGCCGGCATTACCCTCAGGAGCGAGAGTTGACTCGGTCATGGAAAATGGGAGAACGGTACCTTTTCGAACGGAGGATAACGGCAGTGACGTTCACGTCCATGTCAAGTTGACATCCGTGACTAGGGCGCACATCGAGGTGCGCTATCATGGCGGGGTTGGCGTGGATGTCCCCTGGCAGCCGAACCTTGAGGGAGACCAGAGCCGGAATCTTCACGTTCTCAAGACTTCCTATCACAACGGTCAATTTCAAATGATCGTGGAAGGGCGCCCGGACCTTAAGTATGAGATCCGACTGTGGACCCCATGGCAAGTCGCCGGAGCGACTTCCGCTGAGGATATCAGACAAGCAGGTAACTGGAAGACTTTGCGCGTTGCTGCACCTGCCAATGTCAGGGAGCATCTCGATAAAGTGGGGTATGTGAAGTGGACCGTGGTGGCTGCGCTGAAACCGGACTGAGGACTTGCTTGGCTCAATTAATTTCCAATTGGTCTTTTGCGGGCAGTTTCGGAAAAGTCGCGTGAGGCTCGGTTTGGTACCAGAATGCGACAGAAGAGATGTCGTCTGTCAGGGGCAAATACCTCCCACCGCTTCTCCATCCCAGCGCCTGGATGGTCACGCGCAGATCAGACACGAAGCGAATCGGGTCAGGGATGTGCCAGCGGTAAAGGCCAAATCTCTGCTGCGACTGGTAAAGTCCGTCGGGCTTGATAACCTGCACTAATCCGGAATAAGGGCTGGTGAATTCTTCGTACTGATGTCTCTCTGAATTCTCAAAATCGTAGGATCCATTAAAGTAGTCTTCCGTGCCCGTTCCGTTGATGGTGGGGTACTCCCGGTCTCCATCCAGGTAAAACTTGATTTCTCCTTCTCCCCACCAGCCGTTGTTGTGTACACCCCAGGCCATATAGGTTCCGACGTATTGGCCCCTACCCTTGATGCCGTCAAGAATCGTGTAGACCTGCTTATAAGGAAGAGGATTCACTCGCCGAAACTGGGCGTGGAAGTAAGCTGCATCTGCGGGCACCGACGATAGCGCGTAGTCCACCTGGTAAAAGAGAGTTATGGCTTTGTCGTCGAGATTCTCGATGGTGATTCTGGCCTCCTGTTGGAACGGCATGGGCCAATAAGAGTTGAAGGCGCTGCCCGGATTCACACAGACTGCCAGGGAAGAAATCCTGGCATACTTTCCCCAACCCATGGCAAAGAAATCACCCAGCGGCACTTCGACAGACGGCTCCTTTTCACCATCCCAGTACATGCGCAGAATGGAGAATCGCCAGTTGCCGGTCGGCGTCATCCAGATGTGCTGAATTGCGCCGGAGCCACGGATCTCGGCTACCGTGTACGTCGCTCCCGCAGCAATGTCCACCGATGGGCTGATTTTCCAGCCTTTGCCCAGATCACGCGCGGCCTTCGCCCCGGTCCCCTCCGTTAGAGTGCCGCCTTTGCCCTTTTCTCCGGTAGGGTTCTCCGGGCTGATGGACAAGGTTTTGGCATTGGAAAGCCGGTAGAGACTGCTCAAGTGATTGTCGAGCCCGCTGTAAGACGTTTCTTGGGCGATGGCAGTAAACGGGATCGAGAGGACCAGCACTGCAATAAAACACGGATTCGTTCTCATCTCACAAGCTCCTGTTGGCGGCTACGACAGACGCGGTTTTCTGTATCAGTGTGCCGCTGCAACTGGTTTGTTGGAACTTGGGTTCAGCGCCGCATGTGACAGTCTCCTCGGGCGAAGAACTCCGCACAGGGCTCTTCGGTAAGGGGCCGGCTGAGCCGTCAACCGCCTGCCATTCTGGAACGAGACGTGCCCGCATGATGAGTTCGACGGGCGGCGCACTCTCCGAAAACGGATACCCCCCGATAGGGCCCTCGACCACCTTGATCGAGCCCGTTGGATGGGCAGCATCCACCACCAAGCCATAATTCCAAGGAGTTGTCGGCCGTACTTCCCAATCGGGCGCGAGAGCATCTTCGTCCAGCTTGGTCCAGTTCTCGCCTATTTTTAACGAGAAAACGAGGGGACCGCGTTCGATGGCGATGGAATTGTTTTCCCAGCGCGAAATACGAGGTGCCATGGGAAACTTCGCCTCCACGCGATCGCCTTGTCTCCATTCTCGGTTGATAACGAGATACGAGCCGCTGCGTACGTCATTAACCGCAGTGCCGTTGACTGCAACCGTTGCCCCCGTGGCCCAAGAGGGAATCCTCAGCTTGAGAGGAAACGTTATCGCATTCTCTGGGTTTACCGTCAGTTGCACGCTTTCGCGAAAGGGATACTCGGTATCCTCGGCGATCCGGACTTTGGCGCTTTCGCCCAAGATCGCTTCGACTTCGCTGGGCGCGTAAGCGACGGCGGCCAATCCGCCATCTGCCGTGCTCATCCACAAGCTTGACACCAGCTTGGGCCAACCCTGATGCATGTTTGCCGTGCAGCAGCCGAATTCGGGGGTGAGCCCATACAAATTCGCATCCACGCCGTTGGTGGACCAATGACGCGGCCGGCGGGTGCAGGCGATCTGGTTGGGCTGTTGGTCGTATTGATGGGCCCACATGTCATCACGGAAGGTGCCGGGCAGTGCATTGAAAGCAACTCGCTCCAAACGATCTCCAAAGCTAGGATCACCCAGGTCAGCTGCGATAAGTTCATAGGAAAACATGGACTCAACTACAGCGCACAACTCAATTCCTTGCGAAGGGTCCGTTCCTGCAATGTGTTCATCTGCGCTGAACATGCCATTGGGAATTCCGTGGTACGTATCCAGCATCTTGATTTGCTGATAGATCGCGTTTCGATCTTCCTCCGAGCCTGAAACCATGAACCACACGGGGGACATCTTCAGCGCCATCGCGTTGTTGACACCATGAGTTTGCATGGCAGGATCGGGGAGCCCGCTGCCCCGCCCATTCAGAATCGAGCGATTCGTCTTGCTTGTGTATACAAAGTGTTCGAATTGCTGCTTCCAATCGTATCCCTGACCATGCAAGACCCTGGCCAAGTTCAAAAGAGACGCGTCGCCGGTCCGGTTGTACAGCCAGAGGATGCTCACGAGTTCATCCTGCCAGCGGTATTTGCCCCAATCCTGTAAAGGCCGTTTCGGGAGTTCTCGGGCCTGAAAGGCAAAGTAGCGCTGCATCAAAGGGATGACCCGGGGATCACCCGTTGCGTCCTGGTACTGGGTCAGGGCTTTTAAAATGATCATTCGTGGCCACCAGTCCTGATTCGCGGCTGGACCGATGGAACCGTCCGCGCCCTGGTGAGTCAGCGTCCAATCGACCCACTTCTGCACCTTGGCTTTCAGTTTTGCGTCGTCCAACAGGTACGCGAGCGGGACGAGGCCATCTAGAAAATACGGCCCGCGCTCCCACGCCTCGCCGGTTCCGCCCAGCCACGCGCTGTTAGGGCCGACGTCAGACCACAACTCGTCGAGGTGACCACTCAGGCCATCCGCCTGAATCCGCAGTTGCCGTTCAAGCCAGCCTCTTGGCCGGATCGACGTGAGCGGCAACAAATACATGGGGGTCGCTTGCAGAGGAGGACGATTCCTAAAGACTTCGTGCCTGTTTCCTTCTTGAGGAATCCGTCGCGGCGCCGATTCGAGGTAGTCCATTTGCAGGGAGACACACGGTGCGCACAGAAGAACGAGGATCAACAACCAGCACGGCAACTGGCATGATTCCATTTCGCGCTTACCCCCTTCAGACTTCGGAAATCCCTGCGATCCGCATTAAATATTGCCGGTGGTTTGTGCCCTCAAACTGCCAAGCCGAGCCTGCGCTTTCGAGAGAAACGTGTGCCCCCTCTGCATCCTTCACGGCAACACTCCTAATCGATCCCGACCATATCCCCTCTATTCGTACTCGCTGCGAATCCAAAACATGAATTGCCAATTCCAAAAGCGCTCCCCGGTATTGCAGGTTCGATACCCGATATGTCCGGCCGCTCGCCAAGAAGGAGTTCGGGAGATTGGGGGACAGGAGCAGCTCATCGGGCTGTCGCGGATCCCGGAAGCCGATCAGATTGCGAATGATGTGAGCTGGAAGCACAGCGCCCCAGCCATAGCCTTCGCCGCCGTATGCGCCCTGCCCTCCCCAGACTTCGCAACTTATGCCGGGCCAGCCTAGTTTTGGAGCACTGGCGAGGTGCTTGCTCTCGGAAGATGGATTTGCCGGAGAACTCCGATCCGTGCTGCTGTAGACTCGCTCCGCAATGTTATGGATTACCTCAGAAGCGAGCTCCAGCTCCGCTGCCGACCAAAGGGACTCAATGTAGGGCAGCACCAGAGACGACCAATGTAGCCCGTCGCGCCAGTCTTCGGTCCCGGCTGGTGACGCATGCCCTGCCCGGGAATCGGCAAAGAACTTGCGAAGCGCAGGCCGCATCTTTTCTTTCTGCTCATCATTCGCAATGCCGCAGAAGAGGGGAGCGACCTGGCCCACATCGCGGCCAACTGACGTGACAAGTTGGCCATTTCGGGTATCGAAGTCGTAAAACCAGTCTTCCTTCCACAATGCCTGCGTTTTCTCAGCAAACACTTGCTGAGTCTTCCGCCAATCTTCTCGGGAGTTTGTGTCTCCTAACGCCTCTGCAAACTGCAGCATGATTCCAGCCGCCTGAGAGGTGGCCGCCTGCAATTCGACTATTCGCAGGAATTCGATCAATTCACCCCCGGTGGGTTGCTGGATGAGGAATCTTGTAGAGGCATCCATCCCAGTTTCCCAGCTACATTTCCCGATGACAAAGCCGTCAGCGTCGGTGCGATTCTGCACCGTCCAGCGCAGAAATCGTGCCAACAGCGGGTAGAGTCTAGACAACCATTGCTTATCAGCGCTGCGCGACCAGATGGAGGCAGCGCAGAAGAATGGATAGCACCATGAGATGGAAGTGCCACATTCGGTGCCATCGGCGGCCACCATGTTCATTTCTCCGTCCTCGCGGGAGCACGGAATACCCTCCGACGGAGCATTTGCGAAAAGTCCGTAGAGCACCTCCTTTGCGGTAGCTGGATCGGCATAACTCAGAGCCCACATATCAATGGAACTCTCTGCCAGCACCGTCCGAGGTGCCTGAATTTGCATGGCATCCCAGCTGTGTTTGTACATGCCTATCGGGCGCCGCACCATCATCCGTAGCGTTTCCAAGTCATAGACCCATCCATGCTTCCAGTAAGTCGGCCAGTCACCTTCCAATCGTGGAGCAGCACTCCAAAACGCTGCATCTTCGGTCACTTTAGTCATCCGTTCGTCTTGGGTCTTGGCCATCGCGTGGCGAGCCTCCTCACCTGCCAAAGCTGAGTTGTCGGCTCGCGCCAGAACGATAGTGTGCTCAGCCCTGGCACTGGGACGAGCATCGATATTGAACAGCAGAGCAGCCCGCAGCGGCTTAGGGTAGTAGCTGAGTCCTTCTTCTATCTTGGAAGGTGAGACCAACCAGGATTGAAGATCAGCTTCTTCCTGCCCAACAAAATGCGCTTCGCTGGAGAAGTCACTTACCAGTGTAAATACCTTCCCGGCGGCGAAAGACCTTATCCAGACAGAGTCGCTGGCCTTGTCGTAGCCCCCGACGAGTCCGTCCCGACCCCACCAGACAGCTCCTCCCAATTTGCAGTCGAGGAGCGCCATGAGCCGAACGGTCTGGGGCCGCGTGCCCTGCACCGCAACATTGGCTGCCACCGCATTCTCGCCCACCTGAAGAAACGTACTCTCTACCCTGGTGCCGTCTTCCGCGAATGCAAAGGTGAGCAGGTTCTTGCTGTGATACGGAGAAGTTAATTGGCCAGGCCGAAAATCTTCCGGCGTCCAAAACCGCTGTCCATTGATCAGAAATCCCAACCGGAGATGGGCTTCATAGACTCCGTTCTTTGCGAAATCGAAATAGCCTCCGGGTCCGGCCGGGAAATAGAAACCGAGGCCTATACCCGGCGATGAGCGCAGCACGCCGCTGCGATGCAGGTTCCAGCTATGGAACGGATTGTCCAAGTAGCCATAGGGCGTGTATTCACTCAGCGGGAAACTGCCCTTCGCTTTCGCAGTTTCGGTTCCTGTCGCAGCAACCGTGAGCTTTAGGCTAGACGCCAACACGGGCACGCCCAAGATGCTCATACAGAAATCGCGGCGATTGAGCACGGGGATTATTGTCCTTTAGGCTTATTAGGTACACGAGCGCAGAGAACCAGCCGGCCTATCCTCCGGGTCTGGTGAGCCCGACCTGCTCAAACTCTCGGCTACGCTGCTCCATCTCCTTGAGCTTGTTAAGCATCTGGCTCGCTTTTTGCGGCTGGTTCAGTTTTCGGTAGTCCCTGGCGAGGTGATAGTAAGAGGAGGGATCGCGGGGACCGAGAACTGCCGCCTTTTCGAAAAGAGGAATCGCCTCAACGATTTTCCCCTCCTGCTCGTACATCTTCCCTAGCTCGATATAGGGATACGGCAGCTTGGGATCGAGGCGGATCGCTTTTTGGAAGACGCCGCGAGCCTCTGTATATTCTGGACTGCCAGGCCGAGCACCTCTGCGAACCAGCGACGAGCCGAGCAGGTAGCACAAGATTGCACTATCACCCTTCTGCTTCAAGTTACGACGCAGTTCCTGGAGGACGTCGTTGTGGCCGTTTTGTTGGATGTCCGCCAGTTCCAAGGCAGCCACGGGAAGATCTTTCCCTGGAGCCAGTTTCCCAGCTCTGCGGAATTCGGCTCGAGCCAGATCAAATTCGCCAGACAGTGCGTGCAACACGCCAAGTTGAAAGAGCAGCTTCTCGCTCCCGGGTCGTGATTTCAGACCAAGTTGTACAATTTCGATCCCCAACGGGTAGGCATTGTGGTCAATACAAATCGTGGCGAGATCGAGATAGTTGTTTTCATCGGCAGGGAAAAGAGTAATCGCTTCGCGGAGCCGGTCAATCGCAAGCTGGGTTTGCTGATTCTTCTCGTAGGCTTGAGCCAGCAAGTTCAGATTATCCACGGAATGTCCATGCGCCTCGGCTTCCTCCAATGTGTGGATCGCCTCCTCGTAATTTCCAGCCAAGTAGTGGGCTAGTCCCAAATTATAGGTTAACGTGGGACTGTGACCGCCCTGCGCCGCGATGTCCTGGTACACCCGAGCCGCCCGTGAATACCGGCCACTCGTTCCTAACAAGTAGGCCAAACGCATTTCGATTTCAGGAGGCATGCGTGAAATGGCATTGCCGGCAATATCGAGATGGTGGTTAGCGGCGGAAGCATTCCTCCTTTGCAGGTCAAGCAACGCTGCGTAGGCATTCAGAACCGGGTCTCGCGGTTCTATCTTCAACGCTTGCTCGGTATGTTCAGCAGCCGTGGGTTTCTTCGTCTCCCATTCAAGAACAACCAGGTTTTTCAGCGCTGGGAAAAAATCCGGATGCGCCTGAAGAACTTGTTGAAAGACCAAGGCGGCTCGGTTTGCGTCTCCGCTGCCGAGCAGGGCCAGTCCCTCCAAGTTCCCTACCTTAGGATTCCCCGGATATTGCTTTCGCAGGAGTTGGATTTCGTCTAGTGCCGCAGTCCAGCGCTGCTCCTGAACTAGCTGCACGGCCAGACTGTACTCGGGCGGATCCTGCGCAGGCAGATCCACCGGAACCAGCAGTATCAGGATGCAGAAAGTAAGCACCCGGAGCAGCATCAAAATTCCAATCGGGCCCCAAGTTGAATCGATCGGGGCGTGAACACTCCAGTAGCCTTGCCGAAGGTTCCGCTCGTGACGTCGCCATCGAAGGTGTTCAAGTTGACGCGGTTGAACAGGTTGTACACTTCCGCCCGAAATTGAAAGTTGGCGTGTTCACGGAACCAGGGAGTCTTGAAGTTCTTCAGAATTGAGAGGTCCACCTGCGCCATGCCCGGTCCGTGAACGGTATTCCGCCCGACGTTGCCCTCTTGTCCCAAGGGGGGAGCCGGGAAAGCCGATGCGGGGAACAGACCCTTGAAGTAGTCCGAGCGGCTGTAGCTCGTATTCAGACTGAAAGAAGGTCGCATGGGCAAGTCATAGGTGTTGCCATCGCCATTGTAATCGCCGCCAGTGTTTCCAATCACCTGGCAGCTTGCCGCCAGAGTGGTCACACAGTTGGGGTCGTTCCACACCGGCACGAAGCTCGCGCGGGTAAAGATCGTTGCTGGCAAGCCGCTCTGGAAGATGGCCAGGCTGCTCGCCTCCCAGCCGCCGAACACCGCCCGGACTGGAGCCATCAAATTGCTTAGGGAAGGAAGGTGAGCCACAAAATTGAGCGCCACTTTCTGGCGAACATCGTTGGGAGAGAGCCCCCGCTGGGCAGCGACGTTATAAGCGTCGATCACTTCGCCATATACCGCTCCGGAACCGGGGCCGACGGCATTCACGTCATCAGTGGCCTTACCCACAGTATAGGACGTCTGGAACGTGTAATTCCTGCTGAAGATCTTTCGCACCGACATGGTTGCGCCGTTGTAGGTTGAGCTTGCGCTGTTATCGCCATAATTGACCGTCGCAAAATAGGGATTCCAGCGATGCAAGGTATCCTGATTCTGTATCAGGTCTCCAGCGAAACGGTTCCGGTCGATAACCGTATACAGATGCTTGCCCCCGGACCCCACGTAGTCCCCTTCGACGACCCAGTCGGGCAAGGGGCTGTACTGAACCCCGAGAAACCAGTTTTCGGCATAGGCGTACTTGATCCCTTGATCGACTCCACCCACCGACGCAAGATAGCCGGTTGGACCCCCAGCAGGATTCAATCCAGGAATGATCGGGGGATAGACGAAGCCGTATGGCGCGGTGTCGGTCGTTCCAAGGGCGTAGACGGGCTGCGGTCCGCTTGGATTTAGCACAGAAGCCGTAGCGGAGGCAACAAACGGAGGATTGTTGCGGGTCGCATCGCTCCATACCTTGTTCGGCCAACGGTCGAAGAACACACCGAATCCGCTTCGCACAGAGATCTTTCCCCGGCCAGTCGGGTCCCATGCAAATCCCACACGCGGAGCAAAATAGGCTTTTCGGGAATCTGTGAACATGCGCTTCACGCGGATAATCCTGGCACCGGCGATCCGTTCCGCCAGCGTGGAACCGGAGCCCAGTTGCAGGTTGGTCATATCTCCGTTGGCCTCGGTTGGGTTCCCGGAGAAGTCCCAGCGCAAGCCCATATTTAACGTCAGCGTTCGCCGAACCCTCCAGTCATCCTGCACATAGAACCCAAACGTAGTCGACCGGTACCCAAAATTTTGGAATGGCAACCCGCCGGTTTCCGCGTTGAAGTTGATACCGATCTCTTCGAACGGCTTATCGGTCGCAAAGTCGAACGCGTTATGAAAATTGAAGGTTGGCCGGTACAGCGGACCTGTGAAAGGAGCATTGTCCTGGTCTCGGTAAATATCAAATCCGAACTTAAACGACTGGGAGCCCCGGTTGTAGGACAACATGTCCCGCCAGTGGAAATCGTTCTGGACAAAACCCGCCGGCCCCCATCCTGCACCGAACCCACTCATGCCAGTCACGTTAATGGCGGGAACACTGGGATGCTCGACCGGCGAGGCACCATAATCCAGCATGAAACCCATGGCCGCTTCGTTTACCAGGGTGGGCGAGAAGACGTGTGTAAAGTTCAGGCTCGCGTAGTCAGCCTCTGCAGGCGGATTAGTGTTGAACGCCGGACGTGAACCCGGGCTGCTCTGGCTGGCCGTCATGCGGAAAACGTTGGCATAAAGGCGATTTGATCCGTTGCCGAAAATCTGGTCTACACGCGCGTTCCATTGAATGCCGTTGCGTGGAGTGCTGATCGAGAGCACACCCGGCTGAAACAGCGGCATGCTGCATGGCATACCAATCGAGTTTGTCCCGGTGCACGTCCCCAAACCAAGTACCGTCATCTCAGCTGCCACGGTAATCGGGGAGCCGCTCGCCGCCACAGTTGCCGGATAGCTGGTCAGCAGATGTGTCGCAATGTTGTTGGGAAAGTTTGTCTTCATGAAGCTGGTAAAGTCCGGAGTTTCGACTGTGTATCTGGCGGTAAAGGCTTGAGCGGACTTCAACTGGTCGTAACTGCCGAAAATGAAGGTGTGGTCCTTACGGATGGGGAAACCCAGAGATCCCCCGAACTCGTTCCGTCGAGAAACCGGGACTATCCGCCCGCTAATGGGATTCGGAGAATTCTGGAAGACGTTGCGCGCCGTAAGTTTATTGTCCGTGTGGTACTCGAACAAGCTACCGTGGAACTCGTTGGTTCCAGATTTAGTGGTGATCTGCGTCAAAATCGAGCTATTGCGGCCATACTGCGCCGAGTAATTGTTCACCGACACTCGTACTTCTTGAATCGAGTCTGGGTTGGGAGAAAGTTTGGCACTACCTCCATCCGGGTTGTCGTTCACAGAAGTGTCGTCCACATAGAAACCGTTGGACGATCCACGCTGGCCGTTGGCCGTGACCGAAGGCGCGTTGGCCGCATTGAAAATATCGTTGGCTCCCGCACGGTCTGAGACCAGGCCGCTGCCGGTGACTCCGGGCGTTTGCGCGATTACGTTGAGGGCATTGCGCCCCTCAAGGGGGAGGGCAAGCACTTCCTGCGCTGTCGTGACCTCTGAGATATGCGCCTCGGATGTTTCTACTAGCGGGGGCGCCCCGGTCACCTCCACCTTTGTGCTGACCTGGCCGACTCTCAGTTGGAAAGGAACTGCCTGAACTCTCGCAACATCAACGACGACTCCCGATTGTACAGCGGTATCGAACCCCTCCTTAGAGGCTTCCACCCTGTACTTCCCGGCCGGTAGCGTGGGAACGTGGTAATATCCCGTCGCGGATGTCTTAGTAACAAATACAAGACCAGTAGCCTCGTTCGTTACTCGAATATTTACATCCGCCACAACGGCGCCACTTGCGTCCGCGACGGTCCCGTCAATGGAGCTGCTGAATTGTGCGAACGCAGGTGTGCTCGTCGTGAGCGAGAGCAACAAAATCCAGCAAAGCATGCCCAAGAATGAGAAGGCAAGACAGAACGAACGAAATACGCCCACCTGTCGGTTCATGGCTCTAATCCTCAGGGTTTTTGAAGACTCCCGTCGTGGAGGTTGCTTGCGGGCCAATACCTGCAAATGAGAACGTAGGCTAGAGCGTAACGTCTGTCGCGTGTTAAACAGACTATTGACATGGCCAACAAGGTTCCATAGAATTCGTCCCCCTTCCGCGAGGAAATCAGATGCTATTCCGTTTCTGCAGTAGACCAAAAGGGGGAAGAAGTCTTTTTATTGCGCAAGCCTGCTGGATCGTCCTAGAGAGGGGTGTTAGCTGTTCGGAACAACAATACCCCGCTGTAACGCGGCACTCACCGCCTCGGCCCGATCGCTCACGTATAACTTGGCAAAGATGCGAATCGTATGATTGCGAACCGTGTTCTCACTGTTACCGAGAACCTTAGCAATTTCCCGGTTGGTGAGACCGCGAACCAGCAACTTGAGCACTTCCAACTCCCGGGGTGTCAGTTCGTGGCGGTCCTCGCGGCTAGCGAGAATTGGCTGAATACACGGCTGGATCCACTCCCGGCCGGCATAGACCTGACGGATGGCGCCGGTGAGTTCATCCCGTCCGACATCCTTGAGGACATAGCCGGAAGCACCGGCCTGCAGCGCCTGATAGACCTCTTCCTCACTCGCATAACTGGAGAGAACTAAGACTTTGGCGTCGCTACGAGCCTCGCGCACCCCAGCGAGGGCAAGCATACCCCCTCCATCGGGCATGCGCAAATCGAGCACCACCACGTCAGGCCGCAGAGCTCTAAATTTCTCGATGGTCTGGGCGCCGGTCATTGCCTCTCCCACAACCGCGATGTCCGGTTCGTTGTTGAGCAAGCTTTTGAGTCCCATTCGAAAAATGAGGTGATCGTCGGCGATCAGCACACGAATTACCGCGGCCATAATGTCTTCCCATCCTCGCTTTTATCGCGAGAGCCATGATCTTAGCGGTTGCCCGATTCGCTGAGTCCACGGAGGCGCTAATTTCCACAATTGCATACGGCGGGGAGGAATTGGCACAACCAACGTGACTTTAGTCCCGTGATCTGCGGAAGTGATCGTCAAATGGGCGTTCATACTGGCGGCACGCTCGCGCATTCCGGTAATGCCGAAATGACCATCCTCAAATGCAGGTGCCGTTGAAACTTCAAACCCGCGACCGTCGTCTTCGACTTCCATTCCTAGTTTTCGTTCCTCAAACACCAGTCGCACGGAGATCCGCGATGCCATGGCGTGCTGAATTGCATTGGCCACGGCTTCCTGCGCTATGCGCAATATTTGTCCTTCAGCTTCGCCTGACAAACGCTGCGGCGTTCCGTGACTGGCAATCGACAATTTCACGTGACTTTCCGAAATCAGGGGCCGGAGGACCTTCCGGAGCATGTTCTCCAAGGATTGGTCGGTGTGCAAGGTGCGCAGCGCCGCGATGGAGCGATGTGCCTCACGCCGGCTTTGGCGAGCCATGTTAAGAGCCATAGCGACCGGTGCGCTCTCGACATCTGACCGTGGCCCGTGCAGGGCGGACTCCAGTTGCAGCACAATGCCAGCAAAACTCTGGGCTAGTGTGTCGTGAATCTCACGCGCCATGCGCGATCGCTCTTCCGCCACAGCGCTCATCCTCCATTGCTCGGCGCGAAAATAGATAAATACGGCGGCCATCAGTAGGATCACCAGGGCGAACCCGCCCTCGACGAGGTGGCGCGTATCCCACCAGGGCGGTCCCGCCACGATGCCCATATCTTCGCTGGACCGCAGAAGCAAGGCGAAAGACGTCAAATTCTCCGTAAAGGCGGGGTCCGCGACGCAAACCCCTTTCAATCGCAACAGGCTATTCGGTTGAAGCCGGTCAAACATGAGATCCTGACGCGCGCCGTGTAATATGGCGCGGAACGCCTGATGCCCGCTTTGCAGATCAAGCACCACCGATCGTCCTTGCACGCGACTCTTGCCCAGCAGACGGCCCTCGATTTCGACAAGCATCCCGTCAAATGCACCGGTTGCCGCTTGCGAAGCTGTCACTGAAAGTGGCGGCGCCGGCCCTCTCGACCAGAGAAGGCGTAGAGTCGTGTTTCGTAACCTAACCCCTCCGGGACGGGCATCGACGACTCCGGTGACCTGCAATTCATCGCCGATCTTTACCGGCGAGCTTTGTGGCAACTCCACGGCAACTCCGCCTGAAGAATCTTCGATGTAAAGAACTGGGGCTGTCAGCACAACGCTTCCTCGAACGGTTACAGGCGACGCTTGAATATCCGACACGAAACGCAAGCTACCCAAGGGTGGAGTGTGAATATTCATGGCCGGACCGTTGGAAGAGGAATCCGTCGGCCCGACTGCCTTGCCGCTATAGGGAAGCAGTGAATTGAAACCTTGTTCCGTCTGCAGTCGTTCAGGGGAATCCGCAACTTGTGTCCTGTCGACGATTGCAGCCAGATCTGCTGAAACAGCAGGATTAGCGCGAACATTCTTCCACAGGCCACCCGAGGAATAAGAACGCAGTCCGATTCGTCCTTTTCGCGCGCAATCGTTCTCGACCATGGCAACGGCGGTTTCCTGCTGGCTTTCCGGATCTAGAGCTGAGGCAGCGATCTCGCATCCGACTGCGATCACTTTGAGGTGATACCAGTGAAACGGATGAATGGAATCTTTCACAGGCACGGCTTGATATTCCATCCAGCCGTGGTCGGCACGCCCGATGACCATGGTATTGTTGCGATCGCGCAGGCCTACGTAGTAGCCGCTGTAGGCGTCGACGCCCTCTTCCTCATCGCTCGAGCGCACAATCAGCCCGGCGTCTCCATTTTGTCCGAGCAATAGCACGTCGGCCTCCACCGTGTAATTGCTCCATTGTGAAGAACCGGTAATGAGCTTGGCCCCACGCTCGTCTGAGTTGTTCCGAATCGCGCCCCCGTAGGAGTCCCAGCTGCCTCCGTAGGCGTGCCATTCCGCAGTTTTTCCGGAGCCAAAAGAGTCACGATAGTGAGGTTCTGGTGGGTTACGAAACAATAGCGCAATCACGAAGAAAACGGCTATTAGGAAGAAACACAAAGGCGCAGCGAACCCCCTATCGATCTGACCCAGCCACCTCAATGCGGCATTCTCCAGTTAACCGACAGCATTCTTTGAACTTCATCCTTATCAATATTTACCTTGGTCACCAGCACCGGCTTCAACTCGATCTTGTCAGGAACAGGCTCTCCACGCTTTTGTGCTGCAATCGCTTGAATGGCACGGAATCCCATTTCATACGTGTTCTCGGCGATGACCGAATCAATGTCACCGTGTCGGATGCCCGCCATCAGATCCAGTTCTTGCTCGCATCCTATCAATTTGACCCGTTTGCTTATCCTGAGTGCGGCCAAGGCCGCCCATGTTCCCTCTGTGGCGGTTACATCGAGGGTAATTATGGCATCAAGGCTCGGCTTTTCAGTAAGAATCTCCTGTGCGATTTGTTGAACCTCGCCGGTGTTTGAGGATCCTGACCTTTTTTCTACGACGGAAATTTTGGGGAAGCTTTTTGCCAGCTCCACTTCGATGGCTCGGGCTCGCAGAATACTTGTTGGTCTTGAGGGGTCCAGGCCAAGCACCGCAACCTGCCCTTTGCCTGCCAGCAGCATGCCGACGCGCGTGGCCGCTAGGCGGCCGGTCTCCTGGTCGTCGTTCAAAATATAGGAAAGCCCTTGTCCGGGCGGGATAGGTAGGGAGGATCGGATGACTACCGTGGGAATGTGCTTGGACAGCGCCTGCCGGACTGAGCCGACGAGCGCCAGGTAGTTGGTTGGAGCGACTACCAGGCCAGCATACTCGGCGTCAATTGCCCTCTGGACCAGCGCAATCTGCCTTTCGATATCGTCTTCTCGCGTTGGCGCATTCCAGTAGATGCGAAATCCGGTTTGGCTCCCAGCGGCTTCCGCTCCGCCATGCGCGGCTTCCCAAAACTCAGTGGCTGTCGTCCCCGGAATCACAGCAATCGTCCGCGAACTCTGGGGGTGGCAGGCACACGTGACCAGACAAAAGAACATTGTGAAAGCCAGGCAACATGCGACAGGATTGAGTCTGGCCCAGAATCGATAAAGAACCCACCGTTTTTCCCAAGGTTTCGTTTTACGCGTCGTAAAATCATGAAACCGATGGCTGCGGACTTTATCCTCGTTTTGTCGTATCTCGCACACAAGCAGTTTCTCGATGTTTTCAGGCCGTATGGGGAAAAATAATTGTCGTTGATGAGAGTAAATAGTTGACACCAGACAACCTTCGGAGCAATTTACTAAGCCGCACTGAATCGAGTTTGACTCTTTCCTGCAGGAGGTGAGCAATGAGACATATACTTGGTGCGGCATTCGCACTAGCTCTAAGCTTTTCCATTCACGTGACAGCTCAGACCTTCTCTCAGTCTAAGCACAATATTAAGACGGTCTTCATCATTTTGATGGAGAACCACAATTGGACGGGCACCCAGGACGCCACCTCGATTGAGGGTAGCCGCTACGCACCTTACATCAACCATACTCTCTTGCCGGTGGCCTCTCACGCGGAACAGTATTTTAATCCTCCGGGTATCCATCCAAGTCTGCCGAACTATCTTTGGCTCGAGGCAGGTACGAACTTCGGCATTCTGGATGACAATCCGCCCAGCCTTAATAGCCAAACCACAACCCAACATCTGGTCACACTTCTGAATAAAGCGACGATTTCCTGGAAGGCGTATCAGGAAGACATTAGCGGCACGGTATGCCCTCTGACGAATACAGGGCTGTACGCGGTCAAGCACGACCCATTTGTCTATTTCGATGACGTTACTGATAACCAGAATCCGAATTCCGCCTATTGCATTGCACACGTGCGCCCGTTTTCGGAGCTTGCTGCCGACCTTCAGAAGGGTACGGTAGCTCAATACAATTTTATTACTCCCAACCTTTGCGATGATATGCACGATAAATGTAAACCAATTGAAAACCCGATCGAGCAAGGTGATATCTGGCTATCGCAAAACGTGCCGGGGATCCTCAATTCCGCGGCTTACAAAAAGGGTGGTGCTCTGTTCATTACATGGGACGAAGCAGCCTCCGGAGACGGACCAGTCGGCCTGATCGTCCTCTCTGCCTTTGCGAAAGGAAATGGATACGAAAACTTTATCTACTATGATCACGGATCTACACTCCGCACATTGGAAGAAATCTTTGGGGTGTCGCCGTTTCTCAATGACGCTGGCAACCAGAAGGATCTCAGTGATTTATTTGCAGTTTTTCCTTAGGTGACAGTGGTCGGGTAGCTCAGCCATTCAGCTTCGCCCTCACAGATCCGTACGTGCGGCTTTCCGGTGCGCTCGCTAAGCCCCTTGCCAGTCAAGCATTGGCAGCCGCTATGACGGAACATCGATCTCTTTACGACGTTGGGTCAGAGCGCCGCCGTAGCGGAGCGAAGCCCCTGCACAGCGCAGCGGAGCCGGCGCCACACACAGCTTCAATCTTCTGAAGCAGCGGCGCTCTTTCATAATGCATTGATAACGGGGTTTCGATTTGTGAGCTGGGTTTGTTTTCATGCCAATTTCAGTGCTGGAGCCCGACACAGCCTACCGTGTCATAAACGGTCCCTGCTGTCGTCATCGAATGCGTCGAGGCGGCCATCTCGCAGCATTCCTCAGGCACCTCCGTGCTTTGTTTTCTCGGCAAGTGGTTGATGTCATATGATTTGAAACGAAATCTCGGCCTTAAGCCAACTAATCGGCATTTTACCGGCCAATCTTCTGTAGCCATGGCAGTGAGAGTTATCCTTCTGTAGCTGAGATCGAGCAGGAAGGAGAAAGGCTCTCTTTTGAGCCGGCAGTACGCTTCGGGCATTTTGAGCCTGATCGAGAGATCAACAACTTGCCGCTAGACAAGCCCGCACGGAAACATACGAATTCAGGTATTGAAAACGCGTGTTACCAAGCATGGGCGCGAGGCGCACGCCACACTGGCGGCACACCGTTAAGCTAGAAGCGTCCCAACCGCACGCGGATCACTTCAGGTTTGTCGTGGAAACAAAGACCGCGGTCTGTCTCGTCGCCATTCCATAGCTTTTGCGGCTTCCACTCACTATTCCGATAGACCCCCTGTTCCGCGGTGATGATCTCGCTGCGCATCCACGGTAATTTTCCCGGCTGATGGAAACTGACACTCGCGTCTACTCCGGTGACTAGGAACTCATCCGGGCCCAACTGAGCGACCAGCGCGGCACCATGAGCATCTTTGGTACCTGGAGCTCTGCGGCCATCGGGTTGCGGAAACCCAAAGGCCACGGTTGCCTGCCATTGCCCGAAATCCACTTCCTGCGCGGTTTGCCCTGCTTCTTCAACGGCGGTCTTGAGCTTGCCCTCAAACTCCAGTTGAGCAATCTCGCGGCTCATGGGCGCGATCAGAGCAAAGTTGCGCGCGTGTGCCTTCCGTGGCTCGTCCCCCAGGATGTTCCAGCCTGACTGGTCTACGCCGAACGGGGAAAAGCCGATCGCCCCCTCTCCCAAAGCGTAGAACAAGAACTTCCCAAAGCTGTCGCTACGGCCGGTTTCGGGAATCCATAGAGGATTGTCAGCACGGTGATACGCGCGCATCGTCTCGCGATAGAACGCGGAGTCATCGGCATAGATATCCGGCCCAATCATGTCGATCGAGGGCGCCAGCGCACGCCACAATCCCACCAACTTCTGCACCGCGCCGCCGCTGGGATACGCGATGCCGGGCATGTCCACTTGGCGTTGGGGCAGTTCGGCAGCCGGATAATCGAGCCACACGTTGATGTAATAAGGAATCGGGAACTCGGCCTTACCTGCGGCGGCGATTTCATTCATGTACTTTGCCTGGTGGTAGAACTGAAACATTTCGTCCGCATCGGCGCCGAAAACTTGACTCCAAGTCCCCGGTTGTTTGTGCGTGGCCACCAGGAGGTCGGAAGGAACAGCTCCTGCAAATTCGCGATTGGCCTCTGCGGAATTGTCCCGTACGCTCCCGATATTGCCGGATTCATTTTCCACCTGAATCAGGAGAACGGTGTGCGGTTCGTTGTCGATCTGCTTCAAATGCCGCATCAATGTCACGAAAGCAGTTTTGTCCGCTTCGAGCGTATTGCGCGAAATCGGTGAAAGCACGTCGATCGGCTCGCCTTCGGGACGGACGACACGTGGAAAACGATTTGTATCAGTCTTCACCCACGCTGGCACATAGTGCATGTTGCCGTTCTTCCAGGTGCCAAACCACAGCAGCACCACGCGGAGATTGTGGGAGCGAGCACCCTTCACAATTTCGTCCACATTGGTGAAGTCAAAACGCCCCTCCTGAGGCTCCAACTGCTCCCAGTAGACCGGCGCCTCCACTGTGTTTGCGCGTAGAGCAGCCATCGATTCCCATACTTGTGGGAGTTCGATAGGCCACGCACTGGAGTTGTGAATCTGACCACCGAGGATCAAGTACGGACGACCGTCAACCATGAGGGCGTAACGCCCATCCTTCTGTATGAGTTTTGGAGCTTCCGCAGCGAAGGAATTTGGAAGCAGAGTAAATGACACGAGAGTCGCAGCAATGACTCGGTGAAAATACGCTTGGTACACTCTGCAGGAAGTATCGCGGTTGGGCGACGTTTTCTCTGTCAAGCGTCCTCCTCTTTCGTGGCTAGCCAAATGTATGTGCTGTTCGACCGAGCAGCACGTCAACGATGGCTTCGACGTGAATCACGGTCGTATCGAGAAACTCGATATCCGGAGTGCCGGAGTCGCGCAAGAGCAGCGGGAGTTCCGTGCCTGCGAGGACTAACGCTTCGATGCCATCTTCGTTCTTCATCCTTTGCGCAATGCTCAGAATCTCCGTCTTGGTTTCCGGCAAAAATCGATTATTCAGCAGTTCATCGATGTACTTCCTGTGAATGAATTCCCGTTCCGATTCCTTTGGTCGTACCAAAGTGATCCCCGCCCGCTGGAACTCCTCCGGGTAGAAGCTCGCCTGCATGGTAAATCCGGTTCCAAACAGGCCCACCTTCTTCAGGCCGAGTGCCTTTGCGTAATCAGAACTGGCGCACACGATGCTGACAAGAGGGATCGACGAACGGCGCTGGACCTCGTCGAAGACGAGATGTGGGGTGTTGGCCGCGATAAAACCAAAATCCGCACCTGCGCGCACCAGCAACTCCATGCCCGCCGCAAGATAATCGGTCAAGTCGTCTAGCCGCCCAGCGTCAAGCATGGCGATGCCCTTATCGATGTCGAGGCTATTGATGATGACCTGCGGATATCCACCATTCGGCCTTCGGGCGCGGAAGCGCGCGATGATTGAGCGGTAATAGTCGATAGTGGACTCAGGCCCAAGCCCACCGATCATTCCTGGGGTTCGCATCTTACGAGGAACAGATGCCTGTCGGGCAGCGTAGGATTCGAGTACAACCGCCCGACAAATCTTTGGACCTTACTACAGCAGCATAGGAGCATGCTTCAAACGGCCGCCGGCAGGGCGTGATTAGCGTTCATAGTCACGCGACGGCGCTCGTTCGGCCCACACCAGTGACTGCGACTGGGATGTTACGCCAATGGCCGGCTAGTGCTGGTTTCCGAATGGCCGACACATTAGTGTTTCACTGCGGATGAACTACGTGCCCCCTTTGGATTGGGGGACACCGGAGGGTTCATCGCAGCATAGCCTGCATAAGCTTCGGGGCTATCCCGGACGACGCGACCAAATTGTCGGATCGGCTGGTCGCATGACAGTCATTCGGTTCTTCACAAGGTTCGGATGCACTTTGATGAGTTGTTGCAGCGCCCAAGCAGGGCGGCTGGGAGTTCCGAGTTCTGAGTGAAATCTTGATTTCGACAGCTATTCCACGCCACACCATCCGCTATCGGCAGTGTCTGAATTTGCAGATTGCGACACTACCCCGCTATCCTCACTATCGCCGCGGTTGCAAGCCGGTACCGTGTATGAGATCATAAAGTAGTGAGGTAAGGGCCGGACTGAACTCCGGCCTTTTTCTATTGCGGCCAAATCCGGCTCGCGCTTCTGGCGCGGGCCATTTTCTTTTGGAGGACAAGAGGATGACCGAATTTCGAGGAAAACGCGTCACTCACGAATACACGCAAACCAATGCCGCCTCCCCGGCGGAGGTTTTCCCGTTGTTATGTCCGGTGCGAGAGACCGACTGGGTTCCCGGATGGCAATACCGGATGATCTATTCCCTTTCCGGAGCCGCGGAAGCCGACTGCGTTTTCACAACCCCGAATGAGGACGGCTCGGAGACAATCTGGACGGTCACGGAGTACGATCCCACCGCACTACGCGTCGCCTTCGCCTGGGTGAATCCGGGCTGGGTGGCAGCACGGATCAGAATCTCGTTAGTCGGCAACTCGCGAGGCACGACGGACGCAAGCATCTGCTATTTCTACACTGGACTGTCGGAAGCAGGCAATCGAGAGGTGGAGCGCTATAACCAAGATTGGTTCGCTCACAAAATGCAAAGCTGGGAAGAGGCTATCAACTACTATTTGAGGACGGGAAAGCTGCTCGATGCTGCTGAGTGGGAATAGCAAGGACTTTGTGGCTTCATCGGAACTGATTTGGAAACCAAAGGAGTTCAGTTTTCCGTGCAGAACGGAGCTGCCCGTGGTTGTTGGTGTAATAATGGCCTGTTGCGTCAGTTATCGCCGTGTGCGATTATCTGGCAGTTCTACGCCCAAGTCAGACACCCGCAAAGCGGGTGGCTTGATGAGTGGGGCCGCCTCAAAGGCGGTTGCCCTGTTCCTTAAGTCGTCGCGCTAAAGCGCGCCTCCGTTGCTGGTTTAAAACTGTCCGCCTGTTCCATCCGCGTTTTCTTGTTCGCGGATGTATTGGCGGGACTTGTTCCAGTTCAAATCCGACCGTGGACAGGGCGTAACCGCGTGCCAAGTGGAGCCAACAACCATCTCTGCTTAGGTACACAAAGCACAGAGCGCAGACACCCGAACTCGCTGATGCTGCTAATCCCCACCTTTTGGTCCAGCGAGGGCTACCGAGGAGATGGTTGGGAACGACCATCGAAATTGGTCTTATATGGGGAACGCTAGTGCATCACGTACTTGCGGGCACTCTTGCAAGAATCGCCCTTCAACTCCTGACCGAACGTC
>QIAU01000185.1 GCA_003225055.1 Acidobacteriota bacterium
TTGTTCGGCTTGCGGTTTGGAGACCATCCGCGACCACGCCTCGGCATTGGAGATTTTAAGGCGCGGACTGCGCCTAAGGACCGAAACGCCTGCGATAGCCGGCGTGGCCCTTGAAGCCCCTAGCTTTAGCTATGGGGCGTAAGTCACGAGGGTTCGTCCCTTTCTATGACGACCTTGAAAAGCGTGGTCTCCCGCCCGCTTGGCCCCAGTTGGTACAATCCAGCAGGTTCCTGCATGACTTCCTTCCTCAAGACCATCTTTCACGTGGACATGGATGCGTTCTTCGTCTCGGTGGAGGAGCTATTCGATCCTGCGCTGAAGGGCAAGGCTGTGGTGGTCGGCGGACAGCGGAACGAGCGTGGTGTGGTCTCGGCGGCCTCCTATGAGGCGCGCGAGTTTGGGGTGCACTCGGCCATGCCTTTGCGGACGGCGGCCAGGCTGTGCCCGCACGCTATCTTCGTCGACGGACATCCTGAGCGCTACCGGCAATGCTCCGAGCGGGTCTACCGGGTGTTGAATGGTTTTTCGCCGCTGGTGGAGATGGCTTCCATCGATGAGGCCTATCTCGATATGAGCGGAACCGAGCGCCTGCATGGCCCACCCTTGAAGGCGGCCCACGCCCTGCACCAAAAAATGAAGTCCTGTACCCAGCTCAACTGCTCCATCGGTATCGGTACCTCGCGTTTGATTGCGAAAGTCTCGTCGGCGCAGGCCAAGCCGAACGGCGTCCTATGGGTAATTCCGGGCCAGGAAGCCAAGTTCCTTGCGCCCTTGGATGTCCGCAGCATTCCGGGCGTAGGTAAAGTGATGGAACAGAACCTCGATGCTCTCGGAGTGCACAAAGTTGGCGACTTGGCGTCGTTCGAGGAATCGGAACTGGAGCAGCATTTTGGAAAGTGGGGACTGGCACTGGCCGGCAAGGCACAAGGCAAAGACGCGGGCGGCTGGTTTGATACCGAGGTGGGCGCCGACACGGATCCCAAGTCGATCAGCCACGAGCACACCTTCAACGAAGACACGCCAAACCAGGAACAGCTCGAATGCACGCTCATGCGCTTGTCGGAAATGGTTGGGCGTCGGCTGCGGGAACACCATCTGCATGCCCGCACGATTCAGCTCAAGCTGCGCTACAAGGACTTCACGACCATCACGCGCGCCCATAGTCTTGCGGGCGTGACACAACTCGACACGGAAATCTTTGAACAAGTCCGGGTTCTCTTTCGAAAGAATTGGCGAAGAGGGCAGGCAGTGCGCCTGCTGGGTGTGCATGCTTCGTCGTTCGAGAGTAAAGAAGGGCAGATAGACCTGCTCGATGGAAGTCGGCATGAGCGCTGGAAGCAGGCGTTGTCGGCAGCCGACAAGCTACGGGACAAGTACGGCGAATCTAGCATATCTTTGGCAGCCGGAATGAAGGGGAGTTTCCGCGAGCGCACTCACGAGAATCCGGCGGGATTGCCGGGCAAGGGGCCAAAAGCGAAGGAGAGCTGACCGAGTCAGTTTGTCAGTCGGAAGTTCACCGACACGGTGGTCTCAACGGTTGCGGGTTGACCATTAACGAAATAAGGCTCATAGCGCCACCAACGCACCGCATCCATGGCTGCCTGTGACAGTGCCTGCGGCCCGCTGACCAATTTCACTTGGCTGACGGCGCCCGCCGCATTCACGATGGCACGGAGCACCACGGTGCCTTCGATGCCCGCCTGTTGCGCCAGTGCCGGATATTCGGGCGTGACCTCGTGGATGACCCGCCGCTCCATTGTGTCGGCTGGCACCTTCACCTGCGGTTTCGCCATCGCCGTCCCTTTGGCCGGAGCGTTCCCTTCCAACTCCCGCCAGCCTCGCTGCCAGTGCCACCCTCCCATTAGAGCCGCTACCACGGTTGCGCAAACGGCGATCGAAACCATGCGCCGGATGCCGAACCTGTATTTTGAGCTTTCGGAGTCTTTGAAGTCCACGGGCAGCTTGGGTTCGGCTACTTCGGTTCCGACCGTGGCGCCTGGTTGCGCCGCCAACAGAATTTCGCCTTCGTGGCGCGTCCAGTAACGGATTCTCAATTGCTGGGCGACAGGCAAACGGAGAAACTGGAGGCCAAAACATTGGTCCCGCTGATAGCGTACGACCGCCGTGGCCCGCACCGGCGAGCTCATGTGCGGAACAAGAAACTCAACGCGGACCGACTCGCCCACCAGCAGTTGCGACGCTGCGACAACCCCCATTCCGCCCTCACCGATCTCGATGGTGCTTCCTGAAATCTTGTCGGGCACGCCCGATCGCAATACGGTGAGATCCAAAGGTATCGCTAGCTTGTAGCGAGGAATCCTCCGCTTGGACGTTTCTTGCCTGAATGCCGGAGCCACTCCTGTACTCATCGTCCCGCATCCCCTCTACGAATCTCTCCCGGTTTCATATCGTTAACGGTATGAGCAAAGCAATCTATTTATACGCTGGCCGGCTTAAACAGGTCAGATACCGGACGGGGAGTTACGGATGGTTACCTCTGTGCCGGGAAGGGAATCGCATTCAGAAATGCGTTTCCGCAGGCGTGGATGCGGCCTTTGCATCAGCAATCAGATTGCAGGTCCCGGCAGAGGAGTCGCGCCTGTGACGACTGCTACAAGGCAGCGCCTCCCATCCGGGTTCCACTGCCGACGCTCCCGGGGCAAAATTTTGCGCCCTGTTCGCCAGGCTGCTCCCCCCCGAACGGGCTGATGAGATGGATCGTGCGCTGGAGACGCTGGTTCTGCTTCCTGTTGAATTTCGTGAGACTCGCCCGGCCAGACTGCGAACATTGCAATGAGTACGTAAAGTGCTGGGGTACAGACATGCGAAAACGCCTCGACGAGTTGCGCTGACTGGCCAGTCTGACGTTTTTCCCGCCTGAAAAATCGAAGGCCGGGTCCGGAATCTGTTCCGGTCCCGGCCTCGAGCGCATCAAGTTAAGTTAGGAAAATCTAATTGCCAGTTTTGACGGCACTTGCTGCCTCAGTGTTGTTGCCGCTGTTATACCGGCTGAGGCGCGGCATGAAAGGCGTGACCTCAAATGGCATCTTCTCGCGAGGCGAAGTGATGGCTACGGGCTGGCTCTTCACCAGTTCGACCCGATCGTCCCACGGATTCATCTTGACTCGTCCGCCCAGGGGCAGGGCGGCGACCTGGTCCAGCTTGTTCATGTCGAGTTCTGGGGCCGTCTCCATCAAATCGGCCATGCGAATGACCGCGCCCTTTTCCACCAGCCCATTGCCCAGATGCGGCGTCAAGAGGCCGTTGAGCGCCGGGGCCCGGGCGGCCAACATGCGCAGAAATAGTCCGGCGCTACCGAGCTTCTGAGCATAGGGCGAGCTCTTCAGCAACTCTTCCGCCTTCTTGTCGGCTGCAGCTTCCTCTTCCGGGCTGTGGCGGAAGCCGAGATTCTGATACGTGGATTCATCGGAGAACAGCATGCGGTCGTTGAAAGCGTACTTACTGCCCAGATTGTGCGCCAGAACGATGTGCGCCAGTTCATGGGACAGGACCATGGCCAGCGAAGCTTCGTCCGGCAGGGTGTCGATCAATCCTCGGCTCAGTACGATGGTGTTGCCGACGTGGAAAGATTCCAGCGGGGAAGTCAACATCACCCGCGCATGAACCGGGCTAGTCAGATCAATGTTGTTGGTGATTTCCAGGTTGTTGACGACAGTCTGGAGAACTTTGTCAACGTCGCCGGCAGGCGCCAGCAGTCCGGCGTGTTCCAGGCGTTCCACGACGTTGTTTTCGGCTTCCTGTTGGAAAGCGCGTATGCTCTCGACCGGGCTGGCGTCCTGGGCGGCGGCGCTTTCGTCTTTTACGGTGGAATCCACGAGCACCTGAGTCAGCTCGTCTTCGCTGCTGCTCTTCCTCAGATCGTAGCCCCAGATGCGGCTCTGGGCTTTGAACGCCACCTTGTTCTTGGCGCCGAAACTGAAGTCGCCTTCTTCGCTGTAGATGTAAGCCGGCACCCAGTATCCGGGTACCAGGTTTAAGCGCCAGCTATCCATGTGGAAGAAGTAGGCATTTTTCGGACGCGGCGCATAGGTGCCGTTCAGGCGAACAATGTTGAAATCCTGGTCTTCGACCCAGATGCGGCCGAGGAAGCGCCCGTTGCCGGAGCCCTTCTTGGGGGTGACGTCAAAGACGAGACAGCGGACCTCGCCAAGAAATTCGCGGCGGACATACTGGAAATCGTAGTGCTGTTTGTCAAAGTCGCTGCGGTCGGCAAAGATCATCCAGGAAAATCCCAGCGGCTGGTACTGCACCTTAAACAGACGAGTGAAGCCGCCGAGCAGGTGCTTTTCCATGCTTTCATCGCTGAGAAAGGTCTTGCGGTCAATCGATTCACTGAGGTCGACGCGGCCCAGGAAGTAGCGGTCATTTTTGGGGACGGGGCCGAGTTGCGCATCCCACTGCAGGTTCTGCAGGTAAGTCTCGACAATGGGCGTGCGCGACTTCAGCATCTCCATCAACCCAACCTCGCGCTGGATAATGCGGTCCACCACCTGATCCAGGGTGGTGGGGGCAGCTTGAGCCGGTTGCGGCTGGTCCGGGGCTGCCTGCGCAGGCGTTGGCTTGGGAGCCGTAGGTTGGGGCGCGGGAGCCGAAGTCGTGATTGTGGGTTGCTCCGCGGACCGGGTAGCTTCGACCGGCTGCGATTGCTGAGCGAAAGCGCTCCCCGTGATTAGCAGGAGTGCGGTAAAGGTCGATCTCAAAGCACACATAACTCGTCCCTCTCGTTTCTGTTCAGTAAGCTAACTGGAAAACGACATGCACGATTGCCGTGGAATCCATCGGCTGACCGTCGCGCATGGCCGGTTTGAAGCGCATCCTGGTGGCCGCCGCGATGGCCGCTTCATCCAAACCATGCCCCATCCCGCGGACGACGCGACTCACGCGTAGCTGCCCACTCGCGCCGAACATCACTTCCAGGAGAACCTCGCCTTCGAGTCTGAGTTGGCGAGCCTCCTGGGTGTATGCAGGGTTGGGTTTGTACGTAATCTCGACCGGAGTCGTCGCGGGACCGGTTTCAATCGGGCGCTGCCGGCGCGGTGCGCTGGGGGCTTGCTGAGCGGCGAAGCCGGCGCTCTGTACCGACCCGCGCCCCGGGCTGCGTCCGTCACCCTGGCCAGGGGTCGCGATCCCGCTGCCAAAACCCGCGCTCGCGATATTCCCTGCTATGCCTTTTGCGCCGCCTGTGCCATTGCCTTTGCCGGGTCCGCTGGGCAAATCAAACGATCCCGTGCTGGCAACCTCGAGGTGCGCGTTCGGCTTGCCCTGGCCCGGAACTCCATTGGGATCACCAAAGCCGCCGGTCTGAACTTTTTGAATAGGAGCGTTGACCGTGACCGGAGCCGAACTGCCAAATTCTCCGGTGTGGACCACCATGGCAGGACGTGCTCCACCCGGCTTGAAAACCGTTGGCATAAATTGTGGAGTCGTTGTGATCTTTGGCGGTGCCATCTCGGGCTGCGCCGCCTTCGGGGTGCGCCGCTCATGAGGAACCTCGAGGCGCGCGCTGGTTGTCACCTGTGGCGGCGCAACGGGCGGCGGCTTTTTCTCGACAATCTGTGTACGCGGCGGCTCCGGCTTGGGCGGAACCAAGTCCACGGGGATCCAACTGGAGATGTGATAACGAGTTAGCTGGATATGCTCCGGAAACAGCAGGCCCAGATTGATCAGCAGAAGCACGAGCAGGACCACGGCTGTGTAGCTGGCCGCCATCGCGCGGCTATTGACCTTGTGCTCCGGCAGGAGCCCTAACGTCAGGCTGACTCCAGATCGTGACATGATTGTTCTTGTGCTCCAAGGGGGAGGCCCGAGCCTGGGGGACGTGCGCGGGTGGAGTTCTTAAATTAGGACATATGGGAGACGGGGTAAACGTGTCCGCTGCCCATGTACTTCAGTAATAGCAGCCGTTCAGAACGGCACAAACTTAAGATTCAATTGGTGTTGGCCCGCTGGTGCCGGGAGAAAACATAGAAGACAGGCACGCCTGCCAGAACGATCAGAATGCCCACGAGGGAGTCTAAAAAATTGCCCGCGAACGTGTAGTAGAGAAGGATGGCCGACACGGCAATGAAGAGCGCCGGTACCAGCGGATAACCCCAGACCTTATAAGGAAGTTGGGCGGCCGGATCTCGCCGGCGGAAAATGAACACTGTGCTGGCGGTAATCATGTAGAAAAGCCATTCCGCAAAAATGGCCAGCGAAAACAGTTGGCGAAAACTGCCGCCTACCAGTAGCAAGAGAATCGACAGGACGGCTTGCACGATGATGGACACGGAAGGCGTATGGAACCGAGGATGAACTTCGGCCAGGACGCGGAAGAAGTATCCATCGCGGGCCACCGCAAAAGGAACGCGGGCGCCGCTCATGGTTGTGCCGTTCAATGTGACCAGCATGGATAACGCCATCCCGGCGGAGACAATACTGGCACCCAGGCTCCCCATTACCAGCACAGCTGCCTCGGAGGCTGGCCGCTCCGAGTTGGCGATAGCGGAGGCAGGCATCACGAATTGCACAGCGGCATTCATCAGGATGTAGAGCGCGCCGACAACGGCAACGCCCCCGATCAAGGCAATCGGAATGCTTCGTTCGGGGCAGCGAATTTCGCCGGCAACCTGGTTCAGGTCATTCCAGCCGTCATAAGCCCACAGGGCCGCCACCAGGGCCGCCATGAAACCCGCGATGCCGCCCTTGGCGCCGGCATAGCTGCCGGAAAAATTGGTCCAGCTTCCGGCGCGATAGCTGAATCCCAAGCCTACGATGCCCAGGATGATGGCGACTTTCAAGATCGTGAAAACCAGCTGGAATTCGCCCGCCTTCTTGATTCCGCTGTAATTCAGGATCGAGATGAATATGGCGGCAGCGATTGCGACCAGTTGCCCGTAGCTGATCGCAAGGGGAGCCGTAAGCAAATGGCGCGAGAAAAAAGAGAAAATCGAAAATGTGCCGAGGATGCGGACTAACCCGGTGACAATGGTCGCGATCGATGCCGGTTTGGAGATGAGGAAGGTGGCCCAGGCGTAGAGAAATCCAGCGAGCGGGCCGTAACCGTCGCGCACATAGACATATTCGCCACCTGCTTCCGGTTTCATCGCGCCCAATTCCGCGTAGGTCAGCGCTCCGAAGAAGGAGAGCAGACCACCCACCAGCCAGGCGAGATAAACAAGCTTCGCCGAGCCCACCGCTTGCGTCATCTCGGCGGGGACCAGAAAGATTCCACTGCCTATGATGGTGCCGATGACCACCGCTCCCGCGTGGCTGAGGCCAAGATCGCGGGACAGGTCAGCAGAGGTAGAGATTCTGGTGGCCATTTCTGGCGGCACGGGGAGTTGAGTATACGTGAAAAATTTTCTAACCGCCGAGATCGCAGAGCTTGCAGAGAAGGACTCCGCGCACGATTCAATTAGACCGGTCTGGCCGGAGCCAGCTGGCGGTGTATCCGGCGGCGAAGGTCACAAGTGTCCCGATCGCCACGTACCAAGTCCACGGCACCCGCGTGGCGAGCCAGATATATAGTTCCACGACGAAGCCACACAGCATGCCCACCATGGCGCCATGCTGATTGGCGCGCCGGGTAAGAACTCCCAGCAGAAAGACTCCCAGCAGTGCGCCATAAGCAACCGAAGCGATGGACAGCCCGACTTCCACGACGCGAGCGACTTTATGCAAGGAGAGGACGGCCAGCAGGAATAGCACCAAGGCCCAAAACAGCGTGGCAAGCCGCGAGAGTTGCACGCGGCGCCGTTCTTCGGTTTGCGGCTTTCGGCGGAGATAGAAGTCAATCATCGAGCTGGAGGACAATGAGTTCAGCGCAGCGCTGAGATTGGACATAGCCGCGGCCAATATCGCGGCGATCAGCAGGCCCGAGATGCCGTGTGGCATGCGGCTGACAATGAATGTGGGATAGATAAAATCGGCTTTCCCGAAGGTTGCCGACGGCACGCGGTAAAAGCCGTAGAGCATCACACCCAAAATCAAAAACAGCGCGAATTGAAAAAGAATTGCAACGCCGCTGGTTAGCAAAGCGGTGACGGATTGCTTTTGACTACGTGCCGCCAGTAATCGCTGCACGATGAGGTGATCGGTTCCGTGACTCGCTGTAACAAAGAAAGCTCCGCCTAGAACTCCGGCCCAGAATGTATACGGCTTCCAGAAGTCGGGGCTGAAATCGAATACGCGTAACTTGCCCATGTTCTCGGCCAAGCCATGAATTGCCGGCCATCCGCCGGGCACCAGGTCGAGAATCGTGAACAGGCCGACCAGAGTCCCGCTCACATAAATAATTGTCTGTACGACATCGGTCCAGATTACCGCTGTGAGCCCGCCTTCAAAAGTATAGAGCAGGGTCAGCCCGGTGATGATCGCAATAGAGGCGATTTCACCTGTGCCTAAAGCAATCGTTACCACGATCGAGACGGCGTATACACGGACCCCTTCCGCCGCCGTGCGCGTCAGCAGGAACAGCCCCGCTGTCAACGACCGCAAGCGGCCTCCAAAGCGCCGCTCGATCAGTTCATAAGCGGTATACAAGTCGCCTCGGAAATAATGAGGAAGCAGAATGAAGCTGATGATCACCCGGCCCACCAGATAGCCAAGGACGACTTGCAGAAATTCGAGGTTGGTATCGTAGGCGAGTCCGGGGATGCTGATGATGGTGAGCGTGCTGGTTTCAGCGGCGACGATCGAAAGAGCAATCGCCCACCAAGGAATATTTCGATCGGCGAGAAAATAGTCCTTCAAGGAGCGGTGGCGTTTGCGAAAACGAAGGCCAAACAGAGTGATCCCGGCCAGGTAGACCGCGACGATCGTGAAATCCAACTTGTTTAGTCCCATGCGTGTTGTGCGCGGTTGCGCTACGAAGCAGATTCCTTGCGGCTAAAAGCCGCTGGCAATGACAAGTGACGCCCTTCTAGAGTACCGGGCTTTCGCTCCTCAGAAACGACAAGTTAGACAGGGTATCTATTTCGCAAAGCCCTGGATTCACCAGCGGCTGTGATAGAAGTAAGGCGTGGCTCTGTTTCTGGGAATCGACGGGGGCGGGACTAAGACCACTTGCGCAGTGGGGGACGATACTTCATGGTTGGCCAGCGCCACCGCCGGCGCCAGCAACATTATTCGCGTCGGGGAAGCCCAGGCTCGCAGCGCGCTGCACGAGGCGATTCGGCAGGCTGCTCGCGCCGCAGGAGTTGAGCCGCGACAAATCCAGCGCGCCTGCATAGGGACTGCGGGTGGCGCGCGGCCGCAGATCGCCGAGAAAGTGCGGCACATGGTCGCCGAACTTGTTCCCGGAGAAATTCAGGTTGTCGGCGACACGGTGATTGCCTTGCAAGCTGCCTTTGACAGCAGTCCGGGCGTGGTGGTTATTGCCGGCACTGGTTCCATCGCATACGGCAAGAATGCGCGGGGCCAGACGGCACGCGCGGGCGGTTGGGGATTTGCAATTTGTGACGAGGGCTCCGGCCACTGGATCGGCCGCTCGGCCGTTACCGCGACTGTACACGCTCACGACGAAGGCGGAAGTTCCATTCTGCTTCAGGTCATCACCAGGGCGTGGGCTGTGGAGAGTCTGGATGACCTGGTCAGGGTAGCTAACGCCACGCCGCCACCGGATTTCTCCAGCCTCTTGCCCCATGTTCTTTCTGCTGCCGATGAGGGAGATCAGTTGGCCCGCACGGTGCTGACACAGGCCGGAGCCGAACTGGCCGGCATTGCGAAAATCGTGATTGGGCGCCTTTTTCCGCAGCAGCCAAACGTCCCGGTGGCCATGTCCGGAGGTGTATTTCGAAACTCTGCTCTGGTGCGGCAGGTTTTTTACAATAGTCTGCGTTCCGAATATCCGCACGCCACAGTCGGCTCTACCGTTATCGAGCCGGTGAAGGGAGCCTTGAGGCTGGCGCGTCGAGGAGCATAGCCCTGCCACGGCTTTCCCACGTCTTGGTTGTGCTCCGACGCGAGCCTACCGTGGCAACAGTCGGCAAGATAACCGGCATTCAGAGTCATGAGTCTAAACGAGCTTGAAGACGAACAATCCGGCTCGGCCCCGCGCCAACAGGAAAGCCAGTCGGCCGAAAGCTTGAAGAATGCGGCTTCAGACTCTGCGCTGACGGAGGATCTTGCCCTGGCCTTGCTGAAGCGCCCGGACTTGCCAGCGGAGGCATGCGAGGCGCTGACCAGGAACGCAAACCTAGTAAAGCTGCGGAAGGTACGGAGACGGGTGGTGGAACATCCCAGGACGCCTCGCCATGTGTCGCTTGCAATGCTCCGCCATCTCTACACCTTTGACCTGATGCAGGTTGCCCTTACGCCCGTCGTTCCTGCCGACATCAAGCGAGCCGCTGATGAAGCCCTCGTCACCCGGCTGGAAACTATCTCATCCGGCGAGAAGTTGTCCCTGGCCTGTCGCGCTTCCAGGCGCATTGCGGAAGAACTGCTGGCAGAGAAAGAGCCGCGCGTCATCCGCGCTGCCTTGGAGAACCCGCGCCTGAGCGAATCTTCCATTGTGAAAGCACTAGCCCGGCACGATGCGCTCACAAATCTCGTCGAAGCTGTCTGCCAACATGCGAAATGGTCCTTGCGGCGGGAAGTTCGGGTTGCTCTGCTGCGCCACGAGAAAACACCTCTCGCCAAGATACTGGAATTCGCTCGCTCGCTGCCGCCCGCTCTTTTGCGGGAAATTCTGCGGAACCCACGCTTCCCGGCGAGCACCAGGACCTATCTCCTCAAAGAATTGAAGCCGCCCGCGCTTTAGCCGGTCAGGACCGCCGTGGCCACCTCGAAGTTGCTCGCCACTCGCGTTGGCGAAGTCACCGTATCACCAGTGGCAGGGGTGTGGACGGAGTTTGAAGTCGGAGCATTAGATGGGACGATCCAGATTGCGGCGCGTAAGGGCGACCTGACCACCAGCGACGGTAGTGGGACTGCCCGATTAGCTCAGGGCCAGGAGACGACGCGAGACGAATCAGGATCGCAGCCATCGCCGGAGCCCAAGAAAAAGAGACGGGGAGCTGCTCCCGTCGCCGTGGGAGGGCTTCTCGATTCTAATCTGGCAAAGTGGATAGCGACCGGTGTGGTTGCCGCAGTGACTGCCTGGGTCTTGTGACAAGGCGACGATCCGCTAAGCGGATCCCAGCAGCCTCCGAAGTTATCCGTCTCGAATCCGCGATTACATTCTCTTCATAAACCAGTTCGACGACTCCGTTCACTTCCAGCAGGGCGGGAAGGCTCTCTAAAAACAACGGCTTTGCGTTCTGGCTGAATGATGCCTCGTTCCGCCCAATCACAGAGCAGGCGGCTGAGCGTGAACAGCCTAGTGCCCGCCATCTGCGCCACTTCTTCCGCTCGCCATTTCCAGCCGCACCTGCGCTCGAACCCTTGCAGTCGGTGCGAGCTGCGCGATCAACGCGACGTTCTCGGTCAGGAACCCGGCACCTACAAAACTACCCTGAATGTCAGCGACAAGGCTACTGGGACGGCACAATAAAGAACGCTCGAAAATTTGGGGAGGGTATTTAATACCCCGTCTCCTTATCTCTTCCCCGGTGCTCGCCGCAGCGTATCAGTGGAGGGAGCATGCTCCTGCGTAAGTCGGTGGTTATTATATGGACTGACCAAGGGGAAAAGTATTAGTTCCATGATGCAGGCTTTTCCTGTACCCTGAAAATGGAGGATTATGCATGTTTAGTATTTCCCGCGTGAAAATGGGATGGACAACAATACTTGCCACCACCTTGCTAGCTGCGGCAGCCGCTGCGCAAACCGCTTCAGCCTCCAAGGCTAAAGAAGCTCCGGACGCTAAAACTGAGCAAGCGACCAAAGTTCAGGAGCCTTCAGCGTTCAAGACCCCGAAGGAGAAGCAGAGCTATGCCATTGGCATGGATCTTGGCAGCCAGCTTCGTCGGATGTCAATCGATGTAGACCCCGACGTCTTTAGCAAGGGGCTGAAGGACAGTATTTCGGGCAGCAAGACGATGCTGACCGAGGAGGACGCGCGCGCCGTGATTTCCGAAATCCAGGCTGAGGCGAAGCGAAAGTTTGCGGAAGCCAGGAAGTCGGCGGGCGCCGACAACAAAGCCGCCGGAGAAGTCTTCTTAGCACAAAACAAGAACAAGCAAGGCGTGGTCACGCTGCCCAGCGGCTTGCAGTACAAGATCCTCAAGGCCGGGGAGGGCGGCAAACCTAATCTGGACGATACGGTCGTGTGCGGTTATCGCGGGACGCTCATTGATGGGACGGAGTTCGACAGCTCCTACAAGCGCAACCAGGCCGCCACCTTCCCTGTCAAAGGGGTCATCAAGGGCTGGACCGAGGCTCTGCAACTGATGCCCGTCGGCTCCAAATGGGAACTCGTCATTCCGCCTGACCTTGCTTACGGCGAGCGGGGCGCGGGCGAGGTGATCGGCCCGGACGCTACCCTGGTATTCGAGGTGGAGCTGCTTTCCATCCAGGCAAAGAAATAAGTAGTCCAGACGGGAGAAGACGCGGCACCCTGTAAACGAGGCGCCGCTTCGTCTTCTCAATCTGCAAATTAACTGGTGAGCTGCAAGCGCGGCTGTCGTCCACCAGGCTGAAGTTGAACAGCAGGTCATACCCTTTCTTCCCCAGATCCTGGGTCGGCTGTTCGAGGATGGTGCGGATCTGAGCCGGGTTCAGGCCGGGGTTGGCTGATTTCACCAGAGCCGCCACGCCTGCCGCGATCGGACTTGCGTCAGAAGCACCGTCTTCCTAACGGACCGGTGGGATCGGAGCAAGGCTCTTCAGGAGAATGCCGTGCATTTTTTGCTCTCAGCAATGCCAGCAGAAATAACCGGTTAAGTGGCGGGAACAATTCGCGGCGGCCTACTCGGGCGCAAGTTGACACTTACTGTCCATTCCAGGCCGGCCCAGCGAGGTTGGCCGAAGGTAAAGTATTCACGTTCCAGCCTCCGCCTAATGCTTTGATCAGCAGTACGCTGGCCGACATGCGCCGGCGCAGGATGTCGACGGCAACCCTCTGGTTCGCCAACGCGGTACTTTGTGCCGTGAGAACTTCCAGATAGCTCACTACGCCCCCTTTGTAGCGGTTAACCGATAAATCGAGCGAATGCTTGGCTGCGGCCACGGCTGCGTCTTGAGTCTTTGACTCGTCGTCAAGAACTCGGAGGGCGGCGAGGTTGTCTTCCACTTCCTGAAACGCGCCCAGCACAGTCTCGCGGTAATTTGCCACAGTCTGTTCATAGGCCGCTCGGGCTTGCTCGTTTAATGCGCGACGGCGGCCCACATCGAATGCCGTGACGGTCGCTGAGATGCCTGCCGATAAGAATCCGCTCGGGCCTTGTAACAGTGTGGTCAGCTTAGTGCTCTCGAATCCCCCGGTTCCGCTTAGGGCGACTGCGGGGAAATAAGCTGCACGCGCCACGCCGATTGTCGCGTTGGCTGCTGCCATCCTCCGCTCGGTGGCGGCTATATCAGGGCGCCGCTCCAGCAGATCGGAAGGCAGCCCCGGGGGGATCGCCGGGGGCGGGGCACTCAGGGGCAGAACGGGCAAACTAAACGCCGATGCGGGTTGGCCGAGCAACACAGCGATGGCGTGCTCAAACTGTGCTCGCTGGATCTCGAGATCAAGCGCCTGAGCGCGAGTGGTTTCAAGCTGGGTCTGCGCCTGGGCAACATCTACAGCGGAAGAAACACCGCCTTTGTACCGGTTCTGCGTCAGCGCGAGCGCCTTTTCAAACGCGGTGACATTGGACTTCAAAAGTTGCTCTTCCGCATCGAAGCTGCGCATCTGGAAGTAGTTGAGAGCCAGTTCGGAGTGCAGACTCAGGTTGACCGATTCCAGGTCTGCCGCGGTGGCCTGCGCCTCCGCCCGAGCGGCTTCGACGGTGCGACGCACCCGGCCCCAGACATCGGGCTCGTAAGAAACATCCACGGGCAGCACGATATCGGTGTAACTCGTCTTCGACGTAAGACTGCGTACCGGGCGGTTCTGGGCTTGGCGAATTTCTGCGGCGGAAAAACCAGCGGTGGCGGTGGGGAAGCGGTCCGCGCGAGCGAAACGCACCAAAGCGCGTGCCTGTGCGAACTGCGCCTGCGCGGCTTTAAGCGTCTGGTTGGAAACGTTGATCTGTTCTTCCAGCGTATTGAGTTGCGGGTCCTGGAAAATCTCCCACCACTTGCCGCGCAACACCTGGTCGGCAGGCTGGGCTGGCTTCCATCCTTGCGGAACTTCTTTGAAGGCTGGTGGAACCGGTGTGGACGGGCGAGAGTAGCGCGGACCAACCGCGCAGCCTCCGAGAAATAGAAGACCGAAACCCGCAAGGAGGAGTCTCCCTGCGGAAAAACTCAGACTCATTTTTGCGGTCCTTTTTGGTTTGGTTGCTCTTCCGGGCCTGGGTTTTGGGAAATTCGCACCGTTTGTCCCGAAATCAGGGAATCCGGGGGGTTGACGATGACCGCCTCATTCCCGGTCAGGCCGGCAACCACTTCGACCTCCGAGCCGAAATCATGGCCGACGGTGATTCGTTTCAGTTCGGCGCGTTGTCGGTCGCTAACGGTTGCCACCTGGAGTCCTTCAGAACGAAATATGAGGCTGTTTGCCGGCACCAGCAGGGAAGAGACTGCCGTGGGAAGTCTGAGATGAACTTCCGCGTACGCGCCGGTCAACAGGGTACCAGTCGGATTATCCACCAGGATTTCGACAAGGAGCGTGCGCGTTGCCTGGTCAATGGCGTTGGCTGTGCGCACCAATTTGCCCTGGAAACGGCGCCCCGGAAACTCCGACAATGTCAGATCGGCTGTAAGCCCGGGTTTGGCTGCCTGCGAGTAGGCTTCCGGCACATTCACATAAACTCGCAATTTCGAAGGTTGCAAAATGTGGAACAGCTCTCGTCTCTGTCCGCCGCTGCTGCCGGAATCGATCAGCGCGCCGATGTCCGTATTCCGCGCGGTAATCACGCCATCGAACGGAGCGTAGATCCTTTCAAACGACTGCATTTGTTCTAGCCGGCCTACGTTGGCGCGCGCAGACTGCACCACCGCCTGCTTGGCAGCATAGTCGCCGGCCGCGTTGTCGGCTTCCTGCTTGGAAACGGAATCGGTTTTGAGCAAGTCGGCGTAGCGCTCGGCGGTAATCCGGGACAGATTAAGATTGGCCTCCGCCGTCGCCAGATCGGCGCGCGCCTGACGCAGTTGCTGATCTATTTCCGGAGTTTCAATTTCCGCGAGCAACCGGCCGGTTTTGACGTGCGCTCCGATATCCGCATACCAGCGCTTCAAATATCCGTTGCTACGAGCGTAGATGGGAGCGTCGGCAAAGGCCTGCACGTTGGCGGGTAGGACCACCTCCTCGACCGGCGCAGATTGCTTGGGACGAATCACCGAAACCGTCGGCACAGCCAGGTCGGCAGTTTCTTTGCGCAAGGTGGCGCGCGCCTGAATGCGAGGTAAGATTCCGGAAATTACAACGCCGATCACCGTCACTAATGCAAACAGAATGATCCACCAGTGGTGACGGCTGGGGTTGGAGAAGGAGGGTTTCTCGCTTCGCGATCCCGTAATTCCGTGCTCTACCTTCATCGACCTTCCTAAAGTATGACAGATGAAGCGAGTTATTGCCGGGATTCAGCTTGCGCCCGCCGAATCCGCATCCCGTGCAGCACGCTATAAAAGACCGGCACAAAAAACAGTGTCGCCACCGTCGCAAACAGCAGTCCGCCAATAACCGCGCGGCCGAGAGGGGCGTTCTGCTCTCCGCCTTCACCCATGCCGATGGCCATGGGCACCATGCCAATAATCATCGCGAGCGCGGTCATCAGCACCGGGCGGAAGCGCGTGAACCCAGCATTCAACGGGGCGCTGACGGCGTCTTTGCCCTCCGCCATCTGCTCCTTGGCAAAACTCACGACCAGGATGCTGTTCGCCGTGGCCACACCCATGCACATGATAGCCCCGGTGAGGGACGGAACGCTGATCGTGGTATGCGTGATGAACAGCATCCATACGATGCCAGCCAATGCCGCCGGCAACGCGGAGATGATAATAAAAGGATCAAGCCAAGACTGAAAATTCACCACAATCAACAGATACACCAGCAAAATTGAGAAGACGAGTCCGCCCAGCAGGCCCAGGTAGGAGGAACGCATGGTGTCGATCTGCCCGCGTACCACCACCTGCGAGCCGCGCGGCAAATCCTTCTTGCTCTCTTGGACTATTTTGTTGATCTCGCGAGCTACGCCGCCCAAATCGCGGCCCTGAACCGACCCATAAATATCCATGACGGGCTGGATGTCATAGTGCGACACGACGGCCATTCCTGAGCCGCGATGAATGGAAGCCAGGTTCCCTAGGATTTCCGAGTGCGCCGGATTCGGCCCGGCCACCGGGATATTTTCCAGGCTCTGCAAAGAATCGATGCGGTACTGAGGTGTCTGGGTCGTGATCGAATAACTCACGCCGCTTTTCGGGTCGAGCCAGAAGGTAGGAGCAGTCTGAAAACTGCCGCTGAGCGAGATGAGCAAATTGCTGGCAACGTCGCGCTGCGTGAAGCCCACCTGTTCCGCCTTGGTGCGATCCACATTAATGTGCAGGTAGGGCTGATCCGACGGCTGCTGAATGCGCAGGTCGACGGTTCCCGGGACGTACTTGATTTCCTCGAGCAACTTGTTGGCGAACTCCCGGTCCGCCTCCATGCTCCGTCCAACCACTTGGATGTCAATCGGGGCTGGCAAGCCGAAGTTCAGGATCTGGCTTACGATATCGGCCGGCAGGAATGCGAATGTCACCCCTGGAAACCGCCTGGCAAGCCTGAGCCGAAGATCGTGGACGTAGTCCGCGGTCGGATGATGATGTTCGGACAAGCTCACCAGGATATCGGCATCGGCCGGCCCGATCGGAGCCGATGCGCTGTAGGAAAGATTAATGCTGCTGTAAGGCAGCCCAATGTTGTCAATCACACTGGAAATCTCATCCTGAGGAATCAGTTCGCGAATTGACTGCTCCACCAGGTCACACAAGCGCGCCGTCTCTTCAATCCGCGTTCCGGTCCGAGCACGCAGATGCAGCTTGAACTGCCCGCTATCCACGTGAGGAAAGAAATCCTCGCCCAGCCAGGGGATCAGGAAAACCAGCGAGATCACGCACACGGCAAAGAAAACAGTCAGGAAACCGCGCCGGTGATGGAGGCACAATTCCAGCAATTCACGATACTTTTCCCGGAAGCTCTCGAACGCTTTCTCAAAGCGAATCTGCATCCGAATCAGAGGATTGCGGCTGGATTCAGGCAAATGGCTGGCTTCCTGCTCGTGCCCTCGGAGCAGGTACTTTGCCATCGTCGGGACCAGCGTCCGCGAAAGCAGGTAAGAGGCCAGCATGGCAAATACCACCGCTTCGGCCATCGGAACAAACAAGTATCGCGCCACGCCGGTCAGAAAAAACATTGGAACAAACACGATGCAGATGGCCAAGGTAGACACGAACGCCGGAACTGCGATCTGCTGCGCACCGTCGAGAATCGCCTGCTGAATCTCCTTGCCCTGAGCGATGTTTCGATTGATGTTCTCGATCTCCACCGTGGCGTCATCCACCAATATGCCGACCGCCAGGGCCAGACCTCCCAGCGTCATGATGTTGATGGTCTCGCCCAGCGTGCTGAGCACGATGAGGGATGTGAGGATCGAGAGTGGGATCGAGACCGCAATAATAATAGTGCTCCGCCAATTTCCGAGGAAGACCAGGATCATGAACCCGGTCAGGCAGGCAGCAAGAATCGCTTCCTTAAGCACCCCGTTTATGGAAGCACGTACAAATAGGGACTGATCGGCCAGCGGCTTAACCTGGAGTTCCTGGGGCAAGCTGGCCTCGACCTGAGGCAGCAGCCGTTGGATGCCAGAGATGATGTCCAGGGTGGAAGCGTTGCCGTTCTTCTGCACGGTCAGCAGAGACGCGCGTGTACCATCGACGCGAACAATATTGGTCTGCGGCGGAAATCCGTCCCGCACATAAGCAACGTCACGAATATAAATGGTGGTGTTGCCCACGTTCCTGATGGGAAGATCATTCAGTTCGCGTACGGTTTGTGGGCTCCCATTGAGGTCCACGTTATACTCGAACTCTCCTATCTTGGATGTGCCGGCCGGCAGGATCAGGTTCTGCGCACTGATGGCATTGACCACGTCTACGGGCGATAGGCTCCTGGCCTCGAGCGCGTTGATATCAAGGTCGACCTCGACTTGGCGCTGCTTGCCACCGTAAGGCCAGGGAATTGCTACTCCCGGAATTGTCACCAGCCGGGTCCGCAGGAAGTTAACGCCCAAGTCGAACAACTGCTGCTCAGATAGCTTCTGTCCGGACAAGGCAAGCTGAAGGATGGGAACCGTGGAGGCGCTGTAGGTGATGACCAGGGGGGGCGTGGTTCCGGGCGGCAGTTGTCGCAGTTGCGTTTGCGAAATCGCGGTGATCTGCGCCAGAGCCTTCTCAATCCTCACATTCGGCTGAAAGAAGACTTTCACCACCGCAATGCCAGTGAGCGATTGGGACTCAATATGTTCAATATCGTCTACGGTGGTAGTCAGTGCGCGCTCGGTCTGCGTGACGATCCGATCGCTCATCTCCTGCGCATTCAATCCGCCGTAATTCCAAAGCACGCTGACGACGGGGATATTGATATTCGGAAAAATATCGGTGGCAGTCCGCAGAATGACAATCGGGCCCAGAATCAGGAGGAGCAAGGCAAGAACAACGAATGTGTAAGGCCGCCTTAGGGCGAGCCGGACGATCCACATAGATTAGTCGTTAGCAGGGACGAAATAGATACCCGCTGGGAGGAGCCTGTAGGCGTCTCTCAGGCCCCGCCCGCACGCCTGAGTACCTTTATTGGAGCAGTTTACCGTCGGGTTCGATTCAAATTCGATTCAAATCTTGCAATTTACATCTTTTTACAAAGATGATGATCACGCAAAAAAACCAACGGAATGAAGCAACGCACAGATATTTATCTACTTGGCGGTTTCGGCATAACGGTAGCCCTCTTTCTGCTCTCGACTCTCGCCAGTCGCTCATTCGCCTATCGAGACCTTACCATGATGCCTAAGCCATTTTCGCTATACGCGCCGCGGCCAGGAATTATCGCAGGAGAATGGTTCGGGGATGGCTGGATTGGCTATCTCGTTCTCTTTCTGTCCAGCTCAACAGTTTATACATTGGCGGTTTTCTCGGTTAGTGCAACCATCCGCGCTGCCAGGTCTTAAGCTGAGGCTTCCGCCTCTCGAACGGTGAGTCGGAGGAATTCCATCTACTGAGATGGGCGGGAGGGAGCGCCCGTCGCTCCACCTACATAGCTGACGCGCCAGATGGAGTTCGATCCATCGTCGCTGACCAGCAGCGATCCGTCCTTCGCCACCGTAACTCCGACCGGGCGTCCCCACACATTACCGTGCGGCGTGACAAAACCCGTTAGGAAATCCTCGTACTCGCCCGTTGCGCGTCCTTGCCGGTCGACAGGTACACGGATGACCTCGTATCCGGTGCGCGCACCCCGGTTCCACGATCCGTGCTCCGCCGCAAAAATGTCGCCCGCGTATTCGCCAGGAAACTGCTTGCCGTCATAAAAGGTCATCTCCAGAGATGCGTTGTGCGGCTGAACCAGCACGTCGGGTGTAATCACTTTCGACTTCAGTTCAGGATGCCTGTCTTTCAGGCGGGGATCCGGATGGCCGCCGATGTAATACCACGGCCAGCCGTAGAATGCACCGTCCCGAACGCGCGTGATGTAGTCCGGCGGCAGATTGTCGCCCAGCTCGTCGCGCTCATTGACCGAGGCCCAAAGTTCGCCGGTCTTAGGCTCTACCGCAATGCCCACCGCGTTGCGAATGCCCGAGGCAAAGACGCGTTCCCCCGATCCCTCCGGGTTGAATTCCAAGATGTCGGCACGGTGATGCTCGGCAGGATTGTTGTCGGTATCGTCGGCATTGGAGCGAGAGCCCACCGAGACATACATCTTCTTCCCGTCACGCGAGAACGCGATATCCCGCGTCCAGTGGCCGCCGCCGCGCAGACGTCCGCCACCTGGTAGTTCCGCGAGCTTCTGCGCCGGACCGCGGGCCTTCAGATCCCCATTGCGGTAAGGGAAGCGCACCACCGAATCGGTATTAGCCACGTACACCCATTCCGGCTCTGGTCCCGGCGGATAAAAGGCAATGCCGAAGGGCTGAGTCAAGCTGCTGGCAAAAACCTGCACCTGTTCGGCTTTGCCCTCGCGGCCGATTCCGCGGAACACCTTCACCTCGCCGGCAGAGCTCTCGGCCAGGAAAACATCCCCATTGGGCGCCGTACGTAAGAGACGTGGATTCTTCAAATCGCCGGCGAACAGCCCGACTTTGAATCCGGGCAGCGTTTTCGGCCAGGCGTCGGCCGGCCGCGCCACCAGGTCAGGCCCGTTATCCACAGACTGGGAAGCATAAGGCCGGGGCAGATCCGCCACGGTAATCCGTCGGAACACGCCCGGTTGTTGTGTCTTGTAGTCCGTGAACGCGGCTGGGCCGGTCAGAACGCGCTGGCCTTCGGCTTTTTGAGCGGACGCGACCTGTAGGGCAGCCAATAAGCAGACCAGAAGCGCGAGGAGGAATCTACCTTTCTTAGCAAGCATCTTGTGCCTCGCTTCAACTTAGATGAATGACAGCCCGGGAGGGTGCACGGAGAATTCAGGAAACCGGATTGCCGGCTTCGGAATCAAAGCTCTTTTTCGGCAAAACGTACCCAATGCGAATCGGAGGCTGCGATGTCTAGTTACGACTCCACTTTCCGCGATTCCGATGCTTCGCTCACGCGGAGGGAATTCTTAGAACTAACCGCCGGCGCCACCCTCCTTGCCGGCATGAGTACGGGTTCCTGGACCGAGAGCAACGAGGGTGTGCCTTACCGCACCCTCGGTCGAACCGGCGAGAAGGTCTCGATGGTTGGCCTCGGCGGATACCACATCGGCTCCCAATCGGATGAGCAGGAAAGCATTCGCATCGTCCGTACAGCTCTCGACCACGGCGTCAACTTTCTCGACAACTGCTGGGACTACAACGGCGGCGCCAGCGAAATCCGTATGGGGAAAGCTCTACTGGACGGGTATCGAAAAAAAGCATTCCTAATGTCGAAGATCGACGGACGCACCAGGAAAGTCGCTGCCCTGCAGATTGACGAGTCGCTGCGCCGCCTGCAGACAGACCACATCGATTTGCTGCAGTTTCACGAGATCATTCGCGATACCGACCCGGAGCGCATCTTTGCCGCGGGCGGAGGGATGGAAGCCATGCTGGAAGCCAAAAAGGCCGGCAAGGTTCGCTATATCGGCTTCACCGGTCACAAGAGTCCCGACATCCACTTGAAGATGCTGGAGACCGGATTCTCCCATTCTTTCACGTTCGATACTGTGCAGATGCCGCTCAACGTCATGGACGCCCACTACAACAGCTTTGAGCAGAGGGTTCTACCGGTCCTGGTGAAGCACAATATCGGCGTACTCGGCATGAAGCCTATAGGCGATCACATCATCCTGGAGAGCAAGACCGTCACCCCCATCGAGTGCCTGCATTACGCGATGAACCTGCCTACCGGCGTCGTCATCACTGGCTGCGATTCCGTGCCCATTCTCGAACAGGCCTTGAAGGCGGCACGGACCTTCAAACCGATGAATAAAGATGAAGTTGCAAGTTTATTGGCGAAGACTGCCAAAGCCGCGCAGAACGGCCAGTATGAGCAGTACAAGACTACCCATAATTTTGACGGGACTTACCATAATCCGCAGTGGCTGGGGTAAGGCGGCGATGCTCCGGTATAGCCGGTGACCAGCATCACATCCGCGGGTGATGCGCGCCCATGAAGCGCAGCCCGGGTCGCTGGTAGAATTCCGGCGCAACAATCCAGGAGGAGCCGGACGACGGCAACCAGAGTCTCCAATACCGCCACCCAACTTCCCGCGCTCTCCTCGGCGCAGATACTGGAGCGGACTGAGCCCGGTTGTCACGCGGCTAAGGCATCGTGGGACGCTCTGCTGGCGGGGCTGGAAACCAGCTCCGAAGACTCCCTGGACGCGGTACGCAACTACGAAGAGGAACTGGATCGCCCCGATCATGAAATCAACCACGGCGTAACCAGGCTGATCCCCCGGGTTTGCTCCGAGGTGCAGGCGCGAGAGCTCCTGGCTGGCTTGAAATTCATTACTGAGCGGGAGCGCATCGGCGATCGGTTGTTGAACGGAGTGAACCGTTTTCGCTCCATTCGCACCCGCGTGGATAGCCATGATCTGGGCGAGCTGGTCACGATGACTTCGATTGTGGCGGTTATAATCGGGAATGCCGGCGAAGCCCTTATCCAACGCGATGTCGCCCGGGCCTTGGTAGTGCTCGGCGACGATGCCTAGCTCGACCGCCTGCGCAATCTGATGATTGTCCGGCATGTAGAGAATCCCGAACGGCAGCCAGTCCGCGAAAGCTATCATCTGGTAACCATGAGCCAGACCCTCGAGAGAGCCGGCGATCACGCCAAGAACCTGGCAAGAAGAGACCTGCCATCTGGTCACCGGACGCAGCATGCGCCATGCGCTGCGCGAGTACGATTGGTCCTTCGAGCAGGGTTTTGTCGACAGATTGCGCCGGGCAATCGCTCCCAAGCTTAAGACACCTGGAGGCGACTACCCCGGTTTTTGCCCGTCCCGGCATAGTCAATTTGCTGGCTGGATGCTTGCTTTCCACATTAGCCAACCAGGGAGTGCAAGGAATTGCGCAGTGTGCGATCTGTCCGAAAGGCCGGCTTCGGCAGCTCAGGGTCATCGCGGCATCCGCCCATTTTGTGGACGCTGAGAAAAGGGCACTTCTTGAGTACTTAGGGGTATTCGGCTTCACCGGTGCCCGGCGGGCCCGGCCCGACATAAGGGCAACTTACGTGCATCCAAGGGATGTGTTCGAGCGGCAGTATGCCCGGAAGCCTTGTAGGATTGCTAGAATAACAGAAGGGGGTCGTTGCGCCTGCCCTCCTGAGCAATCCAACCGGCTGTTGAGACCGTGCAAATGGCTGTCTTCCAGAGCCTTGAGGCTAAAGGCAGTCAGCCCAGAGGTCTTGAGCAACGAATTTTAGAATCTAAGGCAGAGGAAAACGCGGGGAACCCTATGAAACGCAATCGCAAACAGCAAGGCTTTTCGCTTATCGAGCTATTGATTGTGGTGGCGATCATTTTGATCATTGCCGCCATGGCTATTCCGAACTTCTTGCGCGCCCGCATGTCGGCCCACGAAGCCTCGGCGGTGTACTCCATCCACGAAATCAACCGCGCCGAGATCCAGTACCAGACGACCTATCCCTTGAATGGCTTCGCGGCCAATCTGGCCAGCCTAGGGGGGATTTCACCCTGCGTACCCTCCGCGACCAGCGCCTGCCTGATCGACAATTCTTTGGCCACGGCGTCGCCGGGCAGCGGTTCCAAAGCTGGCTACGTCTTCCTGGCTACTGGCCAGAACCCGATTAACGGGATGAATACCAAGTACACGGTAGGCGCGTCGCCGGTGACCTACAACGTTTCCGGCGTACGAAACTTCTGCTCGACGGAAGACAACGTAATCCGCTTCAACGCCGGCGCTTCCGGTAGCACGCCCGTGACCAACGAAGCCGCTTGCATGAACTTCACGGTTCTGCAGTAAGCGAAACATCCTCTGCCTGAACGGGAATTGCCGCGCGGCACTTCCCGGGTTCCTCTCCTAAATTTAGCCAGGTCGGCGGGGAGCGCGTCCCTCGCCAATCTCGAAATCCAAGGCTGAGGCGCCCAACTAGTTCCGCCATCGTTCGAGTTCTCGACCGGGTACAATCATCGCGTCCCTGACAAGGCGAGCCGTGACGGAGCGGCTCCAGGTTTACCCACGCCGCTTATGTTTGCTTCGTAATCGTTCCGCACCACGGCGCGGCCCCGCTCTTACCGTGCGGCAACTCCATCGAGACGCTGTAACTCCGATGCGAACACCGAGTTCTCGGGAAATTCAGCACGAAGATCCGCCAGCAGCACCCTTGCTTTCTGCGGTTCTTTGTCACGGAGATACGCAATTGACAGCAAGATTTCCGCGAACGGCGCGAGATAATGGCCGTACTCAGCGGCGATCTGTAATTCTTTAATTCCCTCGCGTTTGTCCCCAGCGAATCCGTTTGCGCGGAGGATCCAACGAACCGGTAGCGTGCGGCTGCCGATCAAGTATTTGCCAACCCCGGTGGCGACGTAAGCGTCGTAGCAGTCGGGACAAACCGCGAGCAATCGCTGGGCGTAGCTGGTTGCTTGCCGCGCACAGTGCAGAGCGGCCAAGTTCCGCTTCTGTACTAGGGCCAAGCATTCAGCCTGCAGACCGGCCGCGAAGGCCGACGCAAGCAAGGCATCGCGGTCGTTGCCATCGCCGACCAGGCGTTTCTCGGCCAATGCCTGGCTGCGCTCGATCGCTACGTCAAACTTGCCGAGAACCGCAGGATCAGGAGCAAGATTGCCGCCAGCTGCGAAGCTTGGGTCCTTAATGAACATCTGCGACTGTAAGACGCCGAGCCGATTGAATTCCGAGAACAGCACGTCGGCCGCTTCCGACACCGGTCCCATCGGATCGCCAGGATTCTCGCGCTCATATTCCGCAAACTGCTGCTGAGCACCTGAGAAATCCAACTCGTACATCGATCGGAAACCGGAGTCGAGAAGTGACAACTTCGCACTTGCGACTTCCTGCGGTTGTCCCAGAGTCTGGCACATGACCGGGGTCGGCGATTGCTGGACTGTCTGAGCGAGGCCTGCTGGCGTAACAGTGATGAGCGCTGTGCCCTGCAATCCGAAAGCTAACATCCATTTCACTAACATGACGTTTCTCCTCGCCAACACCGTTCTTGCCTCCGTAGCGAACTAGAGGCCGTCCGCTCAGGTCCGAGCTGGCCGTCCGGACCTGAGGCGGAACAGCACTTACCACTTACCCTTTTGGCGGAAAGTTCTTAAACATTTTCTGGACATCCTTGTCGAGCTTCTTCGTGTTCTTTTCTGGATTACCTGATAGATCGCTGCTCGACGTGCCTCTCCAGATCAACTGTTTGGAGTTGCCTTCGAACATGCTCACGATCAGCGTGCCAACTTTGTAGTTGTCAACGGTAGTGGTCGACTCTCCCATGCCTCTCCAGCGCCAACCGCCAAATCCGTCGTAGAAAGTGTCGTACTGCTGATGAATAGAAGTCTTCTCAACCGCCACCAGGGCAACGTCTCCGCCGGAAGCCACTTGAGTCCAGCCTTTGGCTGCTAACTCCTTGTCAACGGCGTCCTTCACACGGTCATCCCAAATGGAATTAGCGGTGTGAACCTCCGACCAGGAGTACGTCTTTACTTGGTTAAAGTTCGCAGCATGGTCGTAATCGACTGCGACATGATCGGCAAAGACCGCGGTGGTCAATGCGACGACAAATAACGGAATGGTTAACACTTTGCGGAATTTCATTTCAATCTCCTTTCGAGTTCAGTTTGGTTACGCCGGCGTTCGCTCACGGTTGCTACAGACTGAAGCCGCAGTGAACGAACTCGGCGTGTTGGCCTTACTCACCAGCGGCCTCTGTGCTGGGCATTAATTGGTTACCCACGAACGTTTCTTGTTTACCCTGAGCGATTTCCTGCTCTTGCTGCTTGGGGTAAACGAACTCGTGCCCAGTCAATCGACCGGGATAAAACCACTTCACAAGAACATCCCTCTTCCCAGTTGCTGGTTCTACCAACGTAATCGTGGTGTCTCCAGTTGGCTCCGTACGCTCTGCTGAGACTGTCTGCAGCGTTGCATACAAGACGCTACGATCAGCGTTGAAGATCTGGACGAGGTTTTGGTTCGCACCAGGGTCCGCCTGCTCGAATATGTAAGTTCCTGCAGGCAGTATCCGTCCCGGAATTTCAATCGGGATACTGAATGTGATTTTGGTAGACTCGTTGATCTCGTCGGCGTGAGCGGCGAGCTCGAAAAACAGACCAAAAGCAATGATCAGACCAACAGCGATGTAGAGCTTATTGATACTCATTTGTGTTCATCTCCTTTGGATAGGAATTTGTGTTTCTTTCCAATCGCGGTCAGAAGAGAAACTTCGCGACCGCTACTGCTGCTTTCGCAGTGTCCTTCGCGGTGACTGTCACGGCTTTGGCGGAATCCTTACCAGCGATCTTGACGCTGTGGCCGACAACATCGCCTGCGAATGAAGGAACCGCCATACAGACTGAAAGAACAACTAGAGCAAAGACCTTCTTCATACTTCCTCCTTTGTTTGCTGCCGTGGTGGCGTAATTCCATCAATTCAGGACCGAAGTGCTGAAGCTGATTTGGTGCGCCACTCATCAGCCTTGTTTTCACACTTTGGACAATGGCAAGGCGGGTACCAAACTTTGGAGCTTGTCGGTTTCTTTGTAAGGAGCTTATTCGGCGGGACTTGCGTTGAGATGAGGTGGCAACAGGCACGATGTGTCGGAGGTGTCGGAAGTGTCGCTGGTCGCTTTATCGTGCTCCGACACTATATTCGGATCGATGCCCAGCTTTTTCATCCGAGTGATGAACGTGGTGCGTTTAAGTCCGAGACGCGACGCAGCGCCGTCCGGCCCGCCCACGCGACCATCTGCTTCTTTGAGAGCACGGATAATTTGGTCGCGATCTACGTCGGTGAGGATGCTCCGAACGGGCCGGCGCTTTGTCGATCTAGCTGGCGCGTCCTCTCGGGGCGGTTCTGGCGTTGTGTGCCGCTCCATTTCCGCAAGAGGCACCACTAGCGCTGGCCCGCGCGACAGGATTACCGCCCGCTCGATGACATTCTGTAATTCACGAATATTGCCCGGCCAAGGATATCGGCACAGGCCATCCATCATCGCTGGGGATATAGTTTCGATGCTCTTGTTCATGCGGCGGGAAAAATCCTCCGAGAAGTGCCGCACCAGGAGAGGAATATCTTCAGAACGTTCACGTAACGCAGGCAGATCAATAGGGAATACATTCAAGCGAAAGAAAAGGTCGGATCGAAACTTTCCCTCTTTGACCATCGCACTCAAATCTCGATTCGTTGCGGCGATCAGACGCACGTTGGTCGAAAGTGTTCGTGCACTCCCCAAGCGCTCAAACTCACGTTCCTGCAATGCTCGCAATAGCTTCGGCTGGAGCTCAGGCGGAAGATCGCCGATTTCGTCAAGAAAGAGAGTACCGTTATTCGCGAGTTCGAGCCGGCCTATCCTTTGAGCAAATGCCCCGGTGAATGCTCCCTTTTCATGCCCAAAAAGCTCGCTCTCAAGCAGTCCCGTTGGGATAGCAGCGCAGTTGAGCCTTACAAATGTCCTGGATCGCCGCGAGCTGAGATCATGGATCGCACGTGCGATCAATTCCTTCCCTGTGCCTGTCTCGCCATAGATCAGCACGGTCGAGTCCGTGGGCGCAACCGTTTCCACGAGCTTCAGTGCGCGACGTAGTTCCGGACTTTTGCCGACGATCTCCTTGAAGTTGGCGTCAGAGCGAATTTCGTCCTCAAGATACAAATTCTCCTGGGCAAGCTTGTGTGTGAGTTCTGATAATTCTTCCTGCGCCCGTTCCAATGCCTGATTAGCCGTTGTGAGCTCGACAGTCCGCTCCGCAACACGGACTTCAAGAGCATCACGCGCTTCGGAAAGCAATCGCTCTGCACGCAGACGCGAAGAACTAAACCAGCTCACGAAAAACCCAAAGACACCATAAATAACCAGATAAGAATCCCAAGGAAGACCCCCGATTTTGACGGGGCTGAAGAAGTACGTCAGTGCTGAGTAAGAGAGTACGACGGCGAGCAGACCGGGACCTGTTCCGGCATACCAAAACGTGATTGCTATGGCCGCGAAGGAGAACGACGTGAATGGGTGTGGTAGGCCGTGGTGGCGCAGAAAAAGAGCGATGGCCAGCGCTGATGCGATGAGAATAGCAGCCGCTCCATAGCGTCGCACAACGGCGCCGGAGCGTCGGGGAACAAAGATCGAAGCAAGCAGTCGGTTCATGGTGTGCCTCAAGTGCATCCTGGAGCAAAACGGACAACCTGATTTCAATCCATTTCGAACGCGAGATACTGACGTTTTCCCCCGCGTTCCACTTGCAGGACCACCGGATCGCCTGATTTGAGTTGGCGAACAGTGGTCTGCAATTGAGAAACCGACTGCAGCGGTGTGCGATTAATCGCTCGTATGATGTCGCCCGGTTGTACGCCTGTGTCCACGGCGTTTGGGCCGGGTGCCTCGGCGATGACAACGATCCCTGAATCGTCGCCATTGTCTTGCAGCAAGGGTTTCAGCCCTTCGTCGACGTCAGTAACAAAAACGCTCAGCTCTGCGATGAAGGTCCTCTGCAGGTCTGGGACATCGGTCAAATCATCAACCTTGTCGTGGTGCACCGTGACCGGAACGACCGCCGACAATTCCTTTTCTCCCCGAAGCACGTCGATTGTCAGGACTTCGTCAACCCTATGAAGATAGAGTGCCTCCATAAAAGAGGGAAGATCGTCGATCCGGCGGCCGTCGATGGTGAGCACGATGTCTCCTACCTCGAGACCCGCCATGTGTGCGAACCCGCCGGGAGCAATGTTAGAGATGATGACGCCAAAACTCCTAGACAACCCAAGTCCTGACGCCAGAGTCGGTGTGATGGCCTGCGCTTTGGCACCGAATGCCACTCGCTGCACGTGCCCGTATTTGCGGAAGCTCTGATAATCGAACTTTACGATTGGCGCAGGAATGGCAAAGCCAAGCCCTTCGCTACCTCCACCCTTGCTGAGCATGAAAGTATTGATGCCGACAAGATTGCCATCTATATCGACCAGCGGACCGCCGCTGTTTCCTGGATTGAGAGGTGCATCGGTTTGAATGTAGAACATTGGATCGTCGGCATCCGTCTGACGCGCTACTGAGCTGACGACTCCCATCGTGACCGAATCGCGGAGTCCTTCGGGGCTGCCAATTGCAAATACCAGCTCGCCCTGGCGCACGCGCACATTGTCGCGTATTGTAACGGCCGGCAAGCGCGTCGCCTCAATCTTGAGAAGCGCCAGATCAGACTTCTTGTGTCTGCCCAGTATTTTTGCCTCCAATATCTGCTGGGAGCGAATGGGCTGCAGTCCGGATGTTGAGCTTGAACCTGAGAGAGGTACGATGACGCGAACGCGTTGCGCGCCCTCGACTACGTGCGCGTTCGTGATGATGTATCCGTTAGGGCGCTTCCACGGGGCCGTAGCCGCTGACGAGGATCTGGACGACCGCAGGTGAAACCCTCGAGACCACCTGTTCGAGAGAACTGTCCAATTCTCGAAGTAGGTTTGCCCGCTCAGGTTTGAGTCGGATGATGTCCTGATCTGCTGAAGCCGTCTTTGCCTTTGACTGCCCCTGCGCAAATGCTGCTAAAAGGAGACAAGCAAAAACAAATTTCATAATCTGCAACTCCTTTCGTGTTCTTCTGAGACCAGCAGCCGTAGAAGGTGGAGCAACCGAACGGCGTCTCGATTCACCAGCTTCACCTCTAATGTTTGAGGTCATTCGCGTGGTCTTCCGCTTTGGTTAGAGCAAAGTCGCTGCCACATGCTAATTAATTGAAATGGCGACGTTTAACTCGTCTCGAGAATCACGAGAATCCGGAAATTTCCGAAATCTTGTGTTCACGCGGTCGCTGAAGCTGGAAATCCGGTGGGCGAGCGTACGAGTCGGGTTGGAACAGTCTGGTGCTAAGATTTCGCTGGTAGCCCTCTCACCGGAGCACATCAGTGTCCAGTTCCAATCCTCATCTAGGTCTAGCCCGAGTTTACCAGCCCGGACCCTGAAAAGTGCCGCGGAACCGCTCCTGGCGCTGCTGCGCGAGGCTACAGCGGGTATGACCTAATGACTGCGGTAGCGCTCCAAATCGAGGACCGCAATCATTTTTTGTTGCCTCGGATTGGTTTCCGATAGCTGCTTGCGAACGAAGGGTTCTTGCGAGGCTTGCGGGGCCGGATACAGCAGCGTGACCTCTTTAATCGCGGTAAGCTGGTCCATCATCTCCACGATGCTGAAGGAGAAGCCGGCCTGGGCCAGTTGGCGGCGCAGCAGATTGAGCATCATCAAGGCCAGGACGCAGTAAAAAGCATGCACGCGCAGCTTTTGGTCGGTCCAGTGGAAACTGGGTCGGAAGCTCAGGTAGCGAGGATTCTTCAGGAGACGAAAGTCATCCTCCACGTGATGTTGCGCGCGATAGCCCAGAACAATCTGTTCCTCGCTCCAATCGGCGCCATGGTCGGTGAAGAGAATGGTCTTGCCCAGCAGCGTAGATCGCAGTTGTTGATAAGCAGCACGGCGAAAGCGAAACCAGAGGCGGGGTAGGCCGGATTCGGTTTTTCGTACCTGGGCCGCGAATAAATCCTTCATATGCCGACCGCGAAGGATTTCCTTGACCTTATTCTCCACTCCCTTCACCGTGGGCTTTTTCCCTCGGTCACCCGGACGGCGGCGGCGGAGCTGGCCCTGTAACTTCTCCAGCTTGCCTTGCCGTTTGCGGATCTCCCGCTCCAGCGTCCGGGTCTGGGCACGAAACAGCTTCCGGTTAAAGGTGACCACGATGGTACGTTCCACCCCAAAAACCACTTTGTGGGTTCGATAGGCCCACACCGCCGGCAGTTGGGCCCGATCCAGGCGGCGCATTTTCTCTCGGGGAATAGCCAGAAGATCGGGGTGTTGCGTGGGCACCAGGGAGCCGATGAAGTGCACCGCGCTTTTCTGCAAGATCTTCAGGTTGTCTTCCGAGTTGTTCCCCTTGTCGAAGACCAAGGTGATGTCCCGAACCTGTTGGGCCAGAGAACCGCACCGTTGTAACAGTTCTTCGACCACACCGTGGAAGGTCACCGCGTCATGCTGGTTGCCGGCGTAAGTGTGGTGAAATAGCGGAACCTCGCTGTCGGCGCTGACCAAAAGTGCCAAGCCCAGAATGCGGAGATTGTCGCGGCCCTCTTTGCTATGTCCCCGCTGGGGCAACTGGGCGCGCAGGTTGAAGCTGTCCAGGAAAGTGAAGAAATTGGTGGCATCAAACAGCAGGCAATGCAGATCCAAGCCGAAATGGGCAACGGCCGTGCGGGCCAGATCGTCCTCCACGGCGGCGATTTGCGCAGGGCTGACGCGCTCCATATTGTCCCAGAAACGCTGGCTGGTGAGCTGGGTCGAAGACAAAGGCAGAAGTCGGGTCAGCACCGTCTTGCCGTACCACTCGGCCAGCTTCGCCTTACTGGTGGGAGCCAGGCACCGGTTGAGGGCAGCCAGCAGGAGATACTGGCCCACGGAAGGCCCCTGGGTGCCGCGTTTGGGAACATGGCGATCAATGGTAGCGACGACATCGAGGGTTTGGGCCAGGGAGAAAACGGCGGCCGAACCGCCAAATTCCTGGAAAGCGATCTGGGCGGGCTGGGGGCGTAAGAGTCGGTCATAGATTCTCTGCGGCGAGCCCAGGTAGATGGTTTTGACGATCTTGGGTTTACCGTGGACGCGTTGGCACTCACGCAAGTAGTAGTAGGGCTTGCCGCGGACGATCTTTTTGGTGAGACTAGGCATTGTGTTGGGTCATACGTATACCCAATCCCTAGGGGTGTCAAGTATCAAAGGAATGTCGCATTTGCGAGAGTTGCTATAGGTATTATGCGGTTATTCTACATTTAGCCCTGTTCGACATGCGTTTCCCACGACTACCCTAATTGTTAGGTCATACATACCGAGAAGTTGCTCCGTTGATCGCCGAAGGGCTGGACCCCGCTCAATACGCGGGTTCAGAGATGATAAGCGCGATGTGACGCTAGTTCAAAATAGAGCGAGGACGGTAAACTCGGGCTAGATTGGGGAAGAGAGAGCCGGTGATGCGGGCAGAGCAGCGATTGAAAGTAGAGCTCGTCGCCCCAGGACCATCTTTCGGGCTTGTAGCTCGCCCAAATTCAATTTGCACCTCGAAGGTGGTCCTGAAGAGAGGTTCCCGACCCGAGATGAATTAGGTCGGTGGTCGCAGATGCTGAGTCGGAGCCAGCTGCTCCTTGATTAATGACCGAAATTAT
>QIAU01000240.1 GCA_003225055.1 Acidobacteriota bacterium
CCGCGTGAAGGCCAATGCCAAGGTCCAGGAAGATCGCGATATGGTGGCCTTGGAGCGCGGTCCGCTGGTGTATTGCGCGGAGTGGCCGGACAATAATGGACACGCTTTAAACCTGATCGTTCCCGAGAACGTTAAGTTCGAAAGCCAATGGCGCCCCGAACTGCTGAACGGCGTCCAGGTCGTGACCGGCAATGTCGAAGCGTTGCAGCGGGAGGACAACAGCAGTGAGCTGAAGCAGCAGCCCCATCAGCTGGTGGCGATTCCGTATCTTGCTTGGTCCAATCGCGGGCCGGGCGAGATGGCAGTTTGGATGTCCGGCGAGCCGCAAAAAGCATGGGTCGCGCCTTTGCCTCCTGATCCCATACATGCGGTTCGCTCCTCGGGTGGAGTTCAAAAAGTCTGGACGGGCTACAACGATCAGAACGATGACATCCGCGCCCTCTATGACGGCAAGGACCCACTCAGTTCCGCCGACGAGTCTTACTTGTATTTCAGGATGCGGCCCGAGCCCGGAACCGCGGCATGGATTGAATACGAATTCAAATCGCCAGCCAAGGTGTCTTCTACGCAGGTCTACTGGTTCGACGACCGGCGATTCTGTCGCGTGCCCACGTCCTGGCGGGTCCTGTATAAGGATGGGGACACCTGGAAGCCAGTCGCGAACGTCGAGCCCTACATCGTGGCCAAAGACAAATTCAATGCAGTAAGTTTTGCACCTGTGACAACGGTTGCAATGCGTCTAGAAGTAGAGCCCGCAACCAAACTCTATAAGGCTGGCCAAATCGGCCCCCCGGCTGCAATGTTTATTGACAAAGATACACAATGGCGCGAGTTCGGCCTGCTCGAGTGGCGAATCGCGTAGAATGGCGGACTGGTGCATGAATCCATCTTCCATCGCGTATATGCCCTTTCCACGTGTCCCGAATGAGCCGATGATCCCTGGAAGATTTTCTCAACCCGGCTTCAGACCTGACTTCTTGAGCTTCCGCGCGAGCACTTTCTCCGTCGTGCGGAGCGCATCAATTCCGGTTGGGCACCTCGATCTCGGTGCCGATCGGGGGAAGCTGCCCAACTCGGTCCTGCCGGTCCTGCCTCCCACCCTTGCGCAAACCCTCAAACGCGCGATAGGCTAGCCCACCCGTCCAGGCGTTCAATTCGACAATGAGGAGATCTCAGTGATGGGCTATCTCAAGCGCAAGTGTCGCTCGGTGAACATGCGGCTTCAACTCTGCCATGCTATGGCCATCGCGGTCCTGTTCTTTGGAGCAATGCGCGCTGGTTCGGCAGAGACAGCAAGCGAGCCTGATGGCTATCCCGTGTTGGTCAAGCTTTTTCAGCAATGGCGGGAATTCGAACGTCCGGTGATGAAGAATAGTGTTCCCGACTACAGCGCGAGCGCGATGGCGGCTAAGGCAGCGGCGCTGCCCCGGTGGCGCAAGCGGCTGGACGCAATTGATCCCAAGTCGTGGCCCATTGAAGAGCAGAACGACTACAAGCTGGTGAAGGCCGAGATGAATGGGTTCGAGTTCAACCTAAAGGTGCTCCGTCCCTGGGCGCGCGATCCCGCTTTCTATGTGAACGTCTTCCCATCCCGTAGTGATATTCCGGGGCGCGAGGGGCCCGTCTCTTATCCCGAGATCGAGCTCTACAACTATCACTTTCCACTCGAAGCCGCCGCGCAAAAAGACTTGACCACGAAGCTCGGCATGATACCCGCTCTTCTCGCCGAGGCGAAAGAGAATCTAATGGCCAGCAACGCGCGCGATCTCTGGGTGTATGGCGAGGATGAGGTTCGCAATCAGTCCCACACCCTGGTTTCGCTTGAAGCCGGGACACTCACCGTCCGCACTTTAGCCGAACACCAGCACGCCGATCTTAGCGGAACCAGTCAGGAGTTAAGGGCAGCCGTAGCGGGCGCGCGCAAGGCGACCGACGAATTCGTCGCATGGCTGGAAAAGCTGGCGCCCACCAAAACCAGCCTCTCCGGGGTGGGCAAGGAGAACTACACCTGGTATCAGCAGAATGTGCACTTCATTCCCTACACTTGGGATGAGGAAGTCGTCCTGCTGCGCCGCGAGCTGCAGCGCGCGCAATCAGCCTTGCGTCTCGAGGAACACCACAACCGTAACCTGCCCCCTCTTGAGCCGGCCGTCGATGCTGCCGCGTTCGACAAGATGGTGCATGACCGGCTAGATAAGTTCGTCGATTTCCTTGTCAAGCAGGAGATCATTCCGGACAAGCCTTACATCAAGCCGGCGCTCGCGGAACAGCTTGATCACTTCATCCCAGCGGACCAAAGGGTGTTCTTCAGCCACGTCACACACCGCGAGCCTATGCTGCTTCTGTCCCACGACTATCACTGGATTGACCTGGGGCGGATGCGGTACGAGCCGAATCCAAGCCCGATTCGCCGCCAGGCCCTGCTCTCCAACATCTGGGACAATCGCGCCGAGGGCTTTGCCACCGCTTTCGAAGAGCTGATGATGCACGTAGGCCTTTACGACGACAATCCGCGCGCCAGGGAACTGGTCTGGATCATGCTGGCGAATCGTGCCGCGCGTGGCCTTGCCTCGCTCTATGTGCAGACCAATCAATTTACGCTGGAGCAGGCAGCACAGTTCCAGGCGGAATGGACGCCGCTCGGCTGGGCCAAGTCAAAGGACTCGCTCACCGTATTCGAGCAGTTGCTGTATCTTCGCCAGCCCGGCTATGGTAGCTGCTACATCACCGGCAAAATACTCGCCGACGAACTTATTACGGAGTATGCCCACCAGCAGGACCTGGCCGGCAAGCCGTTTGTGCTACGCGATTTCATGGACCGCTTCAACAACGAGGGAATGATTCCGGTTCCCCTGATGGAGTTGGAGATGGTCCCCGATAGCACGCGGGCTTTCGCCCCGCAGCAGCCCTAACCGGCGGCCGGCGATTGGAAATCACCACAAGCAAACCCAACTGCCGGTAACATTGCCGACGAATTTTGTGGGAGCCCTTAGAACCGTGATTTCGAATGCCTAGATTCTCCGCGAGAGACTCCGCTTAACAGCCGGATAGTTTGCAACCTGCCCGTTGACTCTAAACGCCTTTGTAGCCGCTTGGGGGCGCCTCAACCGCTCTAGCCGTGGGGTTTTGCTGGACAATTTGCTGGACAAATGAGAGTCCGTCATCGCGTCATCGCACTCTCACCTCCGTCCCGTCACGCTGTTTCCTTCACCTCCCAAACCGGTACACGTTCACCGGTGTAAGTACCTGCGTTCTCGCAACCAGACTTGCGCGAAGTCGGAGACGCACACATCTGGCACATGGGCTACCTAAGGACTGGCAGAAATGTCCGCCTACGGCGGTCCGAAGGACAGTCAAGCTCGATTCTTTCTCAGCGGGACATTCCGGGCGAAGGACGCGACCCACGACCAACTGATTAGGGGTTTGGGAAAAGCCATGCCACCAAATCCGTTGGTGATACTGGAGTCTGCTTGTGTCCTAACAGCCGGTTGTAGATTTCTTTTATCATCGGCGGCCACTGCTTGTGGTCACTGACGAAATATGGTCCGTTCTCGCACGGCCTGACTCCATAACAACCAATTAGGCTTCGCAAGTACTCCAGAACCTCGGCGTGACTCGGTTGCAGGACTTCAGGGGGAAGCTGGTCGCTTGTTTGCTGGCCGAAACTGAGAAGCCGAACCCGAACACGGTCCCGAGGCTTAGCCCCGTACTGTCCCTTGAATCGGCGCGGCATTTTACAAGGACGTCAATGACATCTGCCTGTTCATCCGGGGACCAATATCCAAAACGGCGGATGACGTACTGGATAACAAATCGAAACTGAGCGTCATTCAATTGCAGCCAATTAAACTTGCATGCCCGCTCGGACGTCACCTCAGCGATAACGAAATCAATTAGGTCGTCCCGAACTTCAAGTCGCTGATGATGCGCAGTACAAATATTCTCGTTAACACCCTCGATGACTTCCGATGTATGGGGGAGACGTAACGCGAGAATGTCAGCATCACTGATCTGTCCGCCGACTTGCTTTACGGGCCCAGCGTCGTGGAGCACATGCGCCGTTTTTGTGGTCGGGCGACGTGTATTCCACCTGGGAGGCGCTGCGCAATCACGTTCCCATCGGCATCAATACCGGGCTTTCAGGCATTCCGCTTTGGGGCACGGACACTGGCGGCTTCGTGCCCACAAAGGAATTCACGGGTGAACTGTACGTGCGCTGGTTTCAGTTCAGCGCGTTTTGTCCACTGTTTCGGTCGCATGGGCGCGACTGGAAATTGCGGCTGCCGTGGGGCTGGAACACCGGTGAACTTGGGCCAAATGAAATCAGCAATTACGGGGAGGCTGCGAATCCCGATCCTGGCGAGTTGCACAACGCCGCAGTCGAGCCGATCTGCCGAAAGTATCTTGAGCTGCGCTATCGCTTGCTTCCGTATCTCTACAGCGCGGTGCGCGAGGGCCATGAAACGGGATTGCCCATCATGCGTGCGCTCTGGCTTCAGTATCGCGATGATCCCGAGGCAGTGAAGCGCGGCGATGAGTACCTGCGGGGGCGCGATATTCTGGTGGCGCCGGTGACCGAGAAAGCTGCGACCGCGAAGGCCGTTTATCTTCCGCAAGGTGACTGGTACGACTTCTGGACGGAAGAAAAGCTCGCAGGCGGACGCGAAATCAGCCGCGCCGTGGATCTGGAGACAATGCCGCTCTACGTCCGCGCCTGCAGCATCATTAACCTTTGGGCCGGTGAAACAATTTACGTCCGAGAAGTCGGACGAACCAGTGACGCTCGTAGTCTACCCCGGAACAGACGCATCTTGCACCATTTATGAAGATGACGGCACGACGTTCAATTATCGCCGCGGCGAGTGGATGAAGCTCGCTCTCAATTGGGACGACGCTGCGCGGCGGCTCGTGGTGAAGCTTGCGCCGGGCTCGCGCATGTTGCCGCCGTTGCGGCGAAAAATCGAAGTTCGCCTTGCGCGAGAAAAAGCAACGCGGGTGATTGAATTTGATGGAAAACCGGCTAGCCTGCAGCTCTGACGGCGCTCACTTCTGCTCAAAATCCTGCTGGCAGTTGTTGCCATAGGTGAACGAATGCAGCGTGAATCCACGCTCCTGCGCTTCCAGTGTAAGCAGGTGCGCACTGAGCGCCGGGTTCTTGATCAGGTAATACATTCGCGGCTCGGCAACTTCAATGTAGGAACCTTGCGAATCGAACTTCACGTCGACACCGGCATCAGCCGAAGTGAGCGGCTTGCCATCTTGCAGCAGGTAAACGCGGCCGGAATTCTTTGCATTCTCCGCGCTCATCACTGCGTATAGCGATCGGGCGTGGTAGCGCAGTGTGGCAGTATCGCCCTGCTTCTCGGCGGAGGTGACGCCATCGTGGTCGGTGCGCCATTTGCCTGCAAGGATCACGCGGCCGTCGTGCGGCTCTCCGGCGGGCTTGAAGTTGAGTACAAAGCCATCTTCATAGCGCTCTCGATTTTCCAGAGCACCACGGCCAAACCAGTCGCCAACGTAGGTTTCTTCCGTCGTTCGCCCGCATTGCGGCGCAAACGTATTCTCGCCGGGATCGAGCGCGATGTTGCTGACCTCCGGATGCTCGCGCTGCAGCAGGTCGCGAATCTTCTGCTCCATTTCGCGATTGCTACCTTCGCCTTCGACGTGCAAAGCAATTTCGCCGTTCTGATCGATCAAGTAGCGATTCGGCCAGGCTTGGGAGTTGTAGGCCTTCCAGATCGCGCCGTCCAGGTCGACGACGATCGGCCAGGGCAATTGAAAGCGCTCGGCGGCGCGGCGCACGTTTTCAACTTTGTAGCCGACGGCAAATTCGCCGAAGTGGACGCCAACGATTTCGAAGCCGAGCGAGTGGTACTTTGCATACCAGCGCTTCAGAACGGCGAACTCGCGGATGCAATTGATGCAGGTGTACTCCCAGAAGTCGACGAGCAGCACGCGCCGGCGATAGCCCTTGATCGAGTGCGGGACCTTGGCTCCCGAGTCGAGCCAGGTGCCGCTGGAAAACTCAGGCGCTTTGTTTGAGGCGGCGAACGCGGCAGCAGCGAGGAGCAGAACGGCGCCGATCAGCAGCGCGAACGGGCGATTTCGTGTAAGCGCTTTCATACTGCCTGACGGTAAGAACGCTCACGATTGTGCAGCGAGTTTCTGGTTGTTATCCTGCACGTGAGCGGTACAATTTGCCAGCGGTTGCAACAGCCAGCGGTGCTGACGATCCCTTGTCGGTAGGCTGCTGCTTGTCCTACCAGACTCATAAACTCTCGCGGAGCATTTTCTCATGCCAGTGGATCACTTCTCCCCCCGGAAATTCATGGCAGGCGCGGCAACGATCGCCGGCGAGATGGAAAGCACGGTAGGGCTGCCGCTCTCGGCCGGAGAGGTCTCGGTTGTGCTGCGTGCCCTGCGTTAGTATTTCCGCGCAGCGAGAGCAGGGCCGGAGCAATATGACCAAGCACTACTACAAAGCGGCTGATGAAGGCTCGCGTCGCGAATTCCTCAAGGGAGTCGCCGCCCTTCCGCTGGCGGCGCTATTCGGAGATGAAAGCTTGGCGCGAAGTGCACTGCAACAATCCATTCCGGCGTCGGGCACGCCGACGAAAAAGAAGTTCGTTGCCATTCAGATCGGCGGCCGCTCCTTTGTGGACGAAGGCGTTGATCAAGTGCTCGACATTCTTCAGGAAAAGGCGCGCGTGAACGTCCTCATGCCCGCCGTATTCACCTACGGACGCGGCCTCGCTGGCCGGCAAGTGTCCGGGCAGCCACTTCCGGACCATGGCCCGCAGGAGTACGACCAGATTCATGGCGGAAGTTATACGCGCGTTCATCCGGCGTTTTACGCCAACTGCGTCATACAGAACATTCGCGCGCCGGAGCTGGGCGAGTTCGACATCCTGGGCGACGTAATCCCCAAGGCGAAGGCGCGCGGCATGCAAACCTATTGCTTGTTCGAAGAGGCTTACAATCCGCGGCTCATGCCCAACTTTGAAAAGATCGCGGAGGTGGATGTTTATGGAAGGATCGGTCAGAGCACCTGTCTCAATAATCCTGACGCCCGGAATTTTCTCCTCTCGATGGTCGAAGATTGGTTCAAATCGAACGATCTCGATGGATTGATGTGGGAATCGGAACGGCAGGGCCCGCTCAATAACACCTTGGGAGCGCATTTCGGCAGGTTCGATGGCAACGCTTCGATTAACTGCTTTTGCTCGCATTGCCTAAGAAAAGGCAGGGAACTGGGCATCAACAGTGATCGCGCGCGCCAGGGCTACATTGCATTGAACCAGTGGGTGAAACAAACGCTGACTCAGCTTGCGTCGGGTAATGGCGCCGCGGTCACGCTATGGCGACTCCTGCTCGAGTATCCGGAGATCATGGCTTGGGAAAAGCTCTGGTTTCACAGCCAGGAAGAGGTGTATGGCCTGATCTACGGGACAGTAAAGGAGATCAATCCGACGGCGCAGGTGGGCTGGCACATCATGCATCTGGTTACGATGAGTCCTTTGTACCGAGCTGAGCAGGATTACTCGCGGATCGCTAACGTAGCGGACTTTCTCAAGCCGTGTCCGTACAACAACTGTGCTGGCCCGCGCTTCGCACAATACATTCGCAACGTACAATCCACGATTTTTCGCGACTTCACGCCCGATGAAGTTCTGGCGTTGCACTACAAGCTGCTTGGTTACAACCGCGAAGCTAGCCTTGACAGGCTACCGACCGCCGGCCTTTCGGCGGAATATGTTGCTCGCGAAACCAAGCGCGCACTGGAGGCTGTGGCGGGCGCTATACCTATTTACCCGGGCATCGATATCGATATCCCCACGACGATAAACGAGAAGCGCACCCAACCCTCAGACGTGAAGGCGGCTGTGCTGGCGGCTTTTCGGGCCGGCGCGCCCGGTGTTGTTCTGTCGCGCAAGTACGCGGAAATGAGGCTCACGAATCTCGCCGGTGCTGGCGAGGCCCTACGCGAACTCGGCATTGCCTGACATCGCTTACGATTACTGCCCTTGGCCTTTGCCGCACCCTCCGGTGATCATTCCCGTGTGATTGCAGCCGGCCTCTAGCATCGGCGCTTGCTCTGTGCTGGACTCCTTTTCACAAGGTCTGCAATTTCCGCGTGATGAAATTCATCTCGCAGGGGAGAAATCGGCAACACCGAAGCGCACTGCCGTGGCCGGTCGAGGAGGGCGTCCGTTCGTCGTCGGCGTATCAGGCGCAGGCAGTGCTTCCGTCCCGACGCCGTAGACTCTGCCGTTATACGCAGTCAGCCAGGTGTAGTCGCCGAGAAATGCCGGCTGCTGCGTTTCGAATGGCATGTCGCTCCAGGCGTAGTTCACAAACGTCTCTCCGCCGTCGCTGGAGCGCGCGAGCGTAACGTTCTTCTGTAACGCCTGAGGCTCATCCGCAGACCAAGGGGCCGGTATTGCCCCTGGGATATGTGCGGTCGCGGGCCACGCGTGATGTGACGCCAAAACCGCCCTGCTTGACGTTTGAATACTTTATCCAGCATAATCCCCTGCCGCAAATGGACTGTCACGGAGGACCTTATGCGAGCAGCAACGGCGGGCCGAACACTTTCTGTTCTGTTCTTCGTGCTCGTGCTGACGGCGATTGCAGCCGTTGCGCAGGTCATTGTCACCGGCGAAATCGCCGCTACCGTTACGGATCCTTCGGGTGCCGTAGTTCCTGGCGCCGAACTGGCGCTGGAAGATCTTGGCGGATATGTGTTCCCGCACCTCAGACCCGGCGCCTACCGCTTGGGCGTGACCAGTAAAGGTTTTCAAAAAAGCGTGTACGACAACATCGTGGTAGACGCGGGGCGCACGACCAATGTGGCGGTGGCAATGCATGTGGGAGAGGTGTCTCAGACGGTAGAGGTGACAGCGGCACCTCCCCTGGTGGAAACGACTTCCAGCACCGTTTCAACGACGGTCCGCGTTGATTCACTCAATTCGCTGCCGCTTGCCGGCCGCGACCTCCTGGCATTTTCCTTGCTGACTCCGGGAGCGCAGCAGCCCGCCGGCAGCGAGCGGTTCAGTACCTTCAATGGCTTGCCGGGGGGCGCTCTCAATATCACCCTGGACGGCATCAACAACAACTCGCAGCGGTTCCACAGCGGAGACACGAGCATGTTCACCTTTGCTCCCCTGCGGCTCGGAGCGATGGAGGAGGTGACCATGTCCACCACGGGCCTGAGCGCGGATGCTACGGGCGAGGGGGCAGCGCAAATTCGTTTTGTTACCAAGCGCGGCTCCAACAGTTTTCACGGAAATGGGTTCGAGCAGTTCCGCAATGACGTGCTGAACGCCAATGATTGGTTCAGCAATGCTGTGGGCGCACCGCGGCAACGGCTGCGCCGCAACGAATACGGCGGCAGCCTTGGCGGCCCGCTCTGGAAGAAGAGGCTGTTCTTCTTCTTCAACTATGAAGAATCGCGGCAGCCGTCCACCAGCTTGCGAAATGCTCCGCTGCTCACACCGGGGGCGCAGAGCGGCCTCTTCAGGTACCTCGGTACTGATGGCATTGTGCGGACAGGGGACCTGTTGCAAATTGCCGCGTCGCGTGGCTTCCCCAGCACAATTGATCCGATGATTGTGAGCCAGCTACAGGCCATCAATGGGTTTGCGGCGAACGGCAACGTCGTGGGGCGCGACCTGTTCACGAATTCTCTTACGTGGAATCAGCCGGGCAATACGTTGCAGCGGTACCCGACGGCGCGTGTAGATTTTCAGGTCACACCCAAGTTGTTGTGGTACGGAACCTGGAACTTGTGGTGGCGGAAAATTCTGGGGGCGCCGAATTATCCTGGAGCGCCGGTCGCCAGTGGCAGTTTCAAGTCAACGTACTACATCGCGTCTTCCGCTCTGGACTGGACGATTTCGCCCCGCTTATTGAACCAGTTCAATTTCGGCGTGCAAAGCAACGTTGAGCTCTTTAACGGCGAGAACAAGCTCGATGGCTACAGGGCGCAAAACAACCGCATACTTCCATCACCGATGGCGTTCGGGATAGTGCCGGTGATTCCTGGGTTCGTCTTTCCACAACCCCGCAATAATCCCGTCTACAACTACTACGACAATCTGACCGGGGCGAAAGGGAACCACAATTTCACTTTCGGTGCGGCGGTCCTACGCACCACTTCGTACCAATTCACTTTTGGCACGGTGGGCCTGCCCCAGTACACGTTCGGCATCGTTTCATCGGATCCAGCTGCCAGCGCGTTCAATTCGAGTAGCTTGCCGGCAATCAGCAGCAGCGATCTGCCCAATGCGCTCGCGCTTTATGCTGTGCTGACCGGCCGGGTTTCCAGCGTAACCGGCAGTCGCGCCGTCAGTGAAATCAGCAAGCAATACAGCAACGGCAACCCTCTCGTTCTGCGCGACGCCAATACGCAGGCCGGGATTTACGGACAGGACTCCTGGCATCTGAACCAGCGACTGACGCTCAACTATGGCCTGCGGTGGGAATTGTCTGGCGCGGCACATAACACGAATGGTGTTTACACGAGCCCAGACTACGCCAATCTGCTTGGGCCTTCGACGGCTGTCTTCCAGCCGGGAACTCTGAATGGCGTTGCCAATCCGCAGATCGCGCTGCGCTCTTATGTTTACAACGCAGATTTCGTCAACCCCGCACCCAATCTGGGATTCGCCTGGAATCCCGCCCCGGAGAAAGGCTGGCTGGCAAAGCTGACCGGAGGCGACAGCACGGTCGTTCGCGGTAGCTTTGCGATTAGCTACTTCCATGAAGGACTGAATACGTTCGAGAGCGTTGCGTCGAATAATCCAGGAGCGACGCAGAACCTGTTTGCCAATGCCGGCACCGATTTCGTCCCTGGATCGGTAACGCTGAGCGGCGCTGTACCGAACCTGAACACATTTCCGGCGAGCTTCTCGTTTCCAATTGCTGAATCGCTGTTTACGTTCAACAACGGTTTTTCTTCGGCCAATCCGAAGATTCACACGCCGTACGTGGAGAGCTGGAATTTCGGTATCCAGCGGCGCCTGGGGAAAAGTGCAGCAGTCGAGGTGCGTTACGTTGGCAACCACAGCGTCCACCTGTGGCGCATTTTCAATTTGAATGAAGTGAACATCTTTGAGAACGGCTTCCTGCGTGAGTTCCAAAATGCGCAAAGCAATCTCGCTAGCAACACTGCGAACGGGCGCACTGGATTCGCCAATAATGGACTGCCAGGGCAGGTTGCGTTGCCAATATTCCAGGCTGCTTTTGGCGCGCTGGGCTCACAGCCTGCTGTCTCGGCCAATGCCGGCTTCAATAACCAGACCTTCATTACCCAGCTGCAAACCGGCCAAGCCGGTGGACTGGCAAACTCGTTGGCTGGCAACTCAACGTATCTATGCCGGCTGGTGGGAAGCAGTTTGCCCGCATGTGCAACTCGTGGCTTCAATGTCGCCGGCTCATTTCCGATCAATTTCTTCCAGGCGAATCCCTTCGCCGCGGGCAATACGGCGCGCCTGCTTTCCGACCCAAATTCGGGGAATTACAACGGACTGCAGTTGCAGTTGCGCCAGAGCAACTTCCACGGTCTTTCGCTCACGGCGAACTACACGTGGAGCCATTCCATTACTGACCGCTATGGCGACCTCAACTCGGATGCATTCGACTTCTTCACCTTGCGGAACACCCGCCTGAACCGTGGCCCGGCGCAGTTCGACGTCCGCCACGTTTTCCAGACCTACTTCGGGTATGCCCTGCCCTTTGGACGCGGACGACGTTTCTCGCTAACGAATCCAATCGTGAATGGATTTCTTGGTGGCTGGGGCTTCGCCTCGATTATCCGCGGTAATTCTGGGCGCTCCTTCCAGTTGAACAGCGGTCGCACTACCGTCAATCAAAGAGACTCGGGTGTGGTGCTGGTCGGAATTACGTCGGCCGAGTTGCAGTCACTGGTCAGCACCCGGCCGGGGCCGAATGGCACGGTCCTCTATTTTGATCCGAAGATCATCGGCAGCGACGGACGCAGCAATCCGGCGTTCCTCACCGTGCCGACCACACCTGGCCACTACGGACAGATCATTGATTTGTATGGCCCAAGTTTCTGGAATGTTGATGCCGACTTACAAAAGCAATTCTCGGTAACTGAGCACGTGCGCGTCACTTTCCAGTCTTTGTTCCTCAACCTGCTAAATCATCCGAATTTCCTGGTCGGAACCAACAGCTTCATCGGCGGCAACTCCGGTACGAGTGTGGGCGGAATCGTTCAGAGCATTCAAGCGACGACTTTTGGCCAAACCACAAGTCTCGCCAACGGTCCCCGCAACATCCAACTGCGCCTGCAGGTCAGCTTCTGAAGTGGTTGCTGATAAAGGGAGCCGAACCGTTGTTCTGCGCTCGAAAGCAAAAACCGCTTCGCGATTTGACAAACTCGCGGAATAAGAATGCAAATACCTGGCACTCTGTGAACACGCGCACTAGCTCTGGCATTCATGGCAGTCTTCGGATGTTCTGCAGCGTTTTGCTGCTCCACGTGCTCGCACACGCGCAAGGCGCGCAGGTACCGGGCCACCCAATCGGCAAGGTGACGACCGACGGGGACTTAATAGTGCTGGAGCTCGATCAGGGCGCACTTGGAAAAACCAACCTCTTCGACCTCGCCGGGCGCACTCTGGTTTTCATCCCGGAAGGAGCAGGTTATCGGGTAGAGAATCGGGCTCTCGAATGGGACGCGGACTTCGGCCCTGAAGCTACTGATCCAGAAGTAACGCTGCATAAGTTTGCGTTTCCCTTCTCAGGTAAGAGCTGGAATTCACTCTCGGTGGGAACAACGGGATCCATACGCTTCGGCCCAGCAGAGGCCGTCGGCGGTCCTGGCCTGCGCGGGCCGGCGCGTGCGGGTGGTGTTTCGATCGCCCGCTTCGATCAGTTGGGTGAAGCTGCCGGCACACTGATCAACACGGTCCCAGCGATCTGTGTCTTCTTCAAGCCGCGAATGTTGGGAGCTCATTACGAGAAGGAACTGGCGGACCGAGTGGTCATCACTTGGGATCTTACGGAGCCGTTCGGCAATATCCAGGACTTCACGTGGTTCAAGACGGTGAACCGCTTTCAGGCCACGCTGCATCGCAACGGTTCGATCGAGATGTCTTACAAGGAACTCGCCGCGAAGGATGCCATCGTTGGTGTGTTTCCACTACTCTCGAAGACCGAGGAAAGGCCGCTCGCCGTCATCAACTTCGAGCCACATTCTGCAGCGGCTGCGTACGTCGATCTGCGTAAGGTGAGGCTTGACATCGTTGACGGCCTGTTTCTGAAAGTCACCTTCGAAACCCGCGGCCCTGTGCTGACCGAAGGCGATTCTGCGCTGCCCGGAGTCGCCTACCGCCTGTACTTCGACACGGAAAAACCGCCTCCAACGCGCACCGAGGCTGCGCACCCGAGTGTGATCTGGGCAGTGCGAGGTGTTGCCCCGCCGGGTCGCGGCGGAAGTGTCTCAAGGTACGTTGCCTTCGGGCAAGGCGTCTCCCGAAACGTGACTGTTACGGGCAACCGAATATCTGTGCAGGGAATTCTGCCGACTGCGCTACGCGGCGTGGAGCAGGTGGCCGTTTCTGCCGAGGTGTTGGGTTCCGGCAATCAGAGTGAAGCGGGCAACCGGCCACAGCCTTACGTTGTTCGTATGTCGGGCATTTGCAGTCCCGAAGTGCACTTTTCATCACTGACGCGCAACGACGGTCCCTTTGCCGTCGTCTACGAATCGTTTCATTACTTGGCTCTGCCGAATCCGCGCGATCTAGCCTGCTCCGTAATCACCGCGTTGGGCGACAAATTCGACTTCCTAGCGTACTATTCGGATTTTCGCGTAGACAATCAGGAAGCGGGCACTCCGAGCAACGGCCCAATGGGAGGCAATGTCACGGGGATTGGGCAAACGCAACGCGGTTTGGAAGGCTACTGCAGTAAGGGAAGATTTCAGTGGGGGTTCAACCAGCCGGTCTATGAAGGCGCCAATCAGATGCAGGAGAGGCCGCCCGAGGACGCGCCAATCGGGAACGATCATGACATCACGTTTTACCGGCACCAACTCGGAGAACGATCGTCCGACGGGAAGATGCCGCCGTACGTCTATTCAATGTCGCAGATCGGGCATGAAATGGGGCATCGCTGGGCCGCATTCATATCCGCGAAGGTGAAGGGCGAAACCATTCCCCTGGGCCCGACACACTGGGCGCGAGGCCTACAGGCCCCAGCGGTGTTTCCATTTCTGCGACCGATCGAGGCGTCGGCCATGGGTGGAAGCGTGTGGCAGGACAACTTCGACGGCACCTACACCCAACTCGACGACGATTATTACGTGCCTGCAACCGGATGGTCGCATCTTGATTTGTACCTGATGGGCTTGATCTCTGCCGCGGAAGTGCCGGACTTCTTCATGTTGCGAAATCTCGTGCCAGCGGGAAAAGATGCGCATGGGCACCCCATGTTCAAAGCCGATCGCACAAAAGTCACGATCCAGAATGTCATCGCAGCGGAAGGACCGCGCCTGCCCGATGTCGATCACTCGCAGAGAAACTTCAATACCGGGATTGTGGTGATTGTGGAGCACGGACAAAAGCCCAGCCGCGAGCTCCTGGAGCGCGCTAACGGCATTCGCCAGCAGTGGATTGACTACTGGGCAATAACCACCGGTCACAGAGCATCCATGACAGTGAGTCCCCTGTGAGGTCCAGAGCCCCTTCGGCATGCCCGGGTTGCGAGTGATTTCGGTCCAGTGATCGCTGCCATCGGTGGACTTGAATAAGCCGCTGTTGGCCCTGCGGTAACTAGTGAGGAAACGTGAACGGATTACTTCAAGACCTACGCTACGCGCTGCGGCAGTTGCGAACGATCCCGGCCTTTACTGCCATCGCAATCACAACCCTCGCGTTAGGCATTGGCGCAAATACGCGATTTTCAGTTTGCTTAACGCTGCGTTGCTGGGAACCGGGGTAGCCAAAAATTCGAATCAGCTCGTCTCCGTCTTTTTCGGGGACACCAGCGGACACGGCCTCAGCAACAATTCGTATCCTGATTACGAGGACTACCGCAAGGCATCGAGCGATGTGCTCTCCGGACTTGCGGCGTACACGACGCTGCCTGCCAGTCTTGTCGTCGGCCAAACAACCCAACGTATCAATGCTGGTTTGGTTAGCGATAACTATTTCTCGGTCTTGGGAGTGCGGCCAATTGAGGGTCGCGCATTCCTGCCCGAGGAGAACAGTCAGCGGGGACATTCCTTCACGGCAATGATCAGCGAGAGCCTGTGGCGGCGGCTCGGTGGTAGTGATCTTTCCCGCAAGACCGTATGGTTGAACAATTCGAGCTACAACGTGATTGGAGTTGTGCCTGACGACAGTGCGCGGATGGCGAGCGTGGTAAAAATCGACGTCTTCGTACCGGCAGTCATGGAGGGGGTGCTCGGAAGCGACACAGAGTTCCTTTCCAAACGGCAGAACAAAGAATTCATGATTGTCGGCCGCTTGCGATCCGGGATAACACGAGAACAAGCGCAAGCCAAGTTCAATGTAATTGCTCGCGACCTACAGAGGCTGCACCCTGAGGCTTGGACGGAGGAAGGGCACACTCATCCCCTTTCCCTGGTTCCATATTCAGTTGTGCCATTCGAGTTGCGAGGTCTGGTTGCTGCTTTCGCTGGGCTGCTTACAGCAGGAGTAGGTGTTGTACTTCCGAACCGCAATCCCGCCTGAGCCCCTTCTCGAAAATTTCCGAGGGCAACTATTGAAGATGGATTCCAGACTCGCGGTCTACGATGTGAAAACCATGACTGAACACCTCGCGAATTCATTGCTGTTACTACGCATCGGCGCAATCCTATTGGGCATCTTCGGTCTTTCAGCGCTGGCTCTTGCCTCAATGGGCCTATTCGGTTTGCTGAGCTACTTAGTAAGGCAACGTACGCGCGAAATAGGCGTCCGCGTGGCGTTGGGTGCGAAACGAGTCGACGTACTGAGACTCATTTTGAGGCAAGGAATGAAATTGACGCTCATTGGCACAATCATCGGTTTAGGTCTTGGCTGCTGTCTGGCGACTGCTATTGCCTCTCAACTGTACGGTGTGACACTAACGGATGTGTTAGCGTTCGCTGGCGTGATCGCAAGCCAGCTTCTGGTTGCTCTGCTTGCGACCTACATCCCCGCCCGCCGCGCAGCGAAGGTCGATCCCATGGTGGCGTTGCGATACGAGTGAGGGCTGAGAACATGATCACCGGCTTAACGCAAGACTTCCGTTTCGCAGTGCGCGGCCTCGTCAAGGACCGCAGCTTCGCGCTGCTTGCGGTTCTCGCAGGCGTGTTCACCAGCTTCGGCTTGACTCGTTATCTGGCGAATCAGGTGTGGGGCATCTCTGTGC
>QIAU01000186.1:0-14103 GCA_003225055.1 Acidobacteriota bacterium
GTTCATGGAGATCAGAGCTAGGTGCCATCGGCGTCCTAGTGTGTGTCGCGACGGCTCTCGATGTCCACGCTCTCACTGCGCAGAGTTTCTGGATGGACGAGGGGTTCAGCATTTTCATGGCTCGTACGGATGCAGCAACTTTTTGGCGCTTCATTCGAGGCGGCGAAATCAACATGGTGTTGTACTACTTGCTGCTTCGCATCTGGCTGCACTTCAGTATGAGCGAGCTTTGGATTAGGTTGTTCTCAGTCATTTGGGCAGTTGCCACAGTGCCAGTGGTCTATGCAATCGGTAGACGGCTTCTTGGCAGCTCAGGGGCTGTATCTGCCGCCATGCTTCTCGCGTTACATCCTACAGCGGTCATTTTTGCCCAAGAAGCCAGAAGCTATTCACTATCCCTGTTTCTGGTTTCCTTCTCGTCACTGTTCTTTCTTCGCCTGCTCGAGGATCAAAATAGATTGAATTGGGCGGGATACGTTATTTTTTCCGTTCTCGCCGCGTACACTCATTTGTTCGCAGCCTTTGTCATTGTTGGCCAGTGGATCTGGATAGTTCTGTTTTTCCCGGCACGTGTACGGTCCAGCAGGGTGCAATTGTTGGTGCTGGTTCTACCGTTACTATTGCTTCCCTTGGGCGTGGTTGTGCTCAGTAGCTACCGCCAGGCCGCCGACTGGATTCCTCCCCTCACCGTCTCAGGATTCCTGCAAATTTGGCCCTTTCTTGCCCTTCCAAAGTGGCCAATCCTGCTATACGTCGGTCTATGGACCGTAGCAATCGGAACTAGCTTTTCGGCGCGTCAGCGCTGGGCGGGTCGATGGCAATTGGGGTTCGTATTAGCTTGGCTGGTTGTACCTATTGTCTTGACCTTGGCAATTTCTCTGTACAAGCCAATGCTGGTGCCACGGTTCTTGCTGGTCTGTCTGCCTGCCTCAGTGCTCCTGGCAGCTCTCGGCCTGATTCAGCTTCCCAGGTCGTTCATGGGGTTTGCACTCGCGGTTCTCGCGTTAGCGTCGTTCAACTCTGTCCTGTCGTACTACCGACACCTCGGTTGGAAAGAGCATTGGCGAGGTGCAACGTCATTTGTTGTCTCACATTGCGAAGCCGGCGACAGTGTCGTCGTTATCCCGACCTACGGGCTGGGAGTCAGGCAGGCCTTTTCCAGCCCCTACTGCGGGGCATAGGACTTGGTTAGTGGTCAGTTCGGTTGGCTCCAGGCTCCCTGGTGCACAAGACGCCCTTCAGGAGCTCACATCTGACGCGAGGGTTCCCTCTTACGTGTTGGTAGAACGCTGGTTCAATTCAATCGAAGTGTGGCTTTTAGGAAAGATGAGCTGATGCCGACTACATTCGCGGCGCCATCACTGGCCGAAATGGCAACTCGGGTATGATACCAGTCCGGAAATGGACGTTCCTGGCAGGCGAATCAATAAGCAGAGACTGCGGCCTATCACCACGCACGCTGATCGTTCTGTTTGTATTCGCACTTGCTTTGCGCCTTGGTTACTTGGCGATCGTCTGGAATGGTCCCCTGGGAAATGCCGATTCCGCACCGGTCAGCCGGGGAACAAGCTACCATTTTTTCCTTATTGAAGAACGTGAGGATGTATCGGGCGTCCGTTGATTCCGAACTCAGGGTGTAAGTACCGGGCATGATTTGTGGCTGTGCGACGAATGTTTGGGGTAGAAGCAAGAAAACCATTTGCTTGTCATTGGCCCGGAAGCCTGCTTGAAAATTCTGCTTGCTGGCCTGGCGGACCGCACCGGACATTCCGTATGCCCGGAGGACTGGTTTGATGTGCCATGAAAACATGACGGCGGAGCAAAGCAAAACATCAGCTAAAACGTTGGAAGCTCGGTACCGCAGGCGATGTCCGTCGCCGGTCCGGGCCGAGAGCAGCATCGCTAAACCGGCTATGCACAAGAGGATCCAGCATCGGCGAACAGTTTCCTGCTGATCGCAACAGACGGTGCCAAAATGCAGGTTGGCGGCGGCGATGGTAAATAGCGAGGCCAGCCAAAGGGCAGCGATAACCCCGACCATCTGCCCTGTCCATCCCCTTGGCGCCCGGCCATTGCGGGGCCGACGCAAGCCAACGCCCAATGCCAGCAGTAGCTCGAACGGCAGTCTAGAACCCAGACCATGCCATCCGTGGGAGAGACCCCTCCGCCCTAGTACTTCCACCAGCAGTTCCTGCGTGCCCACAACCAGACTGGTAAGAGGATGGCCTTTCGTCGGCCCGACTGCGACTCCGGGCAGTTCAGTTACGTAGTATCGATTCAGCCGTACGACCATAAGTACAACGACTGAAATCAGAGTCGGAACCAACCACCACATCACTGCTTTCTCGGACCGGTCGCGGCATTTCTGAAACGCCGCAAAGAACCATTGAATAGTTTGGACTAGACCGTAGGAGAGGACAAAGGTCGCTCCAGTCTCACTACTGCAGGTCGCTACAATCAAGCAGCAGAAGCACACGAGTCGGCTGCTTGAAGTTGACAAGCGGCCGCTCGCGACTTGCAGAAACAACAGGAGTGTGGCAGCAAGCGTAGGCAGGTACGCAACGACTGCCGCAGGCCAATAGAAGACCCAGATCGTATGGCCCGCACCCGTGACAAACAGTGCCATCAAGGCCAGAGCAACCAGGAGACCCGGCCAGAGCTCCTCCTCTCGGCGCTCCCGCCGCAGGTGCCAAAACGTCAGCAGACCCGCCATTATGAAAACTGCCCAGATCAACGCCAGGAACGTTCCGATCAGGGGGCGGTGCGAATGATTGACGACCCACCCATAAGCGCAAAAAATCAATTCCGACAAAGGACGCGGGCTCCACTTCAATCTATCCCACAAGAAAGCCCATCCGTCGCGTGCAAGGCGCCCGAAATCGTCGTATTCATCGGCCAGCCAGTTTCCTAAATCAGCAAGACCAAGATGAATCAGAATGACGGCGCTCAATAAACAAGATGCAATCCAGTGAAAAACAACATTTTTCGGGCGCAAGGAATCTTCGGCCACAAAGTTGTCCTCGGGTCGTTGTAGACTCAGCCGTGTCTTCGGGGTAACCGGGTTCTTATGTCCGGATGCTTACGTGCTGAGCGCAATTAGTACCGCGACAGTTCCACTCTAATTTCGGCGAGCTTGCTCTTGTCACTCCTGCGCGCTTGCGTGGTCGGGCTGAGAACATTCCATGGGCGCACCCGAGAACCAGCGCGACAATTCCTGATCCGACACCCGGCGATGTGATTGGATGAACAGCCGCTTTCTTCTTAGCTCGCGTCGCGCTTTCCAGACTGCCGTGAGGGCGGAAGCGAGTTTCCGATCAGCCAACAGGCAGTAGCCGATCACCTGGGCATCCCGGGCAGTAATAGGCAGCAAGAACCGCCAGTAGAGTGGCCAGGAGATGTTTTTGGCTCGCATAAGGAAGCGATTTTTGATGGAATGCCAGTTGATTTCTGTCGGAAGTTCGCCGCGACGTTCGGGAGTCACTCGTCGCACATGCCAGGCAACTGCCTTAGGGGTGTACAGGCATCGCCAGCCCATCAACTGTGCACGCCAGGCCAAATCCGCGTCTTCGCGGTAGGCGAAAAATTGCTCGTCGAAAAATTCGCCATTGACCGAGATGTCCTCCAACATATTCCGACGATAGAGAGCTGCCGCAGCAGTCGCGCCAAAGACGTATTCCGCTCGCTCAAATTGGTTCTGATCCAGACTGCCGGCGCCGCGGTCGAGGTGACGCAGGTTAGGCAAGAAGTAGATTCCGGTTGAGTCGATAACCTGAGTGAACTCAGGATCCGCACCGGGATTCCACCGCAGAAGCTTGCCGCAAACCGCGCCAATATGATCATCTTGTTCTCCGGCAGAGACTACGTTGGCAACAAAGTCCGGACCGAGAACAACATCTGGGTTAAGAGAGAGCAGCCAGTTCCCGCTGGCCAGCCGGGCGGCTTGATTCTGGGCGGCGGCAAAGCCGACGTTGGTCTGGTTGTAAATTACATTCGCCCGGGCGGGGAAGGTTGCGAGAAGGTCCCGCGTGCCGTCCGTAGATGCGTTGTCAATGATGATCACCTCCGCGGGGCTGTACGTCTGTTTCCAAATTGAATCCAAACAGGCTGGAAGGAAGGGAGCCGAGTTGTACGTCGTGATTAGAACGGAAACCATGCAGCAGGCTTTTGAGACCGCGAATCTAGTGCGCTCCCCTGCCGGAGAGTACGGCGGGGATGGTCTTCAAGAGAATCTTGAAATCCAGCCACATCGACCAGTTGTCGATGTAAAGCAGATCAAGTTTAACCCAGCGGTCGAATTCCAGGCGGCTACGTCCTTCGAGCGCCCACAAGCAGGTCAGGCCGGGTCGAATTCGCAGACGGCGGCGCTGCCAGCCTTGGTACTGCTCGACTTCATGGGGCAGCGGTGGGCGTGGCCCGACCAGGGACATGTCTCCGCGCAGGACGTTCCAAAGTTGCGGCAACTCGTCCAAGCTGAACATTCGCATCGAGCGGCCTACGGTTGTACACCGCGGATCGTTGCGCATCTTGAAAACGGGGCCATCAACTTCATTCAAGTCTTCCAAATGTGGAAGCATTTCGTCCGCATTGTCAACCATGGAGCGGAATTTGAGCAGGGTGAATTTGCGTCCGCCGAGCCCGCACCGGGTCTGCCGGTAGAAGACCCGGCCTGGCGAGGTCAATTTGATAAGCACAGCCAAGATGAGAAACAAGGGCGAAAGCAGGGTCAGGGCAACTGCGGAGATCACAAGATCGATGACTCGTTTGAAAAACAGGGCGAACTCGTTTTGCGGTGAGCTGGCAAAGGTCAGCAGGGGTACGTGGCTCAAGTATTCCACGAACACATGAGAGAACCCTTGCGGGAGAAAATCGAGCTGCACTCGCATATGGACGCCCTCTTCCTCGCACTGATGCATCAAGGGCTCTAGACCGAGCAATTCTTCCTTGTCTACGGCAAACACTACCTCATCCACGATGTGATTGTGTAACAACTCCGACAGACGCTCCCTGGGAAGAACTGAGTAAGTTCCCCGCAGCCCTGGTGGCGGGATCGGTTGGTGATCTCCCGTGTAAACAAAAGCCAGTAAGCTGAGGCCGAAACGCTCTCCCTCTTCGAACAAGGAGGCTAACTCGCCGGCACCCGCGCTGGTCCCCACAATGACAAAGTGGCGCCGGCGTGCTGGCCTGGTACGGAACCAGGTCCCACCAACCATTAACAGCCATCGGTTGGCGGCTAACAACAGGAATTCGACGACGGCGAAAACCAAGAGAAAACTTCGACTTACGTATTCACCCTTGGACAGGAATAACCCAGTCAGAAGGGAGAAGAGCCCAAGGATCGTCATCTTGACTACGTCGCTAGCCAAGTCCCGCGGGCGACGGAGTTCAACCTGCCGGTACGCACCCAGGACATATCCCCAGCAGGGGAAGAGGACGAGGGCGGCGAACAGAATGGGCAGATAGGTACGCAGTCCGTAGATTGCATGGAGATTGAGCAACTCCCTCTGTCCCACCCAGACTCGAATCAAGTACGCCAGCAGGAACGCCAAGGTGGTAGCGATCGCATCATTTAAGACGCAGGTGAAGGCAACGAGTCGGGAACGACGGGAGAACATTACCTACCCTTACTTTCTTCAGGAGCAATTAGTCGAAGGACACCAGCATACGCCAGAATGTCAAGCCTAGCAGCTTACAGAACCCCGGCGGTTCCACAAGAGGCAAATAGTTCTTGTTACGAATTCAGAAGACGGGAAATCACTAGCCCCACCGGCCCTATCCAGGTTCTTCCTGATATTGCGAACGCCGCTCCAGTCGCCGGCCTGAAATGCGCACGTAGGCCACGTAGGCGACCAGCGCCAGATTGATCACGAGCAGAACCCATTTAATAGGCGTTTCTCTTCGAATCAGGCCATGAATTTCGAACGGCAGGTACACCAGGCCCGAGAAAATGGCCAGCCATTCGCCCCAGATCCTGGTCTTCCAGAGACCGTAGGATTCTATAAAGCGTAACGTGGAGTAAGCGAACAGGGCGAGCGCCACGATCCAGAGCTGAGAGTCGGTGACCTGATCGGCGCGATCGAGCAGCACTTGGGCCCAATGGCGGTCCGGATCGATGTGCAGAAATTCCATCAGGCTCTCCACAATGTCCCACACATCCTTGTGGATTAACGCGACAAAGCCAATGCCGAACAGTACTCCAGCCACGCCTTTTGTAAATTCGATACTGGCCACGGCGCGCAGGCCTTTTTTGTGGGCGGGATCGCTCTTGTGAACGATGTCCTGCTTTTGCGTTTGACTTTGGCTTGAGTCCATCGATTGCCGGTCCAATGCTGATTACATACTACTATCCTTACGTGTTTCCGATGCTCGGGGTTCCGCCCGGGTGGCTCGCTCGACTTGTAAGCGGGCAAAAGCACGCGGGTTTCCCCGAACGGGAACTTTCCGGGCGTCGATTCCGTCTCTATCCAAGAAGGACTAGTGTCGCCGACAGAAGTTTGTCATGCTTACACGTCGCAAGGGAGGGAGCCATGAGCGGAATTGTGTTCGCTTTACTGATGTTTCTGATCAGTGTGCCGCTAAGTGCACAAACGGCACAACCGATACAGCCGGCTGCACCTCCGCAATCGCCACGGCAGGCGCTTTTGGAGATGTTTATGGGCACGTCGCCCAATCACCTGGAGAAACACCTTCCGCAAGCCGCCAAGAAGGCGTTTCACCAGCTCCAGTTGGGAGGAGATACGTTGATCCTGAGCGAGATCTCGGGGCTCAGCGCACACGCGAAGGCAGGTGGTGGTCTTGAGGTCATGGAGACTGGCCCCATCTTGCTGACTGTGGAAGAACCGGGCAGTCGCGAGAAGTTTGAGGTGGTGGTCGAGCGCGACGACCTGGTGGGAGATGAGGACGAGATTGACCTCTCCTTCCACATGTACAAGAACGGCCAACAGCAGACCTTGCCGGTTCTGCCAAGGCTTAGCTTCGTGATGAAAACAGAGTCCGACGTATGGCGCCTTAAGGAGATTGTATTTTCGGCGCGCGTGCCGCTGTCCGATCCGGATTTTCTTAAGGACGTTGTCAAAGACTTCAAGGAGAAACAGCGGTCGAGAAATGATGCTCAGGCCAGCTGGTCGATTCGCGTCATCGGCCACGCCGAACATCAATATCGGTCCAGCCACCCCGACCGCGGCGTTACCTGTTCCCTTTCCCAGTTGGCCGCGGCAAGCAAAGAAGGGCAAGGAATACCGATCGATGACGAGCTGGCCGCCGGCCGGAAGAGCGGCTATGTATTCGCGCTGACCGAGTGCGATGGCGCGCATTTCAAGGTAGCGGCAGAGCCGGCTGTCGCAGGTGGCGGGCAACGCGCCTTCTGCGCCGATGAAAGCGGCGTAATTAAATTCGCGAAGGATGGAAAGGCAACAACCTGCTTGACCAGTGGTGAACCGTTAAGCGACGGCGTAACTTCCTTCCCGGTCGATTAGCCGCCGTTGTTGCGCACGCTGGCCCGCAGTTCGGCCACGATTTCGCTCGCCGCTTGGCGCGCGGCATCCTCGTGTTTCACATCAAAAGAGATGGCGCCCACGCGCGCGTGTCCTCCCCCGCCGTAGCGCTCGCAGATTTTTGCCAGGTTTACCAGCCGTTCAGTTTTTGCCCAAGGATTCGATCCGACGGAAACTTTCGTCCGAAAGCTGCTCTTGCTGAGCCCAACACTGTAAACCGACTCGGGGTGCAGGTAGTACGGAATGAACTTGTTGTAGCCTTCTAACTCGTGGTCGGTGACGTCGAAGAAGATGGTTCCGTCCTTGAACTCGGTGCGTTGGCGGAGAATCTCGATGGAGGCTTTGTGCCGCTCCAGAAGCGGCGGCAGCACAGATGCCACGACGGGTTCTTCAAGAATCTGGGCGAGAGCCTTGCTCGCCAGGAGAGGAATGAGACGCGGCACGAAGTCATGATCTCTGGCCGCTTCTATCACCATGGTCAATTTCATGGCAGGCGCTTTCATTTCGACGGCAGTCTTTGCGTTCTGATAGAGCGCGCCGTCGATAATGTCGGCCCATTCCACAACTTCGGCCACGGGTGCGGGATTGAAACCGAAGCGCTGCTCGGCTACGGTCGCCAGGAACTTGGTACAGGAGCGGAAGCTGGGATCGTAGAACTTGCGGTTGCTCTGGTCCTGTTCGAAGTGTTCGGCGTCAGCGGGCGTCAGAAACGCACTCTCGTGATGGTCGAACCACCAGGCAATTTTGGGCGAACTGGAGTACTTGAAATCGACGATGGCATTCTCGTCGCCATCAAATTTGGATTCATCAAAAAGCGCTCCGGCGCGATGCAGCAGTCCGCTGAAAACGAACTCCGCATCTTCGCGAATGCGCTCCTGATAAAAACGCGAAAACAAGGCGGCCGAGCAGGCCCCATCGAAGCACTTGTCGTGATAAAAGACTTTAATTCTCAATCCGCTGCCATTTCCGTTGTGCCGCGAGCTCAAGAGCGTATGGAGGGGAAAAAGCTAGCGCACAATCAAAGGCTAATAGGAATGCCATTCTGGCCGAGGTTATGTCAAGGCACCGCCGGGCACCGGCTAAAGTCCACCTACTCCGCTTGCCTTTCGGCCCAGTCGCCAATGACCGGTAACTTGAACGTCTGTCTTTGGAGCGCCTTGATCACGAGGACAATCCAAAGAATGAAGCAGCCGACGGCCACGATCAAAAGCACCAGCATCATGATTAGCCGACCTACTACGGGGACCAGGCCAAGCACGGCAAAGCCAATTTTGACGACCAAGCCAACCAGGCCCAGAGCTATGGCCAAAAGTACGCTTTGCAACGAGTGGAACCGGATGAACCGACTCTTGTTAAAGGGCTCGACGAAGAGAAACACGATTGCGGGAATAAACGTAACGTAAGCCAGCGCCCCGGCAAGGTTGTCGGCAATACCGCGCCCGGCGCCCGCTACAGCAGGTTGACTCGCCACCTGCTGGCCGCATGCCAAGCAGGCAGTGGCTTGCTCCGAAATTTGCGCACCACACTGGGTGCAGACGATTGTCATGAATTCCCTTCAGACCAGCCGTCGCGATGGATTCCTGCGACGGCAGTCTTCGCAGACTCCGTAAATTTGAAAGGTATGGCGAGTAGTCTCGTAGTGATGCTTGCGGCCAATCTCCTGTTCCAAGTGGTCCACCTCGGGGGAGAAAAACTCCACCGAACTGCCGCATTCGGTGCACACCATGTGATGGTGGCTGCGACGATTGTACTGGTGTTCGTAGCGGGCAATGCCGTCGTGAAAGGCCACCTCGCTGGCCAGCCCACACTCCGCCAGCAATTTCAAAGTGCGGTAGACGGTGGTGAAGCCGATTCGTGAATCTTTTTTCTTCACCAGGCGGTGCAATTCGTCGGTCGAGAGGTGTTCGTGGGTTTCCAGAAATGTGCGCAGGATGGTATCACGCTGCTCCGTGTGTTTCAGGCCCACCCGCTTCAGATGACGGTGAAGGATACCCTGAGCTTCGCTGACCATCTCCTGCGAGATGCTGGGCTGGTCATCGATTCGTTTCTGCAAGGTGCTGGACACAGCGGCTCTTCGCGAATCCCCGTTGGGTTGAGAGCATGATACTGACGTTGAGTGCGAACTGCCAACCCGGGAGGAGAGCAGAGCCTATGGGCTCGCGCCCGGATTGTCATTCCTGGCCGGCACACCCTACAATCGAAGCTTTCCATGGCGACCACCGTTCTGACTGCTTCCCGCCGCCGCACCTCCGGGCTCCTCCGTTTCCTGACCATTTCACTGCTGGTCGGAGCTTTGCTGGTGCTGGGCGCGGCCAGCTACCTGTATACCGTCGCACGGCGTGCTTTGCCGCAACTGGATGGGCATTTGAAAGTCACCGGCCTCTCGGCTCCCGTCACGGTGACGCGCGACCGGCACGGCGTGCCCACGATCGAGGCCGCCAATCTGGAAGATCTCTTTATTGCCGAAGGCTATGTCACGGCGCAGGACCGGCTCTGGCAGATGGATGCGATGCGACGTTTTGCGGCCGGGGAACTCTCTGAAGTCTTTGGCGAAGGCCAGCTTCCGCACGACCGGCTGCAGCGAATATTGGGTTTGCGAGCGGTGGCTCGCCGGTCACTGGAGCTGGCGAATCCGCGGGATCGATCCTTTTTCGAGGCCTACGCCCACGGGGTAAACGCATATATTCAATCCCGTACCGACCGCCTGCCGGTCGAGTTCCGCATCCTGCGCTACAGGCCCCAAACCTGGACCGCCGAAGACTCGATTCTCATGGGCGCCAACATGGTCGAGAACCTCAATCACGGCAAGTACCGCGCCGCGCTAGAGCGGGAGAAGATCCTGGCTAAGCTCGGACCAGAATTGACGGCAGACCTCTACCTAAACTCCTCATGGCACGACCGCCCGCCAACGAAGGTCCCAGTTCGCCTCGACGAACCTGACGATGAAGACCGGGGGGACGACAGCAGCATGACCGGTATCCCGCAACCACTCTCGCCGGAGGGAGCAGGCTCGTTTGAAGATCTCTTCAGCCTGCTCCGGCCGGGGTCCAACAACTGGGTTGTTTCCGGCGCGCATACGGTGTCGGGCAAGCCCCTGCTCTCTAACGATATGCACCTCAATCACCAGATGCCGAACTGGTGGTACGAAGTGCATCTGCGCAGCGGGAACTTTGACGTGGTGGGGGTCAGCCTGCCGGGTATGCCTTTCGTGATCGTGGGCCACAACCAGCGGATCGGTTGGGGATTTACCAACCTTGGGCCTACCGTCGAAGACGTCTATGTCGAGACCTTCAATGACCAAGGGCAATACCTCACCCCTCAAGGATGGCGTGATCCTGAGCATCGCCGCGAGGTGATCCACATCAAGGGCAAGGCTGACGTAGTCATGGACGTGTCGGTCACGCGGCATGGGCCGATCATCAGCGAGCTGGTCCCCGGGGAAAACCGCTCGCTCGCGCTGCGATGGACTCTTTACGACGGGTTGAACGATCCTTTTTTCGAGGTGGACTCGGCACAGAACTGGGATGAATTCCGGCATGCACTCTCCACTTGGGACGCACCTTCGCAGAATGCTGTATATGCCGACGTGGACGGCCATATCGGATATCAGACAACCGGGCACATCCCGATCCGAGCGACGGGCGACGGCAGTCTCCCCCAAAACGGAAGCGATGATCTACATGAGTGGAAGGGTTACGTTCCTTTTGACAAGCTGCCCAGCATTTTCGATCCCCCGTGGGGGATTCTGGCGACTGCCAATAGCCGGATCACTCCCGAGAAATATCCGTACAGTCTAAGCACGGAGTGGGAGGCGCCCTGGCGAACGGAACGAATTTATCGGGTGCTGGAATCGGGCAAGAAGCTCGCGCCTGCCGACATGCTTGCCCTGCAAACCGATATCTATTCGGCCTTCGACCGCTTTTGTGCCGAACGGTTCGTCTACGCGCTCGATCATGCCAACCATCTCACATTACGGGCCGCTCAGGCTCGCGATCTGCTGCGTGACTGGGATGGACAGATGAGCGCTGATTCTGCGGCACCAACGATTGAGGTTCGCGCCAACCGCGAACTCGCCCGACTGCTGCTCGAGCCCAAGCTCGGTTCCGCCCCGAAAAATGGAATCCCCGATGCGACTGCGCCGAGTTGGAGAGATTATCGCTGGGCGATGTCTTCGCTCTGGCTAGAAAACGTTCTCGAGAAACAGCCCAAGCGCTGGCTTCCCGACGGCTACGCCGATTATGAGGCAGTGCTCACTGCTGCGGTAGAAGCCGCCGTCAACAATCCGGCTGCACCCAAGAAGCTTTCCGAATGGAAGTGGGGCAAGGCTTCTCCGCTGTATATCCAGCATCCAGTGCTGGGGAATCTTCCGCTGATCTGGCGCTGGACGGGTCCGGGTCTTGTGGACCAATCCGGCGGCGGCCTGAGCGTCAAGCAGGTGGGAAGACAGTTCGGGCCATCCGAGCGCTTGACGGTCGACTTCTCGAACTTTGATCAGAGCACGCTGAACCTCGTGACCGGCCAGTCAGGAAATTTCCTTAGCGCTTACTACAGGGATCAGTGGAAAGCATGGTACGCGGGATTCACGTTTGCGCTTCCCTTCTCTACGCAAGCGGTGGAAAAAGCCAAGGTGCATAGGCTTCACTTAGATCCGGGAAAGTAAGCGGGCAGCGAGCGGGTCAGAGGTGTCAAGTCTGAGCTTCGGTAAGGCGTAGGGAAAGCGGCAGCTAATCCACGATCTTCACGTCAACCGCATGTCCAACCAGGTCGATTTGATTCTGGGGAAGAATTAAGGCGTCCTTGATCGTATCCCAGATGCGCAGCTCACCGTTTTCGACGACATAGACCTCGGGGCGACCCGTTACGGGCTGGATGCCGGTCACGTCACCCAGGTCTGTGCCGATCACGACGGAGTTGGTAGCGGCGTTGTAGATGGAAAGGCAGCCGCGCTGCTCGGTGCTGGTGTTCACGTTCGAGCAGTTGCGCGCTCCCACGAAAACCTGATTGTCAGCCGTGATTGCCATGCGATTGTGATAGCCGTCGGTAATCGTCGCGGTGTTCATGACTTCGGGAGCACTGGGATTACTGACGTTGATCACGGTCAAAGTGCCACAGAACGGCGCGGCGGTTGTAGCTGGGCAGGGGGCCCCAGGCACAGTTCCAGCTACGTACAAAGTCGTTCCCAGCAGAACTCCGTCAGCAGCACCCCCTGAAAATACTACTGAACCACTTGCCGTCAGGCTCGGGTTATTGGTGAGGCTCAGCACGGTTACGCCGGCAGAGCCGAAGGTTCCGCCACACTCTGGTCCGCAATTCAGGATGTAGGCTGTGTTGCTGTCCGCACTGAATACAGCCCAAACCGGCCGGTTCAGCCCTGTCACCGTGGCAGGCGGAGATGTGGTGCTCAGCTGCCAGTTCGGACTCGTGCTGGTCCCGGCATTTGTGAAGGTAATCAAAGTCGCGGTGTCACTGTTGTCGCTAAAGGCAAGCAGGCGGGTGTTGTCCGGGCTCAGGACGATATAGCGAACTGCGGGAACCGGAATCGGCGGTTCCAGGGAAAAGTTAGTCAGGTTCAGCCTTTCCACAGCGCCAGTGCCCTGTCCGGTTACCGGCGCATTGGGAACTGCGGCGTAGCCGGCTGTGGCATCGGTCGTAATCGCGATGCTCTCGGTCCAGCTGGGCAGAACTACATTGCCGGCCGAGGTTTCCTGCTTATTGTTCACTGCATTGATTGAATTGCTGGAAGCGTCAAAAACCAGAGTCAGCAGCTTGTTGTTGGACACCGCCATTAGACCGGGAGCACCGCCCGCACTCACTCCGGGTGCGCGAAGCAACTTGTCGAGGGTGGCGTCCACGATATCCAGCCCCGCCGAAACGCTGCTGCTGGAAACGTCCTGCGAGACAAAGGCGCGAAACTTTACGCCGCTGGAACCGGTGGTGCTGGGCGAGGTGGCTCGCCCGCATCCCGCGAAGAAAACGCATGCCATCACCGGCAGCACACTGGCGAAAAAGGTCCGTCTCAACCTCGAACTCCTAAGCTCATGTGCGATAGAGATTTAGATGCGAAGCTTTGGATTATAACAAAGCGATAATTTGCCTCGGCGCGTCGATAAGTGCGGAGGTGCCGCATCTTGCTCGGTCCCCGCCCGGGAGGGAAGCGTGCGTAGGCAAGAAGCACGCTCATCTTGTATTCTCAAACCCATGGCTGGTGACCTCCTTTTCCGCCTGCAGAAGTCGCCCGTACTGTGTGACGGCGCGATGGGGACGCTTCTATATGGCAAGGGGATCTTCATCAACCGTTGCTATGACGAACTTAATTTGTCGCAGCCGGACCTGATTGGCGAGATTCACCACGAGTATCTGCAGGCCGGGGCCGAGATCATTGAGACCAACACGTTCGGCGCCAATTCCTTTCGGCTGGCTCGGCATAGTCTGACTGGCCACGTACACGAAATCAACCTGCAAGGTGCACGCATTGCCCACAGTGCGGCCAAGAGTTTTGACGCCTGGGTCGCGGGATCGGTAGGTCCGCTGGGTATTCGCATTGAGCCGCTGGGCAAGACTTCTTTCGACGAGGCTCGTCAATCCTTTCGTCAGCAGATTGCCGCGCTGGTGG
>QIAU01000186.1:14128-43433 GCA_003225055.1 Acidobacteriota bacterium
GGTTGTGGCCCAGGTCACAATCGACGAAGACGGCAACTGCCTGGATGGATCGACCCCGGAAAATTTTGCACCTCGGCTGGCGGACTGGGGAGCTGACGTGATCGGCTGCAACTGCAGCGTGGGACCGGTGGCGATGCTGGACGCGATCGAGCGGGTGCGGGCAGTGGTCAATCGAACCCCGCTTTCTGCCCAGCCCAATGCGGGCATGCCCCGCTCGGTAGAGGGTCGCAATATTTATCTCTGTTCGCCGGAATATATGGCCAGTTATGCGCGCAAGTTTGTAGCTGCAGGTGTGCGGCTGGTGGGCGGCTGTTGTGGAACCACTCCGGATCACATCCGCGTAATGAAGTCGGCTTTGCGGGCTGGCGAAGCCAAGGTGGCGCGGGTCCAGATGGCCAAGCCGCAGCCGGTCCCGTCGGCGGCTCCGACTGTACCCATGCGGGAACGATCGCGCTTAGGGGCGAAGCTGGCGAATGGTGAGTTCGTCACCATGGTGGAAATTGTTCCGCCCAAGGGCACCGATATCCGCAAGGAGCTGGAAGGCGCGCGCTTTGTGAAATCAGTGGGTGTGGACGGCATCAACATTCCCGATAGCCCGCGCGCCTCGGCGCGTATCAGTAACCAGGCCTTGTCGCTGCTGATTCAAAGGGAAGTTGGAGTTGAGGCGGTTCTGCACTATACCTGCCGCGACCGCAATGTCTTGGGCATTCAGTCTGATCTTCTGGGCGCGGCTGCCATGGGCATCCGCAACCTGCTTTGCATCACCGGCGATCCTCCCAAGATGGGTAATTACCCCGACGCTACAGCGGTGTTTGACGTGGACGCGATCGGCCTGGTGAATATCGTGCATAGCTTGAACCGGGGATTGGACATTGGCGGGAACCCGATCGGGACCGGAACAGGGTTTGTGATCGGTGTGGGTGCGAATCCGGGTGTTCCCAACATCGACGAAGAAATCCGGCGCTTTGAATACAAGGTCGAGGCGGGCGCGGAGTATGCGGTCACGCAGCCGGTGTTTGATCTCGGCCTGCTGGAAATTTTTCTCAAGCGCATCGAACACTGCCGCATTCCGGTTGTTGCCGGCATCTGGCCCCTGGTAAGCGTGCGCAATCTAGAGTTCATGAAGAACGAGCTACGGGTGTCGGTGCCCGACTCTGTCCTCGAGCGTATGGCCAGGACCTCCACTCCGGAAGCAGCCCGGGAAGAAGGGGTGGCTATAGCCCGCGAGATGCTAATTGCCGTGCGCGGATTGGTCCAAGGGGCCCAAATCAGCGCTCCTCTGGGCCGTTATGCGTCAGCGGTCGACGTTCTGGAGGCGCTGGGCAGCGCCAAGGCTGTGCAAAACTAGGCCAAATCCTTCGAGCAGCGTACCCGCCGAGATTTAGTCACGCTGAATGCCTGAAATTTTTCCACAGACGTCCCAAAAATTGAAGTTTTTGCAAAGAATTAACTTGCAATCGGATAGGGAAAGGGTGCATTAAAATAAGTACAGGAGTTTATTGTTGGCCAAGTTTGAAGAGTGTCTCCAGCGCCTTGAGAAGATTGTGCAGGAACTGGAGAAAGGAGATGTTCCTCTAGAGAAGTCTCTCACTTTGTTCGAGGAAGGTATGGAACTCTCGAACTCCTGCCGCAAGGAACTGGAACAAGCAGAAGGGAAAGTGGAAATTCTGCTCAAGAACAACGGCAAGCTCCAGCCTGAACCGTTCGAGCCCCTGACCGAAAAAGCGCCCATGCGTAAGTAGGCGCCCGTGAGGGTCGTCGCCGCTCGTAAGTATCAACGCCTGCGGTCACGCCGCAGCCCAGGCCTGCCGTACACGACGGCACACAAGGGGTTGTATGAGACCGTTAAACATTGCCCTCCTCCAAGGTGACGCCAAGGTTGCCAGGTCACTAGCTGGTTCCCTATGCCACCATTTCCACGCTATCTACGCTGTAGGCTCGCTTGAGGAACTGCGCGAGACCATTGTGAAACACCGCATCGAGGTGGCCATCGTCGACATAGAGTTGGCTTCCCTTTCCGAGATTGAACGATTGCACCGTGCATTCAAGGGCACCTGCATCGTCTGCACCCATCGCCTCGCCGATGAGGAGATGTGGACGGCAGCGCTGAATGCCGGCGCTGCCGATGTCTGCCCCTCGTTCGATACCGGCAGCATTGTTACGGCTGCGCTGCGCAGTACTCCTTCCGTGAGTCGTTCCGCTGCCGCGTAAGCGAATTGCTTTTCTGAAGAGGACGCCTGCGGGCATCCCTTCCTGTTTGCCTCCGCAAGCCTGTCGTGCTGAACCCCAGGGGCTCAGTCGGAGTCGAAGGACTCCTGCACTTGTAACCTGATACTGCCGCAGCGAATCATCCTCTCCGGTCGAGTCAAATGCCACAGTTGCAATTGCTATACTCACCTCTCATGCTCAAGGAGACACTTGAACAAGGTCAGAAGGTCACGGATGCGGCTTTAGAACGCCTGCTTCCAGCAGCTACGCAACATCCCACCTCGATTCACCAGGCTATGCGGCACAGCGTCTTTGCTGGAGGCAAGAGGTTGCGCCCGATTCTGTGTCTGGAAGCGGGCCGGATGGTTGCCGGTTCCCTTCCGAAAGGGATTGAGGAACTGGGCGCCGCGCTGGAGATGCTGCACACCTACTCTCTTATTCACGATGATCTCCCTGCGCTGGATAATGACGACCTGCGCCGCGGACGCCCTACCTGTCACAAGGCTTTCGGTGAGGCCACCGCAATCCTTGCGGGAGATGCGCTGCAGACACAGGCGTATGAAGTTTTGGCAAAGCTCGGTTGTCCGACGGAAGCGCGAGTGCGAATCATCGAGGAAATCGCGCGCGGCACGGGCACGGTTGATGGCATGATTGGCGGGCAGGTGGTCGATCTGGAAGCTGAGCACACGAAGCCGGATTTGAAGATGCTGGAATATATCCACCGCGCCAAAACGGCTGCCTTAATTACCGCCAGTGTGGTCAGCGGCGGATTGTATGCTGGAGCAAGCCCTGAAACGGTGGCCAAGCTGCGCTCTTTTGGACAAAACGTCGGTCTAGCGTTTCAGATCGTGGACGACGTGCTCGACGTGACCCAAACTTCGGAGCAGTTAGGCAAAACCGCAGGGAAAGACATGGCGGCGGAGAAGGTGACCTATCCGGCGCTGTTTGGAATTGAAGAGTCGCTCAAACGAGCCCATGCCCTGGCTGACCATGCTTGCGCAGCGCTCGACCGCTTTCGAGAACGCGCTGACACACTCAAGTCGCTGGCGCGCTTCCTGATAGAGCGGAAAAAGTAAAGTGCGTTAGCGGTGTCTGGGTTGAAAACCTCCGACATCCGGAACAAAGAACCTCTATGTTCAGTATTCGAGTTGGATGCCTGCTGGTCGGGCTGCTTGTTTCCCAAGCTCTCATGGGTCAGGGGGTCGGGTCAGCCACCAGCTCTGAAGAACCAGCCCCTGTTCCAAAACAAGTCAGCGAGTGGTTCCGCAGCAAGGCCATACCCTTGAACAGCACAAATCCCGATAGTGCGCTGGACGATCTGTTTCCGTTTCAGAGGGTGATCGGGGATGCGCAAATCGTTGCCATGGGGGAAGCCACGCATGGCACGCGCGAGTTCTTCCAGCTCAAGCATCGCATGCTGGAATTTCTCGTCGAGAAGATGGGATTCACAGTATTTGCGATTGAAGGCAATTGGCCCGAATCGTTAGCGATCAACGATTACGTGTTGAACGGGAATGGCGATCCTGCCGAGGCGCTAGCCGGGATGTACTTTTGGACCTGGGACTCGCAAGAAGTACTCGGCATGATCCGGTGGATGCGCCGATTTAACCAAAACCCCGCGCATGTCAAAAAGTTGAAGTTCTTAGGCTTCGACATGCAAACCGCTCGAGTTGCAGTGGCTAATGTTGAGCGCTACCTACGAAAGGTTGACCCGGACGAAGCGAGAATAGCGGCGAAGATTCTCGCACCCTTGAGCGACGCCGGCAGCGAAAAGGAGTACTCGAGAAGGCCGCCGGCTCTGCGGCGTGCGACCGCGGTGGGTATCAAGCTCCTTCTGGACGAATTCAACGAAAACAGAGCGAGCTATACGAAGGCGTTTTCCGAGGAGGAATGGATTCTCGCCCAGCACAACCTGGTGATTGTCAGGCAGGCGGAGCGGGTTCACTCGGCAGGACAGTTTGGGCGTCTAAGGATACGCGATGTCTCGATGGCACAGAACATCACATGGATCCTGGACAACGAGCCGCCTGGAACGAAGATCATGGTCTGGGCGCACAATGGTCATGTCTCGACGGAAGGCTTTCCCGGTGCCGGGTCAATGGGCATGTACCTAAGAAGGATGTACGGCACGCGGATGGTGGTTTGCGGACTTTCGTTCAATCAGGGTTCATTTCAAGCCGTTGGGCGTGGCGGCCTTCGGGAATTCACCGTCGGTCCTGCCCTTTCCGACAGCCTGGACTCTGCTCTGGCGGCTGCCGGACTGTCGCTGTTTGCCGTCGACCTCAGAGAGGCTCCGAGCACGGGCCTTGTCGCTGAGTGGCTGGACAGCCCTCATCGGTTGCGCACTGTCGGAGCCCTGTACAACGAGTCCTACCCAGAGGCGTTTTATATAAGCGTCTCGCCCCGTAGCTTCGACGTACTTTTCTTCGTAGACCGAACCACAGCCCCGCGGAAGAACCAAAAAGCAGTGGAATTTGAATTTCACGAAGGACATTGAACAGAGCGGAGGGATCAGAACGGATTAGAATCAGGTTTTCACCGGGCGGGTCGGGATCAGTTTTCGGACCGAAACACAAAAGCTATGCCGAAGTATTTAGTGGTTCTCCTCTTTGCGGTCCGCCTCTTCGGCCAAAGCAATCTGGGAGAACTGCGGCTGAAAGTGACGGATCCTGCCGGGCTCGGCTTACCAGCTTCGGTCACACTGGTCTCGGAGGCCAATCAGTTTCGTCAAACCTATATCACCCGTGCCGCCGGCGATCTGGACGCCAGAGGACTCCCCTTTGCTGTGTATCGGTTTCGGGTGACCCAGCAAGGCTTTTCCACTTTCCGGAACGGTTGAGATACGATCCGCTATTCCCCTAAACCTGCGCGTGAGCCTGTCTGTGGCGACGGTCGAAACGTCTTTGGTGGTAAAAGGTTCCTGATACCCTGGTCGACCCGCATCGCACCGGCACCATCAATCGTGTGGGCCCGGACGCGATCGGACATGCAACCTTCGCGCTGCCGGTCCGTTCCGCCATTGAACTGGTGAATGCACCGGCCGGCTCGGTGTTGGAATCGAATGGCGCGTTGCATCCGCGCGGCTCGGAATATCAAACCCAATATGTAGTCGATGGTGTACCGCTCACCGACAACCGGTCTCCATCCTTTGCGGCGCCGATCGAGGTGAACGATGTCGAGTCGATGACCGTTCTCACAGCCAACTTTCCAGCTCAATACGGCAGAAAACTGGAGGGTCATCGAAATTTCTACCATCAGAAATCCACGGCAGGGCTTTCACGGAAAGGTTGTCGGGTCCGGAGGGAGCTTCAGCACTGCGGACGGCTACTTGATGGCTCAGGATAGTAGGAGTAAGAACACGGTGTGCATTAGCAGCGAAGCGGCCACGACAGAGCGCTATCTAGATCCTCCGGTGCTCGAAAATTTCTCCAACCATGCGACGACCAGCGATTTGGCGGCCTGCTACGAACGAGACTTGACCGGTCGCGACCGGGTGGGTGCGACCATCCGCCATTCGCAAGCGGTTTTTCAAGTCCCAAACCAGCACGGGCAAGAAAACGCCGGATAGCGGCAGGGTCGAGGCGCCCGGGAAAACATGGGCCTTGTTTTTTAACCAGCATCTGTCTTCTCCAGACCTTCTGGGAAACCTGCGGATTATGTCTCGTGATGATCTCGCCAGCCTGGTCTCGAATGATCTCTCTCGACCGATTATTGCCGGGCAGGAGCGCAGCTTCCGGGAAGGCTACGTGAAAGGCAGCGTTTCCATGCACCGTAGGAACCACGAGCTAAAAGCGGGGCTGGAAGTGGACTACGGTTCGATCCACGAGCGGTTCAACTACATAATCGCTGACCCGGACCGGTTCGATCCAGGTACTCCTGGAACCTTTAACTTTGCTGGCTCGGGACTCGATCGCGAACCGGCGGGGTTTGCCCAAGACCTCCTGCGTCTTGGACAGTGGACGGTTAGTGCTGGCGTGCGTTGGGATTGTTACCACCTGCTAGTGTCGAAAAGAGCGCGCTGAGCCCACGCCTCGGAGATCTCCAGCAGTTCGGACAGGCGGTTTCCAATCGCATAAATTTCAACCGCGGACGCGTACGACCTTCCCTTTCTCTCGACGCTTCGGTGGGCACCGATTTCGTTACGAGAGGCCGTCTCACCGTGCGCCTTCAGGCCGACATTCAAAACCTCACGAACCGCATCAACATTATCAATTTTGCCGGCCTGTTTTCGGGAACCGGTATTGCCCCGCCCCGCAATTATGCCGTCCGCCTGGATGTGGAATTTTAGTTTTGGAATTGGTGATCGAAACTGCTCTGTCGCGTTTGACCGGTCTGTGGTAATACTATTTTTCGGCGATGGAGTTCGCCATAACCGCCCATGTGTCGGGCTGATGACTCCTACCCATGCTCGTCGGAGAACTCCATCGTGAACTTTGTCATCATTTCTGTCGGCGCCATTGTCGGTGCCAATCTCCGTTACCTTCTGAGCCGCTATGCCGCCAAAGCCTTAGGACCCGTCTTTCCCTACGGCACCCTCCTGATTAACATCCTTGGCAGTTTCATCGTTGGCTGGTTCATGATTTGGACTAGCGAGCGTGTCCTGGCCGATCCCCGATGGCGGCTGTTGGTCGTCATCGGCTTCTGCGGAGGGTTCACCACTTTTTCCAGTTTCGCTTTCGAGAGCATGGCTTACTTCGAGCAGGGCCAATGGCGGTTGATGGCGACCAACATCGTTGCCAACAATCTTCTTTGCCTGGCAGCAGCCCTGGCGGGAATGGCGCTGGCGCGGGTACTGTAAAATGCCAAGCGCGATGGCCGTCCAAGTCACCCTCTACCTCAACGAAGCCGACCAATGGCATCGCCGGCCGTTGCATCTGGAAATCCTCAACTATCTGCGCCAAGAGAACGTCTACGCTGCCACTGCCATGCACGCCGTCGCTGGGTTCTTAGGACGTCATCGGGTTGAGACTACTCATCTGGTGGATGCCGGAGGCAAGCTGCCGGTCGTTATCATCTTCGTCGATACCGACGAGCACGTGAATCGCGTCCTGCCGACATTGAAGGAGATGGCTGCCCACCGCCTGATCGTGCGCGAGAACGTGATACTGGAACAAGGCAACCTCGACTGAAATGTCCAGCTCGCCACTCGATATCCTGGCCCTTGCCGCTCATCGCGATGATGTAGAGCAAACCTGCGGCGGCACGCTGCTGAAGATGGGTCAGCTCGGGCATCGTACCGGCATCCTCGATCTCACACAGGGAGAGATGGGAACTCGCGGCACGGCGGAAGACCGCGCACAGGAGGCGGCGGAAGCGGCGCGAATCCTGCGCGTCTTTTGGCGGGAGGCACTCGATATTCCCGATGGCCGGGTGGAGAACACCTGGGAAAATCGCTTGAAAGTGGTGCGCGTGCTGCGGGAAACCAGGCCCCGCGTTCTGATCCTTCCCTATTGGAAAGGGCGGCATCCCGATCACTACACTGCTTCCAAGTTGGGATATGAAGCGTGCTTTCTGGCGGGATTGGCGAAGCTGGATTGTACCGCCGCCCGATCGCCGAGGGCAGAACGCCCTCAGGACAGCCGGCAAGATGCTGGCGCTAGGAAGCTTGAGCCACATCGTCCTTTCAAGGTTGTCTATGCCACTTTGTATTACGACGTGCGGCCAAGCTTCGTAGTGGACATCACAGAGCAATTCGAAGAACGATTTCAGTCGCTGATGGCTTACAAGTCGCAGTTCACTGACCAGGTGGCGGGCAGCGGGATCTTCCCCGCACAGGCTGAAATCCGCGCGCGGGTGGAAGCCATGGCTCGCCACTACGGGATGATGGGTGGCGTGACTTATGCCGAGCCGTTCTTTCAGAAGGAAGTGGGAGTGGTAGACGATTTGACTCTCATTCCGGTCAGCTCAATTTAGACCATCAAGTCAGATCAGAGAGTATTTTCGCTAGTTTCTTCGGCTGGGATACATGAGGACAATGCCCTGATTCCAACTCGATAGGATTGACACCTAGCCTTTCCCGGGCGGTGCGGCGAGACCATTCGGCGTTAATCGTGCGATCTTGGCTGCATACGATGTAACTGGAAGCGACCCCAGGCCACTCCTGGAGCGGGTAGACCTCATTCGCGACCCTCTCGAGCGGCAAGCGAATGAGGGTTGTTAAAGCCCACTTCGCGACTTCGGGAGGACAGTCGTGGAACAGGAAATCGATGGCTGCTCGATCATCGCGGCTGGGATCCTTGCCAATCCACTCGGGATTAAGAATTGTGGGGTCGGCGCGAAGCTGCTCGAGAAAACTCTTGCCGATCTCGGGAAGCATGGCGGCAAGAAAGACCATTCGCCGCACAGAGCGTTGCGCTGCCACCAGGGGAAGCAGATAGCCGCTGCCGGAATGACCGACCAGCAGGACGTCCTCAGCATCCGCTGGGATAGCCGAGAGAATGGCATCGGCATAGCGTCCTGCGTCGGCCTGTGGGTCATCGGTCGGTAATTCGGCGCGCACGGCCCGCTGACCCTGGCTCTCCAGTTCAGGAACCAGTAAATCCCAGCCTGCCGCGTTCTCGGTTGATCCATGAACCAGGCAGAAGAGGCTCATCGGCGGGTTGTTACTTCTTCAGGGCGACCGCTACCCCGTCGCGTATCGGCAAGATGGTGGTGAACAGATCGGGCGAGTTGTACAGGAGTTGATTGAATTCCAGGATCGCCTTGGTGCTGGCTGCGGGCGGATTCTCGGTTGCAACTCTGCCGCTCCAGAGCACGTTGTCGCTTATGAATAATCCGCCCTTGCGTATGCGGGGCTGAGCCAGGCGGAAAACGCGCGGGTAGTCTTCCTTGTCCACGTCGTTAAAAATGATGTCGAACTGCTGGTTCTCTTCCGAGAGGAGTTCGAGAGCGTCACCAACTTTGATCGTGATCTGCTTGTCGACTCCGGCGCGCTCGAAATAGCGGCGCGCTTTTTCGGCATTCTGGGACTCGCTGTCGGTATAGAAAACGCGGCCGCCATCACCAACGGCCCGGGCCCACCAGATGGTCGAATAGCCGATCGCTGAGCCCAACTCGAACACCGTCTTGGCGCCTGTCATGGTTGCAATCTGCTGGAAGATGCGCCCCACGGCTGGACCAACAATCGGAATTTTGTCCTTCTCCGCTTCTCGTTCCATCTCGGCCAGCACTTCATCGCGCGCCGGAAGCGAGGAATAGAGATAATCTTCGACCGGGCCAACTGTCACTCCACCCATTCGCCAGTAGTCAGCGGTGTCTTTGTCGATTCCCAATGAGCTTCCTCTTTCCGCAGGTTACCTCCGCGTCTAACCGATGGTCTGCCCGGGTTTCATTTCCACGACTTCCACGCCTTTCGCCAGTTTCTTCAATTCACTGGGCTTTCCCGTCAGCACGGGAAAAGTTCCGAAATGCATGGGTATGACTGCTTTGGGGCGCAGGAGCTTGCAGGCATAGGCGGCCTCGCGTGGGCCCATGGTGTAGTGACCGCCGATGGGGAGCATGGCAATCGACGGAGCGTATAGATCGCCGATGATCCGCATGTCGCCGAATACGGCCGTGTCGCCCGCATGGTACATCTTGATGCCGTTTGAAAATTCAATCACGTAGCCGCAGGCTTCTCCGCCGTAGATCACCTGGCCGCCATCCTCGATACCGCAAGAATGGTCGGCGTGCACCATGGTGACTTTGAGGTCGCCCACGGTTTGTGTGCCTCCCTTGCCCATTCCCGAGACCTGCTTCCCAGTTTTCCTCTCCAACCACAGGCCCAGCTCGTAGATGGCGACTACCACCGGGTTGTGCTGCTTGGCAATTTCAACCGCGTCGCCGATGTGATCGCCGTGAGCGTGGGTGCAGAGCAGGACGTCAACCGTCTTAACGTCTTTTTCATTCTGCGGGCACATGGGATTGCCCACCACCCAGGGATCGATGATGACGGTCTTGCCGCCCGGGGTCTCAATTCGAAAAGTGGCATGACCTAACCATGTGAGCTTAATTCCTTTCAGATTCATGGCTGAGCTGGCTCCTCTTTCTGGCTGTCAGCTTTCAGCTGTCAGCTGTCAGGATGCCGGCATTATGAGGCAAGCGCCGGCTCGTGAAAAATCTGGCGAGCATCCCAGGCTTGTGCGGCGTTAGACGCCCAGTCCTCCGCAGAGTGACGCCTGCTCGGGGATGGCGACATAGAAACATTATTTGGATTGCGTCCAGCCCTTGTATCCGCCGGCCAACGAGATGGGATTTTTGAATCCCATCCTTTTCAGGGACAAAGCGGCCAGCGCGGAGCGGCTACCTCCTCCGCAATAGAGGACCACCTTTTTGTTTTTGTCGGTCGTCACCTGATCGATGTTCAACTCCAGCGTGCCGCGCGTTATATTGGCCGCGTTGGGAATCATGCCCTTGGCGGCTTCGTCTTTCTCGCGCACATCGACCAGCACAAAATCATCCCCGCTCTGCTGCATTTTCTTCAGATCGGCAGGCGTGATTTCCTGAATTTCTTTTTTCGCTTCATTTACGAGGGCGTGAAATTCCTGCATGACCATGGCGACACTCCTGAAACCTTAAGCATTCTAGTGAGGGTGGTGGCCGGCCGCAACGTCAGTTATGTGCAACCACCACTCTGCGTTTACCATGTCCACGTGTCCGAACTCAAGCTGCTGCTCACCCAGGAGCAAATTGCTAAACGCGTGGCAGAAATGGGCCAGCAGATTACGCGCGACTTTGAGGGCGAGGCGGTCCTTTTCGTCGCGGTGCTAAAAGGCGCCGCCATCTTCCTCAGCGACCTGGCGCGCCATGTTCACTTGGAAGCAACCTTCGATTTTATCGGGGTTTCCAGCTACGGCAATCGTCCCAGTCCCAGCCAGGAGTTGAAGTCGGGCTGGGATTCCACCGGAGAAGTACGACTCACCAAGGATGTCGACCAGTCTATGCGAGAAAAGAATGTGATTCTCGTGGAGGACATCCTGGATACCGGGTTCACTATGACGTTCCTCAAGAAGATCGTGCTAGCCCATCAGCCGCGCGCCTTCAAGATTGCTGCCCTGCTTGACAAACCGTCCCGGCGCAAGCAGCCCATTGAGGCAGACTATGTAGGCTTCAAGATTCCTGACGAATTCGTGGTGGGATACGGCCTGGATTATGCCGAAAAATATCGCAACTTGCCGGACATTTGTGTTCTTCCTCGGGATACAGAGTAAGAGCCGTTCGCCGCCGAGAAGGCTGCGGTATGGTAGAAATCATCGTATGGCGCGAACAACTCTTGCCCCCAGCGATGCTCTCGTTCAGGACTGGCGGAAGGTTGCCGCCTTCATTGGCCATTCCCTCTTCGGCCCGAGACCGGCCGGCAACACGTAGCCCGTGTCTGTCAGGAGGCTATCCATTACGGTTTTCCCGCCGTGTTTGTACATCCGTCCTAGGTTGCGATGGCGGCCCTGTTGTGAGGCTCATCCGTGAAGGCGGATACTCCCATTCGGTTCGCAATGGGAACGACTCTTTACCACGGTCAAACGATTCGAAGCACTTGAGGTCCTCCGGCTAGGTGCGGGCGAGCTTGATACGGTGATGAATGTGAGCGCGCTCAAGTCGGGAGCGCACGAACTCGTCGAAAACGATATCCGGAGCATTGTAGAAATCGCTCGCGACGCCGGCGCCATCCTTAAAGTAATACTTGAGACTTGAGACTCGATTGCTGACGCGCGAGGAAAAGATCACGGCCTGTGAGTTGTCCGTTGCGCCTGGGGCAGATTTCGTGAAAACCTCAACGCGCCTGCGCTGGGCGGAGCCAGCGTCGAAGATGTGTCGCAGATGAGCTCAGTGGTTAGCAATCGAGCCAAGGTTAAGGCTTCAGGCGGGGTTTCGCACGCTAACCCAACTCGCCCCCATGGTAGAGGCGGGCGCTGTCCGAATCGGCACCAGTTCCGGGGTGGCTATGGCGCGGGAAGCCGGCGCGCCCGATCTGCCGATTTAATCTTCCCCTGAGCCACTTTTCTCGTCTTCAGGCAGTCAGCAGAGTGGCTGTTATCATAGTTACGTGTCAGCGACCAATACTCAATACGTTCCCACCCAAGTTGAACCTCTTCTGCTTGAGGTCGCCGACGTACTCAGCACCACGCTTAACCTGGATAACACGCTGCGTCAGGTTGCCGAGCTGGTGCGCAAGGTCATTGACTATGAGATCTTTGCCATCCTCTTGTTAAACGAAAGGACCCAAGAACTGCGAATTCGCTTCCAGGTGGGGTACCCCCCGAATGTGGCGGAGCGGGCGCGGGTGAAAGTGGGACAAGGCGTCACTGGCCGGGCAGCAAAACTGCGGGAACCGGTCCTGGTGGATGATGTCACGAAAGAGGAGGGCTATATCGACGCGGTTCCCAACGTGCGTTCCGAGCTGGCCATCCCGTTGATCATCAAGAACCGGGTAATCGGCGTGGTCGACATTGAAGCCCGCGAGCCCGGCTACTTCACCGAAGAGCATAAGCGGTTGCTTACGCTGATCGGATCGCGCATGGCGGTAGGCATAGAAAATGCCCAGCTCTATACTCGCACAACCCGCCAAGCCCGCACGCTGCTTCTGCTGAACGAGATCGCGCGTGAGCTGACATCGATTTTGAATCTTGACCAGCTGTTGAAGCGCATCGGCGAACTGCTGAGCCGGCTGATCGATTACCAGATGTTCAGCATTCTGCTGGTAGACGCCAGTGGGCAGAAATTACGTCACCATTTCGCGCTGCGTTTCGGACAAAACATTCAACTGAAGCACGATATTCCATTAGGGCGCGGCATTGTCGGATCTGCCGCTGAGCAGAAACAGGCCGTGCTGGTGCCCGATGTCAGCAAGGATCCGCGTTACATCTCTCTGAATCCGGAGACCCGTTCCGAGTTGGCAGTGCCGCTCATCTACAAAGAAAGAGTACTGGGCGTGCTCGATCTTGAGCACACCCGGCGCGGTTTTTTCACCGAAGATCACAAGCGCACGATCACTACCTTGGCCGCCCAGGTGGCAATCGCCATTGAAAATGCGCAGCTTTACGAAGAGATTGCCAGGCAGGAGCGACGCCTCGAGCGCGATCTTTCGCTGGCCCGCGAGCTCCAGTTCCGGCTGCTTCCCTCGTCCTATCCGAAGCTGGACAACCTGGAGGTGGCGGCGAAGTTCGTGCCTGCTCGCGCGATTGGCGGCGACCTCTATGACTTCCTGACGTATTCCCTATCGCGCTCCGCTATCGTGATCGGGGACGTGAGTGGCAAAGGCGCTCCGGCAGCGATCTATGCCGCTCTGGTTAGCGGAATTCTCCGCTCCCATGCCCCCATCGAGCCTGCGCCCGCCGAAATGCTGTCCGCGGTGAATTTCTCTTTAGCGGAACGACGGATCGAAGCGCAATACGTTTCTCTCATCTATGCGGTCTGGGACGACGAAGGGCGCCGACTGCGGGTGGCCAATTCCGGCCTGCCGCGCCCCATCTACTGCCACAACGGTAAAGTTGAGGTGATCGAAGCGACGGGTCTTCCTCTCGGTTTGTTTGACGATGTCGAATTCGACGAGTTCACTTTCAAGGCGGATCCGGGTGACCGGTTCGTGTTTTTCAGCGATGGCATTCTCGATGCGCAGAATCTGGCCGGGGAATTGTTCGGCCGCCGCCGGGTGGAGGAGATTGTCGCGAAATGCGGCGAGTGTCCTGCGCAGCAGGTTGTGGAACGACTGTTCAGTGCTGTCGCCGAACACGCCGCCGGGGTTGATCCGTTTGACGACCAGACCGTAGTGGCAATCAAAGTCAAAGGAAGCACGACGAAACGCAAGTGAGCCCCTCGCCAGCTTCGTTTCAGCAAGCGGGACGGCCGCCGGCCTTTTCCTATCGCGAGGTCCGCAAGGGACTCGTCCGCCGCAATCTGCAATCGGTGCTGTCTTGTGATTCGGTGCCTTTGTCCCAGTTGGCCGAGCGTTACGGCACGCCGTTGTATGTTTATTCGGCCACGACGATCCGCGAACGCCTGCGAACCTTCGACCGCGCGTTTCGCAAGGCTCCCCATACCGTTTGCTATTCGGTCAAGGCCAACTCCAATCTTGGGATTCTTCGGTTGCTGAACCGGGTTGGGTGCGGGTTTGATGTGGTCTCGGGCGGCGAACTGGAGCGGGTGCTCACGGTCGATCGGGGTGCGGGCAGACGAGTCGTATTCTCGGGCGTGGGTAAGACCGCAGAAGAGATGCGCCTGGCGCTAAGAGATGGCATTCTTCTTTTCAACGTGGAGAGCGAGTCAGAATTGTGGCAGCTCGGGGAATGTGCTGCACGGCTGAAAAAGAAACCCCCCATTGCGCTGCGGGTGAATCCTCACGTCTCGGCTGAGACACACCCGTATATCGCCACCGGGCTTCACCAGCATAAGTTCGGTATACCGGTCGAGCAGGCGCGGAAGCTCTATGCCGGGGCCTCGGCGAACCGGCATCTCGCGGTTTCTGGGGTCAGCGTGCACATCGGGTCGCAAATCACCGGGCCCGAGCCTTTCGCCGAAGCCATCGAGCGCGTAGCGGAACTGGTTCGCCAGTTGCGCAGCGATGGTCACCGTATTGAATACGTTGACGCGGGAGGCGGCCTAGGGATTTCCTACGAGAATTCCGATGCGCCTCGATTCCGCGACCAGGTGGTGAACTACGCCGAGGCTATCATCCGCCCACTTCGCGGCTTGAAAGTTCATGTGTTACTTGAGCCCGGTCGCGCCATCGTGGGGCCGGCCGGCACGCTGATCACTTCCGTTCTCTATGTCAAAGACAACGACGGCAAGCGCTTTGTCGTGACCGACGCCGCAATGAACGATTTGCTCCGTCCTTCCCTCTACGGGGCCTATCACGAGATCGTGCCGGTGAAGCGCAATGCCAACTCGGCCAATACGAAGGTCGACATCGTGGGGCCAATCTGCGAGACGGGCGACTTTTTCGCGCGTGACCGCCAGCTTCCGGAGGTCCAGGAAGGAGACCTGCTGGCTGTCCTCGACGCAGGCGCGTACGGGATGGCATTGTCCTCCAACTACAACTCGCGTCCGCGTGCCGCCGAAGTCCTGGTGCAAGGTAGGTCAGCCCAGCTCATTCGCCGCCGCGAATCATTCCAAGATCTGGTACGACCGGAACTGTTCTGACCTCGAACTACTGCGCGACGTGCCACGCGTAGGCGGCACCTGTCCAATACAGAACGCCGCGTGTTCCACCCAGGTTTTCCGCAATCACCTGCCGCGGGCTGGGGAACCTCCCAAAATCCTGCCGCAACTTTTCTGAAGGCTCGGCAACCTGGAGAGACCTGCCCGCCGCCTGGCGCAAGAGATAAGCCTGACGCGCAATCGGATTGCGCCAGCCCGCCGCACCAAACCCGTGAATGACCGCAAGCAGCGGCTCTCCGGCCTGAACCTTTTGGGGCTTCGGCGTTGGTGGGAAGATTATGACGCTCTTACTTCTCGGCGGGACGTAGGCAAGGCGTGAATTCTGGATGATCCAGTTGGCTAGTTCATCGTTGATGTCTGGCAGTCTGGTTCCGACCGGCCTTACCACGACCATCAGGTCCTGGGATCTGTCGCCGTTAGAATCACCGATAACAAATATCGGCACCTTGCCATCTACGGCAACGGCATCCCCAAAACCCGGCGCAACAGCTCGCTGAACATCTTCTGGGCTGGCCGGCAACGATGCCCCCAGTGAAGATAATTGGGGACCTGCGGGTGTCGTCACAGATGAACTTTCCGGAAGGATGTATTTTTTCGACGCGAGCTGCGTCTGAATTACATCCTACTGCCGCGCTGGCAATCGAAAACACCATGTGAATGAATGTCAATAGTAAATGTGAGTTGAGTGGTGGGAAATGTGAGGGGATGTCTAGCCGCAGGGAAAGCGGGCAGAACGGAGAGCCAACGCAAAGAATTACTTCCCTGCTCCTGTTTTGCCCCCGCTTGGCTCCTGTTCCCAGACTACCCTACCGCCGACGATTGTCGTCAGGACCTTGACGTTGCGAATCTTGGCCGCATCGATGGTGAAGATGTCTTCACTGAGAATAACCATATCCGCCAGTTTCCCCGGGGTGATCGAGCCCTTCTCCTGGTCCTGGAATTCGGCGTAAGCGGAGCCCATGGTGTACGCCTCGACTGCTTCCGGAACGGTCAACTTCTGCTCGGGGAACCAGCCATTGGGGTTCTTGCCGTCCAACGTGGCTCTGGTAACTGCAGCGTAGATGGTCAGCAAGGGATTCAGTGGAGCTACATTCCAATCCGTGCCGAACGCCAGCCGCACTCCCTGATTGAGGAAGGTGCGAAAGGCGTAAGTGCGGCTGGCGCGGTCGTGTCCAATGCGCTTCTCCGCCCAGCGGCCGTCGTCAATGGCGTGGTACGGCTGCATGGAAGCGATTACCTTCAGCCGCGCAAAGCGATCAAAATCCTTTGCCGCCATGTGCTGAGCGTGTTCAATGCGCCAACGACGATCCGCGTCACCATGCGATTTCGCTACCTCGCTGTATAAGTCGAGGACAGTGGAGATGGCTGCGTCCCCTATCGCATGGGTGCAGATCTGCAAGCCGGCAGCGTCGGCTTTCATCATTCGGTCGCGCATGAGACTGACAGGATGCATCTCGTCGGCGAGGAGACCGCGATTGTCGGACTGGTCCAAGAAGGGCTCGAAGAAGTAAGCAGTGGCGGAACCCAGTGACCCGTCGGCATACGCTTTGAGGGCACCGATTCTCAGGAACGGTGATCCGAAGGCATGACGAATTCCGATTTTTGTCTGATCGTCGACCTGGGTGATGAGCGGCGCTGCATAAATCCGAGTGGTCAGTTCACCTCGATCCACCAGCTCGGAGTAAACCGCGATATCGGCATAGTCGGGATTCATGTCCTGCGCGCTAGTGACACCGAGCGAAGCAGCATGGGCTAGTGCGCGTTTGGCAGCCTGCAAGCGCTGCTCGTGAGAAGGTGGCGGGATGATCTTGTACACGAAATCCATCGCGGCATCCTTCAGCGCCCCTGTGGGGTTACCTTCTGCGTCGCGTACGATGGTTCCTCCTGGCGGATCCTTGGTGGCGGCGGTCACACCTGCCAGTTGAAGCGCCACTGAGTTAGCCAGCGCCATGTGTCCGTCGTAGCGGTTGACGAACACCGGCATATCGGGCGTCACAGGATCAATAAGTTCTTTAGTGGGCAGAGCGGCGGGTTCCCACTTCGTCTCATCCCAATCTCCGCCCAGCATCCACTCGCCCTTGGGCACCTTCTTGGTGCGTTCAGCAAGGCGGCGCACGAATTCCTGCGCGGAAGTGGCGTCATTGAGTTCCACGTTATCCAACTGCTGCCCGCCGCTGACGAAGTGCACGTGTGCGTCGTCGAATCCTGGCAACACCGGCTTGCCACCGGCATCGATAACCATCGTATGGGGCCCACGCCACAATGCGATCTCGGCAGCAGTTCCCACTGCGACGATACGATCGCCTAAAACCGCGACGGCCTCAGCGGCAGGACGCCTCTTGTCTACGGTCCAGATCTTGGCATTAGTAAGGATCAGGTCTGCTTCGGGTTTGGTGTCGCCCCAAGTACCGCCCCAAGTACCGCTAGCGAGGGCGATCAGAACAAGCGCAAGAAGGGGAATATCGCGGCACAGAAGCACGGGTCAAGCTCCTTTCCAGAACAACTGGAAACCAGAACCTCGAAACGAGAAATTATCTTTGTCCCCATTTCAATTTTGTGCGCAGAACGTCAAAGAATGTCTTTTTCATCCTTAGCAGTTTGACCCGGTGCTCCGATTTACGGCAGGTAACGCGATCCCCATCGTGGGCGGGCATGCCAATCTGTCCGTCAAAGCTCAGATAGGCGCCTTCCTCGGCACCATTCACCACAATCACAATTTCCGCGCTGTCGCGCACGACCAACGGCCGGTGCGTCAGGGAATGTGGCGATACTGGTGTGACCACGAAGGCATCCACCGCAGGCATCAAGATCGGCCCACCGGCTGCCATGGAGTAAGCGGTAGACCCGGTGGGCGTGGAGACAATCAGGCCATCGGCTTTATAGCTGGAGACAAATACCTGATCGATGTAGAGATCGAAATTCGCCAGGCGGGCAATGGATACCTTATTGATAACCGCCTCGTTCAAGGCGTCGTAGGTCGCGACGCATTGGCCCTCGCGTGCTAATTGGCAGTGGATGAGAGCGCGCGATTCTACGCTGCACCGGTTTTCGTCTACCGCCTCGAGCGTGGGATAAAGATCCGCTAGAGGCACCTCGGTGAGGAAACCCAGGGAACCGAGATTCACGCCCAGGATGGGGATGCCAGCTTTGGCAACTACTCGGGCAGCTGACAGGAGGGTGCCATCCCCGCCCATTACGATGACAAAATCCAAGGGACGCGAGGCGATTTCCTGCCGTTCGATCACCTCCGGGCCTCCTACGTACACAGCCGTCTCGGGATCGGTAACAACGCGGTAGCGGTGTTTATCCAGCCAGGCCAGCAACTCGGGAAGAATCCGGGCCAACTCGGGCTTCTCCGGCTTCGACAGGATGGCCGCAAACTTAACGGATGCTGGCTTACCGGTGTCCATGAGTAAATCGAATTGTACAGAAATCCGGGAAAAAACTTTAACCGCCGAGGTCACCGAGTTCGCCGACAAAATTCACGAGCTTCTCAAAAGCGTGCGTAAAGGAGGAACTCACGGTTGCCCTCTGCTCCGAGAATTGGCGAATCAATGAAATCGGTGTAGCTCGACCCCAGTTCGATGAGCGTGCGACGCACCCTGTTCACGGCTCCCAGTTGTGCCGCTTGATCCCGAACGATGCCGCGCTTACCCACCTGTTCACGTCCGGCTTCAAACTGCGGCTTTACCAGGACCACCAATTGCCGCCCAGCTCGTTGATCTTGTGGAAATGCAGCATCAACTACCGAAGGTAAAACCAGAGTCGCGGAGATAAATGAAATGTCCATCACGATCAAATCGATCGCTTCCCCAACCTGTTCGGGGCGGAGATAGCGGGCGTTGGTTTTTTCCAGCAGCCGCACGCGAGGGTCTTGGCGAAGTTTCATGTCGAGCTGCCCGTATCCGGTGTCAACTGCAATAACCCGCCTCGCCTCGTGCTGGAGCAGGCAATCGGTGAAGCCACCGGTGGAAGCTCCAATGTCGAGGCTAACCTTCCCCGAAACATCGATCTGCCAATGGGCGAGCGCTTTTTCCAGCTTCAGACCGCCGCGGCTGACGTATTTCAGATCTTCTCCGAGGAGACGGAGTGACGCGTCACTTTCTATGCCAGCTCCGGCTTTCTCGACTTTCTGGCCGTCGACGAGGACCTTGCCTGCAAGGATGAGAGCTTGAGCCCGTTCCCGCGTGGGAGCCAGTCCACGTTCGACTAGCAATTTGTCGAGTCGGATCTTCACGATTCTGGAGAGGGAAAAAATTAAGTGCTCACAACAACCAAGCACTCAACTCGGTGTAAGATGTAGAATGCGGCCTGGGTTGCTGCACTTACGAAGATACTTTCCGGCTTTTAGACAGAAATTTCCACCACGATGTTGAAAAGCTAATCTGACACTTGGCACAAGGATTGCGCGTTCGAGCGGATTGAAAGACGAGCCACGGATCGCGGCGGAGTCCCGGACCATGTCTTGACAGGTCTGAACCCGCACAGTCGGTGGCGCAATTTGTTTTTGATTTCGTAAGCGGCTATTTTGTTTTGATGGCCTTGCCTTCCATGATAGTGGAGAAGTCCCCCGTGTCCGGTGCCATCTCGAATTTGAAAGTGTAAGAGGTCGGCGAGCTTTCTTTGACGGTGAAGCGCCCCCTCATTGCCTTGCCACCCATGTTTTCGTTGCTGGTCCAGGTCCAAGTATCACCCTCGACCTTTCCTTCGGCATGCTCGGCCTCTCCCATGCTGTTGAAGGCGTTGTAGGTATAGGCCTTCTCCTCGAGGTTGTATCCAAACACAGCCAGCCCTGTTCCATCCCCCATGGGTGACTTAAAATCGGAGTGCGAGACCAGGAAAAAGCCGCCTTCCATCCAGTCATTGTGATCGATTCCGGTGAACTTGCCGCCCGGGCCGAAGGGACCCGGTTTCGTTTCTCCTTCCAATTGCCACCTGCCGGTGAAGTATCCAAGTCGTTTGTGCTCGGGGCCCGGTTTCGCCATCTGCGGCGGAGCTTGAGCGACAACGAGGCAAGCGATACAAACAATGAAGGCGCCTGCCAGGGAGAACTTCCTCATAATCGCGTCTCCTTTTTGAAGATTTAAAGACACAGGTCGCATCGTAGGCGCGCTAAGAAGGCAAGTCAAATGACACCCCAATCAAGCTCGTCATCGCGAGCGCCGGATGTGACTTCTTGTCTACACACGCTTATGCGAGGAATTTTTTCCGAACCTCTAGGTAGAAACACCTAACCAGTGCGTGATGACTTTGTCCAAAGTGGAAGGGGTGATTCGAGTCCGCGGGTGCTCGCGGTAGGAGCACCAGCTCCGCTCAATATGAAATCAGAGGTTGCAAAGAAAAGGCGGCCACCGGGGGGACCGGTGATCGCGCTGAAAGGCTCTAGCCTGCCACTTCTTCCAGCAGCTTCGTATCCACGTCGAAGTTGGAATGCACGTGCTGCACGTCATCGTGGTCTTCCAAGGCCTCAATTAGGCGGATCATGGTGTGGGCATTGTTGCCTTCCAGCTTGATGTAGTTCTGTGGAACCATGGCTACGCTGGCAGAAGCCGGCTGGATGCCTGCCTTCTTCACCGCCTCCAGCACCGCTTCGTAGGCGGAAGGATCGGTCACAATCTCCCAGGTCTCGCCATCATTTTTCAGGTCTTCGCCGCCGGCTTCGAGAACGATGCTCATCAGGTCGTCTTCCTTGGCGCTCGACTTGGGGACGACGATATCGCCCTTCTTGTGAAACATCCAGGAGACAGCGCCCGCCTCGGCCATGTTCCCACCGTTCTTGGTGAACACGTGACGGATTTCACTAACCGTGCGGTTGCGGTTATCGCTAGAGATTTCTACCAGGAGGGCCACGCCGCCCGGGCCGTAGCCCTCGAGCATGAATTCCTCGTAGGTCGCACCCGGCAATTCGCCCGTTCCCCGCTGGATGGCGCGTTTGATGTTGTCGGCAGGCATGTTTTCAGCCTTGGCGGCCTGAATGGCGGTGCGCAAGCGGGGGTTCTTGTCGGGGTCGCCGCCCGATTTGGCGGCCATCGTGATTTCCTTAATAAGACGGGTAAAAGTCTTGCCACGTTTGGCGTCGAGCGCGCCCTTTTTATGTTTGATTGTGGCCCATTTGGAATGGCCGGACATAGGATTACCTCGCTGTTAAGGAACTTGGAAATGCGCAGGATTCGCCCGAAGAGGAGATCAATGGATACCTCGAAATAGATGCAGGCGAAGTTTGATTATAGCACGTAAACGCAATGGCTCTGCGCCCTTCCGAGCGTGAAGAGCGTGAACCGGTTCAATTCCTGTCTGCGGATTGGCTTTGCCCGTGCCGCTTGTAAGCAAACAGTACCGCCAGTAACGGCGGCGCCACCAGGACTCCCCAGAAGGGCCAGATTATCCCCAGCGCCAGGGGCGTCAGAATCGAGGCCCAGATCGGCACTTTCGCCGTACGTTTCATGATGTACGGCTGAAGCGCGACTCCATCGACCACCACAATGATTGCGTACAGGACGAGGACGTAGAGCGGATGCTCCCAGTCCTGCCAGCGGACCATGGCGGCCAGGACTGGGCCCAGCATTCCCAGCACCGGACCAAGGTGTGGAACAAATTGCAAGACCGCTGCCAGGAAAGCCCAAAACGGCGCCCACGGTACATCGAGGAGGTGGAGTCCCACTAGCCAGAGGAGGCCGACGGCCAGCGAGTCCTGGGCCTGGGCAATGATCCAATTCTTCAATGCCCCGCCGGTAATCCGCAGATGCTCGACCGGGTCCATGAACATATGGTGTACCTTTTTCTCCGCTGATGTAAACCTGCGGGCAAGAAAATCGTCAATACAGGTAGAAGACGAACGGAATGGGAACGGCACTGACCATCGGCGCGGCACGATACGTCACGCAGGGCATAGCGGCCGAGGACTTCGACGAAATTGTGCGGCAGCACCAGCGACGCGTCTACCGAGTCCTGTTTCTGCTGCTGCGCAATTCCGACGCGGCGGACACACTGACCCAGGAGTGTTTCGTTCGCGCCTACGAAAAGCGTTCCAGCTTTCGAGGTGAGTCGCGGATCGCTACCTGGCTGTTGCAGATTGCTGTGAACCTTGCCCGCGATTACGCCCGCAACCGGCGTGCCGGGTTCTGGAAACGCTTGATCGGGTTCGAGGATGCGGCTGCCGCCAACGCGCCAACCCAATTCCCTGACCCGCAGGCCTCCCCCGAACGCGCTCTGCTGGCACGGCGAGAGTTGCAAGCGGTGTGGGCGGCCGCAGCTGAACTATCTCCTCAGCAGCGAGCGATTTTTCTGCTCCGCTTTGGCGAAGAGTTGTCGCTACAGGAGATCTCGGAAGTGCTTGGCCTGAAACTAGGCTGTGTTAAAGCGCACCTGTTTCGCGCCCTGGGTACGGTGCGCAGGAAGCTTAAGGAGCAACAATGGAGATGAATCACAAGGCTGCTGAAAGAGCCGAACTTCTCGCCAGAAAGTCCTACGGGGAGACCGGCCAGTGCCCTGATTGCCAGCAGGAGGATGCTCCTCTTCGACATCTGCTAAGCCCAGCGCATGATGCATTGTTGGCGGCCAGTGAGCGCCCCGAGACATTTTGGCACCGTCAGCAGGCGGCGATCCGTTCCCGCATTGTGATGGCGAAGACGTCGCAGCAACCAGTTTGGGGATTTCTGGTGGCGGCTTCGGTGCTGATCCTGTTGACGATGCTTTTGCTCCCGCCCGACAGGGTAAACCCAGTTGCTGCCACTGAGATGGATACCGACGATGAACTTCTTGTGGCGGTGGAGCAGGTGGTTCAGACGCACGTTCCCGACGCGCTTGCGCCAGCTTCCCTGCTATCGGAAGACACCACTCGTTTGACCCAGAATCCCTCCAAGGAGAGCCCCAATGCGAACTAGTTTACCGACCGTTCTCGTCTTGTGCCTGTTGCCGCTGGCAGGTTGGGCCCAAGCTCCGCCGGATACTGCATCTGAGCCAGGTGCCGCTATGGCCGGACCAGTGACTGCCGGCGTCACGGGACCAAAATTTCAAAAGCGAATTGTGGTGCGTCGTGAGATGGGAAGATGGTGGAAAGACCCCGAGACCGCCAAGAAGCTCCAGTTGAACGATGGCCAGATCAGCCAACTTGACCAGATCTTTTATGAACACCGTCTCAAGCTCATCGACTACGGCGCTGCCATGGAGAAGGAAGATCTCAAGCTGGAAAATCTGCTGGATGCCGATGTCCCCAACGAGGGGCAAATCAGTTCCCAAGTTGATCAGGTCCTATCCGCTCGCGGCAAGCTGGAACGCGAGTACACCATGATGAGCCTCGACTTGAGAAAGGTCCTGTCTCTTGACCAGTGGCGACAATTGAAGACGATTCGCGAAGAAAGAGGGCCCAAAGATAACCTGTTTTTTTACAAGCAACGAGGTCCAGCTCCGCCGGGCGCCCCTTTGCCACCTCCGCCGCCAGCGGGCGATACCTTCTAAGACATCCTCCTCCGTCTCGTGATAGAAGTGATTCGTGGCCGCTCGCTTACTCTCCGGGCGGCCCATTTTTCCGTGTTAAACTGAACCTAATCCCCGAAAACAGAGGCTTTGGGCGATGAAATTTGGCGTCATCATTTTCCCCGGATCGAACTGCGATCACGACGCGTACTGGACTATCCAGCAGGTGGCCAGGCAGTCGGCGACCTTTCTGTGGCATGAATCGCAGGACCTGGAAAACTGCGACGCCATCATTGTCCCTGGCGGTTTTGCCTATGGGGATTACCTGCGCACGGGGGCCATTGCGAAGTTCTCACCCGTAATGGAGTCGGTGAAGAAGTTCGCAGAGGGAGGCGGCCTGGTTCTCGGCATCTGCAATGGATTTCAAATTCTCTGCGAATCGGCTCTGCTGCCCGGCGCGCTGATGCGGAATGTCGGACTCAAGTACGTCTGCAAGCCGGTTCACGTGCGCGTGGAAAACGATGACACGCCCTTCACCCAGGCATGCCGACAAGGCGAGGTGCTCTCGATTCCCATTGGCCACATGGAAGGCAACTACTTCTGTGATGATTCCACCCTGGCCCAACTCCGGCGCGAGCAGCGCATTGTGTTCCGCTATGCAACGCCTGCCGGCGAAATCACACCCGAGGCCAATCCCAACGGCTCGCTCGACAATATTGCCGGCATCTCGAGCGCCGGCCGCAATGTGCTCGGCATGATGCCTCACCCGGAACGCGCCAGTGAAGCGGAACTCGGGTGCGTCGAGGGTTTCAAGATCTTCCAGTCGCTGGTCGGGTCGATGGCGACAAGGTAGGGTCGATGATAGGGCCATCCCCTGCACCCCAGATCTCCGACTCGCTCCGCTCGCCCAAGGCAGGCTCTTGGCGGACAGGCGCACGCTTAAGATGCCGACATCAGAAACAGTTTTTGAGCTACACTCCACAGGGTAGCCGACTACTATCTTGGTGGTCCCGTTAGCGGCGGCGTATTCTAATTGGCCGTGTCGAATGCGATCGCACGCTACTTCGGGTTTGAGCGCGCCGGAACTACCTTGGCGCGCGAGACGGTTGCGGGCATCACCACGTTCGTAACCATGTCGTACATCATCGTGGTGAACCCGGCGATCCTCAAAGCGGCAGGCATTCCTGCCGAAGCTTCCATGGCGGCCACGATCGTCACTGCCATCTTCGGCACGCTGCTGATGGGCTTCTACGCCAACTTGCCGTTTGCCGTCGCACCCTACATGGGTGAGAACGCATTTATTGCCTTCACGGTGGTTCAAGTCCTGCATTACTCCTGGCAGACCGCTTTGTACGCGGTGTTCCTTGCCGGGATCCTGTTCTTCCTGCTCACCCTTTTCCGGTTGCGGCAACGGCTGGTGGACGCGGTGCCTTCGGCACTTCGCTACAGCTTCGCGGTGGGCATAGGACTCTTCCTCACTTTTGTCGGACTGAACGAAACCGGGATTGTCATGCTGGGCAGCGCGGGTGCTCCGGTGCGGACGGGACATTTAACGGCGCCGCCTGTCGAGCTGGCTATTTTCGGATTCCTGCTCATGGCCGCGCTGATGATCCGGCGCTTCCCGGCTGCCATCCTGATTGGAATCCTGGTCACCGCATTCGTAGCCTTTGCGGCGGGAGTGGCTTCCTGGCCTCACGACTGGATTAGCTCTCCACCGAGCCTTTTGCCGGTTTTCTTTAAGTTGGACTTTAAGGGCGCCTGGAGCTGGGGGTTCTTTCCGGTCGTGTTGACGATCTTCATTATGGCCTTCGTGGACACCATGGGAACCCTGATCGGTGTGTCGGCGCGAGCGGGCTTCCTCGACGAGCATGGCAATCTGCCCGAAATCGAACGGCCCATGATCGTGGACGCGCTGTCGACCAGCTTCGCCGCGCTGGTGGGCACGACGACTGCGGGGGCGTATATTGAGTCCGCCACGGGCGTCGAAGCAGGAGGGAGAACTGGCTTTGCCGCAATCATTACCGCATCGTGCTTCGCAGGAACATTGTTCTTCTCCCCTTTTGTGGCCGCCATTCCCGCGCAAGCCTATGGGCCGGCGCTGATCGTGGTGGGTTTATTGATGCTGGCTCCCATTACGAAGATCCGCTTCAATGACTTCACAGAGCTAATCCCTGCTTTCGCGGTTGTTGCGCTGATGAGCTTCACCTATAACATTGGAGTTGGCATTACTGCTGGATTCGTTTTATATCCTTTCTGCAAATTAGTATCTGGACACCTTGCGGACGTGAAACCCGGATTGTGGGTGCTGGCGGCTTTGTCGCTCTTATTCTTTGTGTTCTATCCGTACACTTGAACCCGGCCGAACGGGCTTCGGAAGACCCTAACCGGTTGGCTCGGCCGGCAAAAGCGGTTCCATTTTTCCGTATGTAGCGGCACGCCTTGAAAGCGTGCCCCCATACGAACTGGGCGGACGAATGCACCCTGGGAAGCTGGCGCCGACAACGACGTGTTGCACAAACAACTTCTCCCGATTTCGAGTGATATAGATTCGGAATGATTCGTTTTGGCATTGTCGGCTTTGGCCTTCACGCTGTGCGGCGGCTGATGCCGGGTTTTGCTCTGGCACATAGCTGCCGTGTCGGTGCTCTATCCCGTCGCGATATCGATCAGGCTCGCCAATCCGCCGCTCAATACAAGATCCCCCTCGCTTTCGACTCCGCTGCCGAGCTGTGCCGCTCGCCCGAAGTGGATGCCGTTGTCATCGCCACGCCTAACTGTTGCCATTTGCATGACGTGCTTCTGGCCATCGAGTGTGGTAAGCCCGTGTTGTGTGAGAAGCCCATGGGCATGAATGCGGACGAATGCCGCCAGATGGTCGAAGCGGCGCGAAAGGCCAGGGTACTGCTGGGCGTGGCGCAAGTGTTCCGCTTTGAAGACAGCACCGCCCGCCTACGCGAGCGCGTAGCGGCGGGCCAGGTTGGCAAGCCGGTATTCGCGCGTTCAGAGTTTTCCTACCCAGGACGCAATCATGCTCGCGCCTGGCTTACCGATCCCGCCATTTCCGGCGGTGGACCGACTGCGGATGTTGGGGTGCACTGCATCGACGCCCTGCGCTACATCTTAAACGACGAAATCACGCGAGTGACGGCGCGCGGCGTGTCGGACGCCGATTCTGGAAAAGTAGAAGCCGCTGCCATCCTGACTCTGGAGTTTGCCCGCGGAACCTTGGGCACCGTCATCGTCTCGATCCGTGCCGAATACCGCACTCCGCTGGAAATCGTGGGCGAAACGGGGGTGCTCCGCGCCGATGACGGATTCAATGTCGAGCGCCCCATCAGTTTGTACCTGCGTCGTGGAGGAACGGTGGTGGAGACCGAGACCGTCTCCAATCGCTACGCTTACGCCCGCCAGGTTGACATGTTTGCGGCGGCGGTGGAAGGTCATAGCGAATTCTCCGTTCCCGGAGAGGAAGGTTGGCAAAACCAGGCGGTTCTGGACGCCGCCTATAAGAGCCTGAAGAGCGGAAAGGCCGAGCCGGTCGCGGCGATTAGCGAGTGAAAGTTCATTCCGCGCAGTATCTGCCTGAAACCAACTCGGAACCCGATTTTCCGGAATTAGTGATCTTCCGCGTCGGGTTTCGGCAAAGCCGGAGCAGGCGGCATGCCCTTGGCCTGCACGATAGCCCAGTGCCACTCCGCGTCGGGGCCGATGGGGGTGCTTAAGCTCTCGCGGAACAGGGTGGTTGAGAGTGGAGCAGCCGTACCTCTGAGGTGATAGAGAACGGTGCTATCCGGGTGTTTCTCGTCCGGCGCAGCGTTGTTGACCGCAGTTGGAATCAGCTTTAGCGGGCCGGCGTAAAAGGCGGCTGCGGGGCTGGAAGGCCGCACAATCGTCAACCCTACGGTAATTTCTCGCAGATCCCACGCGGTGCCGTTGTAAACAGAGAGCTGTAACGCGTCGTCCACAATCGTAGCCGGCCCATCCAGTTTCACCAGCTCGGAGTCAGGTAGAGTTTGCGGCTTGGGCGTTGTCTCCGGATCCCGGTTCTTGGCGTTGAACGACAAGGCGCAGGTCACATCTGGATTGGACGCGTTCACCATTTGAACCACGTCCTGGCCAAGAGAAAACCGCAGGCCGACCATGCCCCAATTCCTGCTCGCGCCCGCTTCCATCACTTGGGAGAGGTTGTCGTTGTCAATCACCCCCGGGGGAGGCGTCTGGTTTCTGCGCAGGTTTCGTGCCAAGTCTCCGAGGGGTGGGTCGGCGGATTGCGCGCAGGCAGTTACCGCGACGCATGCAGCGAGCATGCTGATTGCCAGCGTGATGGAAACGAGGCGAGGCATCTGAAGTCATCCTCCGGGAATCGCCGAGGATGGGCAAATGGTTTACCCAAAGATTATAGGTACTCGAGAAGAAATTCAGGCGCTGCCGGGTCAAACCATGGTGCTACAACCTTGGTTGGGTGGAAAAAGCAAGAGGGTAAAGCTGGGCGTGTACTGCGAAGCGGCGCGCAACGGAGCCACACCCCAAACAGGAGGAAAACGGTCTTACATTACAACAACCCAGAGGAACGAAAACGAGCCACCGGGTCTGCGATCGCTACGACGTGACGATTAAATACCCAACGCGCAATCGCAAAGCCCAGAGCCGCGTAACAGAGATGTAACAATCTCATGGCCCAACCCCTAACTAAGTTATTGCTCTTCGAAGCAGGGGGAGAATCATCACCGTACTCGACATCACCTCTTGTACCGCTGTCACCGCTATCCGCAACTTAGCAATCCCGGTCCGCTCGGTCAATCCACCAACGTGCCATAGAGGTGGCACGAAGGTCACAGGAGTGACTTACTCCCCATAGCTAAAGCTAGGGGCTTCAAGGGCCACGCCAGCTAGCGCAGGCGTTTCGGTCCTTAGGCGCAGTCCGCGCCTTAAAATCTCCAATGCCGAGGCGTGGTCGCGGATGGTCTTGAAACCGCAAGCCGAACAATGGTGCTTCCTGTCCCACAACCGCTTTGGCACAGCTCGACCACACGGGCATTGTTGCGATGTGCCGCGGGCATTCACTTTCACCAGCCATCGACCAGCGCTTTCAGCCTTGTACGATAGCTTTCGGATGAAGCCTGACCACGCGGCATCGTGTATGGACTTGGCCAGCCTACCCCCCGCCAAGCCTTGGATGTTCAAATCCTCCACGGCGATGATGCCGTAGTTATTCACCAGTTCACGAGACAGCTTGTGTTGGAAATCGTTGCGTTGCTGGAACACATGGCGATCGAGTTTGGCAACTCGGCGGCAGGCACGTTTCCAGCCGCTCGACCGCTTCGTGCATCGGGAAACGTGGCGCTGCTTGCGCCGAAGTTCTTTCTGGGCTGCGCGGAACCATCGCGGATTGTCTACGATTTCGGCATCGCTGGTTACCGCGAAGGATTCCAAGCCAACGTCGATGCCAATGGCATCGTTATTCTCCGGCAAAGGTTCGCTATCCAGGATCGAGGAAAAGCAGGCGTACCACTTGCCGTTTTCATTCTTGAGAGTGAGCGTTTTAACTTCG
>QIAU01000273.1 GCA_003225055.1 Acidobacteriota bacterium
AAGTGGTCGGAGACGAATCGGAAGCGCTGGATGGAACTCAACGAGGCCGGGCTCCTTAGCCCTGCTGGCTTAGCGGCAGCACCGACCGAGAACACATACGCGCCGCGGCCCACGATTCCGGACCTACCTGCCTACATTGCCGAAGCACTGAAGGCGAATCCGAGAGCCTCGAGCTTCTTCCAGGAGTTAGCGCCAACTTACCGGCGTCACTTTGTGGCTTGGATTCATTCGGCCACGCGGCCGCAAACGCGAGAGAAGCGGATTGGCGAATCGATGGCTCTGCTGGCGGCGGGCAAAAAGCTCGGTTTGAAGTGAGAAGGATCGGTTTCCGACATCGTGCTCGTAAATAATCCGCCGGGGCGCTTGCAGCAAAGAGAGCAGCGCGGCCTTCCGAAGCCGGAAGGTCGCGCCACTCTGCTACTGCTCGGCTTTAAGTTCTAGCGGCCGCGCGAGGAGCCTCCGGAAGCATGCCCGCCGGAAGAACTGCCTCCCCGAGAACCGCCTCCGCCGTAACTGCCGCCACCACCGTAACTACCGCTTCCACCACCACCACGATCTCCGCCAGAGCTACCCGGGCCATATGACCGAGGCGCGGGAGCGCTTCGATAACTTGGCGCGGGATTCGAGGGATAGCTGTGATAACTCGGAGCGGAGTTATGTGGAGCCGAATAGCTCGGCGCGGAATAGGGAGAGCTACGGTAGCTTGGCTCAGAGTAATTCGGAGCCGGACGATATGCCGGCGCAGCGTTGCTCCGATTCGTTCCGGCGGAGCTATCGCCGTTGTTGCGGTAAGACCGCTCGTTCACGATGGGCTTGTTCATATCCAGTGTGGGTCGGCCGCCACTGGATGGCGCACTGTACCCACGGTTTGGTGCCGTCGCAGCTCCATTCGACCTCGAGAAGCGTCGCCAAACTTCTGACGATGGTTGATTACCTCGATTCAATACACCATTCGATCCCGTGGCAGGGCTCCCGTTCGAGCGAGACTCCTGCGGCGCCGGCGATTGCCGGGCCGCGGAATGAGCGCCGTTATTTCCAAAGCGCTCCCATCCGTTAGCGCTCTGGCCCCCGGCGGCCTGCCCTTGAACGATACCGCGATTCCCCGGTGATTCAACGGGCTGCCTGCTCTGCGCCTGACCTCGCACTGCCGAAGACGAACCCGTCGCTGTCCGAATATTGTCGTTCGTGAACCGGGGCGTTCGCGAACCATTAATGGCCTGGAACTGGGCGTTGCGCTGGATGGTTTCTTTGAGGTGCGCGGCTTGGGAAGAAAACGACTCCGCCCGCGCGGCTGGCATTCTCTTAGAGAAGAAGGTGTGTTGTGTGCTCATTCGCGAAGCAACCGCCGAATTGACCTGCCGGTCGGACGCACGCAAACTGTCATGGCTCGGCACAACCGGCAGATTGCCCGTCATCATGTGCCCGGCACGCAAATCCGAGGCGGCTACACTCCGTGCTATCCCTGTGCTGCGCCCAAAGCTTTCCGACGGAACGCCCGAGACGCCTTGGCGCACGCGTTCGTTGATCAGCATGCTGTGAAGATTCGAGAATTGATTGCCGGCATGCAGCGGAGCGATCCCATTATTGATGCTGTTGACGTTGGTGATGTTGTTGACGTTCGTGATGTTCGTGACACTCACAACGCCAAAGTGTTCCCGAAAATCGCCCCACCAGGGATGGAAGAAATCACAGGGCCCTATGGGCAGCCAGCCAATGGAGCCGAATCCGAACCCGACGCCGAAGCCTGCGCCTCCGCCAAATCCGAAGAAGGAGACGTATGCCGGAGCCCAAATCGGCCGGTACGCCGGATAGATCGGTCCGGGCCACCAAGCCCATGATCCACCCCAGAGGAACCAACGGCCATAGTGATAGGGCGCCCAGCCCCAAGCCTCGTAGGAAACCCAAGTCCAACCCCAATACGGCTCCCAGACCCAATGACCCGCGCGATATGGCGCCCAACCGTAATCAACTTGAGGAACCCAGACCGAGCCGTAGTCGGGAACCTCGGTCCAGGTGCCGTAGGCATCAAGGTCGCCGGCCCCCGTATAGTAGTGATTTGTTTTGCGGTAAGCGGTCGCGTTGTAAACGATGTTGTCGCGATCCTTGTTCCACTTGTCCCAATCGTCAGTGTCAGGGGCCTCGGTGACTCTGTACTGCGCCTCAGTACCTGTTCCCTTCACGGTGATGAGCTGGTACTTCTTGACTGTAGTACTGCCTTCAGAAGTGGAAACTTGAGCTTCACCATCATTGACCGTTACGAGAGTGTCGCCATCGGAATTCACCTGCACCCGATAACGCCCCTCGCGAACCGGATGAATCGAAACGTTGGGCGTGTCAATTTCGACGTCCGCCTCAGAGCCTCTGAGCATGGAGTAGTTCGCCAAGCCCTGACCAACCTGAACCTGAATGCGGTTTCTATCGAGCGTCGCTCGGGAGGCGCCCCCCGTAGCGACCTTGTCTCCGGCCACGAGCGGCGTATTCAAAGTCACTGCGGTGAAATCGCCGGAATCACCGCGCTGCATGGTGACGTCGCCGTGTATAAGGCTTACCCGGGCGACGCCGGAATCATTTTGTGCCTCAGTTTGCTCTGCACCGGGCGCTTGGGGAGCTGCCGGAATGACCGCGAAAAGCACCACAGTCCCAATCGCCAATAGACCAACTGGGTTTGTTCTCATGGGCCACCTCTTTCAATCTCTCAGCACAGAAAGGGCACGCGGCATGCCAAATCGGCCAGATTCGCGAACTTCTATTTCTTTATCTTCAGTAGCTTAGGCGGGGCGCCCTCTTCCGGGGTTCGATTGCTGTGGCCAGAATCCACCAACGTGGTGGTTTTCAACCACCACACGGATGTCCGGACCCATTACCCTTGCGGGGCCTTCGAGGACTCGTCGGCGATGCCGATTTTTTCGAGCCTGTAGCGCAGCGCATTGCGGGAAAGACCAAGCATGCGGGCCGCCTCGCTCTTGTTTCCATTCGCACGACGGTAGGCCTCGCGAATAAGTTCGTCCTCCCACTGGTCGAGCGTTTTGCCTTCAGGCAAAAGCGGCGCCTGGCCTAACTGGTTCCGGTCCGCCAGGTGGTCCATGTGGATATCGCCGGGTCCAATGAAGGAGCCCGTAGCCAGAGCGCATGCGCGCTCGACGATGTTCTCTAACTCTCGAACATTGCCGGGCCAATGGAAAGCCATGAGCTTACGGAGAGCTTCGGGTTTGATGCCCTCCAGCTTCCTCTGGGATTTCTGCGCGAGCCGCGAAAGGAAGAGATTCGCTAGATCCGGAATGTCTTCTTTGCGCTCCCGAAGAGGCGGTATATCGATGGGCACGACATTCAACCGGTAGTAAAGATCTTCACGAAATGTTCCTTGTTCGAGCGCCTCGCGCAGATCGCGATTGGTAGCCGCAATGAGCCGCAGATCCACTTTGATGGTGCGCGTGCCACCCAGCCTTTCAAATTCGCGTTCTTGCAGAACGCGCAGAAGCTTGACCTGTGTGGCTGCGGGAACATCTCCAATTTCATCGAGAAACAGCGTGCCCTTGTCGGCGAGCTCGAATTTTCCCGGCTTGCTCGTAGTGGCGCCGGTGAAGGCTCCTTTTTCGTAGCCGAAGAATTCGCTTTCGAGGAGATTCTCCGGAATCGCCGTGCTATTGATCTTCACAAATGGCCCCGACGCTCGGCCGGATCGCTGATGAATCAGGTGCGCGATCAAGTCTTTTCCCACGCCACTCTCTCCGCCGATGAGCACCGTCGAAGACGTTGCCGCGACCCGCTCCGCCAGGGTCAGCACTTCCTGCATCTTCGCGCTGCGGGCGACAATATTGGGGTAGCTGTACTGGCGACCAAGCGCTTCTCGCAGGCTGCGGTTTTCCTCGCGGAGAAGCCGAACGTCCAGCTCTTTTTGCACCACCAGCCGCATTTCCGCCAGAGAGAACGGCTTCAGAACGTAGTCGCTGGCCCCGGCCTTCATGGCTTCAACAGCGGTTTCGACTGAGCCGTAGGCGGTCATGACCACGACCGGCAAGGCTCC
>QIAU01000187.1 GCA_003225055.1 Acidobacteriota bacterium
CGAAGATTGTGCCGATTCTTCTGCTCGTCCCATTCAAATCGCACAGCTGGTCACGACTAAGAAGAATATAGTCTTCGTCTTCACCTGTCAATACAATTGTATGCACACAGAGTTCCGAGTCGATTTTAAAAAGTTTCCGGGTTCCAGCACTACTTTGCTGCTGTCCCTCTCGTAGCGAACGGAAATAAGTTTGATTCTTCCTCCACTGCTGAGGTCACGTAGCATGCAGCGTGGTGCTTCACGGGTGATCTCGTTCTTGCATTTGCGGTACTCAGGTTTTGAGAGGATGCGGTCAGCAGTGCTCTTGGCCTCTTCCTTGCCGCGCCCTCACCGAGGAAGGCATAATCCGAGAAGAAGTACAAGTAAGCAAAGTCCTTCAACGTGGCCACTGACAAATTGCCCGAGATTACAAACCTCGTCGCACGTTCCATCCGGGCAGAACTCCAGCAGCGGTCCTTTGTTCTTGACAGCAACCGTGTCCGGGAAGCTGCTTGAAAGCTGCTTCATATCATTGGATCGGAAGGATTGCCAAGCGACTGCGCAACCGATGACGGCGGCAAGCAGCTCGCGAAGAAGACGAAGAACACCCAGATCAGTCGACTATTCACGGCTAGTCACGGACCCAGATCTTGGTCACCGTGTTGGTGATTAGTTCGTTCCGAATTTGCTCAAGAAAACTCTCCACTCCGCTCTCCTCGATGGCCTCGAACGTGACGCCGTCACTTCCCGGGGCCCCGTCGTTTTGCTTGGCCATCGCGTAGGCTTCCTGCAGGGTCTCCATTTTGCAAACATGAACATACAATCCCCAGAAACGCCAGGTTGGTTCAGCCTTCGCCTTGATGTATAGGTTCTTCCTCAGGTCCTGCAAACTACTGGGTGCTTTCATCATTGCTGGGATAGAACCAGGGCGCGCCCGCTGTAGGTGGAGGGTTACCGTTCCTGCTCTTTCGCAAGGCCGGCCTATCAGACGGGCCGCTGCGCTGGACTTGCAAGAGCACACGGGTCATCGCGCAGGCTCTGACCCGGGGCAAGCATCCCGTCAGTCACACCAAAGTGGCCCAGATCCTTCACGATCTGGACTACAGCCTGCAGGGCAACCGCAAAACCGAGGAGGGAGGGGACCATCCGGATCGCGACGCGCAGTTCCGTCACATCAACACCGCCGTGAAGCGCTATTTGACTGGTGGCTGGCCGGTGATCTCAGTCGATACCAAACGGAAAGAACTGATTGGCAATTACTACAATGCCGGCCAGCAATGGCGCACGACGAAACAGCCGCGAAATGCACAAGGCCATGACTTTCCCGGGCCCGACGTGCCCCGAGCTTATCCTTTAGTATTTACGATGTCGGGCCTAATACCGGGTTCGTCAATATTGGGACCGATCATGATGCCGGTGCCTTTGCCGTGGCCTCGATTCGGGGCTGGTGGCGGGAAGAAGGGAAACATCTCTATCCCAGGGCCAAGACGCTCCTGATTACGGCCGATGGTGGAGGGAGCAACACAGGTCGCAAGGTCACGGCAGAGGAGATGAAACAGGTCAATCTTTGTCGGGATAGATTTCACGGCGAATGGAACTACGTCATCAAGCCTCACCGTGTGCCAAAGCGAGCTTGATACATTTATTTATTTACGGTGCCTTAGTGGGGACGATGCGACGGGAGTGTTTGAATTGCGTGATTTCGCTGAACGGAAAGCATCTGCGGAGAAGTCTTCGAGAGTGGATGACACATTACAATCGGGGGCGACCTCACGCCAGCCTAGGTCCAGGGATACAAGAGCGAACCAAGAAGCCACCGCGGAGCGCTGTGTACGGGAAGCGCCAATCGCCAGAGGATTGCCGAATCAGAACAAGAAACATTCGTTGCGGACTCCATCATGAATATTGGCTGGAAAAAGTGGCCGCCTTGAGTTCAGGGTGAGTTTCTGCGGAGCACAGGCGGCGTGTCTGATGTCTGCGAATCCGGCCTATAATTTAAAAACATTTCACTGTATCGGAGTTCCGCGACATCCTGAAAGCTGGCTCAGGCAACTAACGTCCAAATAATAATCGGAGGATGGTATGAACAAGTTGACGAGAGTGCTTCGCAGGGCTCTTGACGTGCTCGACCTGTATGACGGTGCTTCTACGGCTGCTCGCGACCGAGTTGGAGATCTTGTTGACCGCGCGAGGAAGGTTTTCCGAAGCCAGCGAAGCCATCCATTTCGCAACGTTGGCAGCCTTGCTGTGGGGACGGGGCTCGGCTTAGGAGCCGGCCTCCTGCTTGCTCCGGCAAGTGGTGCAGAGACGCGTCGGGAGCTTGTCAAAAGGAAGTTTTTCCGAAGCCAGCGAAGCCATCCAGGTCGCAACATAGGCAGCTTTGCTGTGGGAACTGGGCTCGGCCTAGGCGTCAGCCTCCTACTTGCTCCGGCAAGTGGTGCAGAGACGCGTCGGGAGCTTGTCAGAAGGGCGGAACGAATCGGCAGCACCGTCCGGGAGCGCTTCTCTTTAGGAGCGGAAAAGCCATTTGCGCGTGCAAGGGCATCAACTGGAGGCGTAAAGGAAGCTGCAAAATGATTTCTTTTCGGCTCACCTGCGCAGAGACGGGATAAAGGGGTGCAGATCTGCAGGGTCGCTGAGCAGGCGCCTCAGGGCCATGCTGGCGGGGGCTCGGCGGGACTCCCCCTGATGTTGTGCAGCCCTTCTAAGCCATTGAAAATCTGGCGGAGAGAGAGGGATTCGAACCCCCGATACCCGTAAAGGTATACACGCTTTCGAGGCGCGCGCCTTCAGCCACTCGGCCATCTCTCCGCACCCACTAATTCCCTTTTCATTTTATCAGGGAAGCGGTTGGCTTCGAATTTCTGGGCCCCATCTCACTGAACTGAGCCCGGCTCAACCTCCTCGCCCAAGCCCAGGATGCGGTCTGTGACTTGGTTGACCATCCTGGCCACCTCTGGGTCTGAAATCTGGGTATAGATGTCCAGGGTGGTAGGAATGTCGCTGTGTCCGAGTTGGGCCTGCATCTCGGTTGGGTGAGCGTCCTTCTTGCCATGAGTGGAGAAGCTGCTCCGCAGCACTGAAACGTAGGATGAAATGGAATTCCCAGTCTGTTAGCGACCGGTTACAGGCGCAGGCGCAGCCAATTGTCCGGGTAAATCGGCGTCGCCAGTGGCTTTCGCGCACCTGCTTGCATCCCAGGGAACATGAGGGCGCTTGCGTCCGGGTTCGGGCACCTCGCCGTCCACAGGTCAATCGCCTTGCACACGGCTTGGGGGATCGCGACCAGGCGGTAATTGGTGCGTCCATAGCGGTTCTTGCGCTTGATTTTCTTGCGCCGCAGCCGCCCACGCCACGCGCTATTCACGATACATTCCGCCGGGGTGACGTGGGGATGCTACACGAACAATGTGTTCACTGTGCCACGTCAGGTTGGCTTTCTCCAGCGTGGGACCGATGACATCGTGAGCGATCTTCGCCAGGGACGTCGGTTTCCTGACGCTATTTGGGAAAATCGGCCCAGATTGCGGGATTGCCTGCAAGCCCGCGGTGATGGTTCACGATTGCCGAAACGGCTCTATACTACAAAATACTTCGCCGCCGGGTGATGGGCTACGATCGCGGATGTGGACTGCTCTGGATCGAGCAAGAAACCGCTGGTGAGTCGTACTCCAACATTCTCTTCCGGATGTAACAAGGCGAAGAGCTTAGTCTGGTCTTCCAGGTTGGGACAGGCAGGGTACCCAAACGAGTAGCGCGACCCGCGATATTTCTGATGGAAGAGATCGCGAATATGCGGCGCGTCATCGCCCGCGATGCCAAGTTCCTCGCGCATCTTCTTGTGGTGGTACTCGGCAAGAGCCTCAGCAGTCTCGACGCTCAAGCCATGCAGATAGAGATATTTCGTGTATTCGCCACCCTCAAAAAGCTTCTGCGTTTCCACCGACGCCTTCGCGCCTATTGTCACCAGCGACAATCCCAGCACATCCATCTTTCCCGACTTCTTGGGAGCGAAGAAGTCCGAGATGCATAGCCGCCGCCCTTCTTTCTGTCGGGGGAAGTTAAAGCGCAGTACCTCCCGCGCCTTTGCGGGTGTGGGCACGGGCGCCCCCGGGCCAGGCCGGGCGCCGCTTGGTTCGTACACAATTAGGTCGTTCCCTTCGCTCTGGCAGGGAAAATACCCGTACACTACCTGGGGCTCAAATAAACCTCTGGCCACCACGTCTTGTTCGGTTTGCTTCTTGATCGGTCTGAACTTCTGCTCCACCAGCCGAACATAATCTTCCTGCGAAGCCGTCCTCAGCTGCCACTGGTTCTTGAACAGCGCAGTCTCGTTGATGTACTCGAAAATTTCTCGCAGATCGTAATCGTTAGCCACCTCGACACCCCAGAACGGCGGGGTCGGAATATTTGGAGCATCACCAACCAAAGGGCTACGTTCCACGAAGATTGGACCGGTTTCCTCGTCGACCGCTGCCGCCTTGGCGTATTCCTTGATCCTCTTGCCCTCCTGCAACCGCGCCTGCCGGTTGCCGTCCGACGAGGTCAAATCCTCCATGATGTGCAGCCCCGCGAAGGCATCGTCTGCGTAGAACACGCCCGAGCTGTACTCTCGTCTCAAATCATCTTCGACATACTTGCGCGTGAGCGCCGCCCCTCCACAGATCACGGGGAATTCGAGCTCCAGGCGGTCGAGGTCCTGCAGCACATACTTCATTTCGAGCGTGGACTTGACCAGCAGCCCGCTCAGCCCGATGGCATCCGCCTTCTGTTCCTGCGCCGCCTTGATGATCGTGTCCGCCGGCTGCTTGATCCCGAGGTTCACCACCCGGTACCCGTTGTTGCTCAGGATGATGTCCACCAGGTTCTTACCGATGTCGTGCACGTCGCCTTTGACAGTCGCGAGCACAATCGTGCCCTTCTTGGAACCGGTCTTCTTCTCCATCTTCGGCTCAAGGTAAGCCACGGCCTGCTTCATCACGCCGGCGGAATCGAGCACGGAGGGCAGCTGCATCTTGCGTGCCCCGAACAACTCACCCACGGTGCGCATCCCGTCCAGCAGGACGGTATTGATCAGATCCAGCGGCGTGTACTGCTGCAAAGCATCTTCCAGCAACTGTTCCAGAGTTTTCCTCTGCTCGCCTTCGCCGACCGACTTTTCTCCATGGATGATGGCATACTTCAGCTTGTCATCCACCGACAGCGTTTCCACGTGCGCCGTGATCGACGCCCGGGGCTGGCCCCTCACCCCGGCAAAGTGTTGCAGGTACCGCTGCAACGCATCGCCCTCCGACTCGTCACGGTAAATCAGCTTGCGCGCGAGCTCAACCTCTTCCTGAGGAATCTTGTATAAGGGATAGATTTTAGTGTAGTTGACGATTGCCATATCGAGGCCGTTGTTAACCGCCTCATGCATGAACACGCTGTTCAGCACACGCCGCGGGTACGCATCCAGTCCGAAGGATATGTTGCTGACTCCCAGAATCGTCTTCACTTCGGGCAGCTGTTCCTTAATGCCTTTCAGTGCCTTGAGCGTTTCCATGCCTGCCGTCCGGTACTCATCCTGACCGGTTGAAATCGGCAGAGTAAGAGCATCAAAAATCAGATCCACGGGACGGATTCCGTATTTCTTCGTGGCCAGGTCGAAAATGCGCTTGGCAATAGCAACTTTCTTCTCCGCCGTCAGCGCCATGCCCTGTTCATCAATCGTCAAGGCGATCACCGCCGCACCGAACTTCTTGGCCATGGGCAGGACTTTGGAGGTGCGTTTCTCGCCGTCTTCCAGATTAATCGAGTTGATAATGGCCTTGCCGGGAATGCGCTTGAGGGCCTCTTCGACGACATCCGCTTCGGTCGAGTCCACCAGAACGGGTGCGGGCACGCGTGTAGCGATTTTTTCCAAAATCGAGGTGATGTAGCCCTTCTCGTCTTCGCCGACAATGGCGCAGCACAGATCCAGCATGTGCGAACCCTCGTTCACCAGTTTTTTTGCGAGGGCCAGGATGTCGTCGTATTTCTTCCCCCGCACCAGGTTGCGAAAATGCTCCACCCGCGTGGTGGTGTTCATTTCCTCCGCCACGATGAGCGGCTTCGGATCGAGATCGAGCGGCACCGAAGTGTACGCGCTCGATGCCGCCGCGATCGGCTTCACTTCCCGTTTTGCCGGATCCAGACCGGCAACCTTATCCACCACGGCCTTCAGATGTTCGGGCGTCGTCCCACAGCAGCCGCCCACGATGCGCACACCATAGTCCGTGATGAAGTGTTTGTGGAACTCGGCCAACTCCTGTGGCTTGAGCTGGTACAGGGCACGGCCGCCGACGTTTTCCGGCAGACCCGCGTTGGGTAACACAGAAATATGCTTGGTGGAATTGACGCTCAGGTAGCGCACGGCATCGTTCATCTCGCGTGGCCCGGTCGCGCAGTTCATGCCGAGAATGTCAATGTCAAATGGCTCGAGCGCGGTCAGGGCAGCTCCGATCTCTGTCCCCAGCAGCATGCTGCCCGTGGCTTCGAGTGTCACCTGGACGGTGACCGGAAGGCGCTTCCCTGCTTTCTGCATGGCGTCGGAAATTCCGACCACGGCGGCCTTGGCTTGCAGCAGATCCTGGCAAGTCTCGATCAGCAGCACGTCCACTCCACCCTCGATCAGGGCGAGCGCCTGCTCCTCGTAGGCCGCAGCCATATCATCGAATTTGATATGGCCAAGAGAAGGTAGCTTGGTGGTGGGTCCGATCGACCCGGCGACAAAGCGTGGCTTTTCTTTCGTCGAAAATTGCTGGGCAACCTCTCGTGCCAGCCGCACCGCCCGAATATTCAGTTCGGCAACCTTGTCCTCGAGCTCATACTCGGCCAACACCACGCGGGTAGCGCCAAACGTGTCGGTTTCGACCACGTCGCAGCCGACCGAGAGAAAAGACGCGTGAATGTCCTTGATGATGTCAGGACGGCTCAGCACCAGCAGTTCATTGCAGCCCTCTTTTCCCCAGAAATCGTCAACCTGAGGGCTGCGGAACTGTATGTTGGTCCCCATCGCGCCGTCGTAGATGACGACGCGATCCTCGACGGTTTGGAGAAAGTCGGCCATTTAGCGGTGGTGCATCCTCGGTCGTTGATCGTTGATCGTTGATCGTTGGTCGTTGGTCATAGGTCATTGGGTCTGATCGTCTAAGCTAATGACCAACCAGCGATGACCAAAGACTGTCCTCACGGCACAAACGCCGGCCCGCTGCGGGACCGGCGCTAGTGTTCTGGCTTGCTCTGCTGAAGTCTTATTCTCCTGGCGCAACTACCGGTGGTGCTCCGCCTTCTACTTCCGCCCGATTGAATACGGCGTTGGCGCCCAAATGAGCCGGTCGGGGGGCCAGCAACTGCTCTTTGCGATAGATCAGATTGCTGACGTTGAAAGTTGCCAGCTCAAAGCCGTGACCATGCGTGATGGCATCGGTCGGACAAGCCTCCACGCAGTAGCCGCAGAAAATACACCGATTGTAGTCGATGTTGTAAACCTGGGCGTAGCGCTCCGCGCCGCTCACCCGGTGCTCGGCGGTGTTTTCCGCCGCCTCGATGTAGATGCAGTTGGATGGGCAAGCCGCGGCACACAAAAAGCACGCCACACACTTTTCTAGCCCATTCTCGTCGCGCTGCAAAACGTGTACCCCACGGTACCGTTCCTCGAACCTGGCGCCTCGCAAAGGTCCCGGCCCTTTGGGGTAGTTCTCAACAATCGTGGGCCGGAACATCTCCCGGAACGTCACCGACATCCCCTTCGCGATCGCTGCTATGTCTCTCAGGATGCACATAGGCTAAACTATCAGTATACCGAAAAGGCAGACCACCTCACCTGCTGCACAACGGGGGCTGCGGGGGCTGAGCAGCCGAGTGAAATGCCCGATCCGGATTCACTGGAACAAACGCAGACAGCCTGCTATTCGAGCCCCAATTCCCTCCACTTCTTATCCACCAGCGCCTTGGTCTTAGCGTCCATCACGATCTGGTCCGGCCAGGGCCGGCTAAACCCTTCGCTGGACCACTTACGCGTTGCATCAATGCCCATCTTCGAACCGTAATCGGGCAGGCGCGAGGCGTGATCGAGTGAATCCACAGGGCCGAGGGTAAACTGGATGTCGCGTTCCGGATCGATGTGGTTAAGAGCCTTGAGAGTCACTTCGCCCAGATCCTGCACGTTCACGTCTTCATCCACCACGACAATGCACTTGGTAAACATCGCCTGTCCCAGCGACCAAATCGCATTCATCACCTTGCGCGCCTGGCCTGGGTAAGACTTCTTGATGGAAACGATCATCAAGTTGTGAAATATGCCTTCCAGCGGCAGGTTGATGTCCGCGAGTTCGGGAATCGCAAGCTTCATCAAAGGCAGGAAGATTCTTTCGACTGCCTTGCCCATCCAACCATCTTCCATGGGAGGCTTGCCGACAATCGTCGTGGCATAGATGGGATCCTTGCGATGCGTGATGCAGGACACGTGGAAGACCGGGTACTGGTCCTCCAGGGAGTAAAACCCGGTGTGATCTCCAAAGGGACCCTCCGTGCGCAACTCGTCCAGATGAACGTGTCCTTCGAGGACGATTTCGGCGGAGGCCGGAACTTCCAGGTCCAAGGTTTCGCATTTCACCAACTCGACCGGCTTCTGCCGCAGGAACCCCGCAATCAAGTATTCCTCGATATCGGGTGGCGCAGGCACGATCGCTGAAAACGTAATTGCCGGATCAGTTCCAATTGCCACCGCGACTTCCATCTTCCCCCCAGGCATGTCTCCATCAGACCCGCGCGACCCTCCGGAGGTTCGCGCCATCAAGTCGACGGCCGCGGACGGTCCCGCAGCATTGCCAGAAGCGGCCGCTGACCGCAGAGCCTCGCGATAATGCTCTGCCCCAATCTTCTGCCGCTGCCAGTGCATGCCCGCAGTCTTCTCGTCATAGACCTGCATGCGGTACATGCCGACATTGCGCTTGCCGCTTTTCCGATCGCGGGTGACCACGCATGGCAAGGTGATAAATCGCCCGGCGTCCTTCGGCCAGCATTGCAAAACCGGGAAGTAGAGCAACGAGAATTTATCCCGGCGAATCACTTCTTTGCACGGCCCCGTCGCCACCGTTTTCGGAAAGAACTTGCCCATCTCCGCCAACCTGGGCAGCATCTTCACCTTGTCGAGAAAACCCTGGGGCGACTTGAGGTCCATGAGCCCGCGAATACGCTCCGCGACTTCATCCAGAGCATTCACTCCTAGTGCAAGATTCATCCGCCGCGCCGACCCAAACTGGTTGATCACGACCTGCGCGCCGGGATAGCCCTTAATGTTCTGAAACAGGAGAGCAGCCCCGCCGAGCTCTCCGGCTTTGTTCGAGCGGCTCTTGCTGACCCGGTCGGTGATCTCGGTGATTTCGAGAATCGGATCGACTTCGGTCCGGATTTTCTTCAGCTCGCCAGCGCGCTCGAGGGCGGCCATCCATTCCCGCAGATCGTCGTAGGCCAACGCTCCTCCCGTTCTGAAACGCTCGATTATACGGCAGCCAAAGCATGATCACCCGAGACCACGCCGCTAACACCGAAACCAACTTTCCTTGGTCTTCTCGGCCGCCGGTGAATTCTTCTTTCTTCCCAACGAACCGCTGCATCCAATGATCTATATTGTGGACCGAGGTGAGGATGAAGCGGCGTGTGGTCGTCACCGCCATGGGAACAGTGAGCCCCAACGGGGTAGGCAATCAGGCGTTCTCCGAAGCGGCTCTGGCTGGCCACAGCGGCGTCGGTCGCATCTCCCGGTTCGATCCCAGTGAGATCCAAGTCCAGATCGCCGGCGAAGTGCGCGATCTTGACGAGCTCGCTTGGGTGGAAAGGCGCGACCGAAAGCACGTCTCGCGAGTCCTGCCCCTGGCCCTGGCGGCGGCTTCAGAAGCACTAACCACAGCCGGTCTGCATCCCGCTTCCCTCCCGCTCGAGACCAAGCGTCGGATGGGCGTGATTATCGGCTCTGGAGGCGGCGCTCAGGAATTCACCGAAGAACAATACCGTCTGTTCTTCCAGCGGAGATACAAGCAGATGAGCTTGTTCTGCGTGCCGACCGGTGTCATGGGAACACTCTCCAGCGAACTAAGCACGCGCTTTGGCCTGCGCGGTCCCAGCCACGTGATCACGACCGGCTGCACATCTTCCACCGACGCCATCGGCTATTCCCTGCGCCAGATTCAATCTGGCCGCATCGACATGGCCCTGACCGGCGGCGCCGACGCCCCCATCGCGCTCGGCATTGTGAAGGGCTTCATCCTGATGAAGATTCTGACCGACTCCTGGAATCACGCTCCCCAACGCGGCTCGCGCCCCTTCTCGGTTGACCGTGACGGCTTTGTCCTGGCGGAGGGTGCCTGGATGTTCGTGTTAGAAGAATACGAACGTGCGCGTGCTCGCGGAGCAAAGATCCTGGCCGAGGTTTCGGGCTACGGCTCTACTTGCGAAGCTTTCCACCGGGTGCGCCTGCAGGAGTGCGGTGAGGAGCCGGCGCGCGCGATTGCCTTGGCGATGAAGGAAGCATTGATCGGACCCGAGGACGTTCACTACGTGAACCTGCACGGCACCTCCACTCAGCTAAACGACCGTATCGAGACTCGCGCCCTGAAGCTCGCTCTGGGTGAGCACGCGGCCAACGTCCCGATGTCGGCGCTCAAATCGCAAATCGGACATCCGCAAGGTGCCTGCGGCGCCGCTGGCGTAGCCGCCACTCTCGTGGCCATGCAGCATAGCCAGATCCCCCCGACCATTAACCTGGACGCGCCCGACCCGGAATGTGATCTCGACTACGTTCCGCAGCCGGGCCGCAAGGCGGTTGTCGAACATGCCATCTGCAATTGCATTGCCTTCGGCTCGAAAAATTCCGCGCTGGTGCTCAGGAAAGTAGCTTAGCTTAAACGCGCGGCGGCGGGAATCGGTGTGCATCCCCGCGCAATCGGTGGCCGCTTTAAAAGAGTTTTAGTAAAACCTCTTCGACTTTGGACCGGGCCGCCGACCGCGGATCAATCATCTCGAAGTGTCCCGCCTTTTCTACTTCCAGCAGATGTACATTTTCTCCCTGCTTCTTTTTTTTCTCGTAGTACGTCCGGCTGAAACCGACCGGGACGAGGTCGTCAGCTTCCCCGTGAATAATCCACTGTTTGGCCTGCGAAATAGTCAGCCGCACAGGATCGGCTTCCGCGTAGTGCTCCGGCACCTCGTCGGGCGATCCGCCCAGAAACTCGACAACAGCGTTATTGCTCAGGTGTAGCTCGAAGGCGCGCTCGAGGTCGATGACCCCGGCCAGCGAAACCACAGCTCGAACCGACGGGTCATGCCCCGCCAGGCACAGGGCCAGCTGACCGCCCGCAGAGTGGCCCATGACAACCACCCTTTCCGGATCAAGCCCATAGTGCTTCGGAAGCTGCAAGATAAATCGGTAGCCATTGCGGATATCGGCAAACGTTCCGGGCCAACCGCCGCCTTCGTCGCCCACACGCCGGTACTCAATATTCCACGTGGCCATGCCTTTCGCGGTCAGGGCAGCACAAAGATGCCCCGCATGGGCCAGGTCGTACTTGTTACGCCAATACCCACCGTGAACATTCATCACCACCGGATGCGACCCTTTGCTCTTGGGCAGACGCAAATCGCCAAACTGATGTGGATCGTTTCCGTAAGCAATGCGGGCGTCCGCCGGCGGCGGCGGCAGCGTCAGAATGTCATCCGAAAGCATGCGGCAGGAATTATAGATTCTTTAGAGACGCGGCTTGCCGCGTCTACTTTGCGCCATCCGGAACGATTTCTATGACCAAACCCTCGCCCCAACCGTACTTTTTGCGCGAGAGAGCCTGAACTTGCTGCTGCAAGGCTGCTTCTGAATCGGTGATCATGCGGGCCTGCCCCGAGAGTTCCTCGTTCGCCACCCGCACCCGCACCTCAGGGTTTGCGCCAATGTTTTGCACCCAGTTGGAGGTTGGGTACTCGGCTATGACGTAGTAATGATCCGCGAGGAAGACGAACCAAATTTCAATCTCACGAGGCAGACCACTCCGCCGACCGCGGGTAGTCAGGTACAGGTACGGCTCGCGGTCAAGGCTACTTTTCTTTAAGCTTGAGCTTACTCTTGTTTTCTTCAAGAAATTCGCGAAGTCTATCGGAGGCATCCAGCAGGCGTGTCCACTGCTCGTAGTAGAGGGTGACCGGAAAACGTCCCAGTCCGTAAACACTCACTCCGCCCTTCTCGCTGACTCGAAATTCCAAACTGCCTGTGCGGCGCGTCGCCCCCTGTTTCTCCAGTTCCGCCAGGCGGGCTTTCAGTTCTTCATAGGTCGGTTCCGGCATACGGTCACCTCATAGGATGGCGTTATTTCCATCCATCATAGGGGTAAGAACCAGAGTTCGTCGAGGCCAGCAGACTCTTGCTTGCAAACTACATCCGGAATAGATTCCGTTCGAGCTTGGCGTAACCGTGCTCCTCTGCCCACAGGTCGAGCGGAACCGACGCGATCTCGTCCACCACAGGTTCCGCCAGCCCGTTCTTAGTGAGGTCGACTCCCTTCAGATATCTCCCGCACGTATCGCAGCACTCGACGCGTATGTAGTCGAATCCCTCAGCGGTATACACGGGGAGCTTGGCATTGTTCTCCTCCCCGCATCCTGGACAAACAATCCGTCGAAACTCCCATTCGGCGAGGCAGAAGGAGCACATCAACCAGCGCCGCGATCCGTCTCCCTGCTGCCGCAGCACGCCCAGTCCAGGTTTGCGGTTGCAGAAAGGGCACACGGGGCGGCTATGCCCATTCCACTCGATGGCCGAACGAGTGCGTACAAATTCTGCGTACGGCTGGAGGAACGCGCGTCCAAGAAACGCCTGCGGCTCAGGGTCGCCCGATTCTGCTGCTGACCAGCAACGATCGAACAGCTTCGACCAGTTGCCCGGGCTCTCCCTGCGCACCTCACGAGCCGATTCAGCCAGCCGCACGGGCCCTTTCGCTTCCACGAGTTTGAGAAAAGACTCAAAGCTGCCCTTGAGTTCCTCCCATTCCGGCAGAGCCGGGGTCCCGAGTTCGGAGGCAGGGATTTTGCGATGGGACGACACGTCCAATCGCTGGTACAGCTCTTCCTGGAAGTGCGCAATCTGGACGTAGAACCCTAGGATCTCCGCCGCGAATGCGTGGCGAAGTGCTAGCTCTTGCGCCCGCTGTACGCGCTGCTGCCAGGGATTTTCCGCCATGCTCGAATTATCGGCTTAGGAGTGTCGTGGCGCAATGCGCCAGAGCCGAAAAGGCTGTGCCCGGGCCCTCTCAGAATCCTAAAATCCCGGTTCACTCTACCCTCAAGGTCTCCGGTCCAAGGTCCCAGGTCTTGGGCCGTGAGACCCGACACTGAGGCCTGGTGCCGGCGCTCCTGCCCGCTCCACCTGCCGTTCTGCCCGCTCCGGTAGTGGGCTACTTTGAAAAAAACACTAGCTCGCGGATGCCAAGAAACAGCAACAAGAGTCCCATCCCGCCCGCGAACAAGCGCATGTACAACGTGACAGGGTAACGCTTCCCCTTCCCCCATGATCGGCGGACGGAAGCGGAGTAGAGCATAAATGCGCCCGGCAAGATGGGTGCGCATAAGCCAGCAACGGCCACCGAGTAGATAACCTTATCAATCGGGCTCACGCCGCTCTTTCCGCCCTCTGCTGTTCGTAACATTCCCAGAGGGCCAGAGGGCCACCAGGTCATTGACGTCCCACAGTTTATCTGTAACACCAGAGGCCATTGCTGGCGACGTGCGAAGTGAGTAGCCCACTACCCCCGCTCCACCCCCCGCTACACCTGCTAACACCTGCTACACCTGCGTTGACTGTCGACCGCGGGCAGAGTTATAGTTTGACTCCTCTTTTGGGGCAGTGCAAGAAACCGACCGTCCCAGCAAGAGTCTTCGACGGTCGCAACCATTAACCTCCGTTTCTCCCCAGTCCGAGCGGCTCACGGAGGGCACATCATGGAGTTTTCGCGAAGGACTTTCCTCAAAAGCACACTCGTGGGAGGAGTGGGTCTGTCCGCCCTGGGATTCGACCTCACTCCTGTCTACGCTCAAACCCAGGGTCTGAAAATCTCGCGCGCCACCGAAACGCGCAGCACCTGCCCGTACTGTTCGGTCAGCTGCGGCGTCATCATCTACACCCTCGGAGACAAGGCCAAGAACGCCATCCCGCAGGTGGTGCACGTCGAAGGTGATCCCGATCACCCCATTAATCGCGGCACTCTCTGCCCGAAGGGCTCTTCCCTCGAGCAGGACATCCTGAATGATCGCCGGTTATTGAAGCCGCAGGTGCGGCGCCCCGGCTCCGATCACTGGGAAGACATCTCCTGGGAAGACGCATACAACGAGATCGCGCAGAAGGTAAAAAAGACCCGCGACGATACCTTCCTCGAGAAGGACCCCGCCGGTCATACTGTCAACCGCTGCGAAGGCCTCGCCTTCACTGGCGGCTGCACCGACACCAACGAGTTCAACTATCTGGTCGTCAAGACCATGCGCAGCCTGGGGGTCTGCTACCTGGAAAACCAGGCCCGGGTTTGACACGGCCCCACGGTCTCCAGTTTGGGGCCAACATTCGGACGCGGGGCAATGACCAATGGCTGGATCGACATCAAGAACACCGACATGATGTTGATCATGGGTGGCAATCCGGCGGAGAACCACCCGTGTGGTTTCAAATGGCCTATTGAGGCCAAACTAAATCGCAATGCCAAGATGATCGTGGTGGATCCGCGCTTGACGCGAACCGCCGCGATTGCAGACCTCTACCTCCAGATTCGGGCAGGTGCCGACATCGCCTTCCTCGGTGGCCTGATCAACTACGCCATCCAGAACAACCGCATTGCCCACGATTACCTGGTTAACTTCACCAATGCGGCTTTCCTGATCAAGGAGGGCTTCAAGCTGCCCGAGGATGGCCTATATTCCGGCTTCGATTCGGAAAAGAAGACTTACGACAAGGCCACTTGGAACTACGAAGAAGGTGGCGACCTGACAGGCAAAGCCGTCGCTGCCATGGCCGCGGCGGGCGCCGCGGCACACAAGGCGCACACCAGCGACACCGGCGGGGGCCAGGGACATCAGGCTGCTAGCCGGATGGGAGCAAAGGGCTCAGCCGGCACACCGCCTCCCCCGATGCTCCCCCCGAAGGTCGCTTACGATTTGTCGCTCCACCATCCACGTTGCGTCTTTCAGTTATTGAAGCAACAATACTCGCGCTACACGCCGGAAATGGTGGAGCGCATTACCGGCATTCCCCAAGATCAGTTCCTCAAAGCCGCCGACATGTTCACCTCCATCCGTAAGGATGGGGACATGAAGCAGGTCGCCACCATCATCTACGCGGTGGGTTGGACCCAGCACAGCTTCGGCACGCAGATTATCCGCACCGCGGCGATGTTGCAATTGCTGCTGGGTAACGTAGGGCGCGCCGGTGGTGGCGTAAACGCCTTGCGCGGCCACTCCAACATCCAGGGCGCAACTGACATGGCTGGCATTTTCGAGATCCTGCCTGGCTATCTCAAAATGCCGACCCCGGCGGACACTGACTTTGCCGCCTACCTGAAAAGGATCACCCCCACCGCTTCTAAACCCACCCAGTGGGATTCGTTCAACTACTGGTCCAACACGCCGAAGTTCGCGGTCTCATTCCTAAAGGCGATGTACGGGCCCGCCGCGACCAAGCAGAATGACTGGGCCTTCCACTACCTGCCCAAGATTGACCGCAACTACTCCTGGGTCAATATCTGGAACGACATGTACGAAGGCAAGGTCAAGGGTCTTTTCGCCTTCGGCATGAACGGGGTCATGATTGGCCCCGACTCGCAAAAGAACATCGACGCGCTGAAGAAGGCCGATTGGTTAGTGGTCTGCGAAATTTATCCCGATGAAACCAGCGAGTTCTGGAAAGCCCCGGGCATCTCCCCAGACGAGATGAAGAAGATCGCCACGACGGTCTATCGCCTGCCGGGAGCCGGCTTTGCCGAGAAAGACGGAACCTTCGTCAACTCGGCCCGCTGGCTGCAGTGGAAGAACGTTGCCCTGCCGCCGCCGGGACAGGCCAAAGTAGACCAGGAAATTCTGGCGACCATCTTCTTGAAAGTCCGTGGACTCTATCAGAAGGAAGGCGGGAAGTTCCCCGACCCGATCCTCAACCTCTCTTGGGCATACACGGATCGGAAAAATCCGTCTCTCTCGGAGGTCGCCAAGGAGATCAACGGCAAGGCGCTGGCCGACATCACCGATCCCAAGACCAATCAGACTTACAAGGCGGGTCAGCAACTGCCGGGTTTCGCTGCGCTCAAGGACGATGGCACCACGATGTCCGGCAACTGGCTCTATTGCGGTTCCTGGACCGAAGCGGGGGCGATGATTCAACGGCGTGGCACGGAAGATCCCTCCGGTCTGGGTGTCTACCCTAACTGGGCGTGGTCGTGGCCTATGAACCGCCGCGTCATGTACAACCGCGCCTCCTGCGATCTCGACGGCAAGCCGTGGGATGATTCGCGCCCGCAGGTCTGGTGGGATGAGGCCAAACAATCCTGGGTCGGGAACGACGTCCCCGACTTCAAGCCTGACTCAAACCCCAAAGATCACATGGGTCCGTTCATCATGAATCCGGAAGGGGTGGGCCGCTTATTTGTGCCGCTGGGTGCCATGGCCGACGGGCCGTTCCCCGAATATTACGAACCCATCGAAAGCCCGATTGCCAACCCGCTGCACCCCAACCAGAACAACAATCCAGTAGTGAAAAAGTACAAGACCGACATGGACAAGTACGGCTCCGTCGATCAGGGCTACAACGTGATCTGCACCACCTACCGCCTGACCGAGCACTACCACTACTGGACCAAGAACAACCCCATGAATGTCCAACTCGTGCCGGAACCGTTCGTCGAAATTCCAGTTGAGCTGGCGGACAAGCTCACCGTTCGCGGTGGCGACAAGATTAAGGTGACAAGCGCACGCAGCACCTACATCGCCAAGGCCATGGTGACTCGCCGCATCCGGCCCATGAAGATCGATGGCAAGGACACCTTCCAGATCGGCATCCCCATTCATTGGGGATTCCGCGGCATTGCGGAAGACGAGGACAAGACCGCAAAGACCTTAGCCAACCAACTAACCCCGACCGTGATTGACCCCAACGCATTCACGCCGGAATTTAAAGGCTTTCTGGTAAAGGTCGAGAAAGCCTAGAAAGGTGGGACGAAGATGAGCGACCGCAGGACGCTTCAGATCAAACAGATCTCGGCCCACCCCGGGCCGATACCAGGAGAAGGCGTACAACGCGACCTGGAAGTCTGCAAGCTGGTAGATACGACCACCTGCATCGGCTGCAAGGCCTGCGAAGTGGCGTGCGTCGAATGGAACGATATGCCGTTCACTCCGACCACCTTTGACAATACCTACCAGACCATGCCGGAAACGGCCTGGAGCTTTTGGAATCTCATCAAGTTCAACGAGCACCAGCGCGAAGACGGCACCATCCAGTGGCTGATGCGCAAGGACCAGTGCATGCACTGCGCCGATCCCGGCTGTCTGCGCGCCTGTCCCGCCGATGGTGCCATCGTCCAGTACTCCAACGGCATTGTGGACTTCAACCAGGAGAATTGCATCGGTTGCGAGTTCTGCGTTTCCGGATGCCCCTTCAACATTCCGAAGTTCAACCCGACCACGAAGAAGGTCTACAAGTGCACGCTATGCTCCGATCGCGTCGGTCAAGGCCTGGAGCCGGCTTGCATTAAGGCGTGTCCTACCGGATGCCTGAAGTTCGGCAGCAAGGACGATATGAAGTTCATCGCGGAGGAGCGCGCCCAACAGCTTCGGGAACACTTCGGATACGCCAATGCTGGCGTCTACGACCCGGCGTCGATCGGCGGCACGCACGTGATCTACGTGCTGCACGACGCCACCCGGCCCGAACTCTATGGCGGCTTGCCCAAGGACCCGCAAATCCCATGGAGCTACACCGTCTGGAAATGGCTCGCTAAGCCGGTGCTGGGAACTTTGGCCCTGTTCGGCCTGCTAGGTGTCTGCCTGCACTATGTAACGGTGGGTCCGCGCAAATCTCAGCCTGAACCACCACCCAGGAAGGAGAGGTAGCATGGGAACCGCGGTTGACCGCTTCGACGATAAAGCTCGCGGCCTCTTCGACCGCATCGGTACCAACGATGTCTACCAGGGCGAACTTCTCCGTCACCGTCCCTACACCCGCTTCCTGCACTGGATGGTGGCGCTGTTTTTCTTCCTTGCCCTGTTCTCCGGCTTTGGCATTTACTTGCCTTGGCTTTTCCGCTGGTTCACTCCCATCTTTGGCGGCGGGGCCTTGGCTCGTTCCATGCATCCCTGGTTTGGCGTTGGATTCTGTTTCTTCTTTGGACTGCAGGTGCTGAATTGGCTGGAACCGATGCTCTGGTCCAAAGCGGATACCGAGTGGATCCGCGGTTTAAAAAATCACGTTCTAAAACCAGAAAAGCTTGAGCCCACGGAAACCGGGTTCTTCAACGCCGGTCAGAAGGTGCAGTTCTGGGAGATTACGATCGGCTCGGTAGTGTTCCTGATTACGGGAATAATCCTGTGGATTGGGGCCGGCACCTTTGGTCGCATCACGGTAGCCGTCAGCTACGTCTTGCACGACATTTCCGCGCTCGTCATGCTCTTCGGGATCTTCATTCACATGTACCTGAGCACCTTTGGTCAGCCCGGCACCTTCCACTCCATGACCCGTGGCTCGGTCGCCGAATCCTGGGCGTGGACTTTCCATCCCTCATGGTACAAGCAGGTCACCGGCCGCGATCCCCGGCAGGCACACGAGGAAGCGCGCCGGCAAATGGAGACGGGCCGCAGGTAGACAGCGGCTTATCTATAAGGCATCTGATACTATCGTTACACGAGAGAGCTGCTATATTTCCTCGTCCCTGGGAGTATACTTTTGCCCACGACAAGGGGTGAGGGATGGTCGGGTTCGATCCTAACCATTCTCGCTTGCCTGCTGGATCCCTCTGGCAGGTCTCCTGCTGACTCTCTCGATCGGCCCCCCGAGCCCGACGATGAGTATTGCGGAGACTCTACTCCCCTCCGGGTGCCAACGAGCTTCGACGGAATTGGGCTGCCCTGCGATTTCTACGATCTTCTCACCGCGCGACTCGTAACGGTGCCGGTCTGCTATTTGTCAGAAATTGTGAAATTCACTGAGTTCTTACTATTAGGCGCGACAACCACTGACTCTTCCCAGGTCTTCGGCTGGCTGAAAACTACCCTCTGAACGCTCTTCTGCGTGAAAACGTCGAGGGCATTTTCTCGTCCCATCACATGCCATCCTTCATGCCAGGCCACCAACTGGTACCTTCCGGGCGGAACGTTATCCAGGTCGAAGTGGCCGCCTTCATCGGTGACAGCATAGTAGGGATGCTGGACCACCATCATCTCGGCATTCATCCACACATGTCCGCCATTGCACCGTAAGTTCACCAGACCCGGAGTCTGCATGTTCCGGGTAACCGTCTGGTCCACAAACGGAAAAGGCAAATTGAAGCTGGCCGCTCCGTCCATGTGGATGGTATGCAGCACGTGGTCGGAACTCTTCATCGCCAGGGCTGCACTTTCGGGAACCAGCAGGATATGGGGCTCGTATTGGCAATGTCTCTGGTCGAGCGTACGCCTGGGTTCGGGAAGAATCATGGCCTTGCCGCTGGAGATATTCTTCAAGAACACTACCGTGTTGGCCACCCCTCCCTCGGATGAGACGAGCAACCGGTCCAGGTTTCGAGACTTGTTCCCGTCCGGATCGCATATCTCCGGATCCTTGTTCACGGGCACAGTCAACCCGTGCGGCATCGGACCAGACCACTTCACGGTTCCTGCAATCGTTCCTCCATTGCTCACAGAGACGACCTGGTAAGCGGTTTGCGCCTCCACGCCAATAGTCACCGCCAGCAGGAAAACTGGCAATAAAAGCGTTTTTGTCTTGCTATCCAGACGCATCTGCCACCCTGGGGAAATCCTAGGGCACTCTCGTATAGGGACAAAGTAACGAAAGTAACCTGCTCCAAAGCCGCCGCGCGGCTACGGCGCAAGTACCTGGAATTGGAGCGGGCGACGGGGATCGAACCCGTGACATCCGGCTTGGGAAGCCGACGTTCTACCGCTGAACTACGCCCGCTCAGGGACGCGCCTAGAATTATAGCGAATCGATGGGCTCGGAGAACAAAACTTCTCCGGGTCGGGGTCGGGGGGGTCGGGCCGGCGATTGCGCAACGACTTGCTGCGCGAGTAAGCTCCTCCGTCATGAAAGCATCCTTACGCTTGTCTATCCTCGCCCTCTGGTTGACCACGATTCTTGCCGCGCAGCAATTGCCCAAACCTGTGGAAGCCGACTTCACGCTCCACAATTACCGATTCAAGTCGGGTGAGGTCCTTCCCGAACTGAACCTGCACTACGCCACCTATGGCAAACCCACCACCGACTCCAGCGGTCGTGTAACCAACGCTGTCCTGATTCTCCACGGCACCACCGGGAGCGGACAGCAATTTACGGCCGAGCATTTTTCCGCCTTGCTCTTCGGGCCGGAGCAGCTTCTGGACGTCAGCCGCTACTTCATCGTCCTTCCCGACAACGTGGGCCACGGTCACTCTGCCAAACCCAGCGACGGCCTGCACGCCAAATTTCCACACTATGTCTACGATGACATGGTTGACTTGCAGCATCTCCTCCTTACCCAAGCCCTGAAGGTGAACCATCTCCGCTTAGTGATGGGTACCTCGATGGGCTGCATGCACTCCTGGATCTGGGCAGAAACCTATCCCGACTTCATGGACGCGGTCATGCCTCTCGCCTGCCTGCCCGTCGAAATCGCGGGCCGCAATCGCATGATGCGCAAGATGATCATGGACTCGATCCGCACCGATCCCGGGTGGATGAATGGCGACTACAAGCACGAGCCCCGCGGCCTTCAGAGTGCGTTTCACATCTTTCTGATCATGACCAGCAGCCCGCTCCAGATGCAGAAGGATTTTCCTACTCGCGAAAAAGCGGACGCCTATGTCGATAATTTCCTCAAAGCCCGCATGGCGGCAACCGATGCAAACGACGTCTTATACGCCTTTGACGCTTCTCGCGACTACGACCCATCCCCCAAGCTCGACGAGATCAAAGTCCCGGTCATGTTCGTCAATTCAGCCGACGACATGATCAATCCGCCCGAGCTGGGCATTGCCGAAAGGGAAATCAAGAAAGTGAAACGTGGCCGCTTCGTCCTGCTGCCCATCACCGATCAGACTCGTGGCCACGGCACTCACACCTTGCCCGCGGTTTGGAAGGAGTATTTGGACGAATTGCTGGCCGAGAGCCACGATTAGCGGATCTTTCGTTCGACGGCTTCAACCAGCTTCCGCGTAATCGGAACCTCGAGGTGGTGCCGCTCAGCTGCGCGCAGGATTGGCCCGCCAATGGCATCCAACTCCGGCGGTCTTCCCTGCTCCACATCCTTCTGCATGGAACTGCGCATCGGCCCGGGAAGGCCGCGGATGGTGGCAATCACAGCTTCGGCATCCAGCTTGGCGCCTTCGGCGATTGCCACAGAACACACCTCTCGCACGCAGGATTCCAGTCGCTGCTGCCAGCTCAAGTCCGCCCGCATCTCGCCAATGGTCTTTCCGGCGGCCGAACTCGCCAGCGCCAGGGGAGCCAGAAACACCAGTTTCGTCCACATCAGCGTTGGCTCGTGATCGACAAATTGACAGGTAAAACCAATTTTCTGAAGTTGATCAAGGGTTCCCTCGAGGAGTTTCCGCCCGCTCGATGCTACGCTCAGCTTGGCAAACGGAGAGCGGTGCACGATATGCCCCGGGCTGACTCGCTCCGATTCCACGCTGATGGTGGCAGGAATCACGCGCTCGACTCCATAGCGCGACCGCAGGAAGGAGACGTGATCGATTCCGTTGAGCAACGGAAGAATCGCCCGCACCTGACGGCCATCTGGCAGTGAAGCCAGCGCCGGTTCCAGTTGGGTAGCTTTCACGGTAATCCACAAAACATCGGCCGCCGGGACCTCGGATCCGACCCTGACCGGTGCATCGAATTTCCCGAAAGCGCTTTCAAGATGCAATTGATTCGGGTATCTGCCAAGCGCTTGGCCCTTCACCACCAGGGTTACCTGTTCCCCCGAATGCGCCAGACTGGCGCCGATGAGTCCACCCACGCCCCCCGCACCTAGAATCGCATGTTGCATATTTCCTGCTACTTAGCCGATTCAAACGCCCGCGAATGGAATTCTATCGTCTCGCCGATGTGCTGCTGAAAATAATCCAAGCTGTGATCTCCGGGGTAAAGATGAAACTCGTGGGCGATTCCCTCAGCCTCCAGCTGCCGATCGAGCGCCTCGGCGCCCTTCTCAAAACCAAAGTCATCGTTACGTCCACAATTGAAATAGATTGCGAGCTTCCGAACTCCCGCCGCGTTCCTCTTGGCCAACGCCAAGGGATCATTTTGCCGCCAATGTGCCACATTGATCGGATTGCCAAAAACCGCGCCCAGCAACCTGCCCAGCGGGGTGCGGGAACGCATCGCAGTGTTCAGTTCCGTCGGCGATTCCCTGATCAGGGCAGCACTCTCCGCGCTCACCGACGAAAACCGTTCCGGATACGCGAATGCTAACCTGAGCGCTCCATATCCACCCATCGACAGGCCGGTGACCCCGCGCGCCCTCCGCTCCCGCCGGATCGAATATTTGCCTTCGATCGAGGGCATGAACTCGCGGATGAGGAAATCGTTGTATCGAACTTTGCCGTCGGCAGAATTGATGTAAAAACTCTGTTTTCCTGCCGGCGCCACGATCAGGAAATCACCAATCTTATGTCGCTGGCGCAGCTCCTCGATGACGCTCCACCCGCCGCTGTTGAAAAGGGTCTGCTCGTTGTTCCCGAGCCCATGAAGGAAATAGAGCACCGGATAGCGCCGCGCCGAATGAGGATCGTAGCCGGGCGGCACGAGCACACAGTACTGCACCGGTTCCTTCAGAATAAGGCTGTTCAGGACACTGCACTCGACCCGGCTTTGGGCCTGGGCCAGGAGGGAAACCAGAAGAAGGGCTAAACCTAGAAAATGAAAGCTGGAAGAATAGGGCGAACCGGGCGGCGTCGGGTTTTCGACCCGACCAGGGCGAGTCGGAGACCCGACGCCATCGCCAAAGACCAACCCTGGCCCCATCACTCGTACCGCAGCGCCTGCACCGGATCCAACCGCGCCGCCCGTCCCGCCGGATACATCCCGGATACCAGGCTTACCAAAATCGCAAACCCAATCGCTCCCGCCACCAGCCACCAAGGCACTGCCCAAATCTGTTCCGGCGGAAAATTCTGCCGCCTCAAATACAGGTTGGTTCCAAGGTTGATCACCCGGCCGATCACCCATCCCAGAGCCACTCCCAGAGCGCCACCCATCACTCCCATCGCCCCAGCCTCGGCGAAAAAGAGCTTCTTTACATCCGTATCGCTCGCTCCCAGAGCCTTCATGATCCCAATTTCCCGACGCCGTTCGAGAATGGCCATAACCAGCGTGTTCACGATTCCGATCGAAGCCACGGCCAGCGCCAAGCTGCCAAATATCCCGAGGAACAGATCAAGCACCGCAAAGAACTGCCGCAGGTTGCGCGTAGCGTCGGTGATGGAGAAGGTATTGAACCCCATCTTGCGGACGGCATCTTCCACCGACTGCACGTATTTGGGGCTAGTCACTCGCACACTGACCGTGGCATAAGTCGGCGAAGCGCCGAGCCCGCGCGAGGTGTCCCGCAGATTCGTGGGCTGCATAACGCGCAGATTTTCCGCCAGCTTTAGCGGCAGAAACACTCGCGCCCGCGCCGCCCCGCGCATGCTGTCCGGATCAAGGTCGGATACGCCCACAATCTTCAGCTTCTGCTCCCGCAAGAACACCGAATAGGACGCCTGCGGCAGATCATTCACTTGGTTCGACGCGGTAAGCCGGCTTTCTCCCGCGCGGGGCACCCGCTTGGGACCTCCGGGATTCTCCACCCGTTCGGTATAGCGCATGACCAGCTCTTGCCCAAGCAAAGGCTTGGCCAGTTCCGTGACCTTCACCTCATCAGCGCCGGGCTGCGGCCGCTTGCCCAGCAACTCCTCAGCGAACGCCTTTTGCAAAATGATTTCAGGCGCAGTTTCCGAGGAGAAAAACTTCCCCTGCATGCCGTCAAACGCATCGTTGTTCTTCGCCGAGAATGGAAGCCCCGCCAACATGGTCAGGTGTGGCTTGTCTTCATACCGAAGTTCAGTGATGAATCGGATATCCGGATAAGCCTCGCGCACATTGGGCAATCGCTCGATCCGCTGCCGCGCCGTCTCATCCAGCATCGGACTGTCAGCTGGGGCCGGCCCGCTATTCTGCGGTTCGCGATTGAAGCTGCGCAAATCCCGCCGCGACATGACCACCACGGTGTCGAACAACCCTGATTTTTGCAATCGCCGCGAGGCCAGCTGCTGCAAACCAATGCCGAGCGATAGCATGGCTACCAGCGATGCCACGCCAACGGAAATTCCGACCGTGGTCAGCGAATTGCGCAGCCCCGACTCGCGCAGGTTCCGTACGGCAAGTTCCGTCAGGTCATAGGCTTTCATGCCTAGGCCCCCTGGCTACCCCGGGCGACGTCCGCCCGACATTTGACTCATCCCCCAACCAGTTTTCCATCCGCCAGAAAGATCATTCGCTTCACATAACGCTCGGCCAGCGCTCGCTCATGCGTGACCATGACGACCGTCATCCCCAGCGCCTGGTTGAACTCGCGAATCAGCTCCATGATCTCGGTTCCGGTGTGGCTGTCGAGGTTCCCCGTGGGCTCATCGGCTAACAGGAGCTGCGGCCGGTTGATCAACGCCCGGGCCAGTGCTGCCCGCTGCTGTTCGCCGCCGGAAAGCTCCGCCGGCCGATGCCGCAGACGCGTGCTCAGACCAACTCGGTCCAGAGCCTTCCTGGCCAATCCCTCGCGCTGGTCGCGCTCGACCTCCGCAAACCTCATGGGCAGTTCCACGTTCTCCATCAAGGTCATGCTGGGAATCAGGTTGAAGGATTGAAAAACCATGCCCACCGTGCGCAGCCGGTATTTAGCCAGTGCTTCCCGCGACAGAGCTGCCAGATCGCCTCCCCGTACGATTACCGATCCCGATGTGGGGCGGTCCAGCCCCGCGATCAAGTTCAGCAGCGACGACTTTCCCGACCCCGAACTGCCCAGCAGGGCGACAAATTCTCCCGGTCTCAGCTCGAGCGAAACGCCATCTACGGCACGGATCAGTGTCTCGCCCATGCGATAGTGACGGCACACCTGTTTGGTCGACACTGCGATTGGCCCGTTTTGTCCTGATTGTGAACCCGAACTCATGAAATAACTTAGCGCACCTCTCCCCTGATCAGACGCAAGGCATCCGCGGCACTCACGTCTCCCTTGCCATTCCCGCTTCCTTCCTCGGCGGCCACCGGTGTAACGTCGCCCTCGCCCGGAGCCAGGAACAGATTCGTCTCCACCCCCTGCTGCTTGGTGTACAACTCGTAATAACGTCCCTCGAACTCCAAAAGTTCCTCGTGCCTGCCTCGTTCAGCAATCCTTCCCTCGTCCACCACCAGGATCTGGTCGGCTCGACGGATGGTCGATAGCCGGTGTGCAATCACGAAAGTCGTCCGCCCCTGCATCAGGTAAGAAAGGCCCTGCTGGATCATCGCCTCCGACTCGGAATCGAGGCTGGAAGTAGCCTCGTCCAGGATTAAGATGCGCGGCTCGGCCAGAATTGCCCGCGCAATCGAAATCCGCTGCCGCTGCCCGCCGGAAAGCTTGACCCCGCGCTCGCCGACCACGGTATCGTACTTGTCCCTGAAACTCTCTGCGAACTCGTCCACCCGCGCAATGCGGCAAGCCCGCATGATTTCCTCTTCCGTAGCTTCCGGACGCGAGAACGCCACGTTCTCCCGAATTGTCCCGTCAAACAGGAACGATTCTTGCAGTACCACGCCGAGCCGGGTGCGATAGGAATCCAACCGCACCGTGCTCAGATCCACGCCATCAATCAGAATCTTTCCGCCCGTGGGTATGTAGAAGGCCGAAATCAGCCCGATGGTGGTTGATTTGCCCGAGCCTGAGGAGCCGACCAGCGCTGTCACCGTGCCGGGTTCCGCCTGAAACGAAATTTCATCTAGAACCGTCCGGTTCCCGTCATAGCTGAAGCTGACACCCTGGAAGTCGATCTTTCCTTCGATATCCTTGAGCGCGACCACGCGTCTCGGGTCGCGATCCTCTGCCCCTTCGCTCAAGATCTCGTGAGTACGTTCCAAGCCGGCCAAGGCTTCCGTGAGTTGGGTCCCGATGGAAACGATTTGAATGATCGGCGCAACCAGGAACCCGAGAAACAACGTATAGGTGAAGAACCCGCCGATGGTCAGCGCCCCCGCCATGATCTGGCGCGCGCCCACAAACATAATCACCGCGCCCACCGCGCCCATGAGCAGACTCGCAGATAGGCTCATCACCGAAGTAGCCGTCAAGGTGTGCATCACGTTATCGAGCAGCCTCTCGACGCCTTTCGCAAACACTTTCTCTTCCCGCTCTTCCGCGTGGTAGCCCTTGATCACGCGTACGCCGCCTACCGACTCAGCCAGACGACCGGTGACCTCTGCGTTGATCTTGCCGCGCTCGCGGAAAATCGGCCGGATCGTTCCAAAAGCCTGGTTGAGAGCAATCGCAAAACCCAGCAGGAACCCAAAAGCCAGCAGAGTCATGAGTGCGCTGATTCGAAACAGAACCACTAGAGCGATTGCCGAAGTGAGCAATCCACCCGCAAACTCCACCAGTCCTGTGCCGATCAGGTTGCGCACACCCTCGACGTCGGTCATGATCCGGGATACCAGGGTTCCGGTCTTGGTCGAATCGTAGAACGTCACCGGCAGCCGCCCCACATGCGCTTGCACCTTTTGCCGAAGTTCAGCAATCAGCCGCTGCGCCGCCTTCGACAGCAGTTGCGTCAAGCAAAACGAAGTAATCCCCTGCACAAGGGTGGCGCCCAATACCAGCAGGACAAGCGGCTTGAGCAGTTCCAGATGCCGCTTGACGATCACGCCGTCGACCAAAAACTTGGTCGAGTAAGGCAGTACCAGCCCTGAAACCCGGTTAATCACCATCACCCCAAAACCGATCGCCAGCAAGGCTCGCCGCGGACGCACCAATTCCCAAACCATCGGAATGATTGCGCGCAGCCTCTGACTTTTCTTGGCTTTAGTCTTCGCGGCAGAGTTCATGAGTCATTAGAGTCTAACCGACCTAATTGCGGCTCAGCGATGTTTTGAAGTCTAAATTCAGTCTAAATTGTCTGAAGGCTTGTCATTCTGAGCGGCTTCCGGCGCCGAAGAATCTGCTTTTAGCTTGCTCTTGGGTGTGGCACCGGTCTCTGCCGTGCCAGCCGGATCGAAGCCTCACCGCAAAACATCCGGCACCCGTCTTGTGAGAACCCGCCTTCGTTGACTTGGCTCCTCACCAGCCCTTAACATCCCCACCCAGCAAGAGGAGTAATCTTTGAGACAAAGCAAAAATGCTTCCATTCCCGCCCGCCGCCGATTTTTGCGATCGACGGTGCTCGCCGGAGTCGGTACCGCCATCCTTCCCGCTCTCGCCGCCGCCCGTGAACTCCCCAAGCTTGAGCCGGCCACACCGCAAGTTCCCGCTTTCGAGCTGGATGAAATTTCGATCTCCGATCTTCAGGACGGCATGAAGTCGGGCGAATATACTGCCCATTCCCTGGCGGAAAAATACCTAGGTCGCATTCAATCACTCGACAAGCAGGGTCCCGCCATCAATTCCATTATCGAAATTAATCCCGACGCGCTCGCCATCGCCGACGCCATGGACAAAGAGCGCCACTCCGGCAAGCTTCGTGGGCCTCTGCACGGAATCCCCACTCTGATCAAAGACAACATTGATACCGCCGACAAGATGATGACTACCGCCGGTTCTCTGGCTCTGGTGGGAGCCAAACCGCCCCAAGATTCCACCGTCGCCCAGAAGTTACGAGCCGCCGGTGCCGTAATAATCGGAAAAACCAATTTAAGCGAATGGGCTAACATCCGTTCCAGCCATTCGACCAGCGGTTGGAGCGGCCGTGGCGGCCTGACGAGGAATCCCTACGCGCTCGATCGTAACGCTTGCGGTTCCAGTTCAGGCTCGGGCGCCGCCGCTGCCGCGAATTTTTGTGCCGCCGCCATCGGAACGGAGACCGATGGCTCGATTGTCTGCCCATCCTCGGCTAATTGTCTGGTCGGAATCAAGCCCACCGTCGGCCTGGTCAGCCGCACCGGAATCATTCCGATTTCCCACACCCAGGACGGCGCCGGCCCCATGGCGCGCACGGTTAAAGACGCGGCAATACTTTTGGGAGCGCTCACCGGCGTGGACCGCTCCGATCAAGCAACTCTCGCCAGCGAAGGTAAATCTCTAACCGACTACACGCGTTTCCTCGATCCCAATGGTCTGAAAGGCGCCCGCCTCGGGGTCGCCCGGAAATATTTCGGTTTCAGCGACGACGTTGACGTCTTGATGAATGAGCTGCTGGATGAAATGAAGAAACAAGGGGCGACCCTGGTCGATCCCGCCGACATTGAGACCTTCGGAAAATTCGACGACTCCGAGCTCATGGTTTTCTATTACGAATTGAAGGCTGACCTGAACGGGTATCTGGCGCGCCTGGGCCCCGGCGCTCCGGTGCACTCCCTGAAGGAAATCATCGACTTCAACGAGAAGAACAAAGAGCAAGAGATGCCCTACTTTGGGCAGGACATTTTCCTCAAGTCGGAGGCCAAGGGCCCGCTGACCGAAAAGGAGTACCTCGACGCGCTGGACAAGAACCGCAAACTGGCTCGTACGGAAGGCATCGATCGTCTGATGGATAACAACAAGCTGGACGCGATCGTCGCCCCCACCGCCGGCCCGTCTTGCCTCACCGACCTTCTGAACGGCGATCACTTCACCGGTGGAAGCTCAACTTTTTTCGGACAAGCCTGGAGCGAGCCCACCCTGATCAAGCTCGCCTACGCGTTCGAGCAGGCCACCAAGCTCCGCAAGCCACCGCAGTTCTTACCCACGATTCCCCTCAACCCCCGAGGCTGAAACTTTTATCCTGGTCATTCCGAGCAAGCCCTCAAGGCTTGCCATCATGCGGGCAGCGAGGGATCTCGGTGTTATTATCACTCCACCTAGTTCACAGCCTCTTCAGTCCTGGTCACCCGCCCACCCTGCCGCCGAACCTCATCCACCGTCGCGCGGCCTTTTTCTTGGTCCAGGTGTCTGATCGCATCCTCCACCACGTTCACTTTGTACCCGCGTGACATCAACCCTCGTGCCGCCCGTTCCACGCAAATTTCCGTCACGACGCCATAAAGGAAAATTTCCCGATCCTTCCCCAGCCTCCCGAGCAGCGCCTCGATATTCGGATTCGTGAACACATCCAAGGCTTGCTTCTCAATAATGATCTGTTCATAGCGTCCGAGGTCCGCAGGCAAATCCAGTCTCCGATTGGGCACCACCAGATGCTTTGCCAGCACCGTGCCCGAGACCTTCTGCTGCCCGGGCGTACCCACGAGACAGTGCGGCGGATAATCCCGGAACTCAGGATCGCTCGGCTGATGTCGATCTGTGCTCGACACGACTAGAATCTGATGCGACGCCGCCCACTGATTAAGCCGTTGAATATTGGGTATAATCTTCTCGGCTCCGGGAATGTACAATTTCCCGCCCGGATCCATGAAATCGACCTGCGTATCAACATCCCAGAACAACCAACTCATACCACTCCCCTTCGCGTAACCGGCTGCGCGAAGCGGCTGCGAAAATCTTCCAAGAGCCTCTGCAATTCCCGGCTAAAACGCACCGGATAGGGATGTGCCTGATCCAGACCATGGCACTGTTCCGGGAGTCTGGCCAACTCCATCTGGGCGTGTTCGCGAACCTCTTCGATTTTCGGCGACCTTGCCAGACGCTCGCCATCCCGCATCACGCAAGCGAGCAGCGGCTTCCCCTCGCCATATTTTTCAGTCCAGTGCGCAATAACATCCTCGGCGTACCTTTGATCCGAGCTTTGCAAGCGGTAAACCTGCTTGCATCCCGGATAAGTCGCTTTCCCCCCCGGGCTCAACTTGGCGCGATACGACGGACGCTCGCCCGCATACACATCCACCAGTTTGTAAACTCCGCCCAGCGTAGGAGCGTCTTTGGAAGCAGCCAGGCTCGTCCCCACGCCGAATGCGTCGACCACCGCGCCACGCGCTAGTAGGTCGCTGATCACGAATTCGTCGAGATCGCTGGTGGCAAAAATCTGGGTGTCACTGAGGCCCGCCTGGTCCAGCCGCCGCCGTACTGCCCGGGAAAGCTCCACCACATCTCCGCTATCGAGCCGCACCGCCTTAGGATGCAGTCCGGCCTGGATAATTTTGTCGACGGCCGCCAGCGTGTCGTAAGTGTCCACCAGCAACATGGCGTGATCAGGAAAAATCTTTTGGAAACGACGGAACGCTTCCTCCTCATCGTCGTAGGCCATCACAAACGAGTGTGCCAGCGTCCCAAACGTGGGAATTCCGAATCGCCGTCCTGTTTCGACGTTGGAAGTCCCGATGCAGCCCCCAATGTAAGCCGCTCGGGCGGCGAGCGTCCCGGCCTCCGGGCTATGAGCGCGCCGCGTGCCAAATTCAATGACGCTCCTGCCCTGCGCCGCCCGCACCACACGCGCCGCCTTCGAGGCAATCATCGTCTGAAACGTGATCATGGAGAGCAAATAGGTCTCGACGATCTGCCCTTCAATGATGGGAGCGGTGACCCGCAGCAGCGGTTCCTCCTGAAATACCGGTGTGCCTTCCGGAATCGCCCACACCTCGCCGGTAAAGCGAAACCTCCTAAGATAGTCGAAGAATTTGTCGCTGACCTGCCGAAAAACCGGCTGCTTCCGCAAAAACTCGATATCTGCCGGCTCAAACTCGAGACTCTCCAGATAATCCAGCACCTGCTCCAGTCCTGCGGCGACCAGGTAGTTCCGCTCCGGCGGCAAAGACCGTATGAACAGTTCAAAGCTCGCTTTGGCCCGGAAGTTGTTCTCGAAATACGCCGCCGCCATCGTGAGTTCGTAAAGATCGGTAAGCAGCGCGGAATGGCGGGCTTCTAACAAGATGTCCCTCAAAGGAATTATAGGAGACGGCAGGGAAGCTTAGGCCTGCCGAGGTGGAATAAGTAGTCCTTGTCGCTCAAATCGCGCTCAATCGCCAATTGGGAACAGCGTGTGTTTTGGGGAAGGCATGGGCACCGCTCCTTTGCGGTCGCGCCACAGAATTTTATTAAGCACCGCGGCATCGGCAGCGTCGGGACGAGAAAAGTCCATCTTCTTGGAGACTTCCGCGCCCGGTCCTTGGGCCGGGTTCATCTGATAGATCAGCCGGTTGTCGCGGTTGCGCCAATCGGCAGTAAAGGCCGCCTGCTCTCCCGGCCCGGAAAACAGCGGCGCCATTACGGGAGCGTAAGCATCGTTCTGATTCATGGGCGGCAGCCCGAGCAGCACTTCCATGGTGTGCACCAGGTTCACCGTGGTGTAGAACTGGTGCGCGACAAACGGATGCTCCACCGTTCCTGGCGAATACTTGCTGATGACCAGCGCGATGGAGCGATGCGCATCCACGTGATCGGCGCCGTTCTGCGCGTCATCTTCTACCACGAAAATCGCCGTCTCGTCCCAGTACGGGCTATGGGAAACAGCTTCCACCACACGGCCTAGGGCGAGGTCGTTGTCCGCAACTGAGGCGGCCGGACGAGGCATCCCCGGTCGAGTTCCCGCCGTGTGGTCATCGGGAAGATAGAGCAGGACAAAGCTGGGCAACTCCGCTCCCTTCCCCTCCTGGCGAGCGCGAACAAATCCCTCAAATTCATTCAAGAATTCGTCCGCTCGCAGCTGGTCCGGATAGTCCAGCCGGAAATTCGGATACACGGGATTGAAATGGTCCCGCAATTCCGCCTTGGTTCCAACCGTGCGCTTGAACAGGGGCACAGCCCAGGGCCAAAGACTTGCCGCCCCATGCGGCTGCCCCACATTTGACGGCAAAGCCTCCCCTGGCTTGACTGCCCGGCGTGAACACTGTTCTCGTTCCCCCTTCGTCTCTTCTCGCGGCGACGCGCTCCCCGCCTCAGGCAGGCACCATTCCACATCGATAAATTCGCCGTAGTCGCGGTAGCTCAGCCCGTGGCGCGACAGATTGCCCCACAGAAAACCGGTTTGCGGATCATCCACATCGGCCTCGCCATGGTCCAGAGCATATTCTCCGGCGACCGTGCCGCCAAAATCATACGTACGTTCATTGCTGCGATACGCAATCTGCCAGGTCTTCTCGTTGTAGTCGCTGGTGATCGCGGCATTAGACCAGATATGCCCGTCTCCCGAGACTTCTCCACTATCGTAAAAGTTGTCCAGCACTCCAAACTGAAGCGCCAGCTTGTGCGCATTGGGAGTGATGTCTGAGCCATACATGGTGAGGGACGCATCCCCGTTGCCCACCTTCAAATCGCCGAGAATCTGATCGTAGGTTCGATTCTCCCTGATGACGTAGATCACGTGGCGAATGGGATTAGCTCCGCTGGGGAATATGATCTTTCCCGGATCTTCGCCAACCAGATTGTTCTCCTCAACTTCCCGCGTCAGCTCCCCCAGACTTCCTTCCAGCTTCGTCAAGTTCAGGCGCGCGACCGAGCCCCTCAGCAATTCGGCAATGTAAGGATGAGTGGGGTGTCTCTTTTCTGTCGTGATGACGTTGGGGCCCGCGTTGGGCCCAGTTCCTTCCCCTTTCGCGGTTGCGATCAACAGATCGTCCCCGCGCACCGCGAGCGCGCTCGGATACCAATCCGTGGGAATAAAGCCGGTTGCCGAGCGTTGTCCGTTTTCCTCCCTGCCATCACGAATCCCGGAGAGATCAAAAACGGCAACGGCATTGAGCGAGGAGTCCGCGACAAACAGGCGCTTGCCGTCATCGGACATCGCCAGAGCGCTGGGAGAAGTTCCCGAATACTGCTGGCCGGGCAAACGTGTGCCCAGGAACCTGACCGGCTTGCCGTCCGCCGGGGACGCCACAGCAACCGTATCCGCGTTGGACAGCGCGACGTACAGTTCCTTCTCGTCCGGGCTCAACAGCATGGCGGTTGGATGCGACCCTGGGTCGGTCGAATTCTTCGGCGGCAGCAGCGGAATCCAGCGGGTTATTTTTCCCTTGGCCAAATCCAGTTCAGCAACCCGCGATGCATTCCACAAACTGCACCAGGCGCGACGTCCGTCGCGGCTCGCCACCACGGTATAGGGAAAAGACGCGGGCACCAGCTCATTTGTGCTCAGGTCGAACGTCTTAACAGTTCGCCCTGTCCTCACATCGAGCAGGATTACATTGTCGGAAAGATTATTGGCAACCAGCAATCGTTCGCCGACCGTCCAGGCCAGACCCGCCGGGAACGAGATTGCTTGCCCCTTCGGCAGTTTGGCTAGTTCCTTCGCAATTCGCTTGTTGGACGCAAGCTTCTGCGGAGGAATCTTAATGAACCGCTCGGGAGCGACTTTGCCATCATGAAAACTGTAAACCGCAATTCCGTTGCCCGTGTCTCCAGGCTTCTCACCGTTCGGGTCAGTGATGGAGCCCACAGAAGCATAAAGATGTTTCCCGTCCGCTCCGAAAACCAAACCCAGAAAATAACTCTGGTGCCCATCTTCCGGGAAACGTTGGTCGGGAAAGTCCGAAAGCTTATTGGTGCTCAAGTCCAGAACAGCAATAGATTGATGCGCCATATCCTCCTGGACACCATAACCATCATTCAGCAGGGCGGCGTAGCGTCCATCGGGACTGAGCGCGATGGTGGCCGGAAAGCTGTTCGTAGTCGCAATTCGGCCAATCGAAGGTGTCCTCAGCCCTTTGCTGGTCGGAAGATGGATGACGTGGCGGTCCGATCTTTGCCCTAAAGCCAGAAACAAGAAACTGAGCGGCAAGACAGCAGTAGCGAAACGCGGCAGGAGCTGCAAGCGAATCTCCTCAGCAACGATCTAATGAGGCCGCCCCCATCTTAACAGGCGAGGTTGACCACCGACCTATTCTGGAGTGGAGCGGAGCGAGCCTATTCGCTGGCAAATGGACCCCGCGAAGAAGGACGCCTACCTTCTCCTGACCGCCGCAGACTTCGGACCCGTTGACGGTCTGCACAATTCAGCTTGATTCGAGGAAACTCTGCGCTCAAGCGCCACCCCTCTTCAGCCGCAAAGCGGCGCCCAAATGAAGCCCACGGGCAAGCCACGGGTCAAACCATCCGCCTGGAACAAGCTCCGCAGAGGCGATGGAATTGGTTGCCTTCAGTTCACGCCTGAATACAGCAAAAACGACTCAACGTGTCTCCCGGATCGGGGCAACCTCTCCTCCGACGTTATGCCGCACATCCCGGCCCCGCACCCAGAAGATCACGTCCTCCGCAATGTTGGTCGCATGGTCGGCAACGCGTTCCAGGTTTCGTGCCACCAATAACGCATCCAAGGCCTGGCGCGTGACCGCCGGAGCATCGTTCATCTTTCGAACCAATACGATGAAGGCCTCATCGCGCATGCGATCCACCACGTTGTCCATTTCCAAGACTGCCTGCGCCAATTCTGCTTTGCCTTCGATGAACGATTCCAGAGCCCGCCGCACCATGGCCGAAACCGCGGCCGCCATCCGTGGAATATCGACCGGGAGCTCCGTCGCCGGCAACTCCACCATGTCCATGACCCGTTCGGCGATGTTCACCGCCTGATCTCCCACGCGCTCCAGATCGGAATTGATTTTCGTAACCGCAAGAATGAAGCGCAGATCGACCGCCATGGGCTGCTGTAAAGCCAGGAGGTCGAAAGCCAGCTCATCGATCTCCCGCTCCGCCGCGTTGATGCGTGACTCGTCCTCCAGCACCATGTGACAGCGCTTTAAATCGCGTTCCACATAAGCCTGGCAGGCGCGATCCACCGCCTGTTCCGCCAGCCCGCCCATGCGAAGCAATTTCTCCCGAAGCTCATCCAATCCTTGTTGAAACCGCGTACGCATTATCCAAACCTGCCGGTGATGTAGTCTTCTGTTCTCTTATCCGAGGGATTCGTAAAAATCTTCTCGGTCTTATCGAATTCAATCAAATTTCCCAACAGGAAGAATCCCGTGTATTCGGCCACCCGCGACGCCTGCTGCATATTGTGCGTCACAATCACAATGGTGTAACGCTGTTTCAACTGGAAGATCAGTTCTTCAATCTTGCTGGTCGAGATAGGATCCAGTGCCGAACAGGGCTCGTCCATGAGCAACACCTGCGGCTCGACGGCCAACGCCCGCGCGATGCACAGCCTTTGCTGCTGCCCCCCTGACAAGCTCGCTCCCGACTGCTTACGCAGCGCATCTTTCACCTCATGCCAAAGTGCCGCCATCGTGAGCGATCGCTCTACGATTTCGTCCAACTGCCGGCGATCGCGAAAACCATTCAGCTTCAGTCCCGCCGCCACATTGTCATAGATCGACATCGTGGGAAAGGGATTGGGCTTCTGAAACACCATGCCAATTCGACGCCGGACTTGGGTTGCAGAAGTGCCGTTGTAAACGTTTAAGTCCCCAATCCGGATTTGCCCGCTCACCCGCGCCTCCGGCACGGTCTCGTGCATGCGGTTAATGCAGCGCACGAAGGTCGACTTCCCACACCCTGAAGGCCCGATGATCGCCGTCGCATGGTTGGCCGACATCTTGAGGGTGATATCCTGCACGGCCCGCGTCTTGCCAAACCAGGCATTCAAATGCTCGACCTGAATGTCGACGCCCATCTCAGCTCGACCCCTTCAGCATGCCGCGTCCTGCCACCAGCCGCACCGCGCTGACCGAAACCACGATAAGCACAATCAGGACGAGCGCCCCCGCCCAGGCTTGCCGGTGCCATTCGTCGAACGGCGAAATCGCGTACACGAAAATCTGCAGCGGCAACGCAGCGGTTGGCTGATTCATATTCCAGTTCCAGTAGGTATTACCAAACGCCGTAAACAGCAGGGGTGCGGTCTCTCCTGCCACGCGCGCAAACGCCAGCATCACCCCCGTGATCACGCCCGACATGGCCGTGCGCAGCGTGATGGAAATCGTCGTGCGCCAGCGTGAAACTCCCAACCCATAGGCTGCCTCGCGCACCGCAGTTGGAACCAGCAGCACCATTTCTTCCGTCGCCCGCGTGATCGTGGGAATCATCATGATCGCGAGTGCAACCCCGCCCGCCAGTGCCGAGAAATGCCTCTGTCTCAGCACCACAATCCCGTAAGCCACGATGCCGATCACGATAGACGGAACCCCGTTCAAAACGTCGGCGGTGAATCGGATTAAGTCGCCCAAGCGATTCCGACCATATTCGGCGAGGTAAACACCCGCGCCAATTCCCACCGGCACGCCTATAACACTGGCAATTCCCAAAATCAGTGCCGAGCCGGCAATGGCGTTAGCCATCCCTCCTCCGGCCTCTCCCACGGGCTTCGGCGTCTGGCTGAGGAACGCCCAATTCAGGGAACCGATACCCTTGTAGACCAAGTACCCGAAAACCGCGCCAAGAGGCAGCAAAACCAGCACGACGGCGCTACCTGCCGCGAATGTAGCCAGCAAGTCGATGGCCCGCCGCCAAAGGCTCACGCTAAGGTCTGCCTGACTTGCCTTTAGTGTCATCGCCCTAGACATGGCTCCTCGCTGGGGTACCGCGAGTCACGCTCCACACCAGCAACTGGGCCAGAACATTGACCACGATGGTCACCAGGAACAATGCCAACCCGACCTCGACCAGCGAACTCAGGTACAACTCGCCGCTCGCTTCGCTGAACTCGTTGGCGATCACGCTGGCCATTGTGTAACCGGGTGCAAATAGCGATTTGGCGATCTCGGGACGGTTGCCGATCACCATGGTGACCGCCATGGTTTCGCCCAGGGCTCGGCCTAATCCCAGAATTATTCCCCCCCAAATGCCCGCGCGAGCGTTACCTAGCACGCCCATCCGGATCATCTCCCAGCGCGTAGCGCCGAGCGCCAGCACGGCCTCCCTCTGCTGTTGCGGCACTGCCGTCATCACCTCGCGCGCAATCGAGGAAATAATCGGAACAATCATGATGGCCAGAATGACTCCCGCGGCGAGCATGCCGATCCCATAAGGTGGCCCCTCGACGAGACCTGTCCACCCCAAATAACGCGCCAGCCACGGCTGCACGCTTTGGCGCAAGAGCGGTACGAGCACAAAAATTGCCCATAGGCCATAAATCACGCTGGGAATTGCCGCCAGCAGCTCAGTCGTGAAGGCGAGAGGAGTGCGCAACCAGCGCGGCGACATCTCGGTAATGAATACGGCAACCCCAATCGCCAGCGGAACTGCGATCAACAGGGCCAGCAGAGAAGATACAATTGTGCCGTAGACGAAGGATAAGGCGCCGTATCGGTCATTGACCGGATCCCAGTCGCTCTGAAAAAAGAATCTCCAGCCAAACGCGTGCCGGGCCAATGTCCCTTTGGTAGTTAATTCGTAGATGATCAGGTATACCAAAAGCAGCACGGTCAGCCCGCATGCCAGCATGGCAAACTGAAAGGTGCGGTCCGCCCACTGGCTGGTTGAGTCTTTGATCAGAAACTCGGGTTTCGCCGGTGGCTGCGCCGCAAGTGCCGGCCCTACCGCCAGTTCCGGACTAGTCAGGGGGTGCGCTCCCACGGCTCGGTTGGCCACGGGCTCAATCTAGCAGAACCGTGTTACAGGAGTGTTAAAACGCCTGGGCGCACCAACAAAAAGGCGACTGGTTAGCAGCCGCCCCACTCCATAAGTCCCCCTCCCGTTTACAACCTTCTTGCCCGGGCCATTCTGACATCGGGCATGCCATGCTGCGGTACTGAACTCTTGATTGCGGCTGCCGTACTCTGGGCCGCGCTCCCGCCTCCGCAGAACCCGGAGTCGAACGGCAGCTTCCCCAGAAGTTGCGGCTCCACCCGAGCCATGGTTGCCGCTTCAAAGCCAGAAGCCACCTTGATCAAAGTTGGCTCGCTATAGGCTGTACCCATAAAGCTGATACCCAGGGGCACGCCATAGGTTGTGCCCATGGGCACGTTGATAATCGGATATCCCGCGATCGCGCATGGCGACGAGGTTCCGAAAATGAAGTGATCGCCATTAATCAGGTCGGTGGTCCAGGCCGGCTCGTCCGTTGGCGCCACGACTGCGTCCAGATTGTACTTTTCGAGCACCGCATCGATTCCCTGCGCGCCACCGAGTTGCTTATCCAGAGCGACAGCTTGCTGGTATTGCTGAATCGTCGCCGGGTCGTTCACGTCAATCGCCTGGGATAACAGGAATATCTCCTGTCCGAAGTACCTCAACTCCTGGTCGGCGTGGGCTTCGTTGAATCGAATCGCATCCGCAAGGCTTTGAATCGGCACACCCACCCGCGTCGCGAGATAAGCATTCAGGTCCTTCTTGAAATCGAACAGGAGAACGAAGAACTCAGGACTGGAATTGATGGCGCTGAGGTCGGGAATATCGGCGGGATCAATAACCACGGCACCGGCATTCTTCATCGCCTCGACCGCCTGCTCGTACACCGCATCAACTTTGGGACTGAAACCGGTGACCCCGCTGCGCGCAATCCCGATGCGCGCCCCGCTGAGTCCGTTGGGATCGAGGAACTGGGTGTAATCGGAAAAGACCTTGTCCCGATGGACAGCGGTAGCCGGATCGCGGGGGTCGGGGCTGGCGCTGGCAATGGCCCCCAGTACCACGGCGGCATCGGCCACCGTCCGCCCATGTGGTCCCACCGTGTCCTGGTTATGGGAGATAGGCACGACCCCAGCTCGGCTGGTCAGGCCGACCGTTGGTTTAATGCCCACGACGCCGTTGGTATTTGCGGGACAAACGATGCTGCCGTCGGTTTCCGTCCCCAGCGCGCCGGCGGCGAAATTTGCCGATACTGCCGCTCCGGAGCCGGAGCTTGAGCCGCACGGGTTGCGATCGATGGCGTAGGGATTGTTCGACTGCCCGCCTATGCCCGACCATCCGCTGGAGGAAAATAACGAGCGAAAATTGGCCCACTCACTCAGGTTGGTCTTGCCCATGATCACCGCACCCACCGCCCGCAGCTTGGCGGCCACCGTGGAATCCATGGTGGGCGGCGTTCCAACCAGGGCAAGAGATCCGGCTGTAGTCTGCATGCGATCGGCGGTATCAATGTTCGCTTTCAGCAGAATGGGAATGCCATGCAGAGGGCCGCGTACGTGCCCGCTGTTGCGCTCCTGATCCAACTGCTTCGCAATGGCGCGCGCGTCAGGGTTGATTTC
>QIAU01000188.1 GCA_003225055.1 Acidobacteriota bacterium
AGAACTTTTCTGCTGACAGCCGACCAGCTACAGGGAGTGATCCTCAATTCTGATCGAGCCGTTGCACCCCTTGTCGGCTGTTTTCATGCGCGATCCGCGACCAAACTGGGTGGGCAGCCCTATGCGCACGTCATATCAGGCTCCGCAGCATCTTTCTCTACTTCTTGCCCCTGCCGCAAAGGCAGGGGTCGTAGCGACCAATTTAATTTTGGGCGTCGTCGAATGAATTGTCTGCCTTTGAACCGATGTGCGAACAGATTCAGAGTCTGTTGATTAGACCCCCCAGCACAGCGCTTATTTGACCGGGCCGCGTGCTAAACCGTCAATGGTCGACTGGTCGGAAGTACTTCCGCTCAAGTTGCTCAGCAACTTTCTTACCCAATCTGCCGCCATCCACCAACGAGTGATGGAAATGGAAGCCGGAGTGGATGCGGGCCCAGAAAACTTCAGGGAACAGGTCGTGCGTATTCTCAAAAATATGGGTGTCGATGCCATCCGGGAACACCAAGCTATCAACGACCATGTGAACTTCGGGAGTACCAAAATAGCCCTCAATCAAGTGGGAGATTGCGCTAGTGATGCATCCGTGTTGGGCGGGATACTCCGGGTGATTCGGGGTTGCGGCGAGTGGCAGCCAGCTTGGATCGGCGGAGAGTTCTGGGTTGCCTCCACCTGCCGGGATAGCGGTTATCGGGCGCCAGAAACTGTAGTGGTACTTCGCGTTGAAGCATCCGATGCTGGCGTCGGCAGCTCCGGTCCAGAGCATTGCCATGAGCCGCGCTGTTTCCCGCACACTCAGGTGATAGTTCGAAGCATAGCTAGCTGCCGGCCGCGAATCCGCCACCGTGAGCCACGGTCAGACGCATGTACTTGTGGGGATCAACCGGCGTGTCGTTGATGCGGACCTCGTAATGGAGGTGAGGTCCGGTTGAGCGGCCGCTGGCACCGACGTAGCCGATCGTGTCGCCGCGATGTATGTACTGTCCCGCGATCACGGCGAAGCTAGCCAGATGGCCGTAGCGGGTACTGATTCCGTGGCCGTGGGCGATGGCAACGGCCACGCCGTAACCACCGAGGAAGTCTGCAAAAGTCACCGTGCCATCCGCGGGAGCAATAATTGGCGTTCCATAGGACGCCGAAATATCCACGCCGCTGTGAAACGCGCCTTCACCGTTGAATGGATCGATGCGTTCCCCGAAGGATCCGGTCACCTGTCCCTCGACAGGCCAGAGGTGGGGCTCGGCATTGGCCCGCAACCAGTCGCCGGTGGTCACACTACGGTTCAGTCCAAGCGTGATGCCAACCGTGGCTGCACCGCTCAGGGCTAACTTCTTAAGAGTATAGAATTGGTCGAGGGAGGAGCTTATCTGCGCGTCCTGGAAATTCTTCGTGCCGGAAGTGACCAAAATGGCTTCCGACTTCAAACCGTAGAACGCCGAGACTTCATTAGCCAGCGAGCTGAGTGAGGCCACCTGAATGTCCTTCTCCTGGGCGACCTGCTCCAGCTGTGAGTAGTTCTTCTTCAGTTCTTCGTTCTCGCTACGCAACTGGTTGTAATGTGACACCTTCAGCAGTATGTGAGTATAGTAACTGGTAATCCCGGTCAGGCTCAGCAGCCCGAGCGCCGCGCCCACCGTCGACACGTACAGGTAGTGAACGGGGACGGGGATCTTGCGGAGCTGCCCGTCGTCGTCGCACGAGACAAAAAGGAGATAGAAACGCTTACGCAACAGTTTTTCCTGTCAAAGAACCAGGATGAATCGTTTTCTGGGGGGCTCGGAGGTTGCCGCGATGCCCGGTTCTTCCATCCTAATTCCGGTCGTCTACGCCCCATGCTTGGGGTTGAAGGCCTCTGCATGCTCCCGTCTTCCCTACCTAGAATCAGGCAAGGCCCGAAATCTAATCTCAAAGGGGAGGTACTGACCGACACTACTTCAAGGCTAGCAACGGGGAGGGAATCGAGTAGGTTTCACCCTCGACTATCAGGCGGCCCTGCCACGGATCACCCCAAACTCTTCCCTGAAGACTGGATTCGACACCTCGTAACACCGCACCATCCTGGTCACCTTGAACTCTTCGTACCTTGCTAGCCATGCGGGCCGGTGGATCGGGATTCTGCCAAACGAGTTCCAGTAACATGAATCCTCCTAGGAGTGTGCCCGAGTAATCAGTTTTGCGTTCATATGTTGCGGTACTCGGCGCGTTGGACCACAACTGCTTGTGGTTGCGAGCCGCGATTTTCCATTATTCGGACACGCTCCTAGCCGACCTCTTGCGCACGCTCTTGCTCCGCCAAGGGTGTACCCCCGGGCTCGGCCACTCCGAGTGCTGGACGACGCGGTAGCTTCTCCTGCATGAGAACCAATGGCTGGCTTTCCAGTGTGCCAATGATCGGCAGTTCTTCCCATCCGCTGCTTGGCAAGGGCGAAACGAAACCCCGCGAACTGCACAAGGTTTCAATCAGCCTTCGCTGGCGTCGGTTGAGCACCGGTTGTGGCAGCACGTCAAAGTGCCGGAAGATCCACACCAGATAGAACCGCTGCAGCAGAGAGGGCTTGATGTAGCGTGGCCCGAACGGCGTCAACACTCGCAGCACGCCCTCGAATAGTTTTTCGATCGACATGTTCGGCCTGCTTGGGTACCGGGTTAGGCGGAATACATCTGGCAGTTTTGAGGGAGGGGTTGAACGGGGAGAGCTATACCATCAAACTTATGCAAGGTCGCAATTGCCTTCAAGAGGCCCTTTCACACAGTTACGGAAGACCCTGGATAGCGGAACCCAGAACCATCTCAGTCGGATTAATGTAGTACTAATTTCTCTATAGGGAAATGGCCGATTACACTTGAGACGGACACGAATCGCTAGTACACTTTGACCCCCGATTCGACGGTTATGTCTTATGGAATTCCCGAACGAAGTACCGGACCAGAGAAGAAAGCCGACCCTGCTGCTGGCCGAGGCCAATCAGATGGACTGCCAGTTGCTGCGAGATGCGATCGAGCGGCAAGGTCAGTTTCGCGTACTTGGATGCGTCTTCGGTTCTGCTGATGTGATCTCGGCGATCCGCGAGATCCAGCCTGACTTAGCACTCATGAGCTTACGACTGGTGGATGGAATGTGCGCGGGGCTCGGTGCGATGAGTAAACTTCAAGCATCTCCGGTCCGCTCACGAATCGTCGTACTGCTTGACTGCGACGACCGCGAGCTGGTGGTCGAATCTTTTCGCTGTGGCGCCAAAGCGGTCTTCAATCGAAGTGCCGCTCCCAAAGATCTGTGCAAGTGTCTTGCAAGCGTTTACGCAGGCCAGATATGGGCTAGCAACAACCAGGTGAAGTATCTGGTAGAGGCTCTTGCGGAAACTCCTAGGGCGACATCAATTAATCCCAAGCGCATCGAAGTGCTCTCGAAAAGAGAGGGGGAGGTCGCGCGATTAGTCCTTGTCGGCCTAACAAATCTTGAGATCAGCGAGCGCCTGAAGCTCAACGAACAGACCGTCAAAAACTATCTTTTGCATATTTTTGAGAAGTTAGCCGTCTCTTCGAGGATTGCGTTAATACATTGCCTGAGTCAAGAGAAGCCGAGTTAAAGAATCGAGTCCTTCCCGCCTCTCAAGTTTTGCGACTTAACAACCATTCACGAGACTCAATGCCAGCCGTTTTGGCGTGCCCTTTGACGTTAGCCAAAGTGTGCCAACCAAAGGCCAATTCGCGTCGAATCCGATCACCCTGTTCAATCCTCATTGAAAATCGACAATAGGTTAATTAAGTAAGGTTATGAAGCCTGAGCTTGAGATTTTCTGTCGGAGACTTCAACTTTGGACGAGGCTCGCTGGCTGGTCGCATACAGAACCACTAAATAATTCTTAATGGTATGCTCACTCAGGTCGAGCTTCATGGCAATTTCTTTGTTGCTGAATCCCTCAGCCAAGTACCGGACCACCTGACTTTCTCGTTTTGAGAGTAGAGCTTGGCCTTCAGCACTCACCAGGTTTGTCGCCGGTGCATCGGCGAGCGCTTGCATCACAAACTCTAACTGAGGTCCGCTGATCCAGATCTGGTTGCCATACACACAGTGAACGCACTTCGGAAGCATCCTCAGAGGATCGCAGCGGCAAAACACGCCACGAGCTCCGCCGCGAAAGGCGTCTAGGACCAGATCGCGCTGGGACGAGTCCAGCAGCATCACAACACGGATCTCGGTATTGGAGACTCGCAACTCGCGGAGCACAGCAAATCCCCCTCGTGGGTCTTGCCCCAGTTGCGCGCTAACCACCGCGACGTGAGGTTTGTGCATAGCGATGACCCGCTCAATCGGACTGTCTGTTGCATCGGCGATATTGAGTCGCTTGTCGTGACGCAAAACTCCTGCGAGCAGTTGTCCGCTCATTCGTGTACGGTCGGCAAGTAACACACGAACTGATTCACGATCGCCTGACGAGCGAGCATGCAACATAAACGGATAAAAAGGATCTACTCCCGCTTCAGTGCTTTATCTTACTACGCCAGACCACCTGGTCCTCCGCCGGAACCACGGCAGCCAACACTAGATTGCCACCGGAGCACGCGCTGCGAGGCTAGTCCCACCTATCCTCCAGAAACCCCCGCCGTTAAGCTGCGGGAGCTTCGATGATTTGGATTCCCAGGTTGGCGGCTTTCCACTTGAGGAAGTTGATTTCCCGCTGGCAGTGTTGTGCCTCGTAAAACTCCGCCCCTTTATCGACGAATTAACATTGCGGTACACTACAGCAGTCGTGCCAGTTTGGCCGCCATAGCCTTGGTCGCCACCGGAGCCCCAGCTTGGTTCTCGGTCGACGGAATTGCGCTCCCAGATAAGTTTTGCTCGCCCGTAAGGTGCAGGCCGCCATCTGGTACAGCCTTCCGAGAGCAGCCACTGCCGCAAGCTCAGCAGTTGTCGCGTCGTGGTCCCGAATGTCCGCATCTGCTTGCGGACTTTCCCGTTAGGCACAACCATCAGCAAGCAGGCTACGACGGTGGCCTGATGCACATCCAATCCACAACCGCGTCCTACCAGGGTTTGCATACTCTCGCCTCCTTGCGGAAGCGATGCCTGCGCCGCAGGTCTGTTACAGACACTGCCATGCGTCCTTCCCGTTTCCGGTAAGCGGCGCGGGTCAGTCTGGTCCGCAGGATCTGTGTCCTCACAGGGGGTCAACCTCCAAGCAATCGCTTTCCACGAAATGCTTGTAGCACAAGACTGACCCGCTGCTCTGCCGCGCCAAATTTTCATGCTTGGTAGAGCGCCGTTAGGCGCATGAGGTCTGGTCCCGGAAAAAGGGATTCGGGAATCGTGCTGAACGTTTTCCTATAGGGCTTCAACGTCTGCTTCCTGCTCGACCACCTCATTCTGCGAGAATGTAAGTCTTGAATGGCAGTCCCAGACCAGCGGTTCAAGCCTACTTTACTCTCGAAAACGATGGGAACATCCCCGTAAACAGGATAATCGGTGCGAACGTGCGCTAGGATGTGCTATCTATCCCTCTGTTTTTGCTTCATGCGCAGCCAGCGAGCGGGCAATGACCCCGAGCCCGCCAACCAGCAACACCAGCATCACAATGGTGTTGAACAAAGTGGTGGGTTGAAAGTAGATATGCATGTTAGCAATCACGCCAGCCAGGATGAAAAGCGCGCCGCCTGCGGTGAGCACCCAGCCGATTGTGCTTTTTCCATTCCAGAAAAGGATCGCGACACCGAAAAGCATCGGAACGAGAGTGATTCCGAAGGTGTTCGCGCCGTAGAAGCTCCAGTATGAGCCGACCACGCTTACTTGATTCGAGAGCAGGTACCCTCCGACGCAAGCCATGACGAATCCAATGACAAACTCGCCGATTCCACCAGGCGTGCCGCCCACGTCACCGAAAGAACGGTTTTCCATCGCATCAAACCCTCGTTGAATTCCGAACCCGTGTTTGTGCAAAATCTATCCCGCGTTAAATCAGTCGTCATCCCTCGGGACTAGTTCTGGAAAGTGCGAGAAGATCGTTTGCCCGCCGGATCAGTTCGCTTCGGTCAACATCGCGATACTGTTCAGGTAACAAGCTCTTACTGGTGCATTCCAGCACGGCTACGACATTCTGCAAGTCAATCTCGGTCGGATAGTACGGCGGTATGAAGTCTTCCAGAGCCGTTTTCAGGTCCTCGGTGTCCACAGCGGTCTTATTGCGCAAACTGCTCCGCATGTGGCTGCGGACCAGCACAGCTTCGATGTCGGCTCCGGAAAGGCTTCCGGAGTGATCAAGAAAAAACTTCTCGACATCGGTGGGAAAAGGAGGCATACCGATTTTTCTTTGCATGGCGCGCAAAAGCGCAAGGCGCTCCTCCGTTGTCTCCGGATAGAACAGAGCGATATGCTCCTCTGCTCTGCCCTGTCGCTTCAAGTCCACGGGCAGCAGGTCAGGGCGGCAGGTGAGCAAAAACCAGATGACCTTCCCGCGGAGTTCCGTATTTCCCATGAACTGTGCGATTTGGGCAAAGACGCGATTACTCACCCCACTGTCGCCGGAACGGGAGCGATCACCAAGTTGGGCATCGGCTTCGTCTACAATCACCGCGATCGGGCACATCGCTTTCAGCAGGCTCAAAACTCGTTCTAAATTGCCTTCCGTAACCCCCTGCCACATACTGCGAAAATTCTTCAGTGTGACCGCAGGAATGCCGACCTCGCCCGCGAAGCAAGTCGTGATAAACGTTTTCCCGGTCCCGACCGGGCCACAGATGACGTATCCCATGGGAAGAACGTCCGTCTTCCCCGCTTGTATCGCGGCGGCTGCCTCTTGTAGTTTGCGCTTTGCCTGATCGTTCCCGGCAACGAATGACAGATCGAATCGGCTCTGCACGAATTCGAGCAACCCGCCGGATTCGGCCTCGATGAGCTCTTTCTTGTGCTCGCTCAGGGTCTTCATGGTCAGAGGCCGGCGATTCTGCGTCGCATGTGAGATCACACTTTCGAGCTGAACTCGCTTTAAACCGGCACCCAGTTTCGCCAGTGATTCGTCACTGACTTCTGAACCTGGAGGGAGAGGCTGAATCCTCAGTTGCGCCCGGATAAAATCCAGCCGCTCGGCATAGTCTGGCAAAGGGATGGCGATCGAAGACACCCCGGGATGTTGCACGATCCCTTGGTTCACCTCGATTTGGTTCTCAGAAACAAGGCATATCGTAACATCGGCATTCAGGAAAACCGGGCTGCGCGCCCACCGCTTAAGAATCACCAGCGAATTGCGGTCTTCCGCGGACATGTTGGCAATGTCCCCCGCGGGCACGATGGTTTCCGCAAAATCAATGACCAGCCCTATCTTTCTGCCATCGGCAATGCGTAAACGCAAGTAGTTGTCCAGCAGATTCAGCACTGCATCCGGGCTGCGTGGAAGCCCACCTTGTGTGTAGTTCGTTCCATGAAAACTGTCGTAGCCTTCAAGAGCGCGGCGGAAGTCGGCCTGGCTGTCGGCGGAGCCAAAGCTTAGACCTCCTCGGTCGTAATGCAGAATTAAATCGCGCTGCCCGAAGAGGGCGTTTGAGAGAAACTCCTCAACCGGAACAAAATCAATGCCGTCAAGTCGGCGCAATGGTACAAGGTCGCGCACATTTCCCGAGACAAGAAACAAGGCAAAAGACCGCGAGTAGTATTTTTCAGAAAGCTCGCGCGCCCACCCAGGGAGACCCTCCAAGTAGGTCTCGGTTTTTGGCGAACTCACCGGCATTTAATTAGAAATCCTTACACGGCTCGGCCCGGAAGAAGTCGAAGTGCCATCGAGCGACATCAATCCATCGAGATCCGGCGACAGATCGTTGAAAATAGCTTCAACTTGCTGCACCGTTTGCTCCGTTTGCTCGACATCGTGCACTAGGGTTTCCAGGCGCTCACTAACCTGCTGAGGATCGCGCATGGTAACCGATTGATCTCGTACCAGCATCAACACGTCTTCGACTGCGGCGCATTGAGCGTCCACGACTTTGCAGTTTTCACAAATCTTGTCGAATTTTTCCTGGCGTTTCGTCAGAATTTCTATGCGCTTCTTGTTGATTTCCTGCACCTTCGGCGGATCCGTGTTGAGCGTCCTCTCGAGGGCCACGATTTCGCGTTTGATCTCGTTCGCATCGGTGCTTTTCATGTATTGCTGCTGCTGAGCGGCCGCTACCAGCAATCGTGCGTAACCGCTCAGTAGCCCCTGTAAGCGCGAGTCAATCTGCTGAAGGAAGATCTGCGAAGTGGACGACAATTGGGTGAAGTTCGCTCGGATCGAGTTGCAAACCTGCGCCGAGTGGATATACCGGCTCTGCATCTCAGCCGGCAGGCTCCTGAGCATTTCGCCTAGCCTTTGCTGCTTTTGCTTCTGCCGCTCGGCAAATTTCCAAGAGCGCACGAGCCGCTGAAAGCGATAGTTCTGCGGAACGATGGCGAGGTACATCAATTCCAGTCCGCCGGCCAGAATGAGAGGCAGAAGACTGCCGCTGATGAGCGCAAAGGCTCCGACGCCAACCATTGCAATCCAGTTGTATTGCAGATTGAACGCCTCTTTGACAAAGCTGATGTTCTCTGGTTGTTCGGGCGGACTTGGTTGGTCCTGAAAGCCTGACGAAGCCATCTAGACACTCACTCGCACCTGGCCGTTGCCGGGAGCACGGCGCAGACATCCGAGAACGTAGTTTTGGAGCTCGTGAAATTCATTCCGCTGCTTCAGATTGAGATCGCGGGGGCGGTCGAAGGGCACCTGAACATCTTCAACAATGGTTCCCGGATGTGCGCTCATGATGAAAACCCTGTCCGCCAGATAAATTGCCTCTTCTACATCATGAGTTACAAACAGGATTGTGCTGGCGGTTTCGTCCCACACCCGCAACAGCAGTTGTTGCATTTCGCTACGGGTTTGGGCATCGAGTGCACCAAACGGCTCATCCATCAAAATGACGGACGGACGAAGCGCAAGCGTGCGGGCAATTGCGACCCGCTGCTGCATTCCGCCCGAAAGCGTCTCCGGATAGGAGTTTTCAAACCCGCCAAGGCCAACCGCTTGGATCAATTGCGCCACCGTCTCCTTGCGCTTTTCCGGCCCAACGCCATTAATCTTGAGCCCGTAACCTATGTTATCAGCGACACTAAGCCAGGGAAACGAGGTGTATTTCTGAAACACCATACCCCGATCTTTGCCCGGACGATGCACGGGCTGATCATTGACCAGGATTTCGCCGCTATCTGGGTGGTCCAGCCCGGCGATCAGGCGTAACAGTGTGGACTTGCCACACCCGGAGGGACCGAGAAGCACTCGAAACTCACCGATGTCGCGACCTTCCCTCGAATAAGCATCTTCAATTTCGAAATTAATATTCTCCAGCGCGTCAATTCTTTCGCCTTTGGGCGAAGCGAAGGAGCGATTGACATTCTTGACTGTGATTTTAGATTTCCTAGGCTCCATGCTTTGCCGCCTTCAGGTGTGCGTGGGCACTGGGGACCGCCGCACCTCCTCCGGAAAATGCAGAAGCAGCTTGCCGCCAAGGAAACAGGCGCCGCTCCAAGAACGTCAGCAGGAATCGGAACAAAAATGCCGCAATGCCAATGGCGATAATTCCCGCATACACCCGCTCGAAATCGAGCACCTTGCGCGCCGCTTCGACCATGTACCCCACGCCCTTGCGGGCATTTACCATCTCCGCCAGGATCACGTATGTCCAGCCAATGTCGTAGAGAATGCGGAAAGAGGAAAAGATCGCCGGAAACGACGCGCGGAACATCAGCCACAACGCGTGCCGCCGCTCAGCGCCTAGGGTGTATGCCGTTTCGAGCAGAGCATTGTCCACACGGTTCGCTTCCTCAACGACCACAGCCAGCAGATAGAAAAACATTCCAAACCACAGGAATGCTATCTTCATAGTCTCGTCCATGCCGAACAAGGCGATGAACGCCGGAAGGAAAGCGGTGAGCGGCATGGCGCGCATGGGTGCGGCAATCGGGTTGATCAACTCGAACAGCCAGCGAAAGCTGGCCATGAGAATGCCAAGCGGAATCGCGATGACCGCACACCAAAAGAACGCTTGCGCAATGCGCCACCAGCTCTCCACCACGTTGCCGAGCAGATCGTACTCCGTCCATAATTTTCCAAACGCGCGAATGACCCCCAATGGCTTGGGTAGCGAGAAGGGCGGCAGGATTTCCCAGTGGGTCAGACCGATCCACACCAGGACGACGATGGCCCAGCTCAGACATCCCAGGGCCAGTCGTAGGCGAGGCGAGATTTCTTTTCGAATACTGAACAGCTCACCGATATTGGCCATCGTCAACTCGCCGGGTTCGCGTATACCTTGATGTCCGTTCGCCGGTTCTTCTCACGCCCTTCCGCGGTTCCATTTGTGGCAATGGGCTTGTCGGGACCGTTTCCCGCGGTGCGAAGCCGCACCGCCGGAAACCCATATTTCTCGATCAAGTAATCTCTCACCGCGTCGGCGCGCTGGTGAGAGAGTTGAATATTGTAAGCGCGCGAACCGGTGGAATCTGTATTGCCCTCAATATCGACGACGGTGTTTTCGTAGGCGCGCATAGTGCCTGCCAATTCATCCACCACCGCACGCGAATCGAGGCTCATGCGGGCCGAGTTGGGATCAAAGTAGATGGAGCGATGCTGGGTGGCCAAGGGGGTCGTCCCCTTGGCGGGCTCCCGATATTCTATGGGGGCTTCGCTCGAAGCCATGGAGAAGCTGGCCGAGAGTTTCTCCATGTAACGCCGGTCCAGGCTCTCTTCCGGATTGCCTGTGTGCCTGATAATGCGCAATTCGCGGTACATGTCCTGCGCCATCTGAAAAATATTGGCGTAATCAGCGTTTGAACCTGCGGTTCCCATGAACGAGCGGTTGTCGGCATAGTCGGCCAGCTTGACTCCGCCAAGCATCGTCTTCGCCAAGTCTGACGGAATATTGAAATCTTTCACCGCTCCGATCAGGTTATATGCTCGGTCCGGCTGGCTCTTGATGAACTCCACCCCTTCCAGCCAGCCCTGAGCGAACTTGACCAACGTCTGTGGATGTCTTGCAGAAAAGCCGTCGCTCACAACCAGAATGTCCGCGATCAGGCGGTTCGCAATCCTTGTGTCGTAAATCTTCTTAGAGCCAGGCCTCTTGGCAACTGCGTCGCTCATGTCTGGATCCCATGCCACCGCGGCATCAACCTTCTGCTGGGCAAAAAGGGTTGCCGGCTCGATGCCATCTTTCGTGTGAACCGCTTTGTTGAATATTTCATTGCGCTGCTCGGTGCTCAGCCCTGAAGCCTTCAGCCCGTTCCATAGCAGGAAATGCGACGGAGTGTAAGGAGCAAATGCGACGGATTTTCCCGCCAGATCTTCGATACTATTGATTCCCTGCTTCCCTATCACTCCGTCGGCGCCACGCGACCAATCGACCATTAAAAAAGCATGCGAGCCGAATCCCTTGTCTTTGAATTGCGCGTAATCTTTTGCGTAGACATCGGCGGTCGTCAGCATCACATCTACGTTATTCGTTGCTAGCGCCGATGCACCTTCGGTCCAGTCATCAATAATCTTGAACGAAACTTTGAGGCCTTTCTTTCCATAAATAGAATCCGGTTGTGTGTCGAGACCGCCGTTAGCGACCAAGCCCCCGACGCAGCCGACCCACACATTCACACGCAAGCGAACCTCGGCGTCGTCGCTCGTAGAGGAAGCGGGGATCAGCAGTGGCTTGGAGGAGTCCAACGTCTCGCCTCCGGACGAATTCTTCCCCCCACCAAGAACCCCGAGATTTATTACGCCGTACCGATTCAGGCTGTAGCCGACCAGCAGCACGCCAATGATGAAAATGAGGACCCATCCACCTCTTTCAATTTTCACTGCCATGGTGTTTCCTCCCTCACCTGCTTATCTTCCCCCTGGTCTTCCCATTCGGGCTTCGGTCATGATTTCGCAGGTCCGGTTCATTAGACAGGCTCAGTCAGAAGGACCGCAAAACCGCAGCACTCCCCTAAGAAGTGCGCTGCGGCTCTTTCGCGGCGATGGTTTTTTCTGCCGCAGAGGACGCTGCGGATGCCTGCGGCGGCGCGAGTCCCATCTCAATCTTGAACTGCTTCACCAGTTCGCTCGCCTGCAGCTTCTGCGCCTCGTCCTCGATCTTGATCTTCTGCTGATCTACGTTGCTCATGGCCATATCCATCCGGGCTTCGTTGACCGCAGTCATCTCTTCGATCTTGCGCACCATCTCGTCGTGCGTCTCGCTGATACCGGCAACCTCGAACTGCTCCATCGCATCCGCCACCTTCTTTTGCCACTGGGCGCGGCGGTAGTCGGCGATGGCGTTTAGCGCTTCCTGAGTCTTACGCTCTTTTTCGCGCATGAAGGCTTGTTTTACTGTCATGGCCTTCTCGAACGCCGCGCGAGCCGTGGTGAGCTGGCCTTGGGTTCTGGCCAAAGCGCCTTTCACCTGCTCCAGTTGGGCGGCAAAGCTGCCGGCAAGATCGTCCCGGTTCGCCTGAATTGCGGCTTTCACCTTTGCGGTCAGGTTCGCCATATCATCTTTGTATTTCGCTTCTTCCTTCTCCAGCAGTGTCACATTCGCCTTAACCATGGCGATGCTCTCGTTCATCCGAGGCACCTGGTCGTTCATATCACGAATATTCTGCTGCAAGATCAGTTCCGGGTCTTCCGCCACGGAGATGAAGAAGCCGACGAACGACCGTATCATTCGGGTGAACCGTTGCCACATAAACTCCTCCTATTCGGACCGCCGCGCTGTTTTGGATACAGGCGGCTGGGTTTGAGCCGGACCCGTCGTAATCGGGTTTTCGCTTACGAAATATCCGACGGCGTCGGCAATCTTCTTTTCCTCTTGCTGTTTCTTCAACCGCCAGCTGGCCAAGCGCTCTTTCTCGCGGGCAACCTCGTCATTATTGGCTTGGATTTTAGCGCGCTGCTCAGTCAGATATTTGTCGATCTGCGCCTGAATTTCGCTGTTTTCCTTGCCTTTCCTCGCTTCCAGTTCCTCAACCGCGCGTTGCTGCACGCGCTCATACGTGTCGAGAGCCCGATCACGCCGCACGGCATCCTGGATGACGTCCTTGATCTCGGCCCCCGCGGCATCCAGCGCAACCAGAACAGAAGACTTCTTGACGTCGGACGGAAGATTGCGAAGATGCTCGCTTTCAAGCATGTGCGCCACCTTCAAAATCGAATAGCCCTGCGGCGCCGGCGGGATTTCGGCGGCTTTATAGATTTCATCAAAACAGGTGGGATCAGAAACCGGAGTGGTGAATTTGGGCTCCGCGGCTACACTTGACGCTATCTCTGCCACGCTCTGCGCAGCACTCTTCGAGACGGTTGCGGTTGTGGTCGGAGTACGTGCGCTTTGATCAGCACCGTCAGCCTCGTCCACCGAAACGAAATAGTTGTACCACTTCTTTGTCATCTGGCCTCCAGCGCGACGAGGATCAATGGTGGTTCGTCGGAAGAAACACCGACACTGAAAACTATAGCCTGGCGGCAGTATAGTCAATTGTTTTCATTGGTTTCCGCGCACTTCCTACACCTCGCCTAGAATCCAGGCGTGTGCGTGAGACGGCTCGTCGCGAAGAATATATGGGAAGCGATGAGCCCTTGCAATTCAGCTACAATGAGCATCTTCATTGTTCAAGATGAACGACTCGTTGAACAACCCTCAGAATCGGGGGATTCTCGTGCCTCAAGATGACCTAGCGTCAATCCTAAGCCGGGTCGTAGAAACCAAGGCGGAATATGACATCCGCCTACTGGCGCAACAATTAGGGACGAATTACCGCTCGCTGATGTACTGGCTCAGGGGAGATCGTGCTCTGCCCGCGCACTTGCTGCCCCGCCTGTGTACGCTGCTTGGAAACTACGAAGGGCTCGATTTTTTGGAAAGCCAGGCAGGAAGGGTTGCGTTCAAAATCCCGGATCCGCGTGCCCCTCTGGAACAAGAGTTGGTAGCCGTTTCCAACCTTATCCGGGAGGTTGGTGAGGCCCTGGAAAGCGTTGCCGAAACCCTAGCTGACGGTGTTGTGGAGGAAACTGAACTGAGGATCACAATTCCCAAGATTGACGCTGTGATCCAGGAATGCGCTTCGCTCAAATATCTCCTGGAAGACCTGTCGAAAAGAAAGAAGAAAAGGAGAACTGAAGCCGAAAGGTCCGGTTCGCGCTGAATCGAGGCTATTCTCCTGAATGACGGGTATACCTCTTCCTGCGTATTGCACCTAGATTGAAGAATTCCTGGCTAACCGTTATGGAACCACGGTGGTCACCAATGCGGCTCCTGGATTTTATTCGTGTTGAGTTCGTTCCACTCAGTAGGGGATCCTGTCTCGCTTTTCCTGCCAGGCGCGAAAGGCTTGCTGGGCCTCTTCGCGCATCAGCGGAATCATTGGAAGCTGCCGGCGAGTGACCGGCCGGCGTATCTCATCGTAGATGAAAGCATCGCTAAATCCGATTTTCGCCGCATCTTCAATGGTGTTGGCAAAATAAACCCGTGCACAGCGCGTCCAATAGATAGCACCAAGGCACATAGGACAAGGCTCGCAGGTCGTGTAAATTTCGCAATCGGAAAGCTGGAACGTCCTTAGTCTTCTGCAGGCTTCGCGGATAGCGACGATCTCCCCGTGCGCAGTGGGATCATTCACGGACGTGACCTCGTTGCTGCCCTCCGCGATGATTTTCCCATGTTTCACGATTACCGTGGCGAAGGGGCCGCCCTTCCCAGATCGAACATTTTCGAGCGAGAGTTCGATGGCCCTCGCCATGAAGCCATTCGACATGATGGTTGCGCGACGCTTTCCGCGGGACCAGGTGCTCGCCGGTCGCTCGCTTGGCTGGTGCTCAAGGATACACAAACTTTTCACTTCTGCATCCGAAATGTCGCTTGTACTCACCTTAGTCGTGAACTTAGTCTAGGTGGGCATTGGCAAGGCTGAAGCCGGTTTTTTGGGAAAGGACACCGTGAAGCCGACATTGTTTCTGCGGATTGCTTCCGTCTTATCACTGATTCATTGTGCATTGCACACTGCGGGCGGAGTCTTCGCCTCACCGAAGCATGGGGCAGAAGAACTGTCGGTGCTCGCGGCGATGAAGTCACATCAGTTCGACTTCATGGGCTCGGCCCGCAGCTATTGGAATTTCTTCTTCGGCTATGGCCTTTTCGTCGCCCTTACGCTCTTGGTGGCGGGCATTTTGTTTTGGCAACCATCAACCTGGTTAAGACAAATCCCACCTCGACCAGGCGGATTGTGGCTTTGTTCTTCTGCAACTTTATCGGTATAGCGATGATCTCTTGGAGATATTTTTTTATCGCGCCGTTGGTGACCGAGCTGCTGATCGCAGCGTGCCTGGCTGTTGCATTTGTGACCGTATCCGCTGCCGCTTGAACCTGTCGCCCGGGACGTGAGAAGGTGATTCCTTGCTGCCGAAACTGTGTCCGAGCGCAGTTTCCAGGTGCAGGTCTTGACGACTTCAAGCAACCGACAAGCCCGTCCATCCGATCCCCCCGTTCGGCTCAGCGACCGGAAGATCGCGACGGTGTTCAAGCCAAATTCGGAGAAGATAATCCGAGAATTCCGGCGGGCTGGCCCTTCTTCGGCCAGTTCATTGCGCACGACATTGCGCATGACCGCGCTTCTCTATGTGGCAGTAATCTTGGAGGCGGCAAGGCGCTCATCTCGGGACATCCTGGTTACCACCCCCAACCTGTTTTGGACGGGCTCGCCGGTTCGACGCGGCGAGGTTCCATGCTGAAGCGGTGCTTCGTTGGCCGCGGGATGTACCTGGAATCTCAACCCGCACCATTGAACGCCGATTGTCACCTCTTCGACTCAGGAAATTCGCGATTGCGGCAGCCCAAATAGCTCATTGGTTGCTGGTTCCGCCTAGCTCCGTCTTCGTTGACTTGGTCCACGCCACGACCTAACATCATTCATCCCATACGGAGTGAGGTCCCACCACGGTGGTCGGTCAAACCGTCTCGCATTATCGCATTCTGCGCAAGCTCGGCGGTGGCGGGATGGGGGTGGTTTACGAGGCTGAAGACGTCAATCTGGGCCGTCATGTGGCCCTAAAGTTTCTGCCCGAGGAGTTGTCCAAAGATCCGCAAGCCCTCGATCGCTTTCGACGCGAGGCCCGCGCAGCTTCGGCCCTCAATCATCCTTGTATCTGCACGATCTTCGAGATTTGCGAGGACCAGAACGAAGTCTTCCTCGTAATGGAGTACCTCGATGGCGTGACTTTGAAACATCTGGTTGGTTTCCGACCACTGGAGCTCGAGAGCCTCCTTGACCTGGCCGTTTTCATTCTTGAGAGTGAGCGTTTTAACTTCGCCTTGGAGCGAACGATGCAACTTGATTTTAACGTTGCCAATTTTGGACAACGATAGCTGTCCGCCGTTCACTCGGAATCCTGCCTGGGGATACGTGAACGAGTCAAACCAGCCTTTGCCCTTGAAGCGCGGAAATCCCCGGCCGCGCCGAAAGAATGCCTGGTACGTCTTATCTACACGGTGCAGCACATCTTGCAGCACCTGCGAATACACCTTGCCCAGCGCAGGGTCGGCTGCCTTGCAGGCGGGCAACTGTGCCGATTGCATGGAGAAAGATACGCAGGTGCGGCACAACTTCCAAGCCTCGCGCCGCTCTTTGAGCGCATCGTTGTACAACTGGCGGCACACTTCCAGCGTCGAAAACAGGACTTCCCGCTGTTTGCGGTTTGGCCACAGCCGATATTTATACGTTCTTCTGACTTTCGACATATGGTTGGATGACCGCCAGCGGCGCCCCCCCGACGGTGGACACGAAATAGCTATTCGTCCACAGCGTCGGCAACCGTGATTTCAGGGTGCGAAATTCCTGCCGCAAGCTGTGCGAGGAAACCCCCTTGAGGTGCTTAACCAACCGATGGATACCCAACTGCGGGTCTACTTCTACCAGCACGTGTACGTGGTCGGGCATGATTTCCAAAGCCATGATTTCGGCACGATATTTTCTGCCACTTATCTACTGTAAGCACCTGTTCGCACCGTTTAGCTCTGGGTCCGACCCGCACAGCTCGCCGATACTTAGGCGTCCACACGCAATGGTACTTGCTTGAATAGACCACGTTGTGGTTTGATTTGTAGCCTTCCAGGGCCATACTGATGCTTATACCTAATGAAGCAATCTAAGACAAGTCAAAATCACGCCTTATATCCCCAGCCCTAAAGGGCGGGGCTTTACGGCGCTTCTCGGTAAGGAACCTGTTTCGTGCGTTGATCGGCGGCGGGTGGTCACGATCGCCCAGTCCGCGTTGGGGTCATCGTCAGGCGAATCGGGTGAGCGCTTTGAATCGAAAGCCGATTCTGGATAAGGTCAGTCCTTGACGGACCAGCGCCAAACCAGGTAGGAAATGACCATTACAGCACATAGGGATAATCAGCTGGGGAGTTAGGCGCTATGCTTATATACAGGGAACGGGGATTTTGGGGATTCTGTTCTCTTTTGCGTTTGTCATTATGCGGCTTTGAGGCCAACGGCCCTCAATCACTTGCCCCAGAACAATGCCAGCCCATTCCAGCCCATGTCGACCATGTCGACCCCTACCTTACCTACGGTCATGTATGAGATAGTAATGTGTCGGTCGGTCTGTGGGGTGATAGCCTTGGCAGAACGTAGAGCGCAAAGGATGTGAAGCACTCCTCCTACCTGAAGCCGAGCGACAAGCATCTGAAGCAAGCTTTGGCGCGAAAGCGTGGGCAAAAAAGATTCGCAGAAAGCCGGATGAGGTGGCAACAATTCGGGATGCCCCGGCAGCAGCCCTTCTGTTCGTGTGAGGTATCACCGGGCGGTACTGTACTGTCATGCTGTTCACAGTTATGTTCAAGCCTCATCCCAACCTCAGCGCTGAAGTGAATCGCAATATCGTGCAGTCTGAAATCGAAGGAGGAGTGTTCCTCGAACAACTGCCGCCCCAAACAGTGTTAGAAATCCGAACCAAGCATCATCGTTATGTGGCAGTGCTCTTGGGGGGCGGCGCGGCGCTCATCTCGGGACACCCTGGCTACTGCCCGCAACCTGTTTTGGTGGCCATCGCCGGCTCCACTTGGGGACGTTCCATGCTCAAGCTGCGCTTCGTCGGCCGGGGAATGTACTTGGAGTTTCATCATCCGGACTACCGGACACCAATCATCACGTCCTTGATCCAGGAAATTCGCGAATGCAGCCAGCTGAATAGCTCGTCGGTTGCTGCTCTAGCATAACTAGGCTTTCATTGACTTGCTCCCAGCCTCGACGTACCATTCTCATCCCATACGGGTGAGGTCCCGCCTAGGTGATCGGCCGAATCATCTCGCACTACCGCATCCTAGAGAAGCTCGGTGGCGGCGGGATGCGTGTGATCTAGAAGGCTGAGGATACAGGGCAAGGCTGCCGCTTCTGATTCAGGGTAATCAGCCCTGTCCTAGGCAGGCTTCCCGAAAACTCGCCCGGTATCGCTGGCATGCCTTATGCAGCGCTAAAACGCTGTGCCACCCAGCGCATCTCATCACTTCGTGTTTTTCGGCAAACTGCAACCGCAGGTTCGGAAAACAAGGTACTTATGCAGCCGCTGGAGCGTGCGCGGCCTACTGGATTCTAGCAGCCTAGGATTCTCGGTTTTGGCGAACTGTTACGAGAGGCATTCAACTATCGCTCCGGCTCAGTAACTTTAAGGACCTGGCCAGCGTCAACGTTCTGCAGCGTTTGCACGATGCCTGATGGCCAATGAATCTCGATGAGATCTGCGCGGGTGTCCAGCCCAAGCCCAAAATGCACAGGACCAAGGCTGGAGGACGCGTAGCCCACGCTGGTTGTCATGTGGTTAAACTGCGCGCCCACGGTTTTGCTGACGAGCTTAATTCGGGCGCCAATCCCGTCGCGATTGCTCTTGGTGCCGCTCAGAGCGATGTCGAGCCAGTGGCCTGAATTCGGGCTGCGATTGATCCAGATCTCGGCGTTCGCGTTCAAGGCGGTGACCACCACGTCGACCCGCCCATCCCCGTCCAGATCGCCAAAGGCGCAGCCCCGATGCCGAGCCTCAGGACCGGCGGTGAAACCTGCTTCTTCTGTCAATGGGGCCCATTTACCGCTGGGCCCAAGATTGCGGAACACACTGTTGTATTGATTGACTGGCTGGCCGGGCATGGAGATGGACTCCACGTGCCCTCGCGAGACAAATATGTCTTCCCACCCGTCGTTATCGAAGTCATACAGATCCACGCCAAAACCGGACATCTAACGGCTTGGCTCACGCAGGCCACTTGGCGTGGTAACTTCGCGAAAATCCCCCTTCCCGGTGTTCTGAAATAGGGGAAAGGTCTTGTTGTTCAGGGCGACGAAGATGATGTCGGGAAACCCGTCGTTATTGTAGTCGCGGAAGTCGATGCCCATACCGGAAATGAACTCGCCGTCTTCGGTCAGGGCGACACCGGTCTCGAATGCAACCTCCTCGAACTTATTACCTGTGTTGTGAAACAGCGAGTTGTAGGAACCGTCGTTCGTAACCAACAAGTCGGGACGGCCGTCCAGATCGTAGTCAGCCATGCCTACGCCCATGCCCTTCCCTACGTGATCCCATATACCCCATTGCATGGAGACATCCTCGAACGTGCCGTTGCCCTTATTGAAGGAAGAGCTGGTTCGGCTGGCCCTTGTAGAGCTTGGGACTGCAGTAGTCGGCGAGTCCGCGAAAAGAACATAAGCTCCTCGCCGAATACGCCCATTGCATATAGTTCACGACGAACAGGTCGAGCAAGCCGTCATTATTTGCGTCCACCCACACGGCGGCGATTTCCCAAAAAGGGCCGTATTGCGGGTCGGGGCGATTGATACTGGCATCCAGGCCCGACTTCACAGTCACATCGGTAAACGTGCCGTTCCCATTGTTGTGGTAGAGCGTGCCGTGATGCAGACCGGCTACGAAGAGATCAGGGAAGCCGTCATTATCATAATCAGCGACGGCGACCCCCATGTCGTATCACCAACGCTAACGCTTTGTCGGAATACAGAAGAGATGTCCGAAGATCCTAAACGCAGCTCGAAAGCCGCGAAGCTCAGAACTTCAATTCAATGGTAGCCGTTGATTCTTTGGCAGCAGCTTCGTACTTCCAGCCCTTCACCGCTTTTAGAGCAGACTCCGCCAATAAGGGGTGGCCGCCAATGTATTCCAACCGGCGCACCGTCCCGGCAGAATTTATCCAGATCTTGAGTCTGACCGTGCCGTGGAGATTCATCTTTTGTGCGACTTCTGGATATTCCGGCTGTTCGCGGCGAGTAATCTTGCGGTCCGCTTGATCGGCAGCGCTGGCACTCCCAACCAGGAGTAGCACACAAAGTAAGATGTGATTCAGTCTAGCCATGCTTGATCCCATCGGTCTGCCGCTAGAAAGTGAGCCGCAATGCGAGTTGAATCAATCTCGGACTTCTGGCTCGTTGTACTTGTCCGAACGTTGTCCCCTCTGCGATATTGCCGTTAGGGCCGAAAAATTGAGTGTGATTGAACACATTGAAGACTTCGGTCCGGAACTCCAAAGATGTACTCTCCTTTACTGGAATCGTCTTGTGAATCGCAGCATCGAAGTTAGCAATGCCCGGACCGCAGCACACGGCGCGGGGAGCATTGCCGATCTGTCCTAGAGGAGCATCCGTGAAGGACGCCGGGTCGAAGTAGTAGCCGCCAGATCTCCTTGGATCCAGCCGACGGAACGGCGCGACTTGGTTTGGTTCCCCTGGCGCCTCGAAATCGAAGCTACCCATCAATTCTCGATCGCTGGAGGACGTAATGCGAATTGGGAATCCTGACTGTAACGTGGCAATACCCGACACAGCCCATCCATTCACAACGTGCCCGCTCCAGTTCGAGACCTTCCAATCCGGAAGACGCCAGTACCCACTTAGTACGAACCTATGTCGCGCGTCGGCCAACGACAGCGATCGAGACTTATTCGGGTCGGTGGGGTTAACAGAGTTCTCGAAGCTGGAGGCGTCGTCTATCGACTTGCTCCAGGTATATGAAGCCAAGAGCTGTAATCCGTGTGAAAACCGCTTGTTGAGCTGCGCTTGAAAAGAGTTATAGGACGAGTTCGCAACCGGTGCCATGGCGAATAGGCTGCTGAACACGGGAACCCCATCAGGCGGGCAGCCTTGCCCAGTGGTGGGTTGGCATAAAGGAGACGAGTATTTGCGGAGTCCGACCAGGGTTATAGGATTCGGGTTAGGGCCGGTGACGCTTGGTACCGAGCCATAGGGCAGGTGTATGGTGACACCAGCTGGAATGGCGCCGGCGGGAATGGTATAGGCTACGTCCTCGCCGAATGGCCCGCAGGAGATGCCGGAGATTTGGTTCAGGTCAAGGCATGTCTGGGCATTGCCGTAGTTCTGATCTAAGCTGGCGAGCAGTCGATGACCCTGGCTACCAACGTACCCCAGTTGCAGCAGCATATCCTGTGACAGTTCACGCTGTATGGTCAAGTGATACTGGTCCGCATACTGGCTTCGTAATGTCTGGGGGAAATCTCCAAACAACAAGATGGGACGAAACAGAGCAAAATCCACAGCCGACCCTGGAGCAGGGTTAGCAAACCCGTTGAATGGGTTGGGTGTGACCGTCCCGTTTTGTGCAAGGAATGGGGTGTTCAAAAAGACGTTACTGATAAACGTGCTGCCACCAAACGGAGGCTGAGCGGCAAACGACGCCAACATCAACTCTTCATTGCTGTCGTAGAATATGCCCCAGCCCATGCGCACGCTGGATCTGCCCGGCCCACCGGACAGTTTAGCCAACCAGCCTTTGCTCCAGTTCGGAGACCAAGCCAAGCCCAATCGTGGGGCAAAAGAACGAAGGTAGTAATTCGTCAGGCCCTTCGGTACTCCGGGATCGCCGGGCAAGACTAATCCGAGCGGGAACACCGATCGTGCCGGTCCATTGGGCGAACAATCGCTTGAACCGAACGTGGTCAACAAGGGATTCGAAGAACTTAGCTCGCAACGGTAAATATCGGTGGCCTGCCCAGGGCGGAAGGCTTGAATTCGCTTACCAGCGTCGGCTTGGGGCGTGTTCAATTCCCAGCGAAGTCCATAGTACAAAGTGAGGTTAGGCTTCAGCTTCCACGCATCCTGAGCGAAGAAACCGAACTGGGTGGCGCGGGCGTCTACACTGTTCGCAGCGCCCTGTGAGTAGGTGTCCGGAAGTCCCAGGAGGTAGTTAGGTACCAGGTCTGCAAAGCCGACATCGTTGGAGCCGCCACCTGAAAACTGAAAGTTCCCATTGATGTTAAAGAAATAGGTCTGGTGAAATCGCTGGTTGCGGAGGTCAGCACCAAACTTCAGCGAATGACTGCCAACGATTTTACTCACACTGTCGAACCCGTGATATACGTTTCCAGTCTGAGCGAAATTCCCGTTTGCATTATTGCCGACACTGAATCCTCCAGCCAGCGATATAAACGGCACGCCTTCGTACTTGGGACCATAGCCGGGAGTGATGCCCAGAAGGGGGTTCGTGCTATCAGAGAAGCACTGGTCAAGCGGCACAGTGCTGCAAGAGTTCTGTACTAAGCCCGTGCGCATAGGCGACAGGAATTGACCTTGGCCACCACGATAGTAAACAAAGCGAGACTCGTTGATGGTTTTAGCGCTAATCATCCAGTTGTGTGAAAGGTTGAGCTGCTGGAAGCGCTCCCTTGTGCGGCCCCCGAACCCTGGTAGATTGGCCCCCACCGCTTGGAACCGGGCGAAGGGCTCGCCGTCAAAAACATCTGTCCCGTAATAATAAAAAGTCAGCTGCTGCTGGCTCGTGGGATTGTGATCCAAACGTGCAGTGATCTGGTCTTGACGGACTTTGGCGTTGGGGACGGCACGGTATGTCTGCGTACCTACGTCTGGGAAGGGTACAAACTCGGTCATCAAGTCAGCCGCTGTTCGAGCAAAGCATTCTGGCGGAATTATGTTCCCCGGGAACATGCCCGAATAAGGCGTACCCGCCGCTACCGGTGCTCCACCCAGAGCGTTGACCGCGGAGGCGCATCCTGGTCGGGTGTTCAGTTCAGTGGCAACCGTCGCGTCTTGCAGTACACCCGTGAAGGGCTGGCCCGCGGAAAAGTTCCCGGACCGCTCCTGCATGGTGGGCACGGTTACAGAGTCGGACGTGACCCCATTCCGCACTCTACGACCTTCGTAGGACGAGAAGAAGAAAGTTTTGTCACGGCGTACGGGGCCACCCAGTGTGCCGCCGAACTCGTTCTGCTTGAAATCAGGCTTTTCCGGGTCGAAGTAGCCCCTTGCATTCAGTGCTGTGTTGCGGAAATACTCGTAGGCGCTCCCGTGAAATGCATTGCTGCCGGACTTCGTAATCACGTTCAGTACGGAACCGGAGTTGCGGCCGAGGTCGGCATCGTAGTTGTGCGAGATAACCCGAAATTCAGCGATAGTGTCCGGCGAAGGCTGAATTGAAGGGGCGTTTACGAACTGGTCGCCGGAGTGCCCGCCGTTCACATTGTAATTATTGGAGCGTGCACGTCCCCCGTTGACCGAAACCACCCCCGGCTGGTCGCTGCCGAAGAAAAGGTCGGCTCCCAGCGTACTTTGTACTCCCGACTGCAACTGAAGCAGTTCGAACGTATCGCGGGACTTGAGGGGAAGCTCTGTCACCGAGATGTCATCCATAACCACGCCGAGCTGGGTGTTCGAAGTCTCGATCATCGGAGCACCCATGCCACGAAGGGAGGCTGTGTGGCTGTCGTTCACAGCGAGTGAAATGTCGAGCCGAACGACCTTTCCAATATTTGCGCGGACATCGTGGGCCCGAAAATCTACATATCCATCAGCTTTCACTTGAAGACTGTAGCTGCCAACTGGCAGTGAGCTGAACTTGAATTCGCCAGAGTCGTCGCTCGTTGCGGCGCGTATGAGCGCGGTATCCTGGCTAGTGACAATGATGAACGCGCTGATTACCGGGCGCCCGGTGGGATCGACGAGTCTGCCCTGCAACTCGGCTGTGTTTTGTCCCAAGCCGACGGCAGGGAATAGCAAAAGGAATATTAGGCAGGCGATCAGTCTGCTCGCTCGGCGGGTCATTCGACTCATGCTTCTATGTATTCCTCGGTGTTTTTACGATTCCCGCTGAAGGTAAGCGAATGAAAGTGATATGGGCAAGTGACTGAAGTAATTGCAGTGACTTTGGTGTAAACATCTCTTTACCTTTGTAAGCTTGTGCGCTTCTGTAATGCGAGTATTTTTCCTAGAGGTCCTACCTGCTTCTGGTGGGACCAAGAAACAAGAATTGCCATTGGTTTCGCCCAACCTGTGGACGATGGCCGGGAGAGAAACACCGCTGACACAAAAGCTCACACTCGCGGGCATCCAGGTTAACCGCAAGCTGCTTGTCAGCTTTGCGGAGTCGTTCAAAAGGTGCGATGTAACGATTCTCACCGTTCCTCTGCGGCCTGGGCAAAGCAGCGAAATCCGCGAGATTATTGCATGTGTGCTCCCCCTAAACGAGGCCGCCGTGGGGTGGCTAACAAGATCGTCCTGGTTTTTACCACGCCGAACAGTGATTTATGGGATTGGTGGTTTCAAACAGCTTACTCAGTTCGTAGACTTGGGGATCAACGCCTTACTGGAAAACAGCAGCGATTTGAGTGTTCAGGTCGCAGTTGCAGCAACTCAGCCGCTGCTTTCTCGTGGCATCGGGGAGTGTGCTCGTGTACCCATTGCGATCCCCGTCAGAATCGAGGCCGAGGGAAGAGTGTCAGCAGGGATCACAAAGAACGTTGGTTATGGGGGAATGGCGGTTAAGCTGTTCCGAAATGTTGCCGTTCCTCAGGAGATAACATTGACCTTTGTTCTGCCCCGTGCCGGCCTGTTCTCACTTTCGGCCTCACCTCGTTGGTACTCGGGTCGTCTGGTCGGGTTGCGATTCCAGCAGTCCGTTCATGAAAAAACCTTCAGACAATGGGTACATGAGTATTCGTTGCTCGGTTGTGGTGGACAGCAACCTGGGGTTAGCTGAGTCCGCTGCGAGTGCCTCGCAATGAGCCCACTTGCAAGGCGAGCGGGTTCGACAATTGACCTGACCCCCTTTGGTCATCGTCACAGCGTGACCGTGGTCACTTTCTGCGACCACTTGGCTGCGCTAGGATCCATTGTAGATTCATCGTACGTCAAAATCTGCAAGTATGAGTAACGGCAATGTTTGAGGATGCACTTTTATCGACGGGAAGAGGACCCTCTGCCAGTACGTCCGGGGGCTACAGACGACCTGTAATGAAGGGGATTCTAGATATCGAATCTGCTGCCATATCCGAACAGATCATCTCTATTTATCCAGGATCCGATTCTTTCGCGACGCTTCCACCCGGACGGCCACCTGTGAGTTCGAGCAGACCATGGAGAATGGCGTACCTTCCTGAAAGGCTCATTAGGCTCCTCTCCGCGGTATCGAAAACGCTGAGAATGAGATGGTTCTGGTATTCGATTGCTTCGTCACTGTGCTGGACAGGATGGGCATTCACCGCCAAACTGGGCTCGAAGGAGATTCCACCAGCAACCATGCAGTTTGTCTCTGCATTCGGATTTTTGCTGGTGGGGATAGTGCTTTTTGTAGTTAAGAAGTTTCAACTGAGTAGCAGCTGGCGTGGTGGCCGTTATGCGTTGCTAAGCGGGCTTTTCCTTGGACTGGGCGGCATCGCTCTGTATGGCGCCTATCGTGCGAGCGGTAATGGGTCCGTCGTTACAGCCGTTACCTCTCTGTATCCAGTTGTAACTGTACTTTTCGCGGTGACTTTCCTGCGAGAAAAACTAAACAAGCTCCAAGTGCTTGGAATCTTTTTTGCCGCGGGCGCTATTCTCCTGCTCTCTTCTTAAGGGGCCTCATGCACTCATCACTCTGGTTGTGGCTTTGCTTCATGGTGCTGTTGTTATGGGGTGTCCTTGGAGTGCTTCAAAAATTAGCCATGAAGTACATCTCCGCCGAAACGGCTTTACTCTGGGCGGCAGCCGGTTTCGTGGTTTTGCAGCCACTGCTCTGGCCCAGCAAGTCTATTCTGAACTTTCCAGCGCTGAGCCTGGGCTGGGCTATGCTAAATGGTGTATTCAACGGTCTAGGGCTATTTAGCTTGATGGCCGCAATGCATCGTGGCGGCAAGGCTTCCATCGTGGAGCCTCTTTCAGCTCTGTACCCTGTGTTTGTCGTCCTGCTCGCCCCTATTTTGCTGCACGAAAGCATAAGGCCAGTTCACGGAGTTGGAATCGCATGTGCAGTAATTAGCGGTATGCTTCTCTCCGTTGAAACATCTCCTACCCGGTAGCAAACTTCTCGTTGCATTTTTATTCATGCTCCTCCACATCCGCTCGTGTCACAGATGGCCAGTCTGAATCGAGCGATCCGAGACGCTTTGTTGGGAGTCGCGGAATTATCGACCGCTGCTGGCGAAGAACTCGCATCGAGCGGGACCGTCGGTGAAAACGGTTGAACTCAGTTTCTACCCCTTATTTTGGCGCAATAAACTCGACTGCAACAACCCAGAAACTACTGGCCGAAGGCAAGGCCATCAAACCCGGACTGCGACCCCTTCTTCGATGCCCAGGGCCGCTTACGCGCCGACCAGTTGACCTCCGCTGAGCAGTTCGATGGCTACTCTTGTATCTTCTGCACCCGTCAGGTGCCGCCCCAACAAATGCTCCCCCTGTACTTCGACAAGGAACTGATCGAGAAAGCTTTTCGTAGTCTCAAAGGCTCAAAGGGATTACCCAGCTGCGTCCAGTGCGCCACTGGCTGGCCGAGCGGGTGCGCGCCCACGGCTTCCTCTGCTATCTCGCGTACTTACTCTTATCCTTGCTTCGCTATCACTTGCGCAACACGGAATTCACGGCAGAAAAGGCGTTGATCGAACTCAGCACTATGTACAAAGTTTATGAAAGTTTATCTGCGCGATTCTCAACATCGCTTCCACCTCTCGCGCACGGTGGCTCTAACCAAAAATCAAGAACTCATCCTGAAGGCGATCGATAAGTCGCTTCTGAAAACCTAGCGTAGTGTACATTTTTGCGGTGGAATTCAGGTATTTACGCTCTTGCGGAATCGCAGTCGTCGCAGCGTTCGTGCATCGTCACGCTCATACTGATTTGCGACCGCGCACAATTTCGTTGTGAGCGTAGTATAGGAGCAAGTCCGGTCACGGCCCGAACAGGGATCGCGGCTGGCTTTTCCTGCACCGTGGTTGGCGCGAGGGCGTCCTGCTTTTCGTGCCAGAGTTCAGCAACTGCATCGACCAAAAGGAACACCCGGGTCGAGTTCAGTGCTGTTGGGTAGTCGAAGACACGACTATGCAGAATGCCATGTCGGTTTAGGTACTCAGTCCTTCCCAAATTCATATCCCTGTTCACATCTAACGTAACGTTGGTTCGAACGTAATCGCCCTCATTGAGCGGAACGGCGAGCAGTGGCTGAACACAGTCATTCCGGTCGGATCGGGCCCCGGGGGCATTGATTCGTCGCCCGATGGAAGCGAACTTTGGACGGTGCATTGGAAAGTTAGCGGTGTTTCGCAGCTGGCAGCCACGAAGACCAGGGTTATACTAACTTGATGCGTCTCTCTGCGGTATGGGTGGGCGTCTTGCTGTCTGCCAGCTTGGCAGCTGGTCAGGAAACCGGCCCGGAAGAACTATTCAACCAGGCTCATCAGGCGCAACAGAGCGGGAAGGTCGAACTCGCGATTCAAAAATACAAGGAATTGATCCAGATCCATCCCGAGGTAGTGGCGGCGCACGCCAACTTGGGGGTTGTGCTTGTCTCGCTGGGACGCTACGACGAGGCGATTACGGAATACCACGTTGCCCTCACGGAAGCGCCTGGAAGCGCTCCGCTTGTTCTGGACTTGGCGTTAGCTTATTACAAGAAGGGCGACTTCGCGGCAGCAGCGTCGCACTTTGCCGCACTTCACAAAGAAAATCCCGCTGATCTGCGGGTCGGCACGCTGCTCGGCAAATGCGAGATCCAACTCGGCCTGATCGGCCAAGCCCTCGCGGTTCTCGAGCCGCTGGAAAAATCGAACGGCGACAATCTGGACCTGGAGTGGGCGCTGGGCACTGCGATGCTCCGTTCGGGGGAAAACTTGGAAGGAGTCAAGCGAATCCAGAAAGTAGCGGACCAGGCGCAGAACGCTGACGCATACCAACTGGCCGCCAATGTCTACCTGGGTCTCACGTTTTTCGATAACGCCCGGCGCGATGCGGAAGCGGTGCTGCGGCTCAATCCGAAGTCGCCGAAGGCGCATATTGTGCTTGGGATGATCGACGATTTCGCCGGAAACGCAAACTCTGCCGCGAAAGAGTATGAAAAGGCACTCGAAATCGATCCCAATGACATGCAAGCGCGGATACGTCTGGCAAGTGCCCTCTATTCCCAGCGGAGGCTGGACGCGGCCCGGCAAGAAGCGACTCGTGTGCTTAACGCCGTCCCGGATGCATACGGCGCACTCTTCATCGTGGCGGAAGTAGAGCTGGCCGAGAGGAAATTGCAGGAGGCGCAGAAGGATTTCGAAAAAGTGACGCAGGAGAGCCCAGACTGGATCCAGCCTCACGTGCAATTGGCTGCCCTTTACTATCGACTAAAACGGCCAGCCGACGGGGACCGTGAAAGGGCAATCGTAGATCGGTTAAGAGACCAGGAGCAAAAGCGCCGCGAGCAGGCTCACGTCATTACTCCCCAGGTGGCTCCGCAATTCGTCAGCCCTGAGATTCCTCCACGGTGAGCACGCGGTCTCCGTTAACGTTGCGAAGTGTTTGCACAATGCCGGAAGGCCATCGAATCTCGATCAAGTCCACATGCTTCTCCTCGCCCAGTCCGAAGTGCACGGGGCCGTGGCTTGACGAGGCGTATCCGACGCTAGTCGTCATGTGATTATACTGAGTGCCCGACTTGGTGACGACCTTCACGACCGCGCCGATTCCGTCCCGGTTACTCTTCTTCCCCTTAAGGGCGACATCCAGCCAGTGCCTAGAGCCTTGGCTGCGGTTCATCCAGATCTCGGCGGGGGCGAGCAGCGCTGTTGTGACAACGTCAATTCTGCCGTCGCCGTCGAAATCGCCGAAGGCGCAGCCCCGATGCCGCGCGGGCGGGGCAGCGGTCAAGCCTGCCTCCTCCGTGAGCGCCTGCCATTTGCCCGTCGGACCGAGGTTGCGAAACACAGTATTGTACTGCTCGATCGCCATGCCGGGTTTTGGCCGCGCCTCGACGTGGCCGCGCGAGACGAACAAATCCTTCCACCCATCGTTGTCGAAATCGAACAAGCCAGGCCCGAAGCCACCCATCGAGTGACTCAGCTCGCGCATGCCGCTTAGGCCCGTGATCTCATCAAAAGTCTTCCCCGCTTGATTGCGCCAAATGGGAAATGTTTGGTGGTCGAGGGCCACGGTCACGATATCGGGGTAACCATCATTATTCACATCCCGAAAATCGACACCCATTCCGGAAACAAAGCTGCCGTCCTCGACCAGGCCAACCCCCTTCTCCAGAGCAACCTCCTCGAATTTGCTGCCCGTATTGTGGAATAAGTAGTTGTAATAAACGTCGTTGGTGATGAATAGATCCTGGCGGCCGTCCAGATCATAATCCGCCACGCCTATGCCCATGCCTTTGCCCAGGTGTTGGCGAATGCCACACGCCTCCGACACATCTTCGAATGTGCCGTCGCCCTTGTTTAGGTACAGCTGGCTGGGGGAAGCCTTGTAGAAGTTCGGGGTACAGTAATCGTAGCGATTTTCAAATCCGCAGAGGTGCTCGTTGGCGTAGTTCCACTGAAGATAATTAAGCACGAATAAGTCGAGCAGGCCATCATTATTTATGTCCACCCAGGCGGCGGCCACAGACCACAGAGGGCCGTATTCGGGATCGTTCCACCCGTCCAGCCCCGCCTTCTTAGTAACGTCGGTAAAGGTTCCATCCCCATTGTTGTGGTAAAGAGTGCGTCCATGCACTCCCGCCACAAAGAGGTCGAGATAGCCATCGTTGTCATAGTCGCCGACGGCCACACCGTTGTCGTACCCCGTACCCGCCAGACCCGCTTGCTTGGTCACATCTGTGAAGTTCCCGTTTCCGTCATTACGGAATAACCGATTGGAGTATTTCGGCGAGTCCTTCCTCAGCGTGGCGATGTTGGCGCCGTTGGTAAAAAAAATGTCCGGACGGCCGTCTTTGTTGTAGTCGAAAACGGCAACCCCCCCGAGCATTGCTGCGGGGGCATGGGGAGTCTCCAGGCTCTCGTCAGTTTCGACACGAAAATCGACGGATTGCAGTTCGAATTTGATCCGGGGCGACTGTGGCGCGGCAGATTTAGGCATGCTGGCCCAAGGCCAAGTCAGCGGCAGGAGGGCACCACCTAGGGTTGCCAAGGCTTCACGCCGCGTCAGCACACCTGAGAGTGGGGAAAGAGGTCGGGAGAAGCGAGAGGGCATCAGGCTGGTTTCCTATCGACACCATACGACGAAACCGGGGATGGCGAAAGCCATCCCCAGGCTTCATGGTTGGCTGTTGACGCCAACTCAGAAAGTGTACTTAAGAGCGAACTCCAAGCTACGGTTGCCAACGGTGTACTTGGGCTTTCCCGTTGTGTCCTTGTTGGTGTTGCGAAATTGCGACGGATCTGTACAGGTAGCACCCGTCGGACAGCCGAAGCTAAGGTTGACGTCGTTCCCCAGGCCGAATTGCTTGTTCGGGTGGTTCGGGAGGTTGAACGCCGTGAAGCGGAACTGTATCGCCTGGCGCTCTGTAATTTTGAAGTTCTTGTAGATGCCCAAGTCCGTGTCGAAGAACGCGGGAGCCGTGATGGTGGGCCAAATGAGCGGACCATTCACGCCCCTGATCGTGGGCTCCGCGAAGCAATTGGGGTTGAAATACTGACCTGAAGCCAAGTGCCCGCTCGGATCACAGATAAGGTAAGGCTGAAGGGTTATGCCGTCCGTCCCCAGAATCGACCGATTACTCTGTCCCCCAAAGCTGGGATTAAGCCCCGTACCAGTCAAAGGCTGAAGCGGCGGGCCGGTTTGATATTGAAGCACGCCAGAAAGCTGCCATCCATTTACCACCCCGCCTACGAAGTGATTCTGACGGATGGGGCTAGGCAAATTGATCACATAGTCGGCGTTGAATATGTGGAAGCGGTTGAAGGCAAGGGTGCCGTAGTTGTTCCTCAGGTTAAAGGCGTCGAGCGCGGCACCCGAGCCTTGCCCGTTGTCATTGTTGCCGTCGCGAATTCCTAGAACGTGGCTCCAGGTGTAATTCAGGGTGAATACAGCAGGACCGGTCTGCTTGATCCATTCCAGGACCATGCCGTTGTAGTTGGAGTAGCTGCCGTGCCGGAACAGATAAACATCCTTATAGTTGTAAGGCCTGTAGTCCGGGAGCGCACTGGTCGGCGGAGCAGCGGCAACGCAGTTGGGACTTGACGTTCCCAAGCAATAGTAGGTGATGCCAGTCACCGGGTCGGGTTTGAATAGGGCCCCCGGGGGAATGTAGTTGATCTCGTTAATTTTTATGCCGCCACCGCCGTTCGCGCTCAGCAGCAAGTCGCGGCTGCGGTTGCCCTTATAGGAGACCTGGAAGATCGATTTCCAGGGGGCACGCTGGCTGACCATGACGTTCCAACTCTGCGTGTGAGGGACCTTGTTGTCATTGGGCAGCATCCCGCCATAGCTCTGGGTGTTCCTGGCGCCCGCCGTCGCGGGTCCGCACGTGGCCAGAGTAGCAAGCCCAGTGAATGTGCAATTGCTGCTGAAGCTCTTCAACCCCAGCGGAGCATCGAGCATGCCATTCTCGGTCACGTCGTTGTAAGCCACATTGAAACGGTAGACGCCGAAACCGCCGCGCAACACGGTTGTACCATTTCCAAACAGATCATAGGCAACACCGACGTGTGGATCAGGATAGAAGTTGTGGCTGGCCCAGCCCGAGAGGGGGTACTTGCTAGCTATACCACGCCAGACGAAACCCGCCAGGGGCACGGTGCTGCTGGCGCTGTAGGGTTGAACTGGGTTGTTGGGGTCCCACACCATGATCCCCTGGTTTTCGTTCGCTGGGAACCACTGACCCTCGCGATTGAAACGGACTCCGAAACTCAATGTCAATCTCCGCATCGCTTGCCAGCGGTCCTGAGCGAAGAAGGAGTATTCATTGTAGCGGACATTGTCGGTGAAGTTTTGACTCGCCATGCTGAAGCCTTGCGCGTGGCCCATCAGCATGTCGGCATAAATGTTATTGCTTGAGCTCGTTGCCCAGGGGTCGAAATCCCACTGTCCGACAGTTCCGCCTCCGCAGCAAGCGCCTTCAGTTTGCACGTTGGCGTAACGAGCCCAAAAGAAACCGAATTTCATCGTGTGGGCGCCTTTGACCAATGTGAAATTATCGCTGAAGTCAGGCGTGTAGCTGTCTTTTCCGGCGGCGTTGCCATACCACTTCGGATTGGTCCCGAATGAAGAAGCATTGAATCCAGCCGATTGCGTCTTGCTTGCACTGTTGCCCCCGCTACCGGGATTGCAGCACCAGCTGACGATATCCGGAATCTGGGGGACCGGCTGCTGGTAAGGCGTGGTGACGTTGTAACCGTAGGTTGCCGGGTTCGACGCATTCGGGTTCTTCAACTCAACCGGGTTAATGAAATAGGCGTAGCCGAAACTCGCCTCGTTGACCATCGTTGGACTAAAGGCGTTGGTAACACCAACGCTCCAGGAGCGGCTAACCTGGTTGGCGGGAGTTTGCGAAGGGTAAGGCACTGAGGCGGGCTGCCACCACCAAAGCCCGATATTATTAATGTCCTTCTCCGTCTGGCGCGTGAAAGTCGCAAACACTTTCGTGTTTTGTGTGAGGTTGACGTCGCCACGGAGATTCATCTCGTTGCCGTTTACGGGCGTGTGATCAAGGAATTGCGCGTTAAACCCACCAGATGTCCCCGGATTGATTTGTTGCAGGCCCGGCGCGTTGGCCAGCAGCTTCATGAGCGCAATACCGTTCGGATCGAACAGACTGGGATCAACGGTCGCACCAGAAACGGGCGGGGAGGTGCAGCCAGAGTTATGGTTGGAGGAAATGCAGTTGTCACTGCTAAGGTACGCCGAGCCATTGTAGGCGACGCCGTTCTGGTCGTACAGAGTAACCGTACCAGCCTGGACGGCACCCTGACAAAATTGGCTGTAGTTCCAGAATCCACTGTTGTCAGCGCAGGGTACCGCCCCTGATCCGTAAAACTTCTTGTAGGGCGCAAGGGATGCGGCCGTGAAGTTACCCGACATCATTCCTGGTGTGGGGACGAAATATTGGTGAAGCGTGCCCGCCGGCAACTGGTTCAGGTGCTCAAAGCCGACGAAGAAGAAAGCCTTGTCACGCTTCTTGTTGAAATCCGTGCCCGGGATGATGACCGGGCCGCCCAGGTTACCACCTTCGTACCAATAGTGTTGAAGGGGTTTCCTGATGATTGGATTCTGGGCGTTGAAGAAGGAATTGTTCGCGTCAAGGCTGCTGTTGCGGGCGTAACCATACAGCGACCCGTGGAAGGTCTGCGAGCCACGCTTGCCGACCGCGCTAAACGTGACCGGTCCATGGGCATATTCCGCGTCAAAAGCCGAGTCCTGGATCGTGATTTCCTGAGTCATGTCCTGATTGATATTGGCGATTTGCGTGCCCTGGTTCCCAGCATCGGTGATCACCGAGCCGTTACTAATCAGCTGCATGGAACCGTTCGGCTGGGTGCCGTTGGCCGAGAATGCCCCGATCGGACCATTGTTGATTTGCGTTAGAGCGCTGTTCCACTCAGTATTGTTGAGACCGCTGTTGATGGCCATACCGGGCATCAATCGGATCAACTCTGCCGCATCGCGACCCTGGATCGCAGTTTGACTCACCATCGTATTGTTCAGCGTCGTACTGCTGGCGCCGGTGTCAACCGGCACCGTCTGCGTAGTGGCTTCGACAGTGATCTCCTGCGAGGCCGCGCCCGGTTTCAAAGTTATGTCCGAAATCGCGCGGCTCTCATTTTGATGGAGCACGATACCTTTCGCCTGCCACGTAGAGAAGCCTCTGGCAGTCACCGTTAAGTCATAGGTGCTTGGAAAAATCGCCGTGTAGCTAAAGCGGCCTCCGCCATTTGCCGTGGCCACGTGTCTGTTGCCGGTGGCCTCGTCGATAAGAACTACTTGCGCACCGGGAATGACGGCCCCGCTCGAGTCCACGACTGTACCGCTCAAGGACCCAGTGACTGTTTGTGCAATCGCCGGCCCTTGTCCCATCAAAAGGGCCATGGCCATGATGCTCAATAAGGCGATGAGCCTTTTCTTCCCCCCTGCCGATACGTATCGACTGCTGCTTCTCGCCGTCAGCGAATCAATGACTCCGCCAGCTCTCAAAACGACTTCATCAGCCATAACGCCTCCAGCGCTAAAAGTCTTGACTCTTTCCTAGCCACTGCGCTCCGGCTACGCCGCCAGACAAGCGGCCAGCTTGAGCAATTCATAACGACCGAGAGGGGCACACGCCTATGCCGCCTCCTTCGTGATGACTGCTATGCTCAACCGACACGTTTCGACACGTTTTGCGGAATGTCACGCCTTGGAAGACGTGCCCAGATCGTTCCCCAAGCGAATGGACACACCCCGTGAGGTCCAGATTTATCGGTTTCGAGGACCCAGGACGGCGAGTATTAGGGGACAGAACATAACAATTGTCAAGACAAAAACACACAGAAGAACGATATTTTTGGGTCTTTTTCCAGATTTTGGGAACGTTTACACAAAATGGGAGGAAAATCCCCGGAATTGGAAGACCTCTCAGGCCCGAGAACGCCGACCCCGATCAACTGATGAGGAGTGCTGTCGACGCCGGCAACGGAGGGATTTACAGGCCGCCATAAAGGACCATCGAAAGGCTCTTTGCGGTTCCGCAAACACGATCGAAGCCAAGGTGAACCCGCGTGCCGCACTGGTCTTCGGTCCCGGGAGGAAAACGGTGCCCCTGGAGCACTCAACCCGGCGAGTTAGGAGTCGCCTGCCCGGCAGAAAGCCTGGTTGTTCTGCTACAATCGCGCGCGGTAAGGCTGCCTGCACGACTGCCGGTGCAAGCGCAACCGTACCTTCGCCCCGCACCGCGAAACCTTGTGATTGGCAGCTTGAAACGAAGGCCCAAAAAACGGGCGCCCTTGACAGCCCCCTCAACCCAAAGGGAGAAGTGTGCTTCATTTTTCGCTTGACATGGCCGAAATGGACTTAATCGGTAGGCAGCTAGCCAGCGGAGAATACAAATTAAGGATATTGGAGTGAGACTCGTCTTTCTGCAGGAGGCGATTCTCGGCAAATTCCGTAAGACGTTCCTGATATTGATGGGATCGGTTGCGGTCGTGCTTTTGATTGCCTGCGCAAATGTGGGCAATTTGATCCTTGCGATGTTTCTAGCGCGAAGGAAGGAGATAGCGATCAGGTTGTAACTAGGTGCGACGCACGGCCGGATAATCACTCAACTGCTTGTCGAGAACTTGCTGCTCGCGGCGGCCGGAGGAATAGGTGGCGTGATTTGCGGTATCGCGTGCCTGCGGATTCTCAAAGCTTGGGGACCGAAGGATATCCCGAGACTCTCAGGCGCCAGCATAGACCCTACGGTACTGGCATTTATTGTTGGAATCACCTTCCTTAGCGGTGTTCTCTTCGGACTTGCTCCCGTGTGGCAGCTTGTGCGCAGCGAGCGAACACATGTATTGAACACTGAAAGCGGATGGTCTACGACACGGTCCGGGCACTCGAGCAAGGTTTTAGTATAGTAGTCTCGAAAGTTGTGCTCTCAGTCGTATCGTTGGCTGCTGCAGGGTTGCTAACCAAGAGCCTATTCCTGCTCAGACGGGTCGATCCAGGATTCAATGCCACGCATTTGCTCACGCTTCAGGTGGATCGTCCAATTCTGGCCGGCTCCGAGCCTCAGACAGGCCAATTCTTATGAGGAGCTCATTGCGCAAACTTCAGCCTTACCAGGAGTAGAGTCTGCCGGCACCACCATCGCCTTACCCATGGAAGGTGGAAGGCCGTGGCTGACAAACTTCGGAATTACTGGACGCGTCTTCCCAAACCCTGCCGATCGGGCCAGCCGCAGATGTTCGCATTGTTAGTCGGAACTATTTTCGTGTGATGCAGATCCCTTTGCGTCGAGGCAGGCTATTTTCAGAAACGGATACGAATGAGTCAGCACACGTGGCGATCGTAAACGAGAGCCTCGCGCGACGGTACTTGAATAGACGAGCTCCTGAGGGCCAGTACATTGAGCTTCGCCCGTTCGGGGCCGGACGATGCCAAAGTAATCGGGGTGGTTGGCGATGTACGCCAATCGTCGTTAAGCGAAGCGCCTGCTCCCGAAATCTATCTTTTGAACTCACAAGAATCTGTTCCATGGCAGGCATTAGTCGTGCGTACCAAATCTGAGCCGCTCAGGCCTTGCGGCCATGATCCGAGAGCGGATCCGTTTGCTCGACCCTAACTAACCAGACCATCGGACGTGTTGAGACGATGGAGCAGATTCTGGATTTCGGAACGAACCAACATCGCTTTCGCGCAGTTTTACTGAGTAGCTTCGGCCTGATAGCGCTGATGCTTGCGATCGCAGGGGTGTACAGTTTGGCGCCTTATTCCGTGAGTCAGCGTACGACAGAGACTGGGGTTCGGATGGTACTTGGCGCCAAGCCTGACAACATCCTTCCCTTAATCATCGTGCAGAACATGGGTATGGTATTGGTAGGCACTGGAGTCGGCCTGGCCGCGGCGCTCCTCTGTACTCGAGTACTCAGTAGCGTGCTGTACGGGGTTGGGAACACCGATCCTGCAACCTTTGGTCTCGTGATCGCACTGCTCGTTGTTGTTGCGTTATTGGCAAGCTATATCCCTGCCCGACGGGCCATGCGCCTCGATCCATTGGTCGCGTTACATTGCGGTTAATTGGCGCCAGTTGTGCCAAGCCCGTGGTACGGATTTAGGAAAGCTGGTTGCGAACATCAGTCTATGAGGCCGGCAACTGTCAGCTGGACCGCGACGATATGGTTAACTTTTGTTCCGGTTGTGACGAATAAGATCAGGCTCGGGACAAAGACTGCTTTTCTGGGTTAAAGTAAGTGCCCATGCGGGCCTGGATTACCCATCTTCTAGTTCTTTTAGTTCTCTCTTGCGCCATCTTCCTTATGTCGTTCGTACACGATCGCGGACAGCATGTGCCCGTCAGTGAACAAGATTGGCCGGTCTGGGGAGGGGCACCGGATAACAGCCATTATTCTTCGCTCGCCCAAATCAATCGACGCAACGTGAAGCAGTTGGAAGTGGCCTGGACTTTCGACACTGGCGAAAAGGGTGGTCTCCAGACCAATCCGCTCATCGTGGGCAGGACCCTCTACGGCATCAGTCCCACACAGAAGATATTTGCCTTGAACGCCGCGACAGGCGAGCGTTTATGGAGTTTCGATTCCGGCATCAAGGGTATGCAACCGGACCGCGGGTTAGCTTACTGGTCGGACAGCAGAGAGAAGAGAATTCTGGTCGGCGTCATGAATTTTCTTTACGCATTGGATGCCACGACGGGCACACCAATTCCTTCCTTTGGCAACAACGGCCGAATCGACTTGCAGGAGAACCTGGGCCGCGAGCCGCGCTGGCAATCCATTGCGCTGACCAGTCCAGGGGTTGTTTACCAGGACGTGATCATAGTAGGCGGTCGCAATCCCGAGACGCTACCTGCGCCTCCGGGTGACGTTCGCGCGTTCGATGTGCGCACCGGCAAACTGCGCTGGTCCTTTCACACTATTCCTCATCCTGGCGAATTTGGTTACGATACATGGCCGAAGGACGCTTGGAAGACGAGCGGCGCCGCCAATAACTGGGCGGGAATGGCTCTGGATACGAAACGCGGCATCGTCTATGTGCCGACCGGGTCGGCCGCATTCGATTTCTATGGAGGCGACCGCATCGGGGATGATTTATTTGCAAATTGCCTGATCGCGCTCAATGCCGAGACCGGACAACGCATCTGGCATTTTCAGGCCGTCAGACATGATTTGTGGGACCGCGATTTCCCTTCGGCGCCTGTACTCCTGAGTGTAAAACACGATGGCAAATCCATCGACGCCGTCGCGCAAACCAGCAAGCAGGGTTTTGTTTTCCTGTTCGATCGTTTGACGGGCCAGCCGTTGTTCCCGATTGAGTATCGGAAGTATCCTCCGAGCACCCTGCCGGGCGAGCAGACGGCGCCTGAGCAGGGCCTTCCCACCAAGCCCGCACCGTATGCACGTCAATCGATCGACGAAACGCAGTTGATGAATCGCACACCGGAGGCGCATCGGTGGGCACTCGAGCATTTCCGCAACATGCGTCATGAGGGGCAATTCGTACCTTTCAGCGTGGGGAAGGAAACCTTCGTCTTTCCCGGCTTCGATGGCGGCGCGGAATGGGGCGGTCCTGCCGTGGATCCTGAGACTGGCATCATTTATGTCAACTCTAATGAAATGGCCTGGACGGCAGCGCTCTTCGAGGACACCGGCGAGCACGGCGCCCGTGCCGTCTACTTGAGCCAGTGTGCGGTGTGCCACGGCAACACGATGGCGGGGTCGCCTCCCGAGATTCCAGGGTTAATCGCAATCGGCGATCGCCTCAGCCCCGCCGACATCACGCTGACGATTAAGACCGGTAAGGGCAGAATGCCCGCCTTCCCTAATTTGTATGAAGACCAACTCAACGGGCTGGTGAATTTCCTCCTCACCGGCGAGAACAAGGAACTCTCCAGTTCCGAGCCGCGGCCGGCCGGGATGAAATACCGTCTCACCGGTTACCGCAGATTTCTCGTTCCCGAGGGCTATCCGCCCATCGCTCCACCTTGGGGCACGCTCAATGCCATCGATCTCAACACCGGGGAATACAAATGGAAAATCAATCTGGGCGAATATCCTGCACTGGCCTCCCAAGGCTTCAAGAATACCGGTTCGGAGAATTATGGCGGTCCGATCGTCACTGCCGGCGGCCTCTTATTTATCGGTGCCACCAACTTCGATAGGAAATTCCGCGCCTTCGACAAGGACACTGGCGAACTGCTATGGGAAGCTACGCTGCCGTTCGCCGGGAACGCCACTCCTGCGACCTATGCTGTAAACGGCCGTCAATATGTTGTGATTGCGGCCGGGGGAGGAAAAGACCCGAAGTTCGGGTCTGGAGGAGTTTACGTGGCCTTTGCCCTGCCGAACGAAGCGGCAGCGTCTCACAATTAACTGCCGGGGGCCCGCAGGATCAAGGCCCAGACGCGGAAAACGCGGTTTGGTTTACACTTCCGCTTTCTTCCGCTTCTAACAATTTTAGCCACCGGCGTACTCTGTTTTTCGGCTGGGTCGCGGTAACCTTGTTCGTTCAAATCGCGGACGCAACCAGATGAACGTACGCGTCTGTGTCGCTGGCCACTTTCTTATTGGTTGTTGCTGCACTTCCTATGCAGTCGTAGCAGACCGCGCCCCATCCCGAGCCCGACGTTCCGAGCCTGGTTCACCATTTCGGCTGGCTGACGGCACTCAGTTCTGGAGCGGCGATGGCACTTCTATGTGCGCTGTTGTGGTGGATTTTGGGTCATGAGGCTGCTTTGAGGGTAAAACCGGTTCATGCCGAGTGAGCATAACCAGGCCGCGTCCGTTTATAGAAAATATTAAAGAGAGGATACTCGAATGCGTGTTGGAGTTTTTACGCCTCTGCTAGCGCAGTTCCCGCTGGACGCAGTTCTCAAGAATCTTGTCGACCTCAAGATCCAAACCGTCGAACTTGGCACCGGGAACTATGTGGGCGACCCACACTGCAAGCTCTCGATGCTGGAGAATGATTCGTCTCTGGCCGATTTTCGACAGCTACTCCGCGATCATGGCTTCAGCATCAGCGCCTTGAGTTGTCACGGCAACCCTCTCCATCCCGACAAGGCTCGTGCGCAGCAAGATCGGGAAGTGAGCCGCAAGACTATCCTGTTGGCGGAAAAGCTCGGCGTCCCTGTAGTAGTCGACTTTTCCGGTTGCCCTGGCGACTCACCAAAGGCCGCAGCTCCCAACTGGGTGACGTGCCCTTGGCCTCCTGACTACCGCAAGGTTCTCGACTGGCAATGGAACGAGGTGGTCGCGCCCTATTGGGTCGAGCATGTGAAGTTCGCGTCGGACCACGGGGTGAAAATCGCCGTCGAGATGCACCCCGGATTCGTCGTGTACAACCCGGAGACCATGCTCCGGCTGCGCTCGATCGCAGGTGACAACGTCGGCTGCAATTTCGATCCCAGCCATCTTTTCTGGCAAAGTATCGACCCGGTTGGCGCCGTGCGTATACTGGCAGGCGGCATCTTCCATGTCCACGCCAAAGACACGCAGCTTTATCCGGTTAACCTGCAGCGCACCGGCGTTCTCGATACCAAGCCATACACGGAAGAACGCGATCGCGCCTGGATCTTCCGCACCTGTGGTTACGGGCACGGAGCCGAGTGGTGGACCGAGTTGATCTCCACTCTGCGTATGTTTGGCTATGATTACGTGCTCTCCATCGAACATGAGGACAGCCTGCTCTCGCCGGCAGAGGGTCTGACTAAAGCTGCCAACTTCCTGAATAGCATTGTGATCCGAGAGCAGCCTGCAGCGGCCTGGTGGACGTAACGCTACGGGACAGGAACTTACGATGAAACCGATCAGAACAGCAATTTTCGGCACCGGCTTTATGGGACGTGTGCATCTCGAGGCGGCACGACGGGTCGAGTCCGTGGACGTCGCCGCTGTTGTGGGCAGAACTGACGAGGCGGCACGACGCTTAGGTGAGGGTTTTTCAGTCCCCCGAATGGGAAGAGACTACCGCGACGTGCTTCGCGACGCCTCGATCGCTGCGGTCCACGTGTGTACGCCGAACGCCCAGCACTTCTCCATGGCCAAGGACGCGCTCCAGGCCGGCAAGCATGTCCTCTGTGAGAAGCCCCTGACCACCTCGGTAGAGGAAGCAGAAGAACTCACATCGCTCGCCGCGCGGCAGGGACTGCGCAACTGTGTGTGTCACAACCTGCGCTACTACCCCATGGTGCAGCAGATGCGCAGCCTTCGAGAGGCGGGTGAGCTGGGCGACATTCTCGTCGTACAGGGTACCTATTCCCAGGATTGGCTGCTCTACGATACCGACTGGAACTGGCGTGTTGACGCGCAGGCCGCAGGTCCATCGCGGTGTATGGCCGACATCGGGTCACACTGGTTCGATATGGCGGAGCACATCACGGGAATGCGGGTGACCTCTCTTTGCGCCGATCTTCAGACTTACCACCGTACACGCAAGAAGCCGAAGGGCTCAATTGAGACTTTCGCGAACAAGCTGATGGGACCGGGAGACTATCAGGAAACTCCCGTCGAGACCGAAGATTTCGGGGCGGTGATCTTTCAAATGGGAAGCCGCACGCGCGGTTGCATGACGGCTAGCCAGGTCTCGGCTGGACGAAAGAACGGACTCAGCATTGAGATCTATGGCTCACGGTCTTCGGCCCGTTGGAACCAGGAGCGGCCCGACGAACTTTGGGTTGGCCATCGTGACAGTGGTAACGCGATTTTCGTGAAGGATCCGTCACTACTTACGCCGACAGCGCGCAGTTATGCCGATCTCCCCGGGGGGCATAGCGAAGGCTACGACGACACATTCAAGCAGGTGTTCCGGCGGTTCTATGCTTCCATCGGATCAGGAGCCAGCCCCGAGTATCCGCAGTTCGTCGACGGACTGCGCCAGCTGAAAATTCTCGACGCCGTGCTCGAGAGCCACCGAAGCCGAAAATGGGTCGATGTATCGGAAAGGTGAGCGGCGGAACCCGGCCACAGGGCTGAAGCCCTATTTCCTGCACGGCTTACGCGGCCCCCAGAGCACCGCTCTTCAACGGTGCAGGCTGCATTCACTGGTTTTCAGTGGGGCTGTTACTTTCGAATAAGCTTTGCAACCTGCTGCAGCGCTTGCACGGCCTCATCCGGCAGTCTGCCTGAGGTGTCAGGAGATAGATTCAGCAGAAAATTCGACTTTCGCTGCTTGCAAACCCGATAGTTGCCGGCGATAACTTCGGGATCTTGCGTCTTGAATCCCTCCCGCCAAAACCAACTGTGCATCGGCGGCATTGGCTTGTAAGGCGGTCCGGTTGGCATCCACGCCTCCATCGGCAAGTAGTAGGTTTTGTCGCCCACCTTGATGTGGGGATCGTGGCCCTCCGGGGCAGGCAGGGTATCTTCTCCATTAATTACGTCGGTCGGCCAACTTGCGGGCTCCGAGATCCGTCCCAAATTCCGCTTGCTCTGATAAAAAGCCTGGTTCATCACCACGATGCAGTCGGGGCTCAGCGACTTTATGAGCCGGTACAGCTCCCACCGCTGGTCGGAGGAGATTTTCCAGGTGATGTCCAGCAGCTGATAGAACGGCGTGCGATAGCGTGTGTGCAGTTCGGTGAGGTGGTGCTTGATGAGCTTGTAATAGCCGTCGGGAACGGGCGAATCCCAGTCGAACTTGCCTTCATTATGTGGATCTAGGATGCAGTAGTAGAAGCCGGGTTCCAGCCCATACTCTTTGCACGCAGCCATGAACTCCACAACTACGTCAGTTTTATTGCCACTTGCGGCGACGTCGTAATCGTAACCTTCCGAATCCCACAGGCAGAACCCGGACATGTGTTTGGCCGTGAGAACGGCGTATCTGGCGCCAAGCTCTTTTGCCACACGGATCCATTGCTGCACATCCAGCTTGGTGGGATTGTATGTGCTGGCCGGCACTTTACCGGTTTCGTAGTCGTCGCCGGTAAAGGTGTTCATGCTGAAATGATAAGAGACGCCAAACTGAAGCTCTTCGTATCGCGCCAACACAGGTGTGCGTCTCGTGGCAGGCTCGAGTGGTGCCGCACCGGACAAAGTCTCAACCAACGGTTGCGCGAGTGTGGCTGCCGCCAAGCCCGCGGTTCGGGTCAAGAGTTCACGCCGAGTCATCATAGTTTCCACAATTAAGATACCCGGATTAAGTTTCCGACTGTTTCCGACACATACGAAAATTCCTTGAAAAGGGTGAATAGTGTGGCTTCTATGTCGCCCTCCGTACAACGTGCGACTGTCCTACTGTCCCTTGGTGTCGATCGGCAGTTAAATCCTTACCTCAATTACGCCTTTGGCGGCCAGGTGATCTGGCCACCATGGTGATAGGCTAAGTTACCGATGTGGCCGGCGCGCGCGGCCGCAACCCCGGTTTCGACGGGTGCATTGGGTTCTTTGCGACTCTTGATGCAGTTGAAGAAATTTTCCAGGTGATCGATGGTGCCGTCGCGGTAGCTGCGTTCGCTGAGAATGGGATTTTGGTCCCTGGGCACGTCTTCACGGTAGACGGTGAATCCGCCGCGATTGATCTTTAGCGTTGCCTCAGTGCCGCGGAACTCGAGGCCGCCATCGTCGATCGAGGAACTCATCATTCCCTCATACACGACATCAAAGCTGGGGTAGCGAAAGGCTGCCTGGATGGTGTCGGGACAATCCCACTGATCGAAAACATATTTGTCGGCCAGCATCTGTGCGTGACGTGGCTGGTCAGTTTTCATGGCCCAGTGCACCACATCAATCCAGTGCGTGAATAAGTCAGTCATCGCGCCGCCGCCAAAATTCCAGAACCAACGCCAATGAAAGAATTTCTCCTGGCTGTATGGCTGATCTGGCGCGGAGCCGAGCCAAAGCTTCCAATCGAGGGCCTGCTGGTCAACCGGTTTCTTTGGCCAGTCTCTTTGATAGTTCTGCCACCAGTAGCTTCGAACCTGTACGACCCGGCCCAGGCTGCCCGCCTGAATCAGATCGACGGCATTGCGGAAGTGTGTCCAACTGCGCTGCTGCATACCGCACTGTAAAATGCGTTGGCCGGAACGGACGGCACGAATCAGGGTGGCGCCTTCTTCAATAGTATGGGTGACCGGCTTTTCCAGAAAAACGTCTTTGCCCGCTTTCAGAGCGTCGAGCGCCATGGGCACGTGCCAGTGGTCCGGAGATGCAATGATCACCGCATCGATGTCCTTCTCAAGTACTTCACGATAGTCCAAGTGGGTCGTTGCCAGGCCATTGGAACGTTCCTTGACTGCATCGCGGTTGGGCGCATATACGTCGCTCACGGCCAGAATCTGGTAAAGGCCGACCTTGTCTGCAGCATCGAGAAGGACTTTCATCCGCTGTCCGGCCCCGATGATTCCGAGCCGGACTGTCTCGTTCGCGCCGAAGACGCGGGTTGAGGCGAGTGCGGTCAGTCCGCTGGTGATAAGGAAGCTGCGGCGAGTAATCATAATTTGGACAGGACCTCCGGCCGTTTCGACAGATGTTATCAATTTTTGCCGCGCCGCTGGGTGTATTCTCTTGAGGACATGCGCAGTTTAATCTCCCTAATCCTGGCGTTTACGACTCTGGTTGTCGTTGACGGCGCCCTTTACGCCCAGCAGCAGGCGGCACCTCAAACTGCCCGACCACAAACGGCGCCGCCTGCCACGCCAAAACCTCAAGACACGGAACTATGGGAGCCGGTGCCCAAAGTAGTTACGCCGGGCGCCGAGTGCAAGGCGCCCCCCTCCGACGCGATCATTCTGTTTGATGGCAATAATCTCGACGAGTGGGTGTCGGCGAAAGACAAGTCGCCGGCGAAATGGATCGTTACCGACGGCGTACTCACCGTGAACAAGGCCGTTGGCAACATCGAAACCAAGCGGGCGTTTCGCAACTATCAACTCCACATTGAATGGAAAATTCCTGCGAACATCACAGGCAGCGGTCAGGCACGCGGTAATAGTGGCGTGTTTCTCGCCTCCACCGCCCCCGATGCCGGATATGAGCTGCAGGTGCTCGATTCGTACAACAACCAAACCTACGTCAATGGCATGGCCGGCAGCATCTACAAGCAAAGCATTCCGCTGGTCAACCCGAGTCACAAGCCGGGCGAGTGGCAAAGCTACGACGTGGTTTGGACAGCACCCATCTTCAATGCCGACGGTTCCCTGAGGACTCCAGCGTATGTGACGGTCTTCTTCAATGGCGTGCTGGTCGAGAATCACTTCGAGTTGAAGGGTGAGACGCGATATATCGGCCAAGCTTCTTACAAGAAGTACGACACGGCGCCGATTCTGCTGCAGGCGCACGGCGATCCGAGCGAGCCCATCAGTTTCCGGAATATCTGGGTTAGGGAACTCAATTAGCGTTCGCGGATTCTATTTCGTGCTGGTCTGTTGGTGCTCATGCCCAGCGGCCACTCGTTTTGAGTGTAATCGCTGTTAGCTTGCAGGCTGCGATGCGTCGAGGGGGCTATGTCTCCCATTTCCTTGAGCGGCTGCCGTATGGTAGTCAGCCGCGGCGAGATGAACTCGGCAAGATGGATGTCATCCACTCCCACGACTGAGATGTCGCCCGAACCGTAAGCCCGCGGTCCTGAAGGGCGCGGAGGGCTCCAATTGCAGATCCCTTATTGAAAACCATAATGGTAGTGAAGTCATGGGTACGCTGCGTCAATGCCATGGCAGCATGGTATCCCGCTCCATCATCGACAATTTACTCGCCTCGCAATAATTGCCCATGGTAGCCGTAAGCTTCTCTCTCACGGCCACACCTGTTTCACTAATAGCCCTCAGGATGGCTGCCCACCGCGCTTCCGTGTCGCCGTTGTGTTCGGGTCCTCTGAAAAAAGCGAAATCGCAACCACGGGGACTGGCATGGGTTTCTTCAAAGGCATCTTGATCAAGATCATGACTTCGACCTGGCGATCCATCAGCACGTCAGGATAATTTTCAACTTCCTCTGACGCAAACCCGTGGCTCTCGACAAAATAATTGAATTTTGCCTCTGCCAATTTTGACTCGGATACCACTGATCAGCATGGCAGAAAACTGATCGCCAATTTCCGGTACCAGGGTTCCAATATTGAAGGGTCGCTTCGCTTGCAGGTAGCGTGCGAACAGGTTCGGCCGATACTGAAACTTTTCTACCGCCTCCCAAATGCGTGCTTTTGTCCCCTTGGCGATTGTGCTCGTGGGTGGAGAGCCGGTTAAAACAACCGAAACCGTAGTCGGGGATAATTCTAAGGTATTCGGCAGGGAGCTTTAGAGTGACTCGCTGCCCCGGGGTTCTTAACCCCCCCGCCGCTTTCGTGACTACTCCCCGACCTAAAGGTCAGGGCTTCTCAAGCCAACACAGGGCTACTAACTGTGCTTGACGCTTGAAGGCTCAGTCCAAGCCTGAGTATTTCCGGCGAAACGGCCCTCTGCTGTCATACCCATTTGCACACTCACCGAAAAGCGGACAGGTTTTGGTCCGCAGGTTGGCGACTTCTCGGGTACCAGGTCGTAACTGTTCTTGGGGGTATGTTAGGAGTTCTGAGCTTATTTCCCTGAAAAAACAGGGCACAAGAAGTCATGAACAGAGGTTGACAATGAGTGTTGCTGGTGCCAAAGTCCACAATCTGAAACGCTTTAGACACGGGAATTTTGGTCATTCCTCGGATCAATAAGCGGGAGAACTGTACGCGAGGAGAATCCCTATGAGATTCAGCCCGAACCGCGTCCTTGTGTTTTGTATTGCAGTTTGCGTTCTCGCAGCCATCGTTCAAAGCGGCTTTGCGCAGACGTTCTCAGCATCGATAACAGGTGTTGTCACTGATCCGATCGGCGGTGTAGTTCAGGGAGCCAGGCTTCGTCTCCTGAACATGAATACGCATGACACTCGCGAGACCACTTCGAACGCCACCGGACTATACAAATTCGACAATCTGCTGCCGGGAACTTACCAGATTACGGCCGAAGCACCGGGCTTCACATCTTACGTGCGTAGCAACATGATCTTGCGTGCGAACACCGCCGCGACTGTAAATGTCTCACTCTTGGTCGGGGGAGCACAGGAGCGCGTCCAGGTGACGGCCGAGGCGGTCCTGCTCGATACCGAGTCTGCCAACAACACGGTCACCTTGGACTCGCACCTAATCGAGTCATTGCCGAATAATTACCGCAACCCTCTGAATTTCGTGTTCGCGCTGGCTGGCACTACCGAGGCCCAAAGCGGCATGACTTCGAACTCAACCAGCTTCGACCAAAACGGCAGCTCCTTCGGTCTCAACGGGGGACGAAGCGGCAACGAGCAGATTCTCATCGATGGCGCTCCTTCGACGGCGGTGGATTGGGGCGGGCTTCTGGTTGCTCCCACGAATGATTCCGTGCAGGAGCAGCAGATTGTGCAGAATGTATACGATGCTCAGTACGAACGCGCCGGGGCCGGCGTGGTCACGCTGGTCACGAAAAGTGGCGGCCAGTCGTTCCACGGTGAAGTTTACGATTACATGCGCAACTCCGCGCTCGATGCCAACACCTGGTCGAATGACTTTAACCATACACCGAAGGGCCTGTTCCACCGCAATCAGTTTGGCGGAACTTTTACCGGGCCCATCACCAGGAGCCATCACCTGTTTGTCTTTGCTGCTTACGAAGGGCTGCGGCAACCGGAAACCGATTCGAGCGGACCGATGACAGTTCCTACTGCCGCCGAGCGCAACGGCGATTTCTCACATACCTACAGCCCCGACGGCACGCTCGCCGTGATCTACAACCCCTTCTCGACAAGAGCAGTGACCGATTCGAGCGGAAAAATCCTCTATTACACGCGCGATCCCTTCCCCGGCAATATTATTCCCTCCAATCTTTTCAACTCCGTGGGACAAAAAATCCTTAATTTATATCCCCTGCCCAACCGTCCCAGCACTGGCGCAAACGACATAAACAACTATTACGCGCAAGGCAGCGGTTCGACGGCCAACGACAAGTTCGACTGGCGCATCGATTGGGAGCAGAGCGCTAAGAACAGAATCTTTGCGCGCATGTCCGACCGCGTTCGCCAGAATAACGTCCCTGCATGCTTTTTCTGCAACGGAGCCGACGAATCCGCGAACAATGATGACCACGGTTTTCAGCTTGTGCTGAACGATACTTTCACACCGAATCCTAAATGGGTGATCGACTCCTACGCCGCTTATGGACGCTGGTACGAAGCACAGACTTCCATCGGTTACGGTAAAGCCAATGCGAGCACAATTGGCCTCTCGCCTGCCTTATTTCAAGCGCCTCTCTTGCCTCTGGTAAATGCCGACATGTATGCCACTCTCGGCAGCACCTATTCGAGCTACAACCGTTACGTTCGCAGCAACATCACTGTGCTCGGAAATCTCACCAGGCAATTCAGCAGACACACTTTGAAGTTCGGCGCCAATTACGATATAGCTTTCATGAATAACCGCCAGGATACGCCTGGGTCCTTTGGTTTCGGCAGGAGTCTCACGTCCTGCGAGCCAAATCAGGCCGGCGGTCCCTGTCAAGTCCAGCTCGATGGCATTTTCACCACCGGCAACGCGATTGCGTCCATGCTGCTGGGAACCGGCAGTGGGTCGTCAACCATACAAATGGACCCTGCGATGGGGCTGCACACGTTCGGCGCTTACGTTCAAGATCAGTGGCGCGCCACTGACCGCCTGACCATCACGGCTGGCCTGCGTTACGAGAATCAGAGGCCGGCGACCGAGCGCTTCAACCGATTGACGTACTTCGATAAAACTGCCGTTAACCCGATCAGTACGGCTCTCGGGTACAACGTTTATGGAGCATTTGAATTCGCGAACCAAGATCATCGCTCCGCCTGGGGACCCGACAATCTCAACTTCGCTCCTCGCCTGGGGATCGCGTACAGAGTCACGGATAAGCTGGTGGCTCGCCTAGGTGCGGGTATGTTTTATGCCCCGGCTTCAGCCATGATCAGCTTCGACGCACCGGGCCAGTTCTTAGGGTTTACATCCAGCACAAACTGGATCGGGACCGTGGACGGCGAAGGATACATTCCTACCAATCTCGTCAGCAACCCGTTCCCCAACGGTCTCGTGCAGCCGGTTGGAAGCACACAGGGAGGGTTGACCTATGTCGGAAACGCGGTAAATCAGATGTGGCCAAAGGGTTCGCATCCGGTCGGTTACACGGAGCAGTGGAGCATGGATCTGCAATACAGACTGGGCACGCATTCGGTAGTCGAAGCCGGTTACATGGGCACGCGCGGACGGCGCTTGATGTATGGGAACCCGAATCTCAATGCCAACCAGCTTCCCACTCAGCTCTTAGCACTCGGCAGCAAATTGAGGGACTTGGTTCCCAATCCCTTCTACGGCGTGATCACCGATCCGAACAGCCCGCTTAGCGGCCAGACCATACCCTATAACCAACTTCTCCGGCCCTTTCCCGAATACGTTTATCTCAACTGGACACGCTCCTTGCCGGGTGCCAGCTCCGCCTATGATGCGCTGAGCCTCAAATATACGAAACAGTTCTCTAATGGTTTCAGCCTGATCTCCACTTATGTGTGGTCGAAGGCGCTCGACAATGGATCGGAGGATTTCCTTGGCTGGACCATCGGAAATATGTGGCGCGATTCCTACAACACGAAACTGGACTATGCCATCAGTACCCACGATGTTCCGCATGGCTTCGCCACCGCATTCGTCTATCAACCGCCCTATGGCAGAGGCAAACGCTGGGGAGGCGGGGCGCCAGCGGTGGTTAATCAGATTCTCGGGAATTGGGAAGTTTCTGGGGTCGTCCGATTGACCAGCGGTCTGCCTTTACTGCCGGCGTTCTATTCTTCCAACCCGCTGGGTGAGTTCGGCTTTCCGGGACCGGGGTTACCGAATGTCGTAGGAAACCCCAAGCCGGCACACCGGACCACGTCTAACTGGATCAGCGCCGACGCATTTGCCGCACCGGCTGAGTTCACCTACGGGAATGAGCCACAGCGCATGACGCAACTTCGCGAGGCTCCCACGAAGAATGTTGATCTCGCCGTGGCTAAATCCTTTGGCCCGGAACGCTTCCGCGCGCAGTTTCGAGCCGAATTCCTGAATGCCTTCAATCACCCGATCTACGGCGGTGAATTTTTTGGAACTTGGGGTAGCAACATAGCGAACTGCATCGATTGCGGCAATTTTGGACAGGTATACGGCACGCGCAACAATCCGCGTAACATCCAGCTCAGTTTGAAGCTGATGTTCTGATTTCGACTGAACGATGCCGCCGGCCACTTCACGGAAGTGGGCAATGGAACCATCGCCTGGCCGCAGATACTACAAGCGGCGCAAAAGCTACACATGGAGCACTATTTCGTGGGGCAGGATAAGTGCGACAAGCCGCCGATCGACAGCTTGAGCAGTCGCTATCACTACCTGAAACCGCTGTTCGCCAACACAACATGGCGTGACAAACGGCCGTGCGATGTAAGCCAGCTCCGGGTGCGAAGTTTCCGATGAACGTCCTTACCGGCCGCTATGGAAAGCGCTTTTCGGAGCCACCCGCGTCGCGTATTTTTCAAAGTATAGGAAAACCGAATTCGAGGAGACTCCGGAGCGTCTTCGTGGCGATTTGGCTTCCCTTCGGGGCAGGTGGTGACGAGATTTCCACGTCATGGGAGAAGCCCATCCCAAAGCAAGGACAGATAATGTTGATGCCCATCTATTGTTGATGCCGATGCTGTTACTGTTCTGGATGGGAACGCCGATCTGTGACCTGATCCGCAGACGGACACAACCACAATCAGCAGCGGCTACATCATGACCATGCAAAGTTGAGAAGCGGCTGGATGTCGCCATCATCCGCCTCTCTGATCGCCTCCAGATATCGCGTGGCGTGCTTCACCTTCTTTGACCAGATTAGCGCAACTCCAAGAGGGTGCGGGACGGCCAAGTTTCATTACGAGCACGTCGGCGACCAGAAGGCCATGCCTGGCGTTACTGTTCCTACATAAGTGAAAGAGCACAAGCCGATGGCAGAACCGAAAGGCTATTTCATCGAATGGTACGTGCTGTTCTCAATCCAGTAGCATTCGTCTGATGAACCCATCTTTCACATCTGACCGCAGCCGGTCATACTCCAACTGAGCCAATGTGCGCCGATGCCAAACAGATCGGTGCGGAGTGTGCAGACATGAAGAGGAGGAGGATGCGGAAGAAAGCCCAGTACTGGCAGAACATATTTTAATAATTCGCCAGGCGGCGCAGACGGGTCACCCGCCTTCGGGAACCGAGGGCATCCCAATAGCAGGCATCGGCACCGGTTGCGCCTCCATGTCTGGTTCTGTCATTTTCTGCCGATAGAATGCGACGGCAACGGCACGCTGCCAGAAACGCGCTGCAAGCCACAGAAGCAGGATCAGTTGACCGATCACGAAAGCGCCCAGCACGCTGCTGGAAGGCACCCCTACATGCCAAACCCAGATCCCCACTGCCAGCACAATCACCGCAACAGTGGAAATGAGAACGTAGCTGCCCAGCAGCTGTCCCAGATTGCTCCGCGTGTTCCGAAGGCCGATCGCAATCGATTTTCGCACACGCCCTTCGTCTCTCAGAACAACGTCCACTTGTGCCAGATCAAACCAGACTCGGATGGTGGTCATGATGAGAAAAATGATCACGAATCCCGCGCAGCGCGTGTAAAACGGCAGCTTCTCACTCGAGCTTTCCCCGGCAAGTTTGGCGAGCGCGCCTTGGATCCCGGAAAGGATGCCGAAGGTGGGCACAGCAATCAGCAGAAAGAAAAGCACGAGGCGCACAAAGCGCCAAAGATTTCCACCGCAGGTACTGAAAAATTTGTCGCGCGGCAGTCGTTCGTCAGAGGCATAACCCCGCAGCACTCCCGGGATAAACAGCAGGGTCGTGAGAAAAAACAGAAAAACACAATAGAATGCCGGCATGGTAGAGCTGTTGGGGGAACCCATTTCAGGTCGTGACAACATCTCGATCAGAACCACTGGATCAAAGCCGTGGAGCAGCTTATCGGCGTACACGTTGTTGTCCAGAATCGCGTGCGCGTGGGCGCGAAAGCCGGAAGACCCGAACGCAGCCAATGTTAGGTTTAAAACAAAGAACCACACGATATAGCGTTTGTGTCTCCCCGCAATACGCGCGCCTGAGGAAATCAGGTTTCCCTTCTCCTTCATTGGCGTGTCTCCTACACTAGCCATGCGGCCAGGATTTGGGCAAGAAACTGGCTGACGAAGCCAAAATAATTGGCCAGCTTGCGCGCCGCTGCTCGGTTGGGCTTTGCGGTGCGGCTGTTATTGAAGTTATTGCGGTCGAATTGTATCTTGTGATCGGGATCGATCTCGACCGACTCCACCTTTGCCTTCTTCTCATAGGTGTACCTTACCCAGCGATCCTGTCCATCCCAGTGTTCGCGGACTTTCTCGCCGTTATCGAACTTGATTTCCACGTCCACCGGGACAACGAAATCTTCCTTGCGGTGCAGCCAGACGTTCGACCGGTATGCCTCTTCCCGCTTCTTCTCTGCCTGTTTCCTTTCGTGCTTTTCTTTGTACCAGTCCACCGGCTCGGAATTGAACTTGAGTACCTCGTAATCAAGCACTTGGGTGCCGTAGACCGCCTGGCTGAAATACCAGCGCAGGTCTTTGCCCGAGACCTCTTCCATGGTTCTCAGAAAATCTTCTTTCGTGGGATGGGTAAAGCGATAGCGTATGAAGTAGGTGTGCATGGCCCGTCGCATCGTGTCCTCACCGATGATGTTTTCCAGCGTGAGCAGGACGACGGCGGTCTTCCCGTAAGTTATCCCGCCGTAAGATCCGGAGGTCGCATATTGCCACCCCTTGCGAGCCATGGGATCGAGATCAGCCACCCCGATATAGTTGAGTCTCTGCAATTCCCGCTCACCGGCCGCGATGCCACCCAGATTCATGATCGAGGTGTTTTGCCCGAGAACAGAATCCATGACTTTCACTTCGGTGTAGCTGTTGATCCCCTCATCCATCCAGGCATCTTCGAATTCGTTGGTGGCCACCATGCCGTACCAGTACTGGTGCCCAAATTCGTGTTCCACTACCACCTCCGGCAGGTAAAATCCCTCCGGCATCCACCAGGTAGTCCCGCCGGTGATGAAGGTGGGGTATTCCATGCCTTCGGCCGCGGAACCGTGTTCGGGGTCCACCAGCGTGAGCGTTTTATAAGGATAGGGACCGTACCATGCCTCAAACCGGCTTAGCGTCTCCTTGAGAATCCGCGCATGACGTCCAGACTGGTTCCAATGCGCCGGTTGCATCATGATGTGCAAGTTAACCGGACCCATGCTTCCCTGGAACGTATCATCCAAAATCTTGTAATGGGGACTGGCAGTCCAGGCGAAATCGTGGATGTCATCGCCATGGTAGGTAACCGTCTTCGTTCCATCGGAATGGTTCACGCTACTGACCAAGATGCCGCTGGCGCCAACTACCTCATATTGCGGTAGTGTCAGCTTGACGTCATAGACACCGAAGTCCGCGAAGAACTCCGTCATCCCGTGGAACTGGCGGCAATTCCAAGCACCCTGCCACCAGACGCCAACCTTCGGAAACCACTGCCCTCCGAGAACGAAATCGCTCTTCCACCCCGTGCGCTCCAGCGTTTCAGGAAACTGGTCGTGGAAATTGATCTTGAACCGCACGTACGCGTTCGGCGGGACCGGTTTGGGAAGGCGCACCTGGACCACGGTGTGATCGTCTTTGTTGTCGTCATCCGGCTGAATGAATTCCAGTTGCGAGGTGAAATCCCCCATCCCGACGACTTCGAATTTCTTGATGTCGTCGGCGCCGTAGTACTTGCTTTCCCATTTATCGAACTTTACGTCGCGCGTGCCGTCCCGCTTGCTTTCACGTATCCACGTAGCGTTCGGCTGGAAGCCATTCAGATAAAGATGGAATGGAAAGCGGTCGAGCGGCTGCCCGGTCAGATTGTGATAGGTAAGTGTCTCAGTCGCGTCCAGCGAGTGCGTCTTGGGGTCGTATTTGGCATCGATGTCGTAGGCCACGATGCGCTGCGACAGCGGTTGCGAAGAGTTGATCGCGCTGGTCGTGTTCGGAATTACCGCACTGCCCGGCTGCGACCATGCAGCGCAACTGAACAAAAGCAACAGACACAAACAGGTAGGTTTTTCTCGTACGACCATCCTTAACCTCTAAGAATCTGAGATAAACGCGAAACGGCATCATAACGTAACCGAACAGCTTTCGGGCATGGAATGGCGTCGCAGGCTCGGCACAAATGCAGCAGACGATGCAGGTACCTGTACCCTTTGCCGAAGACGATTAAGTCCACCAGGAACCGACGTGTTCTGAAAGCCAACCGCGTTTTGCTCGATAACGACCCCATTAGCCTCGATGATAAAAGTGTTCTGGCCTGAGAAGCCCTGCCGGCCTTCGGCAAGCGTCTCCTAGATGGGCGCGGGTCAGTGGTGTGGCAGCAAGATGTATGATCTGGGCCAATATGCACAGTACCTCCCGGCGGAACAGTTCCTTTCGCTGGCTGATCGCGGCTATGGTCGGCGCATTTGCTTTCGTCAGCTACGTGCAAAGGATGAACGTGTCCGTCGCCCCTGAGCTGATGATGCCCGATTTCGGTCTGACGAAGAGCCAGATGGGGCAGATCTTTAGTAGTTTTTGGTGGGATACGCGCTGTTTCAAGTACCCGCCGGCAGGCTGGGTGACGCGATCGGCGCGAGGATCACCCTATCCCTGGCGGCGTTGGTGTGGGGATGCACGACCCTGCTCACTGGAGTGGTGCCAAAAATGTTCGGAGTCGGTACGGCCGCCCTTCTCATATCTTTGGGGGTGCTTCGGTTTTTGCTGGGTGCGTCCGAGGCGGCAACTTTCCGGGTGGGCAGCCGGGCGATACGCCAATGGTCGCCGCCGCGGGAATGGGCCATTGGCAACGCATTCATGATGGTTGGCAGTTCGTCCGCGGCCGCAGCAACTGTGCCGCTGGTTTCCTGGTTGATGTTGCGTTTTGGCTGGCGAGCGGCATTTTCCATCACGTCTGGACTCGCCTTTGCCATTGCCGTATTGTGGTACTTGGCTGCAATCGACACGCCGGAAGAACACAAACGGGTAAGTGCTCGAGAATTGGAGCTGATCACTCGCTATCGCGCGACGACAACGCAAGCCCCGCTCACAGACTCTTCATCCTTGCGCAGTCTGCTCAAGGATCGAAACATTCTGATTCTTTCTCTGAGTTACATCTGCGAGGGTTACGTACTATTCGTCTTCGTGTTTTGGCTATACATTTATCTGGTCGAGGTACGTGGATTCAGTATTTTGAGCGGAGGTCTGGCTGGCGGCCTGCCCTGGTTGACGGCACTAGCCTGCACGCCTTTCGGTGGACTTGTCTGCGACCGCATCACCGCACTTCGTGGACGAATCGCCGGTGCGCGAGCAGTGATCATGCTGGGATACGGGTTGTCTGCTGTTCTGCTTTTCGCGGCAGCCAAGCTGGACAGTCGAGCGGGTGCCGTGGCAACCCTTTGCTTAAGTGTCGGCGCACTCTATTTTGCCGAGCCAGCGTTCTGGCCAACGGCCGTCCACCTTTCGGGAGAAAATGCAGGCGCCGCTTCTGGAATCATGAGCACGGCAGGCATCCTGGGTGGAATTGTTTCGACCTCCCTTACGCCTATGATCGTCCAACGTTTCGGGTGGTTGCCTGCACTTGGTAGCGGCGCCGCGGTTGCAGTCGCCTGTACTTGTGTCTGGTTCGTGATCGGCCGGAATCAACAACTATCAACTGACACTTAGCACGTGCGCAGGCGTTTTGAGGTTGGAGGGTAACATGGGGCGACTACCTACGGGATGGCTTCTAGCTATTTTATTGGCATTGCTATTACCCTCTTGGGGATTCGCCCAAGCAGGGCCCGAGACCGCGCGCCAGAAGATCATCATCGATACCGATATTGGCGACGATATTGATGACGCGTTCGCGCTTGCTCTGGCTCTGTCCAGCCCGGAGTTTCAGATTCTCGGAGTCACGACTGCCTGGGGCGATACGCAGCTGCGCGGCCGGGTGGTGGAGCGGATGTTGTGTGAAACCGGCCGTGACGACATTCCGATCGCGGCTGGCGTTGCGACCGAAAGCAAGCCTGTTCTGGATCACGCCCCCTGGGCTCGGGCGTTTTGGAAACCAGTCCGGCAGTATGGCCCCGCGGTGGACTTCATTCTTGATCAAATTCGGAAATACCCGGGTGAGATCACGCTGATCGCAATCGCACCCTTAAAAAATATTGGCGACCTGATTCAGCGCGACCCGGAGATGTTTCGAAGACTGAAGCGAGTCGTAATCATGGGAGGATCTATCTATCGCGGCTACAACGATTTGGGTTATGCGCCCAATCACGGACCGGATCCCGAGTACAACATTGCATCCGACATTTCTTCAGCCCGGCGCCTGTTCACCGCCGGAGTTCCACTGTTCGTAATGCCGCTCGACTCAACGCAAATGAAACTCGACGAAGTCAAACGAGAACTCATATTCCGCGACAGCACTCCTTTAACCGACGCGTTGACATTGTTGTATCACCAATGGGGCCAGCAGACGCCTACACTCTTTGACCCGGTTGCGGTGACTTATGCAACCGCACCGCAGATATGTCCTACCAAGCCGATGCACCTGGAAATCGATGACAAGGGCTACACCCGTCGTACCGCGGGTGTGCTCAATGCAGATGTCTGCCTGGACGCGAAGGAAGAAGACTTCTTCCGCCTATACATGAGCCGAGTACTATCACAGAAGCTGGTAGGCCATTGCACGAGATAAATTCGTCATCTAGATTCCGATGCTGTCGCAAACGGCGCATCACCCTTTCACTTACGATCGGAACGAGTTGGGTTCGTGTTGCCGCCAGCATTCTGGTTTTTCTTTGGCTTGGCTTACGTAGGGCTGCCGGCAACTTCAAAGATGTGGAGTACATGCGATGCGGCGGACGTCCACGTTGTATTTCGCCGCATTCACCCTCACATAGCGAAACGCTGCCTGATTGGCGAATCTGCTGGCGGTCACCTATGTGGGAGCGCACAACGAGCCTCAATCGCGCGTGGCCGCCGCAGCCCCCCTCTATGGGATTCACGACTTCATTTCCACTTGCGTGCATGACTTGCTAAGGTTGTGCCGCGGGTCGAATAAAGGGCGTGTTCACCGAGCGCCGTGCTATTCGTCGCCGGCTCTCAGTACGTGCCCCATCCAATCGGGCAGCCAGCTCGTCAAAAGCGGGTGTAGGGCCGCTCCATCTCAGTTGGTCCACATCCTCGAAAAGACTGATGTCGGTCCGAAGCGTGGCGAGTCTTCGATAGAGCACGGCGCTATCCCACTCGCGGCAAAGTGTGTCTGCCAGAGCTCTCGCATTGGCGGCGTTCACGTGCCATTCCCCGCAGTCTTTAGGGATAGATTCAAGATGGAGAAACTTGGCCAGCACGGCAGCCGAAGATTTCGCACCCCACCCAGACAGGCCCGGATAGCCGTCCGCCGCGTCGCCTACCAGCGCAAGATAGTCCGGTATCGATACTGGTGAGACCCCAAATTTCTGCACTATGGCGGATTCGTCCAGAGTCACGCGCATCCTCCGATTCAATTGGACGATGCGGGAGCCGCACACACACTGGGCAAGATCCTTGTCAGGGCTGCAGATGATCACGCGCCCAACACGCTTATCTGCGGCCGCCGCTAGCGCCGCGGCCGCGAGGGCATCGTCGGCTTCGAATTCGACCATCGGCCACAGGGGAACACCCGCAGCGGAGAGGACCTCTTCGAGCAGCGGGAACTGTGCCAATAGGTCGGGTTCAACATCGTCGCCGGTCTTATAGCCAGACCACAATTCGTTGCGGAACGACTCGATAACGTGATCGGTCGCGACCGCGATGTGTGTAGCGCCCTCTTTGATCATCCCAAGCACCGAGGCAAGGACGCCTCTAACGGCCGCGACCTCACGTCCGTCCTTGTCGCGTGAGGAGGGCAACGCGTAGTAGTGGCGGAACAACTCGTAAGTGCCGTCTATCAGATGAATATCCAACTCAGCACTCCAGGCTAAAAGTATAGGACCGGCCCGGTACGATCAACCTCGAGAGCCGATCGACGATCCGGGGCTATGCCGGACATTGATGTCCTCCAATAATAGATGATGCATGTGCTGGAGAGCGGCGTACCTGAGAAAACTCTGCATGCCTTCGTCAACAATCCAATTGTAAGTCTAGCTCCAATATTTGTGGGACACTGGTTAACAGTTGAACGCGAAATGCGTCTTTCTTTGTGTAATAGGACGGGAGGGTCGTATGGCAACTCGCTGCGTATTCGCTTTGCTCGTGCTTGTAGCTGGAGTACCTCTCGCCTACAGCAAGGATTCTCCGGACCTGATCCTGATCTCAGGCGGCGGGCTCAACCAACCGGTTGAGATCACCGATCCGGCGTCGTTGAAGGCATTCGACCCTTGGATGGGACAGTTCGCCAATTGGCAGCAGAAACCGCTCGTAGATGCGCCTTGTTTTGAGCGGGTCGCGAGCGTAACCTACGAGGTTTTCACCAGCTACGAGCCCTGCAGGCGTGTGTCTGTTTTGTCCTTCAGTTTGAGGCCAGGACGTCGTAGTTGTAGTTCAGCAACGCACGCTTCGGTGCAGTTTTCAATCCGCGAATCGCGACCTTCTGCTCGACCGAAGTATTCCCGGACAAGCGCGCCCGGCCGAAATTGACCGTGCGGCCATCCGCAAGTTCCAGGTAAACGGGGACAAGCATACGGAAGTTGTCATCCACTCCGGATTGCGTGACCTTCAATGAAAACAGCACGTCTCCACTTGGGTCCTTGTCGAATGAATAGTCTAGCTTGTAGCCGGGCAGGGCGGTGCCGTAGACATACTCATTGAAGAACCAGTCCATGCGATGGTTGCCCTGGAGATCCATCTCCGGGGTCATGTGTTTTTCGATCATGGCCTTGAAGTCTTCGGTGGTAGCGGGCTTGTTGGAATAGGTCTTGACGAAATCCTGCATCGTGTCACGGAACAGTTGATCGCCATTCTTGCGGTCCCACATCATCATCCGGACCATGTGCAGGACGTACGCGCCTTTGGGATAAATTAGCCGACGCGTGATGTCGTATCCCGTGCGCGTGTTGCTGAGTCGATAGCCGAGAGTGAGGGGGCCGGCGTCAATGGCACGGTAGCCTTCCTTGTTGCGTTCGGTCAGAAGCTCGCGTTCATCCTTCCAGAATTCAAGGTAGCGGTTTGGTTCCTTGGAATAAACCGTCTGGAGGTAGAGGGCGGCCGAGAAGTCAGAAAAGCCTTCGCTCATCCACTGGTCGCGATAGGAGCCGAAGCCGACGCTATGTCCCCACCACTGATGAGCGACCTCGTGGGGAGTCACGACTTTCCAATACCCTCTGTTGCCCCACTCAATGCCCAGTTGATGGCGCACGGTGGTGTCGAAGAAATAGCAGATCGGAATCCAAACCAGCTGCGGCCAGGACTGGCCGAAGTTGCACGCTGTCTGCTGGGTGAGGGCGAGCCGCTTGTACGAAGACGGCCCGAAGTAGTCGGTGTAGAGCTGGACCGCAATCTGTCCCTCGGCCAAGGCTTTTTTGTTCAGCGAGGTGGTCCCCATCGTGCCCAAGGCAACTCCCGATATACGGGACGCTCCCAAAACCGGAACATTATCACCACTGACGGACTGTTGCAGGCTCTGGACCCAGTCCGGGGGTTCCTGGTTGGCGAACGACTGCACCAGGTATTCCGGTTTCGTCAGCTTCGCCTCTTCTATTTTGAACCTGCCGAAGCTGAATCCCGCCACGGTCTGGGGGCGGCTCTTCCAGACCGTTACATTCTGTCCGCCATCGTTGCTTTCGCTGACCAAGTCGCCGGTAGCCGCGATCTTCATCCCCTTGGGAATACGGAAGGTCATGTCGTAAGTGGTGTACTGGCCCAATCCACCGGTGGGGTTGTTGGGATACCAGCTGCTGCGAGCGATGGGGAAGTAGTTACCACCACCTTCATTGGAGACCGCTTCTTTGCCGCTATAGGTGGTAGTTACGGTGTATTTTTCGCCCGCCGCCAAGGCCTTGGGTAGGATGACAGAAAAATCAGCGTCGTCGTTTTTGTCTTCCTGTATGAACGATAGGGGCACTCCGCCATCCCCGGTTACGCTGTCCACACGCAGGGTACGAAACAGCTCCAGCGGCACGATGCGCAAACCGTCGTTCTGTGACACAAGGGTAGTTGAGGCCTTGCCGATTAAGTTGCCGCTTTTCTCGATGGTGGCGTCCAGCTGCTGGTGCTCGATGTAAAAGCGATTCCGGTGCACGGCGTTCTTGCTGCGCTCTGAGAGCGGGAAGCCAGCCCAAAGGCCCGACTTGCTCTCTTCATAGGTCTCCAACGCGACATCCTCCAAGGCGCTATGCGGGTCAATAGTGAAGAGTTCCTTGTCGCTATAGCGTTTGCCGTGGACGAACGCGACGAACAGTGCGCCCGGTTGGAGGCTGAGCACGTCTTCTAGGATGCGGGCTTCGAGGTTGTACTTGATCTGGCGATTGTGCCGCGTAGCGTTCTGGCTGTCTTTGAGCGGGCCGGAATCGCATCCGCCGGCGGCCGCGCTGCCCGCTTTCTTGAGTTCGTCGTAGGTTGCATCGGTGAAGCGCAACACCATCTGGCTGAAGTTCTCGCTGAACTCGTCTTCCTTGGTGAGCAGCTTCAGCATGCTCCTCTCGGACGCAGAGGGCGCAGCGATGACAAAGTTGCCATCGCCAACGAAGACCGCGCCAGTCACTTTGTCTTGGACGGGGCTGGCGAAGCAAACCGTGCCAGAACGCAGGTGGAAGGTGGCCGCGTCGCGACGAAGGTCTAGATTGTTGACGGTGACAGCCTCGCCCAGAGTGAGGTTGCGGAGTTGCTGATAGGTCGGGTCGGAGTTGCGTCCAACCTGTAGAGTACCGGCAGAGAACAAAGGAAGAGAGGCGAGGAACAGAACGACCCCGCCGAAAAACACCGAACGCACTGCGCTCAGCATGGGGCCTCCGATTCTGGAGAAGAATGAGAGTATGCACAATTTCCGATTGCTTGGAAAGGGTGCACATTCACAAGGATTGATGCGCCTTTTGCGCGTGGGGAAAAGGCCTAGCAGAGAGCTATCTTAGCCCTGCGGGGGCTCCAGCGGCTACGGCGGCTGGTCGCAATTGACAAGCGAATAGTGAAGCGTTATTGGTCAGTCGCTAGGAAGCCGCTGACGCGGTTGAAAAACTTGAAACCCAACCAGCCCTCCCCGCCGAAACGATGGTTGACTCTCTTGTGCTCGAAACCGATGCGATAACTGGCGAACATCGACTTATGACTCTAGTGACAAATGCTGTGGTCGCCAGCGCAGGGCTCGCCTTTCGAATGACTAGCTCTCTTGAGCCAACCCATGCCCCAACGGACTGTGCCACAAACGCGCCCCGCGTTTTGCTCCCATGTACGTCAATTGGGCTTTTCTCGATACTTTCGTAAAGTGCCTCCGTGCGGGCTTGGTTGTAGGTAAGCGTTGATGGCAAAATGAGTTGAGAAGAAATCTTGACCTGAGTCGCACTGATCGCCCTCAGTCGACTGAGGCGATCTCCATCAGCCTTTGCAACTGCGAGGAGCCGAGCATCCTTGAACAAGCAGATAGGCCGCGCGCTGGAGATAAGTAGCAACACAGTCCGAAATCACGTTAATGGGATCATTGGGAAACTGGACGTCTCCGACCGCACCGAAGCTGCTACCACCGCTATTGCGCGCGGCATCATTGAAGTCAACTGCTAGCTCGTTGCTGTCGCGCTGCCATTGATGATGGAGTTAGGGGGCGAAGGTTGTCAGCCGATTTGCTCTGTTGTGGGTTTGCCATGAGCCTGCGGTCTCCCCGGCGGTTTCCAGTTCGTCGAGACGCTTGAGAAACAGCAGGTAAGTGATTTGCTCAATGACTTCGAGCGGATTGGATATGCCTCCCGATCAAAAGGCATAAAGGCATCCATCCAACGTACTTTGTTCGTTCTTTGTGGTAGGTCGTTAATCCCGATCCGAAGAATGCCTCGCAGATCTGCCCTACACTCCGCCCTTCGGATGCCGCCACGGATTCCAATTTCTTTTTCAGAGCAACTCGACTAAACAAACGCCGCCAAGCCTCAAGACCAGAATCGCCGGCAGCTTGTACTTGGGTAGCGCTTGTGGCGGCGGCAATTGCCTGCTACGCCATGCCTCTGGCGCCCGTCACCTGGGTTGTGATTTCAGAAAGTCTTCCCAATCGAATTCGCGGCACCGCAGTTTCCGTAGCAGCGGCATTGTGGATCGGCTCCTTTGTCCTGATCGTTACTCTGCCGAAAAGAGATCACCGCCACAAAAGCGCCAGGATCTACTTGTGGGCATACTTTACAGAACAGCCGTAGGGACGAGTGGTCGCCGTGCTCACGGGCTTTCCCGCAGTCGCTTCCTGAAGCACCTGCGACACGTAATTCCTTGCGCTTGCTATGTCTGCCTGGTCAGTTGTAGCTTTGTCGTCGATTGCCCCGTCGTAGATCAGTACACCGGCAGGGTTAATGACAAACATATGGGGAGTCGTTTTTGCGGAGTAAAGTCGCCCCACTTCCCCTTGCGGATCCAATAGCGCAGCGGTGGGCGAAGCCTTCATTTGCTTGAGGTAATCATTCTCCCGCTCGGCAGTGACATATCCCTGCTGGCCTGGTGCAGACGAGATCACCGTAAACCAGACAACGCCTTTGCCTGTCCACTCTTTCTGCAGCTGCTGCATGTTGCCACTCTCGTAGTGTTTCCTGGTGTACGGACACCCATTGTTGTGCCACTCCAGCACCACGAACTTGCCGCGGTACTGGGAAAGTTTTTGCTGTAGACCATTGCTGTCGATGGCTTGAAAGTCTGGTGCAGATTCGCCCACCTTGACGGCGCGGGCCCAAGGTGTCAGTAACGGAGCAATGACTAAAACCCACCAGAAATTCCGCTTCATAATCTCCTCCCGTTTGGTTTACGTGCGAGCTCTCCTCACTCTCCCCAATTTTTGTGAGACAGGAACATCTAGTAGATAAGCCTTTTCGGGACCAAGAACGATGATCCCCCTTAGTCGTGCGATAGGCTGCAAGAGGTGCGTCGATTTCTTAAGATGCAGGCGAATACCGCCCGGGAGCGGAGTCGTTTGTTGCGGGGCAGCATTCTCGATCAGCTCCGCCTGAAGTGGGAAGAATTGAGGCGCTTTGGCCAATTGTTGCCCCTTTAAGTCCAATAGGAACTCGTCTCCCAGCGAAATGACCGAGACCTTCCAATCGCGCGGCGCGGGCCGGGGAAGCCTTGACCGCGTCGTGTTAAACAGGTCACGAGCAGCCGAACTCATAGCACGGTTCTTCACCGGCAGTGACAACTCAAGCTGCTCTCGTCCAGGGATACAGACGTTCTGGCATATTAGATAGTCCACCAGAGCAGCAATCTTTGCGGACTGTCCCTCTTTCAGCTGCGCAGGTGGCCGGATAGGGGCGATCAGCAAGGCCTGATGCTGATATCCGTAGTCTGCAAACGGAGGCGCCGCTAAACGCTCAGGATAAGGCCACTGAATCTCACCTGCTTCGAATCCAGCGGGTAAACGCCACGCAATTCGCGGTGCTTCCCCGGAGTCCCCCGGATTGATCCAGTAAGTGTGCCAGCCATCCTCCAAGTCAAAGCGGATGCCTAGCCAGATCGCCTTACCCGGCACCAATGCATCTTGTTCAGAAACCAACTCCACTTTTACATGTTTGTCTCCAGGGTTCGGTGAAGAACGTACTGGCGTAGAAAGCCACACGGCCGACACGAAGAGAAGCCACGGCAACCGGAATAGTGAGCGATTCGGCACTTCGCTTGAGCCGTCCTAAAATCAGGTTTGATGCTTTGATCCGTACGCAGGCTTCATACCGGCGTCGCAGTAGTCGCACATTGGGTGATTCGAGGTCATTGGGCAGGTTTACGGTGAACCGGTGACCAGCAGAAGGCAGCGAACCGTAAACCGTTTGAATTTTCCGGAGGCGAACCCCGAGACTCGCTCGACTGAATGAAACTGCCGTTTCAAGCGACCAGGCCGGTACTCTGCGATCTTCAAATTATTCCGCCAGCGGTTGTCCCCCCCGCGCTCACAAGTGAGACCTCCAGCCAGAGGAGGTCTGTTGAAGAGGACAGCCATGCGCAGTGGTGAGCTGGAGCGGGTGGAAGTCATGGGGCGAGTGCGAAGTGGGGATTTGAAGGTGGGCGATGCGGCCGTGATGCTAAAGCTGAGTTACCGTCAGGTGAAAAGACTGTGGACATTTCTAAAAAGCTTTGACATCTTTTCACATTTCTCCTTGACTCCCGCACCATCTGGGATCACAATCCGCCTATTCGCGTTCACTAAGAAATCTCTCGTGTCGGAAGTGCGCTATGTATCGCCAGCCACCCCTTTTTAGCCGTCCGGTTCTTGATGGCAAGAAAGTTCTGCTTGTTGACCATAACCAAGCTACGCGCGACGTGCGGGCTGAGGTTCTGCGGGATAGCGGAGTCACGGTCCATGCGGTTGAGGACCTCCCTGCTGCTCGCGTTCTCCATGACTGGTTGGAAGGACGTGGTGCAGGCGGCTGCCTGATGGACATGGTGGATGATGCCACGAGCCAGACGCAGGCTCGTATGGGCAAAGAAGAGACGATCTGGGCGGCGGTGGGTGTCCTGCAAGCATGGATTGAGAAACATGGCGTGCCACGGGATCTGTACCCGGATTGGAAGAACGTTTACCAACGCAAGGCTACACCCGCCGAACAGTTACGGGGGAAAGTGCCGGTCACGCAGTTTGGACGGATGTGTCAGAAGCTTGGGATTGGCATCCTTGCCGCCAGCTCGCCACAGGCCAAGGGGCGGGTGGAGCGGGTCCACGGGGTCCATCAGGATCGGCTGATCAAGAAACTGCGGCGGAAAAAGATCGCGAGCTACGAAGCCGCGAACGAGGATTTAGAAAAACGATATCTGCCAGATCACAACCGACGCTTCGCCCGAGAGGCGGCCAAGCCGGAGGACTATCACGGACACAAGCCGAGCGCCCGCGAACTGCGGGAGATTTTCCGTTTAGAGACCGAGCGCAGGATCAGCAACGACTGGGTAATCCGTCACGAAGGCCGCGCTCTGCAACTGAACCCTGGCCGCATGTGCTATGGGCCTACACAAAGCTAGGCTCTGGTATGCGAGCGGGAGGACGGAACCATGGAGGTGTACTACCGCGGCGAGCGGATCGCTTTTACCGAGCTGAAGGAGCCGACCCGGAAAACCGCTGAGCCCGTTCCGCCTAATCCCAGAGCTATCGTTGCCAGGAAACCAAAGAAAGATCATCCGTGGCGTCAAGGCTGGCAAAAGATGAAGCCGTGGTCTGCCAAGCAGGCGGCAGCGGCGCCGATCGTTGGGATGCGCACTTACGCTTCGCCCTAACTGCAGGGCTTCGCTTCAGTGCGCATCCCAACGAGAACACCAAAACCTAAAAAGGGGACATTTCTAAAAAGCTTTGACATTTCTCACACTTTTCACATTTCTCCTTGACTCCCGCACCATCTGGGATCACAATCCGCCTAATCGCGTTCACTAAGAAATCTCTCGTGTCGGAAGTGCGCTATGTATCGCCAGCCACCCCTTTTTAGCCGTCCGGTTCTTGATGGCAAGAAAGTTCTGCTTGTTGACCATAACCAAGCTACGCGCGACGTGCGGGCTGAGGTTCTGCGGGATAGCGGAGTCACGGTCCATGCTGTTGAGGACCTCCCTGCTGCTCGCGTTCTCTGGGAGCCAAATTTCTACGACTTGATATTGCTCAACCTGTTTAGACACTCTCCCGGAGAGGCATTCCAATTCTACGCGCAGATCAAGGATGCGAGTCCCCGAGAGCGCTTCGCCTTCCTAGTCGGCCCTCCCGTTTACCTGTCGCTAACCTGGCCCGAAGCAATGGCCGTCGATGATACCTCGCACGGACAGTGGGGCGAGACGGTAAAGCGGATCGCAACAGCCGCGTAAAAACGGATCGTGCCGCGTTGGGGACATATTCTTTGCAAGTAGAATCCTGGCTAGGGCAGTTACAGTTGGCACCCTCTACCTGCGCAAAGCTGCGGAGCGGGATGAAGGTCGTGTTCAATCACGCGCGCCCACGAAACGGGCCGCGCAAGACGGCGTGGTGTGTCTGCTCCTCCCACACGCTGCCGGGACCGCAATGCAAGCCGCGTGAGGGACCGGAGCGAGCGGAAAGACACGGCTGGAGATCGGATTTCGCGGAAGTTGGGGCCGCTGGAGCGTTTGGCACCTTTTGGTATACCATTTTGTACCCACGGCTGCGCGAGGCGATTCCGTGCAAGTGCATGAGAGAGAATGGCAGGCACGTGGGGACTCGAACCCCCAGACCTCTAACAATAACTTCCACGAACGCGGGGAAACTGCCAAATCCCTCTAAATACCGGGAACACGGGCCGATCACGGGCTGGAAATTCTCAGCGAAAAATTTAATCCAGCTGCGCTGCGGGCACTGCGTCAAATAGTTCGTAGTCGTTTTGCGTGCCGCATTCGCGTCTTCATCTTTTACGCTCTGCACGCAATGGAAGCACGTCAATTGCGTTCCCTCCGATGCAGTGTCGTACCCCGGGGATTCACCGTAGAATGCTGGCCGGCTTTTCGAGGAGGAGTTCATGCATCGCCACATCAAAGTCTGGCTGTTCGCATTTTTGCTGGTCGCTGCGGAGGCGTGCGCGCAGACCAGCAGCGCAACCGTACCCTCTGCCAATCAGGTTGCCGCCATTTACCCGAAGGTCGATGCGCTCTACCTTGATCTGCATCAGCATCCCGAGCTGTCGATGCACGAGGAGCAGACCGCAGCTAAGCTGACGAATATGCTGAAGGCACTCGGGTACGAGGTCACGACCGGCGTGGGCAAGACCGGTATCGTCGCCGTCATGCACAACGGTGAAGGGCCAACGGTGATGCTGCGCACCGACATGGACGCCCTGCCGGTGGAAGAAAAGACGGGTCTGCAGTACGCCAGCAAGATCACGACCAAGACTGACGCCGGCGCAACCGTGCCGGTGATGCACGCCTGCGGTCACGATATCCACATGTCGAGCTGGTATGGGACGTCCGAGCTAATGGCTACCAACAAGCAGCACTGGCACGGGACCCTAGTGCTGATCGGGCAACCGGCCGAGGAGACCGGCGAAGGCGCAGCGGCCATGCTCAAAGATGGTCTGTTCACACGTTTCCCAAAGCCGGATCTTGCACTGGCGATTCATGATGAGCCTACGCTTCCAGCCGGCCAGGTCGGCTTTACCCCTGGATACACCATGGCATCGTCAGATTCTGTGGACATCACAATTTATGGCCGTGGCGGGCATGGGGCGCAGCCGCAGGACACTGTGGATCCCATTGTGATCGGCGCGCGCACCGTTTTGGCGCTGCAAACCATCGTCGCGCGGGAGATTAACCCTCGCGATCCGGCGGTGGTCACCGTGGGCATTTTCAACGGCGGCACGAAGAACAACATCATCCCGGACGAGGTTACGCTTGCGCTCACCGTTCGATCCTACAAGCCGGAAGTCCGCAAGCACCTGCTGGCCTCGATTGAACGCATTGTGAAGGGCGAAGCCATGGCAGGCGGTTCGCCCAAGGAGCCGCTGATCAAACTGACGCCCGCGGCTAACGCCCTCTACAACGATCCTGCGCTCACCAAGCGTGAGGTTGGCGTACTCGAGAAGGCGTTGGGCAATGCCAACGTGGTGGAGATCCCACCCAAGATGGTGTTCGAGGATTTCTCCGCCTATTCGTTGGCAGGCGTGCCGGCGGCCATGTTCTACGTGGGGGCAGTCGAGCCTGGGAAGTTTGCCGCCGCCCAACAGTCAGGGGCGAAGTTGCCGGGTCTGCATTCGCCACTATGGGCGCCCGACCGCGAGCCTACGCTGAAGACCGCAGTCATGGCGGAAACGGCGATGCTCATGGAGTTGATGGGGAAATGAAGGCATGAAACGCAATGTGCCAGAAGCTGGGAACTGGCCGCCCAGATAGGTTAAAGGTTGGGCGCCCTCCAGGATGATCTGGAGGAGGTAGCTCTTTTCCCTGCGTGGCGCGCCGGTGAAGCGATGCAAGCATTCTGTGCAACGAAAAACCTGCAGAGTCTGCTTGGCGGTTTCGGCGCTCGCCTTTCTTGACGGTGTTCCGGTAGCCGCACTCCGGGCAGGCCGGGTTCCGTTGTTGGTCGGTTGGCATGGTCGGCAAGATTCAGGAATGGAATACGCAGCAGAAGTGGGGTGTGAGGTTAGGTGAGGGGCTGCGATTTCGGTGAACAAGACTGCTGCACGGCCGTCAAACGCGGGTCGCGGATTTTGCAGGGCGGCGTGGAAGAGCTTTGGCTTTTGAATAGGGGAATTGGCTCGGAACGGGCTGTGGGTTTGCGGGGGTTTGGTGCGGGAATGTAAAAAGCTCGTGTGCGAAAAGAGGAAAGCCCGGGTACCACAATGGAGGAGCGGCTGACGTGCCGAAGCACGGGTGCGCTGCAGGTATTGCACCTCGGAACCTGCTATTCCCTGCGTGGTTACCCGGGACGGGGAATACTCTACGCCCGGAGTGGGCGCGCGTCAATCGGGAGTGGCGGGAGTCGGCGGGAGCGCGAAAAAATGAAACGTCGGGTTGTGCAGACGCCGCAGAGTATCTATTGAATCCGCCGATTAGGTTTTTTGTTCTCTCTCGGCCTTGTGCCACCAGGGTGTGCGCTGCTCGAGGCGAATCGGGCGCAAGACGGGCTTGGCAGGCAGTTTTGGATCGTGGCCGAGCACGGCACGAAGGCGGGATATGTCCGCAACATTGACCGCCATCCGCGGGTTGCGGCTGAAGCTGCGCGAGGGGTTTCGCACCGTGCTGATACTCTGGTACGGCGCATTCGACGATGATCCGCGGGAGCGCCAGCGCTGGCTGGCCGGTCAGGTGCCTTCGAGCGCCGCGAATGTGGCGGCAGTGCGCCTATTTGGGACCAACCTGCTTACGGTGCGGATTGACTTGCATGCTTGATCCTCACGAGGATTCGCCGAAGCCGAGTTCGGAGCGGGACTTCGTGCGGATCGCAGCGAGTTCACGGCAGATTTTCGTCAGGCAACGGGCAGTCGAGTAAGGAGATGCTGTTCCGTTCGAGGGACGGCCGCCAACTTCTGTACGCTGTTCCATGTTCGGAACAAAAGCTGGGAAAAATCGACCGCAAGCGGGACCGACGGCGTAGACGGCGTAGCCCAATGTTCACCCCTTCCGCTCTTGCTCGGGTAGCCTTGAATCTCGTCTCGGGCTAAGGTTATTTTGTTTCTCAGCGTTTTTTCCTTCCTTAGGTTTGCAGCTACCTCTTTAAATTTAGGCCGTTAACGGAAGAAACTTTGGTCATTTGCGTCAGAGGCTCGACTTGTAGGAGAGTTCGACTAAAGGGAGGGTAACGATGATGAAAACTGTTGCCGCAATGCTCTTGTTTTCTGCGCTCCTACTGCCTGCTACGGCACAGGACAAGCCTCGCGTTTTCGTTCAGGGTAAAGGCTCCGAGAATCTTGCGACGAACGGGTCGGCAGGGGGAGGACGGCATTGGGCATCCTGGGGATCCAGATCTACCTTAGATTCCCACGATGAAGGAATGGAAGTTACCAAGGACTTGCAGAAGAACTGCTCCGGAGCGACGGTCACGCTCAACCAGGCGAATGCCGACTATACAGTCATGTTGAATCGCGAATCGAAGCAAAACCGAGGGCTGCTGCGCACCAACAGCCAACTGCAAGTCGCCAATCGCATGGGGGACATCATTGGCACCAATTCCACACGCACGGTGGGGAATGCAGCGAAAGATGCCTGCGCATTAATCATGTCCGACTGGCAAGCCCACGGTCGTCTCAATCCTGCTCCAGCATCCGGCTCTTCAGCTCCGTCACGGGAACCGGCACCAACGCCAATTCCCGCACCAGCTTCATCAGACCAGCCGGAGCAGCCACCGAGTGTTCAGGCCCAACCGACAAGTGCGTCAGCGCAGAAAACAGACCAGCCCCAGCCTGTTGTCGCGGGGTCAACCGTAACCGGCAGCACTATCAGCAACGGAAGTAACGAAAATAGAAACGACGGCCCCGCTGACGCAGCGCGACGTGCCAAGCAGCACAAAGCCTGCTTGGAACTGGCGAAGGATAACCCGAGCATCACTTGCAAGTGAGTATTGGACGGCGTCCCAGCCGCCATACGTATTCGACGCTGCTCCACGAACTCGGTGCGAACTTAAAGGTGTCGCAAGAGCTGCTAATACATTCCTCGATCCGAATGACCATGGACCATTACTCGCAGGCGGTTACGCCCACGAAACGTGGCGCACAAGACGCCGTGGTCTGTCTGCTCTTGCCACAGGTTGCCAGGACCTGAACGCAAGCCGCGTGAGGGACGGAGCGAAGCAGAAAAATGCGGCTTGGATCGGATTTTGCAGGAATAGGGGCCGCCCGCGCGTTTGGTACCTTTTGGTACCCTCTTGTATCCACGGCTGCGCGAGGTGATTCCGTGCAAGTGCATGAAATATAGAATCGTAGGCACGGGCACTTGCGAACCCCAGACCTCTACCGTGTCAAACGCACAAACAGCAAATCTCATTCGACGCGCTTAGAGCGGCTCTACGGCAGCGGCCAGACCGCATCATCCTGGGCGAAAGTCCGGGGCCAGGCTTCGATCACACGCGTGAAGACGTGGGAAAGATCAATGATCCTAAGGCACAGGCGCTGTTTGAGACCACTGCCGAGGTGCTTACCGGGCTTAGCAAAGCGTACGAAGATTAGCAGCGAGGCGAATGAAAAAGCCTGGAAGAAGCCGAGTAGACTCGGGAATGCAGGTTTCCAAGACTCTGCGTAGCAGTGCTACCCCAGCAACGCTGTTGGATTCGCCTGATGATCGGCTGGGTGTTCTGGTCGGAAGGCGCAGCCAACCTCATCCCTCGACCAAGGTCTACCGAACTGGCCATGTTCATAGGTTTTCTGAAGAGAGGTTGGTTAGGTCTCATGGTCGCGGGCTGTTGCTTCATTATTCCCGCCGCTCTTCTGGTCTCGATGATTGCGGCAGCATGTGTGCGCTTGGGAGCACTGCCGCAAATGGTAGGTGTTCTGTATGGAATAAAACCTGCGTGATCGCCATCATCCTGCAGGCACTCTGGAGTCTCGGCAGGACCGCCGCGGTACGGGCCAAATCGGTCGGCGCACCTTTGCGGAGTAACCAGATGAGCATTATGAATGGGACCGTGGCGAAGAGAGGGATCGAGAACAGGCAAGTGGCCCCGTTCCTTCCAAGCAGCACTCTGCTCCACATCATTGATGGACTCTCAAATCCAAGGGCAATAATGCCCGCAAATGCCGATCACTAGCCACTGGCAAGGCGGTAGCTGCAAAGCTCCTTATCGGCGGCTCGATTCACCCGAGCCTCCAAGATTGAGCCAGTCGGGCATTCCCTCGCGTCACACAAACAACTAAAATCCACACGATGAGCCATTCGCCAGCGCCTAGGCCGACATCAGCAGCGACCCGTGAAACTCGCAAAATCGAGACAAGGTTAGCTGAACTGGGGCGGAATTGCTATGCGAGAGGGTGGGCGCTGGGGACAAGCGGAAACTTCAGTGCTGTCGTGAGCCGCGATCCATTTTGTCTGGCAATCACCTCCACCGGGTTAGATAAGGGCGGTCTGACGCCTGAGCAATTTGTGCGTGTGGACGCTACGGGACGAGTGGACAAGGGGCCAGGTCAGCCGTCTGCTGAGACAGCGCTCCACTTGGTGATCATCCACGCACGTCAAGCTGGCGCTGTATTGCACACCCATTCCGTCTGGAGCACAATACTTTCTGAGCAGCATGCCTCACAGCACGGTCTGGCAATTGAGGGCTACGAGATGCTGAAAGGGTTGAAAGGTGTGACTTCACACCAGCATCGTGAGTGGTTACCGATCATTGAAAACGACCAAGACATGCCGAGACTAGCCCGAGTGGTTGAGACGATCTTGGAGTGCCATCCGGAGACGCATGGCTTCCTGCTTCGAAAGCACGGACTCTACACCTGGGGCGAGAAGCTGGCTGAGGCAAAACGGCATCTTGAAATCCTGGAGTTCTTGTTGGAAGTGCTTGGGCGGACTCGCCTCGCACCGACGAGTTAAGCATAGCGTGATGATTCACTCTGATCGGAGGTAGTGGTATGGCGATCGTCAGGATACCGGACGAGAATCGAACTCTACGCGAAGCATCGGAAATTACTGCGTACCTGGCTAGTATTGGAATTGATTACGAACGGTGGAAGCCAGCACATCCAGCTGCAGCAGATGCAGCCCCCGAACAGATACTCGCGACCTACGCTACCGAGATCGAAGAACTCAAGCGCAGAAGCGGGTATGTCACCGCGGACGTGATCGACGTGAACCCCGGGACCCCGAATTTGGAAACCATGCTAGCAAAGTTCAATCGTGAGCATTGGCATGACGAAGATGAAGTGCGCTTCATTATTCACGGCCGTGGTTTGTTTCACATTCATCCGCGTACCGGCCCGCTCACAGCCATCGAAGTGGAGGCAGGCGACTTGATCCGTGTACCTCGCGGTACTTGGCACTGGTTTGATTTGTGTGGTGACCGCAGAATCCGGGCGATTCGTTTATTCCAGGACACCGCGGGTTGGACGCCGCACTATACGGACAGCGGAGTGGACCGCAACTACCAGCCTGTTTGCCTCGGCCCTGCTTATTTTCCGCCACAGCCGACTGAAATCCGGTCTTGACAGCGGCACCCCTCAACCAGACGGTTCGTACTGTTCTGCTGGACATCGAAGGTACAACTACGCCTCTGAATTTCGTCTATAACGTCCTCTTCCCCTATGTGCGTTCGCATGCGATGCAATTCTTGGCGAAACATCGTTCATCACCAGAGGTACTGGCAGACATTGCCGCCCTGCACCAGGAGTACATGGTAGACCTTCGAGGGGGACTGGATCCACCAACACTGGGACCCGACACTCAGGACGCGGAGATAGAGCCTCTGGTCACTTATGTCGAGTGGCTCATCGAACGAGACCGGAAATCAACCGGCCTGAAGTCACTCCAGGGCAAGATCTGGGAAGAAGGCTACAAGAACGGAGAATTGCAGAGCCAGATCTTTGACGATGTACCGCGAGCGTTCAAGCGGTGGCGCAAACAAGGCCGGAAGATCTGCATCTTTTCCTCCGGCAGCGTGCTGGCGCAGAAGTTGTTGTTTGCGCATACCCAAACCGGAGACTTAACTCCGCATATTCATGCCTACTTCGATACAACCACGGGGGCGAAATCCGATCTGGCGAGTTACCTGAAAATTGCGAGTCTCCTGGAGCAGGCCGAGTCGGACATTGCCTTCATCTCAGACGTCACCACTGAACTTGATGCCGGAAGATCGGCTGGCTTAGCAACATTGCTGTGTCGGCGTCCAGGAAATCGTCCACAACCAGAAAAGACGCACGGCCTGATCCAGAGCTTCGATGAAGTTTTCCCATAGGTGTTCCTTCATCTCACTTCTGGTCCGTTTGGCGCGAGCTTGCTGCCCTCCACCTTAGCCTTGGATTTGAAGATCGGTCACAACAGCTGCGCGTGCCAGGGTCTCCTTCGTGGTGGGAATGCTGGAAGGCGCCGACACGAGATTCTGCTTCGCCCCAACACTCTGCCCCGAGGCGTTTCCGATCAAGGCTAGCGACGACTCGCTACATAAGTCGTCGGGAACGGCGTTATCCTCTGAATACCAGTGTAGGGCACATGGATGGAACTTGTTCGCCACTGTACACGTAAACACAGCACAACGAGAAACATGGCGAAAATCTTAGTTCTGCTCCATTGCGTAATAATGCTTCCGGCCGCCCACATGTTTGCCCAGGATAGCTGTTCGATAGTGTGCAAATAGCATTCGACAGGCCGCAGTATAGCTTTGCACCGACCTAAGCCGAAGCCTTCGGGATAGTGTCTCTTTTGCAGTTGATCATCCTTTTCCTTCATCTGCTGATGGACCGTAGATCGCGGGGACCTTCTCTTCATTTAACCGCAGATATACGGTAAGCTGCCCACGATGGTGCGCCATGTGGTTGAGCACCCCGTCGCGGATCGCGACATAACGTGGCTGCTCACTCATCAGCTTGCCCCCGGCCAGCATGCGCCACTTGGTATTCAGCAGGTGATCGTCAGTTGTCTTTTGCAGGACCTCGCGCCCCTTCTTTAGGCTGGCCTCGAACTGCTCCAGCAGGTCGCGGTGCGTCTTCCACGCCTGCGGCTTGAACTTCGCACCTCCGGGTGGATTGATGTCCAACTCGTCCATCTTCACCACCATGTCGAGCCAGCTGGGGATAGTGGCAACAATCGTCGCCGATAACCAAGTGGCATCGACCTCTCATGCGGTCTCCAGTCGTTCCGGCCTTCTGGGACGCGTTCTAATGTCTTGCGGATCCCAACCCCCTCGCGGTCAAGTTCAGCCAACAAGAGTTCCGTAATCTTCGTTAATACACCCTCCATTCGATTGTAGATGCACCTTCTGCATGATGGATTGACGGACAACCGACTGTTGTTTCAGGTGGCGGCCTGCCTGTCAACGGTAAAGGGATCTCCGATACTCCGCGACCATCTTTGACTGCCCCGGCTTAGTGGGCTGGATTACTTCGGGACGACCGACGACACATCAACAATCGTTGGATATACGAGTCACAGGGTCATGCCAGGCTAAGAGCGCTCCCGCTCAGGGCCGCCTCTGGCCTGCTGGAACCTTATGTATCACTATCGCAGCCAATATCGCTAAGGCCACCTCGCTTAGCTTCGACGTATCATCGTCGCACAGGCGTCGCGACTGTCCTCTCCTAGGCCGCCGCTGACGATGGAGGGATCGCCTCAGTGGAACGGCGTGATCTGTTTAAAGGGGCTCTCGCCGCAAGTTTGTTGGGTGCGCCGCAACTGCAGGCCCAGACTGCGTCCGGGGCGGATATCGTGATCGAGCGGGCTGTGTCCGGAATGCCGCACCAAGGCAAGGTACTGGCCCTGATCACGCCTCACCTAGACGACGGGCCGTTTTTTGCCAGCGGCACCGTGGCCAAACTCCTGCAGGAGGGCTATACCGGATACTTCATCCGGACCAGCAACGACGAGAAGGACTCCTTCGACCTCACTCTGGGTGAAACCGTGCTCGGCAACGAGCGTGATGCCAGGGCGTTCTTGCAGGTGTCCGGGCTGAAGCAGATGTTCGACCTCGGCTATCGCAACCATCGCATGGACGACCTGACACGCACGGAAATACGCGCCAGGCTGATTTTTCTGTTTCGGCTGCTGAAAGTCGACACCATCTTCAGCTACGATCCCTGGGGGCATTACGAGGAGAATCCGGATCACTATGTGACTGCTCAGGCAGTGGAAGCGGCCTGCTGGATGTCCGGCGGCCATCTGGACATGCCGGAACACTTCGCCGCGGGTTTGAAGCCGCACAGCGTGTCAGAGAAATACTATTTCGCTAGAGGCCCGCAGTTAGTGAATCGTGTGGTGGATATTGGCCCGACTTTCGAAACCAAACTCGCTTGCCTGAGGGCATGCCGGACCATGGTGACCCACATGATCAAGGACCTGAACGCAGCTCTCGTCGAACGGAAACTGCGTGTGCCAGCGTTATCCGGCGTCGGCAGCGCCGCCATTGACGAGTACACGAAAGTGGCGCTTGAAGCCAGAGATCGCGCCGCCGGCCGGAAATTCGGCCTCGACTACTCCGAAGCATTTCACTACATTGGACCCGACCGATCCATGGACGAGTACATTGCAAGCCACGCAGTGCCTATTTAACCAAACGACGGTGCGGTGTAAACAGTGCCGATTCCCCCAAAACCGATGCTTCCGATTGAGCCTGCCTCGTCTCCTTCGCGTGCAGATGCGCCTGGTTGTAGGTCTCCATAATGCGGGGACGCTCTTGCGCGTTAGCAGCCGCACGACTCACTCGGCGCCGCAACGAGGGGAGAGACGGAAAGCAGGATGGCCGCGCGCTTGAGGTGCGTCGTCACACTTCTCGTACAGGATCTTAATCGGTTTCCTATTTTCAGTGCAGAAAGCCAAAAAAGCATTGACACCTCTTCAATCCTCGGTATATAGAAGCACCGAATATCTGGGACTTTTCATAACGCATCTCCATTCTCATGTAATGAAAATTAAAGACTTGCCATCGGTGCGGGAGGCTAAGGACCAAGCGAGATTCGCCAAACGTGCTCGAGGGAGATCCATATGCGTCACTTGTTTTTTTTAGTCGCGTTCGCGGTTGCCTATGTCTTAGCCGCGCGGGCTCAGACCATCGACACCGCAATCCTGGGAACAGTCCTGGACCCAGCTGGCGCTCCAGTGTCCGGGGCGACAGTGACAATTCTGCAACCTACGACAGGGTTGTCCCGTGTATCGGTGACCTCACAGGAAGGAACCTACGAGGCGCGTTATCTGGTTCCCGGCGAATACGTCGTGGAAACGGGTCCCGCCGGGTTCCGCCGAGAACGAAGGACCGGAGTTGTGATCCAGCTGGGTCAACAGGCTCGCATCGATTTCTCACTATTGGTCGGCACCGTTGAGGAAACCATGGAAGTAAGCACCGGAGTTCCTCTCCTGCAAACGGAGAACGCCACCATCGCTGGAGTGGTCGACCAGGAGCGGGTTGAGAGTCTGCCGATCAACGGCCGCCGCTTTGATGATCTGGCGGTACTCACCCCGGGCGTTATCGTCTACAACCCGGACCTGCATTCCTCCAGCACGGACGGATCGGAGATTGGTGGAAACGGGGGGCGCTTAATCTGGGGCCAGGTAAACGTGGATGGCATCACGATGGTGAATAATCGCCATAACTATGTGAACGTCTATCCATCGCTCGATGCCATCGAAGAGTTCAAAGTTCAGACCGGCAATTATTCCGCCGAATATGGCGGAAACGCCGGCACGAACATCAACATTCAGATCAAGTCCGGAACCAAGCAGTTCCATGGCAATATCTTCGAATTCTTCCGCAATGAAGCTCTCGATGCCCGGAATTATTTCCTGCCGGCACCGCAGCCCAAGAACGAGCTGCGCCAGAATCAGTTTGGCGGGACCCTGGGCGGTCCGGTCTGGAAAAACAAGACCTTTTTCTTCGCCAGCTATGAAGGGATTCGTTCCATCGCCGACTCCCCCAGCCAGGGTATCGTGCTGACACAAGGGCAGCGGAACGGCGATTTTTCCTATCTCCTTCCAGCCGTGCAGCTCATCGATCCGAAAACCGGAGCTCCCATTCCGGGAAATATTATTCTTCCGGGTCAAATCGACACGGTCGCACAGAACATTGTCAACCAATACATGCCCCTACCCAACATTCCGGGAGCCACTACGCCGAATAGCACGAATTACGCGGGCTCCTCGCGGGGCGACCTGACGGTTCATCAGGGCATTATCCGCGTGGACCACTATTTCAGCACCAAGGATCAACTGTTCGCTCATTACATCTACGCTCACCGCAACTTTCCCCTGACGGAGATCAACCCTAATTTCAAGTTCACTGGCACTTACCCGATACACAACTTCCAGGCGCAGTATATCCACACTTTCAGCCCCTCCTTCATGAACGAATTTCGCGCCGGCTTCGACTTAGAGAATGTCGCGCAACTCGGGACCCATAGGACCGCCGGGTTCATTGAGTCGCTCGGAATTACGGGTATGAAGGTAAACGGACCGAACGGACGGCCGCTAAGGGTAGATGAAGAGGGCTTCCCGCTCCTGGGGATCTCCGGCTACATCGGAATGGGCGACGATTTTTCGGCATCCAACTTGGACAACAGCCGCACCTACCAGTTTGTGGACAATGTTTCCTTCATCAAGGGAAAACACACGTTCAAAGTAGGCGGCGATGTTCGCAGGCTACTGGACGATGCTACAACAAACAACACGCCGTTCGGCGACCTCAGCTTTACCGGAGACTTAAGCGGCGACGCGGCGGCAGACTACATGCTCGGGATTCCGAGAACGGTGTTGACGCCTGAGGGAGTGCCTATCACTGCGGCGCGGCAGTGGCGCTTTGCCTTTTACGGTCAGGACGATTGGAAAGTGACGCCCAAGCTGACTTTGAATCTCGGCCTTCGCTATGACCTCTTCAACCCGCCGCACGACATTAACCATTCGATTTACACTCTGGACTTCATCACCAACCCCGCAGCGCCTGCATTTATTCCGGTCACTGATCCCATCTGGACCCTCAGCCACCGCGATTTCAGTCCTCGGCTAGGTTTCGCGTATTCCCTAACGCCGAATATGGTCGTTCGCGGCGGTTACGGCGTCTTCTACTTCGGTGGACAATTCGACCACATCAACATACTGCAGCTCAACCCTCCGACGGCGGGAAGCGTAACCATACTGAACCAGTCAGGGGTGGGAAATCTTACGACGATTGAGAATCCCATGCCACCGTCAGCCAATCTGGCGAGCCCGCCCAATGCGGTGACACTGCCATCCGACGGCAAGCATCCAGACACCTACGTGCAAAATTGGAATCTCCAAGCGGCGCGGCAATTTGGGAAGAACGACGTAGTGGAAGTGGGCTACGTGGGCAGCAAGGGCACTCATGTAGACACCAGCTTCAGATACAACTGGAATCAGCCCGATCCTGGCCCTGGCGACATTCAGTCGCGCCGTCCGTATCCGACGTTGTCTCGCATTCGCATGCAGAGTTATGGATCGAACACGATCTACCACTCATTGCAGGCTCGTTTCGAACATCGCCTGTCGAAACAGCTCAACCTGACCACCGCTTACACCTATTCACACCTCATCGATGATTCCGCCAATACCACGAACGACGGCGGTTGCCAGTGCCAAAACCCCAGAAACATCAAGGCCGAGCGCGCCAGCAGCCTGTTTGACCAACGCCATGTGTTGGTGGTTGGTTACGTCTGGGATATTCCTTTCGCTAAGAGTTGGAAGGGGCCAGCGGGTACACTCGCGTCCGGCTGGTCGTTCCAGGGCATCGTTACCTTAGCCAGTGGAAACCCGTTTGACATCCAGGAAAGCTCAGACACCCAGAACAACGACGGTATATATGAACGCCCAAGTCTGACCGGGCAAAAGATCAGCGCTGCCAATCGTAGTCCGGACCATTGGTTTAACACCAACGCTTTCAAACCCAGCATACTCGTGTACGGCGATTCACCGCGCAATCCGGTCGTGGGTCCCGGAAAACACGAATTCGACCTATCCCTGGGCAAGACTTTCAAGATGCCCTACCGCGAAAATCATTCGCTGCAGTTTCGGGCGGAGTTTTTCAATGCGTTTAACACACCGCAGTTCGCGAATCCGGACCGATTCCTCGGCGACGGTGATTTCGGAAAAATCACCAACACCAACTTGCCCAATCGCGAGCTGCAGTTCGGTTTGAAGTACAAATTCTAGGATATCTTACCGAGGCTCGGGAACCCGTTTCAGAAGTCTCGCCCAAATCGGCGATTCTGATTTTCGATCCTGAAGTATCCTTCAAGGACGGATAGGTAGGCTCCTTTGGACGCGGCGAGGTCCCGGCCCGACCTGCAGTTTCGCGTCGGGCACGGGCACATATGTTGTCGGCGATCCAAGCTCGCGCCGCACGATGTTGGCTTTTTCGATCCATGCACCAACGCCAGCCGGCATAAATCCCGTTCAGGAGCGTGCTTGACAGATAGTGCAGCCATGGCGCTGTAGTCTCTTCCGGCTGCAAGTAATCCCCTGCAAAGCCCGCCCAGCGCTGTGGGGTAGTAGTGTCAGGCTCTTCCCGCTATTTCTCATCGTGAAAATCGCAGTGCCCGAGGCCTGCCCGCTCCCGGTCGCCAATGACCACAGCGATCGCATCCTGGAACTTCTAAGGAAAGGACGTCGAGCATGCAGGTATCCAGCAGGCGGCCGCACATGCGGACATCGAACCAACGCGGGCGTGGACACTGACTCGTATTCGGCACGGGCCACCCGATGGAGGATGTCATGGACCCGCCTGACTTCTCCGACAGAGGTAGCATGCACGCGGCAAGGCCGCTACGAGGTGGCAGCTTCCGCCCAAGCCGCATAACAAGGTCAAAGACACGAACCCAAAGCAACCGCGCTCCCACTCGCCCTTTCCATTCCACAATCGACGCAAAATCCGCACACGGGCCGACTCCGACTGCGGGCATAATAGTCTGTATGCGGCTGCGCGCTCGCAGCCGCGGGACTGCGGCATGAAGCAACGCGCGAAAATGCAGAGTCGGCCCCGGCCTAAGTTGCCGCGGATTGCGGAGGAAATGCTGCAATGGTCTGATTTCCTCCTGCGTGAGGTGCTCGACTGGCCAAACGTGACTTCACGACCGATGTTCGGCATGACCGCGGTGTACCGAGGCAATGACATCTTTGGCGTCTTACCGCGAACGCGCGCCATGGACACACCCTACTCGGTTAGCTTCAAGCTCTTCCCAAGGAATTCCGGCCTCGACAAAGCGCTGAAGGCTGATCCGCGCATCATCGTGCCGGATGCGAAGCAGGCAAAATGGATCTCGTTCGAGCTGGAGTCGGGAGACGACCTGCCGGACGCGGTCAGCTGGTTCGTCCGGGCCTACCAGTTGGCGCGCAGGCCCAGTCGGCCACCCCATCGATCGAAGGATACATGAACATTGCATTGCAATAAAGAACCGCGCCCTCGCGCGCCTTTCCCTTCAGATCCCACCCAAAATTCGAGACTCGAACTTCCTGAAAAACCCGTGACCTCAACCAGCAGAATTCACGCACAACTCGCACACCCAATGAGGGCTACTGCCAATTCTCCACGCAGGGTCATGAGTTCCAATCGCGTTCACTTCCGTTCGTCAGGCGATTCAGCCCGTCCGGGGGAGCCTGGAAGCTCCTGGGAGTAATTAAGTGAAATGCTGTGGGCGCCAACAAGCCACAAGATGCCATGTAAAGGCAGTGTCAACGACACAGCTATGGGCCAGAATGCCAAAGGTCAGCCTAGCCAGCTGTTCGCAATGAAATGGCAATACGTGGGAAAACAAGCTTACGGATAGATAAGGATAGAAAGATGATGGTAATTGTCGCAATTAGCCGAATGTCGCGACGGCTTGGGGTTGGGATCGGCACACTTCTACAGGGGGCGCCAGCTGAGAAAACCTACTCGTGAATTAGAAGGATGGCAGATCGACAAATGCGGCTTTGAAACTGCCCTGCCCAATGGGATAGCTTCCGAATCGCCTTCGCCACTTGCCGCTAGTTAACTGAGTGTACCGTTGCCGGGTCGAGCAACACAAAGGAACAACCGGTGTACTGGTAGCATCCGAGGATCCCGCGTCTCACGAAGCGTGCAGGAACGTCGTCCGGCGCAGGGACCTTGAAATCAATGCCTGTCAGTTGTTTCCTCTGCGCTTTCATCTTGTTCGACCCGCTGATGAACCTAACGTCCGCAACCTTGAACGCCTTGCTCTTGCCGTCCGACACTAGCAGCACAAAAAACTCCGCAGTTTCCGTTCCAGGCAGGAACCGCGGCAGCCTGAATGTGCGTTCACGAATGACAACACCAGAGGCATCGCCTTCCGCCGTCCCGCCTGTCAAGTGCTTTAAATTCTCCTTCGCCGCGCCCAACTCAGTTTGATACTCGCTCAGCGCCATTTGCTCGGACATCGGAATTCGGTATACGGCCAAGCGGCACATCTGGATAGCGTTCGCATTCTGGTGGGTGCGTCGGTACAGATGGCACAGGTGACCCGCCACCACACCATCCTGTGTCAGCTTCCAAGATGCCTGCAAGTACTGCTCTGCTACTCCGAGGTTAGTCATCCGCTCGTTCACCCAGCCCAGTGTGTCCCAATACGCGGCCAGCGTGAAAATCTTACGCGAGTCCTCCACCTTTAGGTCCTGCAGGGTGATCTTCTGCGATTCCTCTTCCACCCTGCGCACCGCTTTTTTCGCGTAGTCCAAGGCTAGGGGCAGCTTCAAATCTGCATTGGCCATCTGGTAGGCGACATTGTTGAAATAGTCTTCTCCCGTGTCCATGTCAGCCACTTTGCTGAACGCCGCTGCCGCCTTCTCACGATCCCCTGAGAGCAAATAAGCCGAACCCAGGCTCGCTTGCAGGTTGGCCCGATCTCCCCGAATTTTCACGGCCGACTCGAAAGCAGCCGCCGCTTCAGAGTATCTCCCGAGCTTCAGGAAGCAGTTGCCCAGATTCGCCGGTCCGTCGACATCATCTGGATGAGTTTTCACATAGTCTTGCCAGACCGAAACCGCATCCTGGAACTCCGCGGCTGCCATCAGACTCCAACCCAGGGACTTGGGAATGACCGGTTGCATCGGATCAGCGGCCATGGCCTTGTGAAATGCCTCTACGCCAGCATCCATTTGCTTCTGCATGAGCAGCAGACCTCCAAGCATCACCCAGGCGCGCGTGAATGTCGGGTCCGCTGCCACCGCACGATATAAAGAGGAGACGGCAGTCTGCACATCTCGCTTCGCCACCGCGTCACGGGCCTCGCTTTCCAGCCGTGTCGCCTCTTCATTCGAGCTATCGGGCAGATTCCTCAGAGTGTCCATCGTAGTCAGGCTTGAGTTTTTGTGGTCCCGTGGCATAGACGATCCCGAACTTGAGAACAACGGTATGAACACGCCGTAGTCGTCCTGCACAGTCTTTAAGAACTGCTTGTACTGCTCCCGTTCATTGACCGGCGCTTCTCGCATCAGAACCTTTAGGTGACGTTCGCTGATCAGCTTGCCATCCTTGAAATCGTACGTGGCGTCGAATTCCGCAAAGTCCTGTTTCACGTGAACGGCGGCAGGAAGCTCCGGCCGATACCCCGCTGGCAACTGCACCTCGCTATGAAACCGGACGTCGGTCGGGCTCCCGAGCCACGAGGGCCCGAGGGGCAGCAATTCGTCGTCACGCGGCGAAGGCAGGGAAATTGCCGGCTCCGGTGCCAAAATTCGTCGATTCGCCCAGTCCCCAAACTCTTTGCGCGTGTACTTATACGAAAAGTGAAATGCTTGATCGGTCTTTTCGGGTGAACTCGCCGTTACTCCGCTTACGTCTCCGCCAAATCCAAACCCGAGCGAAATCCGCTGCCCGAGATCCTTCCATTGCGGCAACGGCACCGCCCGAAAGCTCGCTCGCAGCAGATATTCCATATCGCCCCGGGCCGAAAAATCTGCGTTTCCCTCCAGCGTGCCCGCGCCGCTCAACTTCGCTTCCATGTTGAACGTCTGCATCGTGCTGTAAGGCAGATCCGCCGGAGTCTTGACCAGTACCGCAGGCTTGTCTCTCCAGATCACCAGCGCATGCTTATCACGCAAGGGCGATACTAGGTATTCATAGGGTCCCACTTCGGTGGTGGTATCTAGCCAGACTAATCCGCCTTTTCTCGGGACGACTGTAATCACGTGATCGAATTGCCCGGGGGACGGCACATCTCCATCTACCTCCCGGCTTGAGCTGATCAGAGCAGGGTAGGCCGGAATTCCCACCGCCGCCAGCAAGGACGCAAGCAGCGTGTGTTTGTCCTTGCAATCGCCGTACTGGTTTTCCAGCACCGCCGCAGCACTGTGAGGTTGGTACCGCCCGATGCCGAAGGCAATTCCTATGTAGCGGAAGTGCGTGCTCACGTAATCATACAGCGCTCTTAACTTCACCTCGTCATTGGAAGCACCCTTGGTTAGCTCCGCCGCCTTGGCCGCCACTTCCGCCGTCGGTTTTACCCTTTCTTCCTGCAGACCACCGTACCAGCGGCCTACTTGGTCCCAGCTCGCAAAGCTGCTCATCAGCACATCGGGCTGCGGCAGCCTTCCACGCGCCTGCTGCCAGAGGCCTTCGGTCGCCTCCCTACTTCTTATTTGTCTCATCTTTATGTTGAAGATTCGTGTTATGCCAGGTGTAGATGCGATCCAAGCCGACTTCGCCGATTACCGGCTGAACGGTGGCGCTCTTGATCTTTACCGCGCGGTCGCCTGGGACGCTGATCTCCAGCTGCTCGTCCGCTACGATCTGCTCGTGCGCGAAGCGGTAACTTGTCCAAAACTGCCCCGGCGCCAGCGGCCTCGTCGTGTGCTCCTGGGTTCTAAATTCAAGCACGTCCCCAACACTCAGCCCTTTTACTGCCACATGCTTCTCGTGCAGATCACTGTAGAAAGGCGCCTCGCGCGTGATTTGCGCGGCCATGTCCTGCACGTTCTCCGGTGGCGTCTCCACCACGGATCCATCTGGCTTGCGCACACGCACATATTTGATCTCAAAGGTCCCAGTGCCGCCGGCGTATGAAAAGGTCAGCAAGCCATATTGTTGCACCCCTGCTTCCGACTGGATTCGTACCCGAGCCAAGTCCTCCTTGGAAGAGGTGCCATCATTCTCAAATCTCTCCTTTCGGAAAAACTGCTCGATGACGAACGCTTCCTGAGATTGGTCGGCCTTGGGAGTGTCGGGCTTCAACGGCAGAACCTGTGCAACTATGGCCGGTACAGGTGAAAGAAAGACCAGCGACAGGAAACCCAAGCGCTTTAACATAGGTGGGCACATTTAGTCAGCTTCTCGCAAAAAAGGCAAGTGACTTCGATTTGGAGCTTGTCGTGCCAGGGTGCCAAGCTTTGCCCCGGCCTAGCGAGGGTTGAAGCGGCAACTCTGGTCTGTAGCTGGATGTAGCCAGATAAAGACGAAGGTTCTGAGCGCAGCGGCGGACCGATGGAAAGCCGATCCATCGCAGACGACGGCGCATGTCTCCAAACAGGAAGGTTGATTCGCACGTTCGTAGCCGCAAACGCTCTGTTTTCCTTGGAACAACCAACATTCGGGCAAAGCCCTCACCATTGCCAGGAGGTTGAAGGAAAGTTTGTTGACGATTATAGCGGCGGCAACACCACGTCAGGGTCAATCACCCGTGAGGGAATTCTCAACGGAACGACAGTAACGGTCTACACCAGCGGTGCCTGAATTGCGAGTCGATTGATGCCTGGCTCAGGGCCCCAAGCCGCGGGCTAGGGTCTTAGCCATCGTGCCGTTGGCGTCGTCGTCCTTGAAAGCCCAAACCATGGCGCCCCCGAGTCCACCGGGCACTCGCAGATGGATATAAACGGTCTTGGCCCAGGCCACAAACGGATCGTCAAAGGTCCAGAAGGTATGCGCTTCCGACCTGCCGGCGCAAAGATCGTGAGCAGATATCGTCTTTTGTTCTGTTTTGCCAAGGCATCGAGCTGGCGCCGAAACTCGAGCAGCAGGAGCGTGAAGTTGTGCTTGTCGGCTGCGCTGGGAAATTCCCAATCAATGTCGAAGCCATCGAAGAGGCTGCCGGTCGAGACAGGATTTCCCGCCCAGTCCGTTCCTACATTGCCGTTGATGAGCATGTCGATACAAGATGCGGCGAGCGACCGCCGGCCAACCTCGCTGCTAGCGGCTACGGCGAATCCATTGGCGTTGCTGGAGGATGCCCCACCCAGAGAAATCAGGGCCTTGAGTTTGGGGTGAAGTTGCTTGAGCTGTTTCAGCGCACCGAAATTCCCAAAGGGCCAGTTGATATAGGGTGCACCACTCACACTCGGAAGTCCCGCGTTCTGGTAGTCGGCCCAAGGGTCGGCAAGGTGGCACTGGGCGTCTGCGCCATTCGGCCCGTAAACGTCGCCGAAGGCATACAACAGGTGAGTAATGTGGTCCGCCACGTGGTTGTTCTGAAGATTCGCCACGTTGTAGCCGGCTCCGTAGATGCTCCACTCTTCAAAGTAACCTGCCATAACTTTGGGCTTGTTCTGGGCAAACGCTACATCGCCGCATGTCATGATGACCTCCCGAATCCTAGAGTCCGACTTTGAGGCGTCGGCCAGTGTTCTTGAGTGGCTGGCGACTTTGGACGCTCAGCGTGCAACGCAGACGGAACCCAGACCAGATGATCAGAACAGAGGGAGAACAGGTTGATAGGTCGCCCGATAGTCCTGAGGTTACAATGACACACTTAATTAAGGCGCCTTGAGCAATCTTTTCCAACGAAAGGGGTGCTTATGAATATGACCGGACGCAAGTCTGCCCTACTCGCCACATTTCTTCTCGCGAGCATATTCCTGGCCCTTGCAAACCACGGGGTGCGGCAGCTCGAACCCTAACCGCGTTCTGCAATCGGTCTCCGTACCCCGCAACCGCCGACGGGCAGAATTTTACCCCCGGGCAGGTGTAATTCTCCGCGACGGGCACGTTTAGCCGACCACCTTCTACAGCAATGGCAACCCTACGCCGGACCATTCATCATGCGGATCATCGTCACGCCTCCAGTTCCTGAAGAACCGCACCAGGAAAAGCGCGGAGAGTACCCCAAAGATGTCGGTTTGCCGGGAGTCAGGTTTCATGGCAGAACTGTTCACGCCATTGAGACGCATCTCTTGGCTCGCGCCAGCATCGACATGCCAACCTGGAGTCCACGGAACGCAAACGGGGGTCTATCGCGCTACCTGCACAAAAGATCCCAGCTGCAACTCAAGAGCCCTCACGAGTTCCTGAGACTCTGAAACCCAGCCGAGGAGCGACTCGATTATGAGAAGGGAAGCTGCGTGGTTACTTCTGGGGAAATTCTGCCCTATGGGCTCGGCGGCACAATCCGCCAAGAGAATACACTTGTAGTCCCTGAACATAGCATCCCGGATCGTCGATTCAACGCACACGCTCGTGGTACAGCCTGTGACGATGAGATTCGTTATTCCCAATTGCTTCAAAATTCCGTCAAGCTGGGTTTTATAGAAGCCGCTGAAGCGATTCTTATAGAGAACTATGTCTTCTGGTTTTGGGGCTAATTCAAGAACAATGTCCGTGTTCCACGTGTCGCGGATCAGCATCCGACTCTCTCTGCCATCAGGCCTAAGGGTCTTTTCCCCTACGCCAAAATGCAGATGTCGGATTCGGTTCGGCGAGTCAGCGGTGCCGAGGTCAGAAAGGTCGGGAAGAAAACCCATCTTAAGATAAATGACCTTGATCCCTGCGCTTCGCGCCAGTGACAACACCTTTGAGATGGGTCCGATAACCTCCCGTATCTTGGAGATGTCGATTCCGGCGTGATCAAAGAGGCCTCCCTCCGACCCAAAGTCGTTCTGCATGTCTACAACAACAATTGCAGTCTTTGCGGTCTCTAGGGCGATGGGTCCAGGTCTGGCATTGAGCTTGACGCTTCGGCTGTTTGTCATACCCTAGCCTTCCTAATCGTCTGTCTATTTGCAATTGTTAAGAGGCAGACGGCGCACTTTCGCGGTTCAGTATACACCCGCTTTTCGGCGTGCGAAGGTTGGCACAACCACGCAGAAACCACGCAGTCGTTGTTTTGCGGCACAAAAGATTAGTCGGGGAGATAGTATTTTGACCTCGGACGCCCTGGTCCCGAAACTTTCCGAAAGGCTGCGGCTTTCGGGGCAGCTCCCGGGAGTAGTTTGGCGACAGTGGAGGCAGACACTACGATGACGCCGTGCCTGAGTCGGAGCGAAACACAAGAGCAGTCGCCGCGTTACGGATTGCCGTCGGGGTGCTCTTCCTAATTTTTGGTTAGTACAAAGTATTCGGCACCGGCTTCACTCAGGGCCGGGGGATTTCAGTTCTGGATCAACCGATTTCTGGTGGACGGCGCGTATCCCTTCATGATGCCAGTGCTCAAGAATTTTGTTCTCCCTCACGACACAGCCAATCATCGGCGCCGCTCTCCAGTTGAAAAGTTGAGACCATAGCACCAAGGAGAACCGCGCTGCGTCGGTCAGCTCGCGTGGTTGAACCTGGTGTTCCTGGTAGAAGGCAAGCTGCTTGCGCAAGAACAGCACCTCGGCGCTCAATTCCGCCCCTGACGAGACCGCCAAACACAGAAACTGAATGCCCTGGCCGGCTGTAATAATTAAGGATCGAAAGCAATGATCGGAGCAGCTGTGCGGTCCTGCGCATCAACGGTTGGCGACGAAACCTTCAAGTTGCGGCTGGAAGGTGACAGTTTACGTCAGCGTCGATCGTGTGCGTATGGACTTTGTCGGAGCACGGCTCCCTTCAATCGGCAATATCGGGATGGCGCGTCGCAATGCGATAGCGACCAGAGTGAAAGACGAGCGGCTCACCATCGTTGTACTTGTACTGCTCGACCTCACCTACAAAAATAAGGTGATCACCCCGCGCGCGCGCGAAGACCTGACTGACCAGCGCCGATGATAGCGATGCGCTTCATGAGGATCGGCCTAGATTTTGCTTATTCGATCAACTTGGGGATCGCAGGTGCGGCCATCTCCGGCCCCATAGCCGAGTAGCCGCCGTCGACAGCAAGATCGGTCCCGGTAATAAACGAAGCGTGGTCCGAGCAGAGAAACAGTACCGCTTCCGCTACTTCTTCCGGCTCCCCAATTCGTCCCAACAAGTGAAAGGGCCCACCCACGCGATTCGTTTTCGCCTTGTTACTGTGGGTCAGTTCGTCCATCAGGCGGCACCACGTCCATCCGGGAGAAACTGAGTTGACGCGTATTTTGTCCGAGGCCAGATCCATGGCTTCGTTGCGCGTGAGTTGCAGCGTCGCTGCCTTGGTCACGGGATAAAGCCAGCGGCCGGTTTGCGCTACTTTCGCACTGATGCTGCCGAAGTTTACGACCGCACCACCGCCGTGTTTGATCATGTGGGGTTTGACGGCCTTCAGCATCATCACGCCGCCGACGACGTTGACGTTGTAACTGTCGAGCCAGTCCTTGCGGGTCGAATTCAGCGCGTCGTCGATGTAAACGCACGCCAAGTTGACGAGGAAATCGATACGACCAAACTTCGCTACGGTACGGTCTACGCAGGCGGCAATCTGGGTATCATCCGCCAAGTCAGTTTTAACAAACAGCACATCCTTGTCTAGCGAATTGGCGACTGGCTGCCCAGCCTCCTCGTTAATGTCTGCAATCGCGACCTTGGTACCGTCGCGATGAAAGGCACGGACTACCGCGGCACCGATCATGGTCGCGCCACCTGTGACGATGGCAACCTTTCCCTTCAGTCCTTCCATGCTGGTCCCCCGAGTAAAGGTGGTCTTTCGCAGGTGAAAGCTAACACGGGGGTCAAAGCAGGAACAAGGGGGCTCCACTCAAGACCACTGCGGGAAACCACGCCTACCAGAAGTGATTTCCTCTTAGGCAAACTTGACCAGCGAGTGGCGCAAGCCCAGGAATTCAGGCCGGGGTGAGCCACGATTATAGTGGCGTCCCTTGCTGCTCGATGTAGCGTTTGCATTAGCTCAGCTCGAGTGCCCCCCACCTGATGCGGCGAAGTAAGGCGACCACAGTGCATTCTTCGAGTAGCACTTGGCGATACGAGGCAACTGGCGTCTTAGAACATAGCTGGAAGCGTCCTTTGAGGAGTTCACCAGCGATGAGACAGACACTTTGGGCGGGTAGTTCACCAGCAAGTGTACGTGATTGCTCTCCCCGTCCATCTCGACCAACACCGCCTCAAAGTCAGAGCAGACCTGGGAAAAAGATCGGCTGCAGTTTCTCAATCGCCTCGCCGTCGAGGATACAGCGGCAGTATTTGGTTAGGAAGACCAGATGCACATGCAGGGCAAACACGCAGGCTCTACCGTGCCGAAGGTCCTTGCTTTTGTCCATAGACCCGATCATCATGCCAGCATGGAACGTCGGCAAGCGTTCCGATTCGAGTTGATGCCTAAGGGCGAACAGCCACGGCAGATGAGCCGTTCGGCGGGTTGCGCCCGTTACGTCTACAACCAGGCGTTGGCTCTCAAGAAAGAGCGCTACGAGAAGCAAGAGAAGCTCACCCGCTTCCAGCTGGACAAGATGCTGGTCGAGTGGAAGCAAGAAACGCCGTGGCCGTCCGAAGCCCCAGCCCACGCCTTACAGCAAGCCCTCCTCGACCTGGACCGTGCGTATACCAAGTTTTTCCGAAAGCGAGCCCAGTTTCCGAAGTTTCACAAGAAGGGCGTACGGGATTCATTTCGAGAGTCCGATCCGAAGTGCATCAAACTAGACCAAGTCAACCGCCGCATTCAGTTGCCCAAGCTGGGTTGGGTGCGTTATCGCAAGAGCCGTGAGGTGCTGGGCGAGATTCCGAGTGTCACCGTCAGCTTATCGGCTGGCAAATGGTTCGTCAGTATCAGCACGCGGCGCGAAGTCGAGCCGCCGTTGCATCCTTCGACATCGTCGGTGGGTTTGGATTGGGGAGTGGCTCGTTTCTATACCCTGTCTGACGGTGAGTACGAAGACCAGTTGCAGCCGTTTAAAAAATTCTTGCCCAAGTTAGCGAAGCTCGAACGACGGCTAGCTGGTAAGAAAAAGTGGTCAAGCAACTGGAAGAAGGCGAAAGCCAAAATCACCAAGTTGCACAGCAAGATTGCCCATATCAGAAAGGATTTCGTGCACAAGGCTTCGCACGACATCAGCAAAAACCACGCCGTCGTGTTTGTCGAA
>QIAU01000241.1 GCA_003225055.1 Acidobacteriota bacterium
CGCCGATACTTAGGCGTCCACACGCAATGGTACTTGCTTGAATAGACCACGTTGTGGTTTGATTTGTACCCTTCCAGGGCCATACTGATGCTTATACCTAATGAAGCAATCTAAGACAAGGCAAAATCACGCCTTATATCCCCAGCCCTAAAGGGCGGGGCTTTACGGCGCTTCTCGGTAAAGTCACGACGCACGGTCCGAAGCTGTGGTTGACAGGCCGACGGGCGTTAAGCCACTGCGGGAAACAGACGCTCCCAAAATAGCGGCCTCCTCAAGGTTGCACCCGAATAACGGGCGCGGGTATGCAGCGAGGGCGCCATCGGATTTACCGTGTCTTCGGCATACCATGGTGCGCACTACCGGATGACATGGATCCGAATGCCCAGTTTCAGGTTTCTCCATGATTCGTCGGCGGTGTACACCGGGGCTTTCAACGCGAGTCCCAGGGCCAAACAAGCCCGGTCTCCCAATGACAAAGCGAGCGCACGGGTCTGGGCAACGAGGCTTCCAGCGGTCCTAGCCTGTTCGGCAGTGAAGGCAGTAGGCTCCCGAATGGGGCTGAGAGCGGCTTCCACGCATCGCGAGGGCTGAGACCATATTTCATGGCGCAGGTGAAAGAACATAGTCTGTGCGTATGTACGTCCACGCGTTGGCATCAGGCACTCATGAAACGTAAACGAATTTTCGTATCATAATCCCAAAATACTCCTGTCCCGCACTCAGGTCTTCCGGCCAGATACGTCCGCAACCCGCATGTTCGGCTGCAGCCACAATCATAAGATCATAGAAATGTAGGCCATAGTTGGCGCGAACCTCCACTGCCCGCCGAACGGTTTCGGCGTCGATCGAGATAAGTTTGATGGGGCTGAGTGCATCGAGCAAAACCATCAGGTCAGAGTGCTTAGCCGGAGGGGAGATTTCGTGAAGCAGGGTCGCCGCGAGCTCGGCGAGCACCTGGGGAGAGACATTACAATTTCGCCCGCGACCGCCTTCCGCAGCAACTCCTGCGCGATGCGTTGCTTTTCCGGGTCGCTGACATCATATGCATATACGAGGACATTGGTATCAAGGAAGTCAGGACCGGGCATAGAGATCTTCCCGTTTCCAGGTTCGCTTTCCTATCCGGAACTGAACTTGCCCGAAACTGCGCTCGAGCGCCTCGCGCTCCCGCCGCATACGCCCGGAGAATCGGTTCTGGGGCACGAGATCTTCGAGAAAATCGCGGACTAATGCCGTCAGCGTGGTGTCTCGTTCCACGGCAATCTTTCGCGCCTCCTTGACGACCTTCTGGTCTAAATCTAAAGATAACGTGAGATTCATATACCCATAATGAGTGGTTACCTTAATCCGTGCAACTCAGACTTAAGGAGTAAACTGTTATTTTGTAATTAGTTACAGGCAAGAAAGCAAATCGAGGCAGGGTCGAAATCTCGCTCCACTTTCACGGATCCGGCGAGCCATACGCCTGGCTGGCTTAGCCGGGCTCGCGAGTCAAGACCGGTTATTCCTTCCTCATTAGGGGATCTGCTTGAGTGATGCTGCCTTTAGCCAGTTCCGTCTCGATCTTAAACTTCTGCTTGGGTAGGAGGGTGATCTCCGTCTCGAAGGTTTGGTATCCAGGCAAGGCGATCTTGATGCGATGCTTTCCAGGGCTCACCAGCATGGCTCGCCCAACTCCGGTAAACTCGTGGACGTTGCCGACAAAACCACCGTCGAGAAAGACTGCGGCCCGGTCAGGTGTAACCTGGAGCTTGACTTCAGATGTTACGTTGGGAAATTGAACGCGAAGGTCTCGCTCCATTTTCACGGTGAGCGTGAGTCTCTTATTTGGCTCTACAACTACATTGCGAATGAAGTCCATATAGCCAGACTGTCGCACAGCGATCACATGTTCTCCCGGCAGTAAGAGCATCTTTTTGTCGTCCTTGAGTTCACCCAGGTAGCCGACGTATTGGCCGTCAATCCACACGCCGGACGTCTTCTCTACTTTGCTGGGACCGACAAAACGAACCTCTCCCAACACTCCGTTCTGCGCGTGGGAGGCGTCGCCGAGAAAAAGAACGATCCAGAGCGCCACAAGCAGTGTCTTGAATTTATTAGGCACAGCCATCGCCTTTCAATTGAGCAATTCTCGATGCTACTCCACACCATATAAGAGCTAGACGCCAGGGCAAAACGACACCCTGCGAGAGTTTGATTTGTGGAGGGTCGATGAGGCTAGCCTATCATAACTATTACCCCGACAAGTTGAGAAATACGAGGAAGGAGTGGCATGAAGCGCCGAATCCAGGGATTGAGTGAGGTGACCCTGAGGCGTACCCGCGGGTCGAGCGTCTAACCTGCTCAAAAGCTTTCCCAAGCCCGTGTTCTCGAATACACTTGAAGAGCCGCTCGCCGCGCGGATGCTCAGTTCTTGCTAGGTTTTTTCGGGGTCAGGTCGCAGGCCTGCTTCACCCGGGCAAGATCCAGGCCCGCTGGGGAAAATTCCGCGATTTCGGGGCCGTTTCGGCCGCGGATTTCCACCTTGAAGATGTGAGCACCGATCAGTCCGCGAATCGTGCCTTTATCCATCGAGAGAAACTGGCCGTGAACCCAATCCCAGCCGTGATAGCCATGCGCATCGTCGACACGGACCATGACCTGCATCTGCGGCTGTCCCCAAAAGCCGGGACGATTAGGCGGCCCCAGACGCATACCGGGATCGAATGCGGCGTTGGTGTACTTTCTGTCCGTGCAGGTGAATTCGATTCGCGGCTTATAGTCCAGGTCCTCGCTCAGGTAGTTATCCGACCGAAGCTCAAAGCGAGCTTTCTTGGCACCGGTCATCTTATCTTCGGAGTGAAACTCCATCCACTTTCCGCCAGCCCTGATGCCGTCACTCTCGCCCTGGTAGGGACTCATCACGCCAGTCTGGGCGCCGGCCAATAGGCCTACCTCGCAAACCAGTAGCAAGGTCGAAAACCGGGCTAGAGGCGCGGAACGCAAACGGTTTAGTCTATGGAACTGTGAAGCTTTCAAGCTTCCTCCAATATCCATCACTGCACGTATTGAACCGGGCACGCGAATAGGAGTTGCACGACGTGTTCCGTATCGGAGGTTCATGTGGACCTGAGGCGAGCTGGCCTAAGACGGTGAATACCGGGGCCTACATCAGGTTGAGCAAAGGAAGGCTGGATGTTAAGCGCAGCTTACTGGCCGAAAACCACCACCCTGGTGGAATTGGGCCACCAGATTGCCTCTGAGCCACAACCCTCTGTGCAGGCTGACACATTAAGAACGTTGCAGTTAGTAGATGGGTGATGACAGGCCGACTGTTGGCAGTCGGTTTGCACGTTTCCAGCGGGTTTTTTGTCCGCAGCGAGGCCGGGACTGGACAGGCGGCAACACCTTGAATCTAAGTCCCTGCTGCGGGCCGGCAGGAAAACGCCGGTGGAAGACGCTCTCGGAGAAAGGCGGAAACGCGGCTTGACGCAACTTATATTGCGCGCCACCCCTTGCTTAGCACGGGAATCCGACCAAGACGACGCGCGGCCCCCGCGCTATGCTTCCTCGATCGAGATTGCACTGCCACACGGGAAGGGGGTTCAGAGATTATGAGGAGATTGGGTGCTGTTGTTAAAACCCTCATCACAATCGGTGCTTTCACGAATCTTGCTCTCGCACCTAATTCGGCCTTCGCTCAGCGCGGCGGTGGTTTTCATCTTGGAAGTGGTGGTGGATTCCATGGTGGTGGGTTTCATGGCGGGAGGGGTGGAGGATTCGCCGGAGGCGGCTTCCGCGGCAGAAGCGCTTCTCATGGCGGGGGTGGAGGATTCCCCGATAGTGGCGGCTTCCATAGCGGCGGCTTCCGCGGTGGGCCAAGGGCAGGCTCCTACGGAATGGGCAATCGCTCCTACGGTGGGTTCGGTGCGCCGCGGAGCATGCCCGCGCGCAACGGCAGCTTTGGAGGCAACCGAACCTTCGGCGCGTTCGGAAATGGGTCGTCGTTCGGGGATCATTCGGCGAATTTTCATTCCGCTATGAGGGACGGCCAGTGGCATTCGTTCGGAACCTCCAGCAGCGCCGCGCGTTTCAACGGCGGACGCAATTCGGGCGGCTGGACGAACCGAAGCCACCCTGGCGGTAACGCCGGAACACGCGACGGAGCGTGGCACTCTTTTGGACCGTCAAGAGTCGCTTCGCCAGGAAGCGGGTCGCGTTTCGCAGCCGCGGCGGGCACAAGGCGAACTTCACGATCCGAACCGATGCGGGCAGGGACTGGCTTCGTCGGCGCGCGCTCTGGCAGTTCCTTCATCGGCAATTCGCTTCACGTTGGATCGCGTTTCGGCCATTCCACGTCCGGATCTCTCTTTGGGAACCCGCGATTCGGATCGACCACATCCTTATCAGGTAGCTCGCGCCTCGGCTTCTTTGGCGGCTCGGCCTCAAGATTTCTCGGCGGCCTGGGGTGGCATGGCAACGCCTTCGGGCCCTTCCGCACAGGCTATCGGTGGGGTGGTTATGGTTGGAGAGGCTCTTGGCCAGGCTTCGGTCGGGGCCTAGGATGGCATCCTGGCTGGGGTTGGGGAGGTTGGGGCTTCGGATGGCCATTCTGGGGTGCCTACTGGTGGGCACCAGGCTGGACATTCGGTTGGAACCCTTGGTGGTACGACCCGTTTTGGTATTCTCCATGGCCGACGTACAGCTACTATCCGGGTTATTACCTGTACGATGATCCGCCATCGTACTATCCGGATTCCTCGTATGTCTACGACTCGCCCGGAAGCTACCTGACTAGGCCGCTCTCGAACTATGAGTATCATCAAACAATCGAAATGGCGGTGAAGTTGAAGGCAGCGGGCGTGCAGCATGAGACTATCGTACCGCCCGGCATGAATCACAGTTTCGCAGGGAAAACGCCTGACCAAACTCGCGCAGCCAATTTGAAAGCGTTGGACGCCACATTTAGTTTCATCGACTAGTTTCATCGACAAACATTGATGAAAGCTCAGTGGAGCCGGGCGGTATGTCGCTAAATGCGTTCGGTTGGGAGACTCTTTGGAACTACGCGCCGACCGCAGATGCCCGCTCGACTGACTGCTTCGCCGGCGCCAGCACGATCAGGGTTACACCGATGGCAACCAGCACAGCCGATCCCCAGAGAGCTCCGCGTTCCTCCGCCTTCTGGAATGCCATCACCGCCATAACAGCGGCGTGACTGAAACTTGACCATGCGGTGAAGGCGATCAGGCTGCGATGTGCCGACGGGCTGCGCACTGCTATCAGCAGGAAAATACCGAGCGCGACATAGAGGCTAAGCATCATATCATCGGTATACATCGACTGATTCGCGTGCCATAAAGAATCCGTAACCGGATAAAGGCCAGCCGAAAAAAGCAATCCCACCAATCCCAATACAACCTTCAGCGCCCGTTCTCGACGCATAGCGGCCTCCTGCTAGATCGCTAGATCACCTGATGTGGAAAAGACACGTACATCCCGACTATTGCAAAGATGCTGAAAGACACCATTAGGGAGGCATCTTAGGGCAGGCCTCAAGCCAAGGTCAATCGCCACTTTATCGCGCAGAAACGGCTATCGCAGCTTTGCGTACTCGGCTTTCGCTTGTTTCAGAATGGGGTTGTCGGGATTCAACTAACGGAAGCGGGGCAACTAAGAGGATTTGGCACGCCCGGTGCACTTGAACCAAAGGTGAACCATCTCGGATTAGGAAGTTGAAAGCTGCATGAAGTCGTTCGCACCGATGAGCCGGAGCACGATTCGCACAGGAATGGGAAACCGTCGCCGACTGGGGTCGTGCACGATCGTCGGTGCAGAAAGCCGATACCGCACGCCGCGAGTCTCAAGCTGGCATCCGCCAGCCTCAAGCACATTCTTGACCCACTCGCTCTCTCGTCCGTATGTGAGCGCGATGAGGAATCTGTTCGGCGCTCGAAACACATTCACGGGCGTCCGATAGGTTCGCCCCGACCTCCGACCTATATGAGTGATGATGCCAAAGCCGGGCAGCCGAGCGGCGAATCGGCTCGTGATTCGGTTCGTAATAGCGATATTGAAGGCTGCTACCCAGCGTTTGCGGAACCGGATCAGGAGGATCGGAGCGAGCAGGATTGCCAGAAGCGAGCTGACCCAGGCGATTACCATGGCAAATTGCCTTCATTTCACCCTATAGTTGCTAGCACCTCACTGGTCACCAGCTCCAACATTCTCCTGTCAGCATCGCGACGTACCTAAGTGCGGCTTACGCTCTTGACCATTGCCGCTTTTGAACCCTCGGCAAATCTCTTTTGCAGAAACCGTGACAGTGGATACCCCAGTCTGGCCAGCATCTGCCGAGGACGAGAGAAAGCAAGAATGTCGTACCAGACCTTATCATCGTCTCGATTCCATTCGACCGTGAATCGCTCCTCTCCACGTTCGGCATGCTCCGCCAAGGTGCCGTAGGCAAAGCCAAACCGCTTTATTGGATCTGCTTCATCGATGACATAGACGATACGACAGGCGTTCAGCGAATGGAATCCGAAGTGACGTACCAAAACCGCAACCTCGGTTCCGACCCGTATCGGCACAGTCGGCCAGCAAAGGCGCATCCATGGTATGTTGAACATTTGCCATGCGCGGATTGCCTCGACAGCCCGGTTCCATGCCAGTGTGCCGGTGCCAAGCTGAACACGATGGTGGTCTACGTTGTAGCCCGTTGGCACCAGGGTAGCCGACGCTCCGACATCCGGGTACGAGAATCCTGAGTCAATCTGCTTGGAAATGAAACGTCGAATCCCATCGTCCGAGGGTGCTGTCAGGCTGAACACGTGAGCCCCTTTCCCGTCAACGATTCGGCCGCAGCCAAACGTGCCAGACGAATAGCCCCACGTAGCTTGCGGCAAGCACCAAGAACAGAAGAGTCAGGAGTGCGTGTCCCACAATAAATGCCGTTCCCTTGGGCCAGTCCGCGTGCGAAAAGTAGAACGCGTCCACGAGAATTCGAGTAGTCCAGTAAATCCCGATAAAGCACGCAATTCCCAAGGCAGCACGGTCGCCCCGTAGCAATTCCGCGTGCAACAGTAAGGTTAAGGTGCCAAAAGCAATGATAGTCAACACTGTGAATCCACCCTGTACCCAAAGCACCTTCCGGTTGAAAGGCATCAACTGCCGCAAGTCCTTTTTCCACCCCAGTCGGTATGGCACTTGGGAGCTGGCGAACAGGATCACAAAATGCGCACCGCCGATCAGCCACAGGTCGAGGTCAAAGAACCGCTGCGCGAGTGAATTGTTCATAGCGCGTGAATTGCCCGCGTGAACGGAAGTATTACACGCAGTACGAACCATGGGTGAAAGAGCCAAAAGACAGGTGCCGTAAGGAACACCATCATGAAGCACCAGCCACGCACTCCCTGTCGAAGGCCGAGCCGCTCACCGAGCCGCGAATGCTCGATGGTCATTCCAGAGCCTTGAATCAGGAAGTATATGGTGGGGAGACCATATCCCCCGCGAGCAGGCAGCGAGATCACCAAATCGTGGATCAGACCGGATAAAACGAACACTAAGAAGCCAGCCACGCCCGTACTCAGCCTTCGATGTAACGGGCGGAAAATCAACTCATGAGAAAGCTGACGGAAACCGAGATTCCACCGCTTTCCCCAAAACTCTCCAAGCGATGTGGAGCGGAGTGGGGCGGACATGATGGCTTTTGCTTTGACACCAAGGCTCTGCCACAGCAGAGCGACGATTTGGAACGTGCGAAGTGAAGCAGCAGGATGACTCCTAACATTGCCACCCATCCGCGTAAAAGGGGCTCTTCTTGCGGAACGGATCGGGCCACGATCCAGAGCAGAGTCGCACCAAGAAACGTTTCGAATGTCGCCCAGAACCAAATTGAGGGCGCCGGCGGCGGTACGCTCTGGCTCGCATCCAAGAAAGCGTCTGCGTCCATTCCCGGCCAACCCAAGAGATAGGCGGCAGAACGCCAAGCCGAATGAGCGACTCGTGTTCGCGCCCTCCACCATGTCAACCATTTCAGGCTGAAATAAATCGCAAATGCTAACGACCACATGAAGCCCCAAGCCGGAAGCACATTTCGGAAAGCAACTGCGCCCAAAGGCAAGACAGGAATTGGGAGCCAGCCAATTATCGGAGAGCAGCGGAATCCCTCGCTCGACTCGACCGCCTTCGTTTCACTCAGCGGCAAGCAGGTCACTCTCCTCCAGAAAGGCGAATCTCATAGACGGTGGGAAGCGGGTCTGAACTGGTGGTACGAACGAAGCTGCGCACCAGTTCCGTGCGGGAAAAATGACCAAGGCTCAGGAGCCGGATGCACTCGTCGGTCGCACAACTCTCCCATGAAGTGCGCCTCCCCCATGGGAAACAGCTCGCTTCGATAACGCGCAGGGGAAGCTGCTCCTCAAACCCGGCTTCAATCTGCTCGCGCAGCCATCGCAGATAATCCAGCTTCTGCGCGACGGCGATTTTCTGGTCTTCCCGGATCACCACGCCGGGGAAATCAGGAATGTCGGTCCGTAACGTGTGAATGTGCCCGTGTCCTTCGACCAGAATCTGAATATCGAGTTCCATAAGCCGTTCAAGACTGACGAGCCATTTACCGCTATCCACGTCTGGGTTGGGGGTTGCGAAGTAGCTCCCCATGAAGGCATCGCCCGCCAGCAACAATTTCCTCTCGGCATCGTACAGAACGACGTGGTCATCACAGTGGCCGGGGGTCGAGATCACCTGCAACTGCCCGGAGTTGGTAGCCAATGTTTCGTCCAACACGTGGTAGGGCTGCTTCAGGCTCGGGGGCTGCCCGATGATCTTGGCGCGAACCCATGGCAGTTTCTTGAATGGCATTAGGAACCGGGCGGTCATCTCCGAAACATAGACGTGAGCACCTGTCACGTCGGACAACCAGTTAAGGGTTGCCGACGTGTTCTTCATGGGCGTGGGTCGCGACGATCTTTGTAATCTTCGGTTTCAGCCGGCGAAGGTGGCGTGCAAGCGACCTCCGCATCTTGGGGGAGCCGGGATCGACGGCGACTCCGTCGTAGAGCAACGTCGTAAAGAGTTCCCCGAACAGCAGCGGGACAGCATTAGGCAACACGCCGTTCAGAAATAGAATGGTGAGCTTGCCATCCAGCAGATCGAGCCGCTTATGGTATGTCCGGGCGAAAATGCTCATTCGTTGTGCCGCAGCCTTCATGCCCGCCCACAGGACGAGTGGCAACCGAATGAAGAAGCCTAGCGTGTAGCACGACCAGAACGCTCCCAGTCGGGCTTGCCGTCGTACTGCTTCTGGTTTTGCAATGCGGCACGCGCCGCCGCGACACTTGCTAAGGGAATATCTGTTGGTCGCCACGAAGCTGTAGAGCAGCCGTCCGGCATTTCTAAAGGGGAACCGCTGTCCCAGCGTGCCAAGGATCCAGGTGAACCAGAACAAACGCGCCAAAGCCGCAACGGCATCCCAGCCAACAAGGATCTCGCGTTCAGAGGTGATCACGTGCAACTGCCGGAGACATTCATCCATCCCGAGCCGGGAATCTATCGTCGGCAACAGTTCTGCGCTGATTGGTAGGGGGAGCGTCTTGTTTTCGCGGTCGAGTGTTTTCAGCCATGCTACGCAAGACTGACAAATTTCGCACTGCCCGTCATAAAGAACGCGGTAAGCGGGTTGGGAACGAGTGCGACGTTGGTTATCTTCCTCGGCTACCCGGTCGCATCGCAAAGTGGGTGTGGCCACGCGTGGATCTTAGGGCGGCTTCTAGGCCGCGGTCAATATCGCTTGCTGTCCACAGTCAATTCCGTCGCCGAACACACACTCGAATGCGATTTTAGTCGCCATTCTGCTTGCACATCGGCGGCAAGTCTTTCAGGTGGCTCAGGAATGTAACCCCTTCCCAGATATTCTGTTCCGAAATCTCGCCTTTACCCAGCACCCAGGCCTGTGTACGCCCTCCATCTTTTATGATCCAAAACAATGGCACTATTACGTAAGCAACGCTAGACTCTGGCAGTGATGCTTCGCGTGCCGAGTGCTGTTCCGCTCGTCCGCTGCGGGAGAGCTCGGCTAGCGGTTGGCTAGCCTCTTGACCACGATCTCTATGCTTTGCGCGGTTTCTTCAGTACTGGGTGTGACGGAAGACGGAGCCACAACCACCCCAAACGTGCCAGCGGTCAAGAACTCACTAACAGCGACCTGTAAGGGAAGCCCCCTCCGCTTCTGCAACCGCAGCAGAAATTCCCCCTTGTCATCAGAATAGACGACCTGGGTTCCGATACGAATAGCGGCGCCTTCAACAGGTGCCCTGTCCGGATCGTGCACGGTGCCTATTACGACATATTTGGGAAAAGAGAAGCTGTCCGGATCGGTGGAATTCCACATCCCGCGCTGGCGATAGAGATATGTACTGACGCCAAAGCTGTATCGTGGTCGTCCGTCGGGAGCAACGCTGCTGGCCGCCGTTATTTGCAGCGGACCGTGAACCCTGAGTGCAGTATTGAGAGCAAGGGCCTGTTCGAAGGGACGGGCAGGACGGTATGGCAGGTAAACATTCTGGTAGTCGGCGCGAAATTTCAACCGATTAGTGAGGAAATCTCCTCCGACCGCAACGGTGGTCTGGCCATTTGAGCGGGTAATCAACTGCAACAGGCTGATTCGCTTGGACAGCGTTTCCCGGACAGTGCCAGAGGCAATGTCAGTCTTTGGACCGTGCTGCGGGTGACTAGTGAAGTAGTTCCCGGTAACATCTACATTCTTCGTCATCCGGCGGCCAACATAGACGTTCGTGCCGTTGGTCAGCCGCGCTTGCACACTCGACGTGAAGTATCCAGCTCCGAAATAGCTCCGACCCACATGAAAGTTGGCGCCGATCTCATTGACCGAGGCGGGCGTGAAGGGCGCGTCTGGGGTGACCGGCTCGAGTATGTTATGGTGTCCGGCATTTATGCTGACGATGCGATTAGGCTGGTAGGCGAACTCGAGGTTGCCCTTTTGCACTTCTGAACTGAGGGGGCTGACCAGCGTCATACGTCGAAACCGTGCGCCAGTATCAATGTAGCCGGCCTTGAGGGCCAAGTTCTTAGTCTCAATATTGAATCCAACCGCAGCATAAGCATGGTTCGAGCCGAATCCGCCGGTGAAGGAGAAGTTCAGCCACTTCTGCGCGCGCCAACTGACCCCCTGCAAAGAACTTTGGTATTTGGAGACAACGTTACGGGAGGTGAACCGCAGGTTGGGACTCAGACGTCGGTCGTAAAAGAACAGAGCTGTCGGATCGTTGCTGCGCGCCGCCTGAAAGAAACCGGTAGAGAATCCAGTCGAACTCGTGCCTAGGAAAAGACGGACACTGCTTACCTGGCCGATATGGGAGACTTCCGCCCCACGAGCCATGAAGTAGTGGGTCCCGTCGAACCAGTCCGTCGGAAGATCGAACAGAATAGAATCATCGCCTGCGGTGACGGTGTACTGGTGAATTGGGTAACGAACGACTGCCCCGAACTGGAAATTGCCGTTGTAAACACCGAGGCCCATGTTGCCGGCGTAATGGGGCGCTTTAAATTCTACCGAGCCGCCATCGGCGTTCAGGAGAGTAGAACTGCCACCTTGCAGTTTTAAAACTTGTCCGCTTACAGGCAGGGCCGCCAGAAGCAAACCAACGAGTAATGCAATAGCGGCCTTCAGGTATGCCATGGAAACGGCGGCTACGGGGTTGAGCCGAGCTTCTCCTCGAGCTTGAAGCGTTGAAAATCGACTACTACTTCGTCCGGCATTTCCATTTCACCAATGGGAACTTCTATTCGTCGTTTACTCCGTGGAAACACCGGAAATCCAGGACCTTCTGTCTTCTTGCGGCCTGCGGCAACAACGGTTTGCATCGCTCGCCCAAAGTAATCGCCTGTGTTCTCGACTTCGATCAATACCTTGTGCACTTCGGGCTCAAACTCCGCCCTCGTTATCCGCACTTGCGATTTGTTCAGAGACTTTTTGGGAAGCAGATACACGGTGTGAGGCAACTCGAGGCGTACATTCATGCCGTTTTGCACGCGAAAGCCGAACCCGGAGAATGCTGCATAAATTACAAACCAGCCTATCGAGGCATCGGTCTTTGCCTCATAGAAAACAAAAAACGTGTCATGCGGTTGGATGCGGAAACTGGTTGAGGACAGCTTCAGGTGGATACTCGGATCCAGCGGCCGGTAGGAAATGTCGCCCGTCTCCGAGACGCTGAAGCTCTTGGCCGAGAGGACGACATTTAGCGGCGTGTCGTTGTCGTTCACGTACTCGACACGCCCTTGGGCAGGGTTGCCAAGCTCCGCAATCAATGGTCGCACTGTCTGCGCCCCGGCACCGACAAACGCGGAACCAAGGGCACAGCACAGAATGAGTGCGCGAGCGAGATTGCGGACCTGATCGTTCATACCTGTCAGATCGCCTGCACTTGGATCGTTAAAGTTCCCGTGTACACTCCGGCCGGGAGCGAAGGAGTCGTACTTAGGTTGATGTTGAAGTTCATCGTATCGGTCCGGCTTCCTTGCTTGTTGTTACCGAGAATCGGCACCGTTGCGAGCTGCAATCCGGCATTAGCGCCGCCGAAAGGGACGGCATTGGTAAGCGCCAGGAAAGCACCCCCGTTTTCTGAAACCTGAAAACTGGAGCTGGGAATGTTGTTCCCCGATCCATCACTCAATGCTGAACTGGCGCTGCTGAAAAAGGCATACACGTTAAGACGGCCGCGACTGGGTCGCAAGACCCAGCTTGTGGTTGCGCTGATGGACGTACTCCCCGGGTTACTGGCGCTTCCCGCAGTCAAATTGAAATTCACGGCGCCGGCGGAAAGAGTGAGGCTGATAGATTCGGTCAACGCCGCATTCAACGATATGGCCTCTGCACCTGAACTGACGGCTTGCGCGTGCGCACCGACCATGGCAGCCGTCAGTACGGCAATCAGGATCGCCACCCGTATATTGGCACTTGATGTCATTTTTCACATCGGCGAAGCGTAAGGCGAATGAGGCAAAGGACCAGACTCCCGCCTGGTCCTTTGTGCCATTCATTCACTGAGACGCTATTACGGAGTTGCTTGCGCCTGGATGTTCAACGTTCCGGTGTATGTCGCAGCCGGGAGCTGCGGCAGCGTGCCCGCGCTCAAGTCGATGTTGAACGCCATGTTGTCGGTTCGACTAGCATTCTTGTTTATTCCCGTGATGGCCACCGTCGCGAGTCGCAACCCGGCGTTCGCGGCGCCGAACGCCACTGTGTTCACCAGTGGAGACGAAGCTCCACCGTTATCGGAAATCTTGAATGCTGATGAAGGAATGTTGTCACCTGCTCCGTCTGTCAATGCCACGGGGGCGCTGGCAAAGTACGCGTCGATGGTGACCTGTGTGCGACCTGGCTTCAGAACCCAGGCGGTCGTTGCGGTGATTGCAGCGCTGCCAGGATTGCCGGCACTGCCCGCCGCCATGGTGAAGTTGACCGCATTTGCCGATAGGCTGACGGTCAGCGATTCTGCCAGCTGAGCGCTCAACGTGATCGTCTGGGCCCCGGAATTCATTACCTGCCCGGATGCCAAAGATGCCGACATGAGGATGATCATCGCCAGCATCGTTAAAGTGAGTGTTCTGCTTGCCCCGTTGCTCAAGTTCTTCCCCCTGTTAACCGAGTTCGAAGTGTTTCTTCGGCTAATTGCCGAGATATCGTCGGTGATCCGACAAGGCCGATTATGGGGAAGGTGGAGGGGCTTAGAAAGTTACATTGGTCACAACAGATTTTAGAAAGGGGTGGGGCGCGAATTTGGGACGGGGCAAAGTCGTCAACAAGTCGCAGAGAGACAGAGGTATCTGCTTGCAACCAAAGAGGTTGCTGAACCGCGGTTCGCGTCCTTGGTCATCGCGGCCGGACACCACGGTGCGGCTGGAACCTGAAGTCAGTGGCCGTCTGTGCCGATTTATCCTCCCTTTCTTTCGTGAGCAGGTCTGGCGCGGCCGGGTTGCGGCCTTGCGTTTAGTCCAACTGAATTCTGCTGGTTCATTGCAGTAACAGCTGGAAATGCAGGGCTCCGTAATAGCGAGCCGGATATACGGTTTCCGCTCCCTCCCGTAACCGAAGGCTGATCTGATAAAGCTTTTTGCCCTGCCGTCCGACTTCGCTCAGATCTTCCGACGCAACAAGCACACCGCTGGACAAGCTTTCGACTGAACAAAGTGGAAATGGCTTCCAATGCTGCTTGTCGGTGCTCAACTCGAGCTGCGCGGCAGTGATACTATGACCCGAACCGTCCTGCAACGCATCTCGGGAGTCCAAAGTAGTGGAAAGGGTCGCGTCGCTGCCTTGCTCACTTCCCAGTGCAGCGGAGAAATAGGCCGAAGGCGGGTCGAGCTTCGCGGTGGCGGGTAAAACAGCGCGTACCGTAATGGCGCCCTGCGCTCGAAGGGGTTCCAGGCGTTGCCCGAAACACCATGGCACAACAAGCAACAGTACGGCGGCATATGCGCTTTTTTGCGAACCGGGCATTGCGATGCATCTGCACAACCCGCTGCCCGAACGCGAATGACGGTTGCTAGTCACGCAAACTACACAGCATCTAGCGGGCCAGATTGGGGCAGACCGCAACTTGTTGAAAGCTGTGACATAAGAGCCCGGCGTGGAGGCAGGTCCGTTATGCTGGCGTCCAGATTCGGGACGAGCGTTCGTTTATTGGACAAGTGCAACCAAGCCGCGGTGCAGAGTATCGCGCCCTCGTGGATCGGTACCCCATGGAAGAACTGCGAGTGTGCCGATCTAGCTTGTCTCAGGCGAGGGGATGAACCCCAATCCGGTGTGCCGTACTTGATGCCCATATGCGCTAAACTGCGCCCAACGTCGAACACTGCCAGAACATTGGCGTAGCTCAAGGCGCCGAGGATGCGTGCTTCCTTTTCAAAGCGGCTCCTTCGGCCCGGATCTTCGGCGAACACTCCAGGGAGCACCTTGAGAGCAACGGTTCGGCCGAGTAGTGCGGCGCGCGGTACACCTCGCGCATTCCGCCGGCACCGAGCGTCCCGACGATCTCATAGAGGCCAAACCGGGTTCCGACAGCAAGGCCCATGCTTTTGCCGTGGGAACTCATTCTAGTGTCGGCGCCGGCTCAAGAAAAGTGGTTGTATTAGTCCCAATAGATGCCAACGGACAGAGCGCTGCACCCGCGTTAACCACAACCACGATTCGACGCGCAATGCGATGGCCAGGAGGCGAGGCCGTCTCTGGCAGGAGTGCATCTCCACTCTTCTTAGGCCATGCGCTCGCAGAGTAACCACACATGACAGCTCTTATGCATCCGTCCTGCTTCGAAACCCAGAACCTGAGTCCTATTCACGCTGAACCCATTAGAAGTCAGAATCTGTCGCCATTCATCGATGGTTTTGAACTCGAACGGCATGTTCATTTCTGGAATACCCTGAGCAATGGCGTTGGCAAAGAAGTCGATTAGAATCAGCACCTGGAACTGTGCATCGCGTGGCAGGCCAACAAAAGCCCTCAGTAAGGGCTGAGCCGCGAGTAGCCGGTCGCGGCCGTCCAGATCGGGAGGCAGGTCGTAGGTATCTTCTTTAATGAGCAGATGTTTCGCTATCTTTCCCAGCCGTTGGATGACGACCGGCAAGTCGTTGGGCTCAATGTGGTGGAGCACGGCTTGGACCAGCGCCGTATCAACGCTGTTGTCGGGATACTGGACATCCCTGGGTGAGCTCATTCGAATGAACGGGAGGTGTTTTGCCTCCTCGTATCGGTAATCCAGCACGTCCGTGGTGAAGACGTCGAAACCTCCCCGTTCAAGCCGGACAGCCAGGTAGCCGCTGCCGCAGCCATAATCAAGCACACGTCGCCCAGAAATCAGCTGCTTCAATTGCTGGAAATCAGTCTCCGGCTTAATGTGGGTCTTGTATTCGTGATATGCCTGATTGAACCAGAACGAGGTGTCACCCTTGTTGAACGTGTTTTTCAAAATAAAGGATGTGGCTTCGAGAAGTTTTCCCGGGTTGGCGCCACCACTCTGGCTCAGGGCTAGTTTGCCAAAGGACTCGTCCAGCATTCCGTCCACTCGCTCCATCGCGGTACGGAAGTATTCGGCATAGCCCGTCCTCACCGCAGTATGCACAAAATCAACAGCCTGCTGGCTTCCGAGCGCCGTACAAATCATTCGTAGACTCTGGTCGCGGATATTGGATCTCTCAGCTGACATACTCGGTGAGGTGTGGCAGAGGAATCTCCGGCAGGAGTTCGGGATAATTTTGTCCCCCTATGGCTTGATCGCTCACGCATTAGGTTGGCGGAGCCGCTGAAGTACCCCTACTTACCTCTGATGAAGTGGAGTAGGTTATAGCTCACTCGACAACTTTTTCCTGTTTCTCGGAATACGCGACGGCATAACTCCTGAAAAATCGCACCCGGTCGCCCTCTCCGCAACTCCCCCGAAAGCTCCGCACCAGACTCCGTTCTCCAAGCGGAGCCTTTCTCTGTCGGACAAGCATTCGAACGCAGTCGCGTTGGAGAACATTTTCGTAGCGTTTCGCGAAATCTCATGTTGACAGGAAGCAGAGCGGAAGACGACGTCGCCACCGCTTGAAGCCGGGTAAATTCCCGACATGGCACCTTGCGACGCCCAAAGCCTCTCTCCGTTTCTAGTTCCGTCGGCTAGTGTAGTTTCTCTTGGTCACCAGCCAAGCTCCCACCTGCGTCAAACATTTTCGTCGTGAGGATACATGAGTGCTTACTCTTGAGAGTCGGCGACCTCACTGTGAGAGTGTACTCTGGCGCGTCTTACCAAGTCACCAGGACAGCTTGCGGCGAATCGAGATCTACGTAGAGGATCTTCTTGCTTTGGTCGACTCCATACGTCGGTTCTCCGTCGCTAGCCCAGTGATCCACTGCCCAAACGACTTTCTCAACCCGTATGCTCTTCATCTCCGGCCATCTGAACGCGGGATCATGCCACGACACAGCGGAACGATAACCTGTTACCAGGAATTGACGACCGGATGGATGAACGACAATGGCTTGGCCATTCTGCTCCCCCCGTGACCGTTACTTTGAAGTCGTTGACGTCCTCGGTCTTGGTAAATCGCTGGCCTGGCAAATCGGAGACAAACACTTTGAGCCTTCCCGTGCTTGCGTAGTAGGAAATTTGTGGCAACGCCTTCCTGACGAGGAATATGCGTCGCGTAATGCCGGGGCGCCATTCCTTTCGTTACCATTTGGCAGAATGTAAGCCTGATAGGGTTCCGGACAGGAAACAGTCAATGCCCAGGGCGCGAAGATCGGCGAACCAAATTCGCCGATTGCAATGTACGCCAACCTGGAGGTTACTGCAGTCAAGCCGCTGTTGATCTCGGTGACCGCCGGTAAGTTCCGTCCAATATGATAACGGTTCAGTGGCTCTCTGAGTCCTGAAATCGTGGCCTGCGACTCGCGCGCGCATGTGTTGTCTAACCGCCATTCTGCACAAAAATAGGAGTTGACGCCGATGAAGGCGATGTTTGGGCAATTATGCAAATATGTCTCAACATCCTCGCCAGGAGCGCCGCCCACCATCCAATCTGCGACTTTGCCTCCGACATAATTATGAAAAACGGGCAGAGGATATTCGGCAGCGCCCGCATCGGTAACGCGCCGGATCCAGTTGCTGCTCAAATCCCAGGCGCTGAATGTGAGATCGTCCGCAAAACGATTCTGAGCGAACCGCTGGTTGGAAACCGGGGAGTGATCGCGCCACAGCTTGGGGTTAATATGCCTATCTTCTCCGAAGACGGCAATCTCATTCTCAACCTGGATCATAAGAATTGTGTGTGTCTGGGAATCAACGCTCTTGATGTGCCGCATCATGAATCCCGAGCGGATGTCAAAACTCCGTAAGGCCTTGATGAACTCTTCAGCCGACCACATGACAGTTCCACCTTATTTTCAAGCCTTGCTCACAACCCCGGTGGAAAACGCGGTACCAGGTGATTGTTCCCTTGTCGCGGTGCGCGCGATATCGAAATAGATCCGTTCACTCCTGAACGCAACGCTCTCGCGAGCGCATTTTTTTACGTCGATCCTACTTGTCTATCGCGAAAGTGGAGTGGATCATAGCGCGCTCGACAACTTTTCCTCTTTTTCGAAATACGCGACGGTATGAGTCCTGAAGAATAGGGGTGCCAATCCGCTCCTCGAACCAAAACGGCAACGCGCCCAACATTTGCTGCGAACCCTGCGGAGGACGGGCTATCAAGCGACCCTCAGCCCCTGCCCGCAGAAACCTAGTGTCTGGGGAAAGATTTCCGACAGAGTGGGGCCGTAACGAGATCATGTGCGGATGGTCGGTGGTCCCGGCTGGGCTGCTGTTTACTGCTGTCGCCGGCAACGAAATCGTCCCGGAGGGGCTGGCCCTGTCGAACGTGCTAAGGATCAATGGCAGCGAAGGGGCGCGCGCAGAGATGGATATCGTCACTCCACACCCGTCCTTGGACTAGCAAGTTGAGGCGGGCCGACTCGTTCCGTCCTCGTATCTCCCTAAGTCTGCTGAGGTTCGATTGAAAATCAGGCCCCGGTACCAAAGATATTTCTGTTCAAGAACTCATTGCGGAACTTTCTCTTCGGGTCGTATCGCTCGCTCAGTTCAACAAATTCAGGAAGCTTTTGGTAAACGGAATGGAGCCGGGCCGGGCTGATGGTGAATAGCTTTCCCCAGTGCGGACGAGCGTCGAACGGTGCCAGTTCTTTTTCGATCACCGGCAGTAGGTTGCTGACCGCAGACCAATCTGGTTTCCAAGTAAAGTGGACGGTCACGCAGGGTTGTTTGTAGCAGGGGCTCATCCAGAGGTTGTCGGCTGCGATAGTGCGGATTTCTGAAATCATTAAGTACGGACCGACCCGGTCGCGCAGTCGTTCCACCGCCAGGATCGCTTCGACGGCATGCTGCCGGGGTACGAAATATTCCGATTGCAGCTCCTTGCCTGCGCTCGGAGTAAATCCCATTCGGAAATGCGGCAGGCGTTCGTACCACGGACCAGGCACACCCATTTGTTGGGTACAGTTCTCGGCAGAAAGCTCGGCGATGGGGTGAAGATTTCTGGTGGCACGTTTCGCTCCGAAAAATTCCTGCGGCGCGTCGAAGGATTTCCCCTCTTCGATACGGCTCTTTAACCAGACCTCGTTGACACGCTGTTTCTGCCAGTCGGTAAACAGGCTCACACTATACGCGCTAGATACGATGGTCTCGAAGTGGTTTTTTAGTTGGCTTAGCGGTAGGTCTTGGTACACGTACTGCCGCATCATGTAACTGGGCTGAACATCGAGCGTGACCTTAGTGATCACACCCAAGGCGCCAAGGCTGACTACCGCTCCCTGAAAAGCTTCGCCGTCCTGGCGAGTCAACTTCACCACGTCACCCGATGCCACGACAAATTCCAGCGCGGAGACCGCTGTGGAAAGGTTGCCGTTTTTGTCTCCTGACCCGTGAGTTGCGGTGCTGCAGGCGCCGGCTACTGAAATATGAGGCAGAGAAGCGAGATTGTGCAGGGCAAAGCCCTTGCTGTCGAGATAGGGACACAACTGTCCGTAGCTCATTCCGGCCTCGAGCGTCACCGTGCTTGCTTTCGGGTCAAGGGTTATCACATGGTTCATCGATTTGATGGAAAGGAAGTTGTGCGAGCTATCGGCGATCCTGTTGAAGCAATGGCGGGTACCGAGAACTTTCAGGTGGGATTGTTTTCTGACAAATTCCCTGACCTGGTCAAGCGAATGCGCTGAATACAATCGCGCAGTGCCGTATTCCAGATTGCCAGCCCAGTTTCTTAACTTTTCTTCCGATGCCCAGGCGAGCAAGGGGCACAGGACTGGGGTTGCCATCAACCCAGAAACAAGTTTGAGGAAGGTTCTTTTGTTCACGGTTTTGACTGAGAGGTAGGAGTGTTTTTGCGCGTCCTTACACACTCCCACGCACATGCTGCCGCCCCTTGCGTGTTTATGCCTCCAGACCCTCCGCACAGGACGGCGATCCATTTCGGGGATCCAGCAACCGGGGAGTGAGTGTAACACGCCTGATTGACGATCTTAGGGCAAGTTTGGTGTCAACAGCCAACTTCTTTGAGCAGGCTTCCCTCCTCGCCGACATGGGCATGTTTTGTAGCGTAACGCCGCTATTACTCCAATGCGGCACGAACATCCAGTCGGGCCCGAATCAGGCCAAGTTCTTTGTTCCCAAGCGTTCGTTAACAGGCTCCAGGGAGTGACCAAGGCACGTGAATACTGCCTGATCCACTATGGCATCGCCCGCCACTTGCTGGCGATAGGTCACGTCCAGAAACGCCGAGGTCGGCGTCAACCCATGGGTTCTCGCTACAACTCAAGGGAGAGAAAGAACGGTGCGCCGGTTCCCAGGCGCGCACCAAATGAAGCACTTGGAATTTGATTCCTAGTTCGGGAGCAGGTTGGAGGTTCAAATCCTCTCTCCCCGACCAACATTTTTGTTTTTGCTGCTCAGGGGCTTACGAGCACACCCATATCTCGGTTTTGAACTCCAGCGGAGGCCTCGGAAACTGCCTCACAAACGGATCAGAATTTCTCTGGGAATTCTCTCGAAGCCCGAAAAACGGTTGCCACTTCAATTGCTGCACCACGAAAGCGGTACACAACCCGAAAACGTCCAACGATGACTTCCCGAATTTCAGGATCATCCCTCTCCGGAACGATGCGTCCTGACTGTGGAAAATGGAGAAGTCGCTCGACAGCGGAGAAGATTCGCGCAATCGTCAGATCGGCGTACTGCTCAGAATCTTTGGCGATGTAGTCGCGGATGGCGCGGAGGTCGCGCAGCGATTGTGGCGACCATGCAATCTGCATCAGAGTCCAAAGCGGCTCTTAGCCTCATCATGGGGAACACCTTCGGACCTGTCCAACTCGGCCAACCCACTCTCGATTTTGGCCAAGAAGACGAGCCTCTCTATCGCGTCATCGACCGTGGCGTCTGCAGGCATGGCCTTCAGCACTTCGATAATACGATCTCGAGTGAATGGCTCTTGCATGACTTTATTGTAATGCAGGTGATCGCAAAGTCTGGGGCAGCCACCCAACAACTTTCCAAATCCGTGATCAGCCAGCCTGCTGTACAAAAGTTCGAAAATCGTCTGCTAGGGCCGGCCCTTTTTTCGTCCTCGTTTTTCAGCAACTTGGCGGCCGACCCTTCGTTGCTTTTGAACTCGCACCGTTTCAAGCAAGTAAGAACGGGCTTTTCTCGCCAACTGCGGCGACCCCACGAATCCAGTGCCCCGGCACCCGCAGAAACCCCATGTGAGCGCGCCATTCGAGTCCTCCTAAATCCCACGACCTCATGTGAGGAGTTCGTTCCCAAAAGCGCCGCTGGCAGCACCTCCAGACCTCCGGGAAAATCAAATCGTGTGTTTACTACCGCTTAGCAGAAAGGTATGACTGCTCGGCGACGGATTCACGGCAGGTTTCACCGGCGCAGTAGGGTGCTTGCGATGTCGCCACTCCGTTGGCTGAAAACCGACTATGCGATGAAACATCTACCAACATAGGGGATTAGTTATCTTCTTGACTAGGCGATTAACCGTCCGTTATGCTTGATGATGAGGCTTTAATGGGCGCTCCACAAGGCAAGAAGCCACGAGCAAAGCTGTCGACGACAGTATCGGCAAGGACACTCGAATTCCTGGAGAGCAAGGTAGAATCCGGCCAAGCTGCTAGTCTGGCCGAAGCAGTGGACGCCGCAATCCAAAAGGTCCGGCAGCTCGAGAACCGGCAAAGACTGGCTCTGGCAACCGCCCGGTATTTTGATCAATTAGAAACGCATGCAGCTAGTGAAGAGAATGCTCTAGCGCAGGACCTCGCAGCAGCAGCGAGCACGATCAACTTTGATGAAGAGCTCTGAGTCGCCCAGACGCGGGGAAATCTGGCATGCGAATACGGGCGGAAAAAGACACAGTGTTGTCATTATTTCGTTAGATGCACGCAATACGAGTGAGCGCGTGACCTCCGTACTCGCGGTCCCTTTTGGCAGTTACGGGTCGCCTGGCCCGACATCGAAGCGAATGGAGCCGGGTGAGACAGGTTTGCCCCAGGCGTCCTTTCTGAAGGCTCATTTTATTTCCGTGATTGAGAAGAAAGATCTTGTCGAGAGGCTTCCTCGTAGGCTTTCCCAAAGCCAAATGAGAGAGTTGGTCGCGATGGTGAATCGCGCGATTGATCCCGATGCACCATATGACGATAAGTGACAGGCGGGCGCCGACTATAAGGTCAAATGCGGTGAGTTCAGATTGCGAACCGCGCACCCACGGACGAAATAGAACCCCCACTTGCGGCAGCGCAAGTTAAGTTCAAATCCTCTTACCTTGACCCTTTGATTTCAAGTCAGGCCTACGCCACTGAAAATGTTAGTCCAAAACCGTCGGCGGAAATTAGACCGGTTCTAAAATTGCGTCTGCCAAGGCCGACCACTACCGGATCCTTTCCGGATAGACCGTCAGAACGAAGCCGCTCGCGCGGCGGACGCTAGCGCGTGTGAGATGCAGGCGTTTGAAACGGTGGTCTGAACTGTGGTCTTGAATAACAGACCGCCTCGCGCTACGATGATCCCGCCCTACGATGATCTAGATGAATCCGAGAACCACTACATCGATGAGCATCAATAACAACGTTTTTGCCGACTCCCGCTTCTGGCAACGATTTCCAGGCGAAAATCGATTGAATTTCCATAGACCGCGTCCGCCGCACCCGCGAGCGGCTTCCTTCTAACGGCTGTATCGAACGCGCGCCACATCGCCCGCCTCACCTCCAACTTTGTAGTGAAAGCGCGCCTCCGATACAGCACTAACGTGATCGTCCTACAATCTGATGGGGCTTTACAGATGATGCAGCACAAACCGCAATCGCAGGTAGAGCTCCGGGATGTGGCGGCAGGCCTGTGGATATGGCGTCTGGAGCATCCTAAGTGGAAGCC
>QIAU01000267.1 GCA_003225055.1 Acidobacteriota bacterium
CGGTGGTTTAGCGAACTGACGAGCAAGCGCCTACGACGTGGAACGTTTCTCAGTGTGCCTGAACTCATCACGGCTATTGAAGAGTTTATGGACACCTGGAATCGGAATCCAAAACCATTTGTCTGGACAGCTACCGTGGATTCGATCGTGGAGAAACTGCGACGGTGCCGGCAAACCCTCGAAAACATCCAGCCGGGGTGCACCCTGCCGCGTTCACGAAAAAGGAGGAAACAATAACTCCAGTCGTTTAGGCGACACTACACTAGTAACTCCAAATTCTGCAAAGTAGGGCAGCCGGTGTCCTGGTCCGCTTTACCATTTTTCTTCGCTGACATTTCACTTCCCTCCTTTCCAAGCCCTTTGCGTTCTGCCGTCCAATGACGCCGCCATGACCGCGCAACAAGTTTTAACCTGACATCTTCTGCAGCCTTGCTTCGCAATTGGCGAACCTGCTGACCCTGGCTGTCACCGCGTTCACCAACTCCGTTGCGGACTTCGCCTTTGGCAGCGGACAAAACGACTCTCCTGATAAACCTCAAGTGAGTACACAAACCCCCTTGCTTCCTCAGACACTTTGATCATCACTTGCAGCATTCGATCACCTCCGATATCTGGTGCGGTTTCCTGTTGCCAGTCAGACACGGACCGGTTGTCTTTCTGCATCTCTCCCCACTCGAGCTCAATGGCCCTAGACTCGGCTTTCGCCGCTCTGGGATCGCTGAACTTCAGGCGCTCGCCCCAAGTCTCGCGGGATCTCGGCGGCTGCGCGACGACAGATAGCGGCGGCCAAAAAGGCGAGATGGCGAAGTGAAGGAAGCAAAAAGCAAACTAATCATGCGTTTTCTTGTGATAGGGGGGTCCGCACAGTGGCGTGGCATTGGCAGGTCCTGAATAAGGAATGTCTCTCTTCCGGCATTGGCGTGGGCCGGGTAGCCGGATAGTACAACCAGAGTCGCCTCAGCTAAGGCGCGCAAGCCCGAGCGCCGCACCAGGTATAGGCCGCCGCTCGAAGCCCGATGCGAGCGGAAATGCCGTTCCGTTCCGTCTGTTCTACCTCATGCAAGGGGCCGATTGCTGCACCCCTCGATTGGCGAGAGGTAGGTGTCGCTAATCAATCGAGCCAAAGTCTCTCGATGTCAATTTCCTTTTGGGCCAACGTAGACTTCGATCCAATCGCTGGACACGAGACGCTCAAGCACCTGCTCGAGAGCGAACCCGTAATACGGACGTTCGACGTTCAGAGCTCCACAACCCACAAGATCGCCGCCGGCAGAGCCGCTTAGCATCGGCTTGGGCGACACTAATAGGTGAGCCACCCGGCTCACCTATCCTCAAAAGGCGCGCCCCGCGCGCCTTTTTCCCTCAAACCCCACGCAAAATCCGAGACCGCTATATCGGCTGCACCAATCTTGGGCAATTGACCCGGCGCACCTTCGGGCGTAGCTTTGCGCCGAAGGAGGGTCACGCCATGACCAACGCTACGAAGAAACCGCCAGCGACGGTGGCGAGCGACCCACAAGGGCTCGAACACCAAATCCGCCAGCGTGCGCAAGAACTCTACGAGGAACGCGGTCGGGAAGACGGCCATGAACTAGACGACTGGCTCCGCGCTGAAGAGGAGATAACGGGAAAGAAGACTCGCGCCGTTACCGCATAAGCACAAACATCTACCTTGAAAATGCCGAATGCCCCGGACTCGACCCGGGGCTTTTTGCATATCGCTCCCGCGACTGCCTAACGACGACTGCCCCAAATCCAACCCCAGCGACCCCGCCTCCCGACCGCCTAACGACCACTGCCTAAGACCCAACCCTTCGTCGACAAAACCAAGTCCTTCGCCCACAGACCCAAACCACACAAAACCCAACCTCCCAAACCAAACATAACCCAAACCACTCGCAATCCCATTCTCCGCATCCCCAAGCCAAAACACACATCCGCCACCACGCAAAATCCGTGACCCCTATCGGGTTAGCGGCACCCGCCCTGCGCTTGGGGCGGGTGCCAATTTGTGAATTACTTGCTCAGAGTTCCCACCCCCAACCCATTCGCGATGGTGAAGATGGTGTCCGGCGTCGCAGCCCGGGGTGCGGGTGCGGGAGGCGGAAAGTCGCCAAAGTTAGGCCGGGCGTCAGCCCGCACGAACCAACTGGTCGCCACATCCGTTTGTTCCCGGTCGGGACCGAAGGTGGTTCCGTTATCCTTCGATACATTCGCCCACGCATCGGTGAGGATGTTGGATAGATCGTTGCGTCGGTCGAGCCAGCCTGCGTAAACGTAGCCGTTCTTGTTGACTTGCACGCTGGGAAAAACGTGACTGGTAGTTCCGGGATCGTCATTGATCTTCACCGGGGAATCCCAGCTCGTCGCATTCGTCCTGGATGTGCTCATGAACACGTCTCCCGCCCTCGCAAATGGCGGCCCCTTGGTGACCGGCGTCTTGCCGCTGAAATAGGTAATGTACACGTTGCCGGAGACAAAATTATCCGGGTTAATATAGGGCGCGTTCAGAATTGAACTGCGACCGCGGTTGTAGCCCGGCGGTTCACCTTGCGGATTCACGATAGCGACGTCTTGCCGCCCCGTGAACGTGGTGCCGTCTGTGTCCGAATAAGCCTCCTGAATGGCCTGCCGGTCCTCTACGATGCCGCCGGCGAAGTGCCGCGAGAACCAGGTAACTACCACCCGCTTAGTCGGCGTAGTAATGGGCATGGTGGCCTGATTGAATGCGTCTAGCTCATTGGGCACGATCGTGTATGGGCCATCCCAATTGCCCGTGGTGAAGGTGGCCAATCTTGCACAACGCAGGCAGCGCATGAGCTCGAGCGGCGTCTGGCCGTCCGGAGTAAACCGAGTGTAGGTTACGTACAGCGTACCGCTTGCCTGATCTACGTATAGCCACTCCTTGTCCAGGAAGTCATTTTGGGTAAGAGTAGTCGGTTGCAGAATTACGACCGGCCGTTCCCAGATAATCCGCTCATTGATCTGCTGCGGGGGGTCGGGAACCTGATACTGAGTGGGGTCATTAAGACAGCGCGTGTTGGCAACGCTCTCAATACTTTCGGGCGGTGCGCTCTGGAAGGTGCCTCGATTCACGCTGATCGAGAAGGTATCGTTCGGCAGTTTGTAAATGGAAGAGTAGAAGAACCGCTGCGTGTCATTGTGAACCACGACAACCGGATCTCCGAAGTAGCAGTCGTGTCCCATTGTGGGGCCGATGCTACTGGCGCAAGCTCCATGGTTAGGGACCCCCGGCGGGAGACCACCGCCATCGATGAACGTGTTCCCGCCATCGACGGAATAGGAGTACCCGCTCAGTCCCTGAGTATTGTCATAGAAGCCGTATGAATCGTTGTAGCCCACGACAATTTTCTTACCCATGGAGCCCGAAGTGTTTAGGACAGCGATTTCGGTTTCACTCTGCACGGTATGCTGTCGTTGTGGCGGAGGCGGGTCCAGACACGGATCATTCACAATTGAGTTCCCGCCACGTCCGTTGTCGTGGTAACCGGGTTGAGGATTATTGGGCTCGGCGGGACCATCCACCGCGGCAAAGCCTCCGGCCGAGAGAAATTCATCAACCGGTTGGCCCTTGTAGAGTCCAACTTGAATATCGTTCAGACTCGGTACCTGCGCATAGGCGATCTGAGCCACAGCTAGCAGAGACACAATGATAAGGACGAAGTTGAGTTTCGTGAGGCGTGTTCCTGAGGGGTGCATAGGCCTCCTAGAATTTGGTTTGGTTAGTGGTGGTTAGGGTCTTGGTCAGGACTCAACCAATTGCCGAGGCACTGGTGCCCCGGTGAGAGACGTAGAAGAGCCACTGCCATTGCGGCCTTCCCAACAATGCCGCAGGAAATCTCGCAAAGCTATGGGGCCCATACTATCCAGCGGAGAGGAAGAGAACAGGTAATCTGCTGATGGCGACCTCACTGTAGCCAATTCAGAGTCACTGTCGATCAGGCAGACCCTTTAGATGAGAGCGGAAAATCCTGTATTGCTGTTTTATTCACCGACACCTCAACCTACCACTCATCAATGCATACAGACCCAAAAAGCCGCATCCTCGTGCGGCTTTTGCTCACCCCAAGCACGCAGAATTCGAGACCCACACCTCCTGAAAAACTCGCGACCCAAGGACGCAGAATCCGCGACCCGCATTTGACACCTTGGCGCGGCTTCCAGCTTATCGAGGACCCACTCCATGACGCGGTAGGTATACAAAAAACGTCCACGCGGCCAGGCCGTAAGATGGCGAGCGCCGC
>QIAU01000189.1 GCA_003225055.1 Acidobacteriota bacterium
CAGCCCATGCCAGGGTGTTGGCGGGAAACTGGACAACGCTGTTTGCGGGCACGATCATGGTTTTGCCATTTATCGTCAGAGTGCCCCCGCCACTTGCGTTCAAAGTAGCCGCCTGGATGTAGCCCGCCTCTCCAAACCCGGCAGGCACATTGGTGTTGAGCACCGTCAATTGAGCATTAGCGCCCGTTGCCCAGAGCAACCCTACGGCAAGAATCAAAACCGTGGTTAGCTTCGATGTCTGCTCCATCATATATTTTCTCTCCTTGGTGCTCTCTGAGGCCGCCTATGGACTCTACTTCTCCTCGTGCTATCCACTCCTACCTACTAGGGTTGCTGGGGATCCAGATTCAAGAACGTAGGCAGTTCGGTTGTTCGTCCTTCTGTGCCCACGGCTGGGATCTCCATCATCGAATCCTGCTCGGGATGGGCTGTCGGGGACCCATTGGGAACAAATAACTGGGGATGATCAAATGGTCCTTGTTCGAAAGCCACCCGTTTGTCCGTGAGGCCATTGGCAAGGAAGTCGACCAGAGCCTCCACGTTTGCCGCAGCGAAGGGATCGAACTCAGGGAACATCAAGAGTGGGATGCCCTCGACATCCACAGTTTTATCGTGCAAGTTGGTGTTAGGGAAATTGCCACCGCGGGCGTAGAACTCGACGACTTGTCGCAGAGTAGCAGAGTCTCCCACATGGAAGTACGGACCGCTGTACTTGATATTTCGCAAATTCGGTGCCTTGAAGGCGCCGTTGGTTACCCGACGGGGTAACATCGGGACGTCCGGGATGAACCTGGCAACATCTGGCGGCAAGCACCCCGTTGGCGTATTACAGCTGAGGTCCTCGCGGAGAGCTGTCAGTTCCACCAACGACACTGGGAAAGGCTTGCCGGTCAAGGGATTGGTGAATGGAGAGTTGGCGATTCGGCCCTTGTCTTCGTTGAATTTTGGGCAGCTGGCCGCATCTACTCCTAGCACGCAACTACGTCGAACGCCAATGTTATACATGCCATGGTCGTAGTTGGCCTGATCAGCCGGCACACCGGGGAGGTTATCGCCCATGAACATGAATTCAATCGCTTCTCCCATGGCTAAAGAAGGCACACCTTGATCATCAGGTTGGTAATCGAGGATCGTGTGCCCGGTGGTCACGGGAGGAACGTGGCAATCGGCGCAATGAGTTTGTTGAGCAGGATCCGGAGGGGTACTGGCGTCTGTGAAAAGATCAAGGCCCAGCAACTGCCGGTCCGTGAGCGCCGTGGGATCAGGAAATATTGGTGTGCAGCCGCCCACCGGGCAAGGCGAGCCATCGGCTTGTCTTACCGGATTAACCGCACCATTGTAGCGATCAAAAGGAGTGTCATCGGAGATGAGGGTTGCCTCATAGGCTTGCACCGCTAGTCCGAAGAACATGGCGAAGTTCAGCTGCATCTGTGTGTATCCGGTGGCCAAAACCGCACTCCCTTGGCATGCGCCGCTCGGCGCCCCACCAGATCCGTCGGTTTCGCTACCAGATCCGCCCGTTCCCCCGCCAGTTCCTCCCTGTTCATCATCGTCTACATGTCTGACCCTCCGCACGGCCGCGCCCTTAATGACTTTGACCTCCGGCATAACTTGAGAGCTGGAGTGGGAATCGTCGTCCCCAAGGTTCGAGGTCGGTTGCTGCAGGGTCGCCGTTAGAGGTGCGGCGACAGGTGCAAGGGCGTCAGGGTGGTTCCACCATTGGTCCTGGAAGGCGGCTTGAATCATCTCGCAATAACTACGCGTTCTCAGGCCTCTCGAGCCACCCAGCTGGCCAGTGGCATTCAATGTCGCCCGGGATAGCGAACCCAGCGCGCTATCGTGAGGGTGTACGAATTGTCTCCCGAGCGGCCGCAGATTCGTCATCTTCTTCCCGATATCGGGCATGGTGCGAGCGGCGAAAGACATTGCGATATTGCTGGTCGGCGGACCCACCGCCACCGAAGCCAAGCTCGAGTTGGTGATACGGAGAAACACCGGCGTCAGCTGCCCGTTGACGTTCTTTTGCACCTTGCTGTTCTGGTCGCGGAAGCCCCAGTTGTTTACCCCGTTAAAGATGAAGCTGGCTCTGCCCTCCCACAAATTGTCAAAGTTGAAAACAGCATTGACCATCGTTGGGGAGTTTCTCGGCATGGCTCGCCTTACCCTTCCATTTAAGTTGAGCGTGCCGGGAGTTGCCAGGTTGAAGATATCAGCGTTGGGAGTGCCGCTATCGACAGCACTTCCCGGATTGACTGCTACGAACTTGGTGAACCGCACTCCTTGCGACGCCAGAACGTCATTGGTATCTCTAGAGACGTTGCTCATCTCTTCGAAGAGAGTTACGCCGGGCCCGCGTGGAGTCAGTTCCGTGGGGGTGAACCAGTCGTTGAGCGGAAAATCATTAGCGATCACCCGATAGTTCGGACCGAATGTCGGGTGTCCCGGCCTGTTGAAGTTTGCGTCGGGAGGCTCGATAAGAGTTCCAAAGTTGGGATCGTTGGCCGTGAAGGGAACCGTGGAGTTGCCGAAGATATTGTCACCACCCAATTTGGATCCGTTGGGCGCCACGTTCGCTTTGAAATTTGCGTCACTCAGGTTAGCGGAAATCTGGTTTCTGTCGCGGGTGTCCGCTCCGGCATTGAAATGGCACGTGGCGCAGGACTCCACCCCGTCGCTTCCAACCTGCATGTCCCAGAACAAGGCTTTTCCCAATCTGATCAGTGCGGCTTGGTCCTTAACGATTTCGGTACTCAAAGGCTGAAAAGTCAAAGGGGTGTCGGGCCCTGGAATCGGCCCTTGCGTAGCCGGATCCCACACCACAGCCATGGGCTCGGCCACCGGCACCTCTCGCAAGGAGGACACTTGCTCCACGTTGGGAAAGGAGGCGACTGGAACCCCAGCGGATGGGGTCGCAGCTGCAGCTGCAGTTGCAGCGGCAGCGGCTTTTGCGGCCGCGGCTGCCGGATTGAAGAACCGGTTGCGCTTGTGCAACCTGCTGCGTTTCTGCTCCTGGGTCTCGGTGGGCGAGGCTGCCTTGCCGACGCTGGCGACTACAGCGACCATGACTAGGGTCAAGCAAGTCGTGCACACCACGGCCTTGGCTAGCGTGGATCTGCGGCCGATCTCAAAGAGCTTTCCTACTTTATCCGACGACGTCTCCATAACAAATCCTCCCCTTTCAATCCTGTTCCAGAGTCTTGCCAGAAACCAACGCCCCACGGGTTTGTTCATCGTGAATCTCCTCGAGAACGGTTGCGAGGCAGTGCGGGCGAGAAAATTTGACGCGCCTTAAACCCCACGCTGCGACCCTGGGTGGAACAACTGTCGTCGGTCCCTTAGTCCGTGGCCAGTTGCACGGTTGCCTAGACTCCACGTGCCAAGAACGTTGATCCGGAACTGTCAGAGCAAATTCACTAACTTGGCCGCGATCACCGTTAGCGTTGGCGCCAGAACCTATCCACTCGGATAGGAGTGAATATCTTTTCGGATAGGAGCCACGAATCGAGAATCGACTTCGGAATGTGAACGGGAGAGAGGGGACGGGAAGCGTGTTCCACTCGGTGAGCGCTGTCTTCGGCCTCGGTGCCTGCACGTTCCTACCTCGCGACGCGGCGGATATTGCGGCTTTGCCCCCCAAGCAGGCCTCTCCTCAACAGAAGCCAGCTGCGACCACTTCACGGGCACACACCACTTCCCGCGGCTGCAAGCGCGAGTCGAGAACCGACACGCTTCCGACCGACTACATTAACCTGGTTTTCTTAGGGCCGACGAAGCGACAAATGGTACACCGACGCGAACTCACTACACGTGTGCCCGGACACTTACTCCCGTGTCCTTCCACCCGAGTAAACTCTCTTTGATTCCTTGTGGTCTTGGGCCTTGTCGTCTCAGGGGGGGGGAAGTAGCGCAGAACCTAGTGAGATGACCGCGCCCATTATCCGCGGTCCGCACAACTTGTCAAGTGAAAAATAAGAGAAATCACCCGCAAACGGTGAATGTCACGGAAAATGTCAGCGTCCAAGATAGACTTGCACTGGCTTGGAAAGGCCGAATTTGGCGAGTCCGACTAGTGTCTTGAACCATTTCGACAAGATGCCGGCGCGATAGGTAGTCCTGTTAGGCTCTCACGGTTTCTCGTCCGTACACCGATGCTTCGAAACACAACCCACCTTGTTTCGCAAAAGCAATCTGCGAGGTTGGCTAACTCCTCGTTGACGTCGCCGGGCTCTCTTCGAGGTTGCTTTTGTGTCGTTCGAGCTCAGCAACTTTGTCGAGGCGACGCAGATGGCGCTCGCCGTTGCTAAACTTGGCCGCCAGGAACGTCTCAATCAGATCCCACGCCACCGATGGCCCGACCGTCCTTCCGCCCATGCAGATCATGTTCATGTGATCGTCTTCGACGCCCTGGCGCGCCGAAAAGTGGTCGTGAATCAGTCCAGCGCGCACGCCGAGAACTTTGTTGGCGCAGACCGATGCCCCCACACCGCTGCCGCAGATGGCCACGCCGCGTTCGATTTTTCCAGCCGCTACGGCATGGGCGAGCGGTATGACGAAATCAGGATAATCGTCATCCGGATTCAGACTGTGCGCTCCAAAGTCAACCATCTCGTGTCCCGCGGCGCGGAGATGGGTCACGAACTCCTGCTTTAGAGCAAATCCGCCATGGTCGGTAGCGATTCCTACGCGCATAGTACCTCCTGAGCCGGATAGAATCTGTGGCGCTTCCCATGGTCCGCTGTGCGACGCTGATCACGCCACCTCGGTTTGCACATCTCGGTTGCGATCTTCGGCCGCGGCGCGGTCCGCGAATACTGCTGCGTTATCCGGCTTGACACGACCTGCGGGGATCGAGGTATCACAGTTCAGCAAACGTGGCAGCATTTCCCTTTTGTCGTTTCCTGTGACCACCCATAGGATCCGCCGGGCTCGGTTGAGCGTGGGATAAGTCAGCGTCATCCGGCGCCGGCCCTGATAGACGCCGGTTACACCGACGTCCTTGTCGTTCACGTCCAGAATTGGATCTCCCGGCACGAGGGAAGCCGTGTGGCCGTCGGGACCCAGGCCCAGATGAACCAGGTCGACCACCGGCGGCGAGCCGGCAATTTCCTGGAGCGAGGCGGCATACTGTGCCGCCCCTCTTTCCAGATCGTTCGATTCAACGAGCATGGCGTGAATCTGCTCGGGACGGAGGGGAGCATGTCGCAGCAGGGTCTCCTCTAAGTGGGTGAGATTCCGATCGGGATGACCGGCCGGCGCCACGCGTTCGTCCACCTGGACAATGTCCAGGCGATCCCAAGGGACGTCCTCATCCGCCAGCGCACGAAGCATGAGCCATGGCGTGCGTCCGCCGCTGAGGGCCAGGGTGTAACGACCGCGCGCGGCGGCTACCGAGCGAATATCATGGGCTATGAGCTTCGCTGCCGCCCGTGCAGTTGAGTCTGCATCGGCAAACACTTCAAGCTGCATCAAGGTCACCAATCACCGGCCCACCGGTTCAAGCGGCCTGGGACTTGTTGGCTTGCTTCTCGCGGTGTCCGCCGAACTGATAGCGCATCGCAGAGAGAAGCTTATTTGCGAAATCGGACTCGCCGCGTGAGCTGAACCGCTCATACAGGGCGGCCGTGAGCACCGGCGTCGGCACGGCCTCGTCCACACCAGCCTTGATCGTCCAGCGCCCTTCCCCGGAATCCGACACTCGCCCCGCAAACTGCGAAAGATTCGGATCTTCCAGCAGAGCGATTGCGGTCAAATCCAGCAACCACGAGGCGATCACGCTCCCACGCCGCCACACTTCGGCGATGTCGCGCAGATTGAATTCGTACTGGTAATGCTCGGGGTCACGTAGCGGTGTGGTCTCGGCGTCGGCCACATGTTCTTGCCTGCCGACATTCGCCGAACGCAGGATGCCCATGCCTTCGGCGTAGGCCGCCATAATTCCGTACTCGATTCCGTTGTGAACCATTTTCACAAAGTGCCCGGCACCATTCGTTCCGCAATGGAGATAGCCGCGCTCGGCGCTACCGTCGAATCGTTCGCGTCCGGGCGTTCGTGATATGTCGCCCATACCTGGGGCAAGCGTCGCAAAAATGGGGTCGAGATGCTTGACCACCTCCGCCTCGCCTCCAATCATCATGCAATAGCCGCGCTCGAGACCCCACACACCGCCGCTCGTGCCGACGTCCACGTAGTGAATTTCTCTCTGCGCAAGTTCCTTGGCCCGGCGGATGTCATCGACGTAGTACGAGTTGCCCCCGTCGATGAGAATATCTCCGCTATCGAGGTATGGCAGCAGCTCGGAAATCGTATGATCGACGACCGCCGCCGGCACCATCAGCCAGATTGCGCGTGGCTGCTCCAGCTTCTTCACGAAATCGCGGAGCGACGCGGCGCCTACGGCCTTCTCATTGACTAAGTCATCCACCGCTTTCGGTGACATATCGAAGACGACGCATGGATGGCCACCTTTGAGAAGCCGGCGAACCATGTTTGCTCCCATCCTGCCGAGGCCGATCATTCCGAGCTGCATACATAACTCCTTGGCGAACGAATTTTTGCAGAAAGCACGTCTTTGCGGTGCATAGAAGCCCTAACTCAAAAAAAAGACCAAGAACATATGCCCTTGTTCCGAGCCCGTCAATCGCGCTCCCATGCCGATGGCGTTCTTAGCTCGCCGACGCGGCTGAAGTTCCGCTCGCCTCCTGACGGGCGCGCTGCACATCCTTCACATCCCCCATAACGATGATCGCCGTCCCAGGCCGTACGACCAGACTGTCGGGCGGGTTCACCCACAGCTTCGGAGTATCCGCAGATTTAGCCGCCAACACCAGCAAGTTATAACCGCTTTGCAGGTTCAGCCGAGCCAGGGGAAGACCCGCCCAGGGCGGCCCCGCAATATCAATTTGATCCACACGCAAGGTCTGAGACTGCTCTCGCAACATCAGATCCAGAAAACCTACGACGTGCGGTCGAATGACCTCGCTGGCCAGCCGAAGCCCCCCGATCCGGCTGGGCGAGACCGTGGACTGGGCACCGGCTCTCAGCATGCGATCGGAAAACTTTTCATCGGCGGAACGCGCCACGATGCGTATCTGCGGAAACCTCTGACGGATTACGACAGTGATCACCAAGTTGTCTTTATCGTGCGGCAGCGCGGCGATAATTCCCTTGGCGCGTTCCACCCCGGCTTTCTCCAACTGCTCTTCCTCCGTCGCGTCCCCGATTACGTAAAGCAAATCGCTAAAGGTTTCCGGGTGGAGTTCCTGGGCTCGCTTGATGTTTTCCTCAACCAGTTCAATGACAACATGGGGGGTTCCTGTCTTGTGGAGTTCATGAACCACATGGCGCCCCGTATCTCCCAAGCCGCACACAATGTAGTGGTCTCGGGTTTGATTGATGCGCTTCTGCATGGCCCGTCTCCAAAAGGGCTTGGTCTTCTCCACTTCCACCAGGAACGCTGCGATGACGGAGAAAACGTAAACCGTAATCGCGACGCCGATCAGTACGACTCCGATATTAAAAACCCGGAGGGCGGGATTATGGCTGGTATCAACCACCTCAGCATAACCGACCCCGGCCAGGGTAATGACTGCCATGTACAGCGCCTGCAGAAAGCCGACCGAGTCGCCGCCCAAGACCCGGTAACCGGCCATGCTGAAAACAATGACCGACAGCAGCAACCCGCCCGCGAGAAGTAGCCTCTTGCGCAGAGCCATGACTTGGAGTTTCTCATCGCATGACGAAAATTGGCGCACTCACCAGCCAGCCGCCGACAACGGCTCGAGCACGGCACTCACGGGCTGTACATCACCTGCGCCACTCGTCGATCAGGTTCGCGATGAGCCCGGTCCATCCGGTTTGGTGGCTTGCCCCCAATCCCGCACCTGTCTCTCCATGGTAGTACTCGTTGAAGAGCAGGTAATCGCGCCAGTGCGGGTCCGTCTGAAATCTCTTCTGTTGTCCGAAGCAGGCGCGCCGCCCGGAATCATCCCGCGCAAGAATTCGAATCATACGTTCGGCAATTTCCTCGGCCATGAATCGTGGTGTAACTGGATCGCCTCCGTCGGAGGGCTGCACGCGAAAGTCGGGTCCGAGCGCTTCGCTGAACCGCAGCAGGGAATGGATCAGAAGATACGAAGTGGGGAACCACACCGGCCCTCGCCAGTTGGAGTTTCCGCCTTTCAGTTGCGCCTCGGACTCGCCCGGTTCATAGCCCAGCCGATGGTCTGCAAACTGGAAAGGATGCGCCTGATGGTACTTGGACAGGCTTCGAATGCCATGCTCGGAGAGAAATTCCGTGGGATCCCAAAGCCGGCTGGCGATCTTGTGAAACTGGTTAGGGTCGGCAATCGAAAGCACGTAGCGCGTGCAGGAATCGCAGCTAACCGAATAACAAGCGTGCCCAACCAGGTCGGCACGGTTTCGGATGAACCACTCGACATTCGCGAGAAAGTCGGGATGCGATTCCAGGTCGCGCTTTTCCAGAACTTCAATAGCAAAAAGCGGAATTAGCCCAACCAGAGAACGCAGCCGGAGTTTGTGGAATTCTCCATTGGGATAGCGGAGGACATCATAGAAGAAGCCGTCATCCTCGTCCCACAGTTGATAATTGCGGCCGCCCATTTTTTTCATGGCGGCGCCGATATAAATGAAGTGCTCGAAGAATTTGGTGGCCAGGACTTCGTAAACGCGGTTGTGCGCACTCAGTTCGAGAGCAATTCGCATCAGGTAGAGACAAAAGAAGCCCATCCAGCCCGTGCCGTCGGATTGCTCAAGCACAGCGCCCCCGGGAAGCTTTTGTCCGCGATCGATCACAGTGATGTTGTCGAGACCGAGGAATCCGCCTTCGAAAACGTTGTTGCCCTGGCTATCTACGCGGTTTACCCACCAGGCAAAGTTCATCAGCAATTTGTGCAGACACTTTTCCAGGAAGCCAGTATCGGATTTCCCCAGGTCTCGTTTTTCAATCTGGTAAATGCGCCAGCAGGCCCAAGCCTGCACCGGCGGATTCATATCTGAGAATTCCCACTCATAAGCAGGAATCTGGCCATTAGGGTGTTGGAACTGCTCGAAGAGGAGTACCCACAAGTTTTCCTTGGCGAACTCCGGATCGACCAGGGCCATGGTGACAGACTGAAATGCCAAGTCCCAGGAAGCAAACCACGGGAACTCCCATTTATCGGGCATGCTGAGAATCCGCATGGAGTTCAGATGGCGCCAATGGATATTGCGGGCACGCTTGCGCGCCTCAGGCGGCGGCCACTCGGGATTGTCGCCCTCCAGCCAGCGCTCAACGTCGAATAAATAAATCTGCTTGCTCCAAAGCATTCCGGCGAGGGCCTGCCGCTGCACTAGCTTTTCATCGGGACTCGCGTTAGGGGGATGAACCGTGTCGTAAAACTCGTCGGCCTCTTTCTTGCGGAGTTCGACGATCTCATCTACGTCGTGCAGCGGATCGGACAGCAGACGGGAACTCAGGCGCAAAGTAAGGACCGCCGAATCGCCGGGTTCGAGGTTATAGCGGTAGTGGACGCAGGACTTGGTTCCGCCGTCGTACTTCACGCACTGCTCCCCAGATACGATGTAGCGATGGAAGGCATCCTTGACCTGCGGCTTGCGATTGGCGGCCCAGGAGCCAAATACGCGCGGCGCGTTCGTTTCGTTGTCGGTGAAGAGCACCTCGCCACCGAGAGGAGCGTAGAGGTAATATTTGCCCAAGGAGTAGGGCGATTGCAGGTTCGGGATCGGCGGCGCAGTCGATTCATCGGCCAGTAGTCGAATGTGTTCTTTGCCAGGCGCGCACACGATGCTGGGCTCGGAACCGGGCGGATTCGTCCACGCCCAGGTATTGCGGAACCAAAGATGAGGCAGCAGGTGAACAGGCGCTGGATCCGGGCCGCGGTTGAAGGCTTTGATGCGAATGCAAATGTCTTCCGGATCGGCTTTCGCATACTCGATGAAAATATCGAAGTAGCGATCCTGATCGAACACGCCGGTTTCGAGAAGCTCAAATTCCGGACCCCGGCGGTTCGCGTTTTCCGCCACCAGCCGGCTATAGGGGAACTCCTCCTGCGGATACTTGTAAAGCATGCGCATGTAGCTGTGGGTGGGAGTGTTGTCGAGATAAAACCAGTACTCCTTGACATCTTCGCCGTGGTTCCCCTCGGGCGAGGACAGTCCGAACATGCGCTCTTTCAGGATGGGATCGCGGCCATTCCAGAAAGCAAAAGCCAACACCAGCAACTGGTAACGATCGGAAATGCCGGCGATGCCGTCCTCGCCCCAGCGATAGGCTTTACTGCGGGCCATGTCGTGGGTGAGAAAATCCCATGCCGTGCCCCAGGGGCTGTAATCTTCCCGCACTCCGCCCCAGGAGCGCTCACTGACGTACGGTCCCCATTTGCGCCAGGGCGCCACCGGGCCTTCGTACGGTTCACTCAGGCGGGATTTTTCTTTTGATAGGATGACGCGCTTGGTGGACAGGTCTTCGACTGACGGTTCGGCTGCCACCGCTTCTCTCACTTTCGTCATTAATCGTCCCTGACTCGAAGCCATTGTTGTGTACCCGTTCAGGCAAGTGCTGCCCGACCGTCCGTGCCATCCGCTGCTTCTCGCAGAGCGTGCAGATCGTAATCCACGAGTTCGCCAATACGGTTGAGAGTGATATCCGCCGGCGGATAAGTGGCAAGAATCTTTGCGTCGACAGCGTAGTGTCCCTGCCGCGGGAACACCGTGGTGACCCGGTTGCCCCAGAGTTTCTTCACGGCAGTCAGGATTCGCAATTTGTCATCAACCAGAACATAGCTGTCAGCCGGATAGCGCTCCGCGACATCGTCCAGTTCGAATTCCTTGTGGATGTAGATCAGCACATCGCCGTTGACGGCATCAAAGAGCCCCGAGCGCCTGATCTTCAGTGGCTGGAAGACCACGTCGCCGTCGGACAGGATCACGGGACGGCCGTATTGTTTCACGTAATCCAGAACATCGAGAGAATTAGGGAAGAGCCGGTTGGCAAAATGATATTCGATGAGGAAGTCGGAAACCGTCAGCAGATGCGGGTCGCGAGGATACTCGCTGCGATAGCGTTGCAGCGCACCAAGATAGTCGGCGTATCCCAGTTCCGCGCGCAGCTCTTCGAAGAACGCCCAATAGCGCTGCTGCCGTTCGTGACCCACTTCCGTTTCGAGATGACGCTTGAGGTCGGCGGCGACACGATCGTTGTCCAGCAGCGTATTGTCTACGTCAAAGAGAAAAACCACACTCTGGTGCATAATTCATTCCTCTGCCGGCAAGAGTTCGCCCTCCGACTACGCAGCAGCTTGAGCGGCCGCCATGGGCCGCCACTCTCGACCATTGCGGGCCAGCAATTCATCGGCTTCCTTAGGACCCCATGTGCCCACCGCATAGTTGGGGAAGTCGCGTGGCTCAAGCGCCTGCCACACATCGAGCACGGGCGTAATGACACTCCATCCGGCTTCGACCATGTCCGCCCTTTGGAATAGCGTCGCATCCCCGATCATGCAGTCGTACAGCAATCGTTCGTAGCCGGTGCTGGGCGCCGACCCGAAGTAGTCCGCGTAGTTGAAACACATGTCGACGGCGCCTTGCTGCATGATCGGGCCAGGCACCTTCGCGCCAAACCGCAGCGAGATGCTCTCCTCCGGTTGAATGGTGATGACCAGGCGGTTGCTGCGCAGGGTGTCCACGGGCGTGTTGCGGAACAGATGGAAGGGGGCGCGCTTGAATTGAATGGCAATCTCGGTGACTCTTCGGGCGAGATGCTTGCCCGTCCGCAGATAAAACGGGATGTCGGCCCACCGCCAGTTGTCAATGAGAAGCTTCATGGCAACAAATGTTTCCGTGCTCGAACTCGCGTTTACGTTGATTTCATCACGATAGGCTGGTACTTGCTTGCCATCCATGGTGCCGGCGGCGTACTGGCCGCGCACAGTCTTGGTTAACACGTCCTCGGGAGTGAATGGCTGGATCGCGTGCAGCACCTTGGCCTGCTCGTCGCGTACGGCGTTGGCGTCGAAGGAAATCGGAGGCTCCATCCCGGTGAGAGAAACCAGCTGAAACAAGTGGTTGGGAACCATGTCGCGCAAGGCGCCCGATGTGTCGTAGTAACCACCCCGCTGCTCTACGCCGACGGTTTCGGACGCTGTGATCTGCACGTGGTCGATGTAGCGCCGGTTCCAGATGGGCTCGAAAATTCCATTGCCGAAGCGGAACATCATCAGGTTCTGTACGGTTTCTTTTCCGAGATAATGATCGATGCGGTAAATCTGGCGTTCATCGAGCACCTGTTTGATCTCGGCATTCAAGGCACGCGCAGACTCGAGATCGTGGCCGAAGGGTTTCTCGATAACGACGCGCCGCCACTGCCCGTTTTTTTCCTGGGCCAGACCCGCCGCGCCCAGTTGCTTGACGATCTCCCCGAAAAACCGTGGCGCCACCGCCAGGTAATAGAAGTGATTGCTGGGAATGTTGTCTTGCTGCGCTATGTCGCTCAAGGCGGCTTTCAGATTCCCATAGGTAGCCGCCTCCCCGAATTCTCCGCGGACGTAGTAGGTATGGCCGATCAATCGAGTGGCGATCGACGGATTGACCGGGCGCAGCGCGAATTTTTTCATATCCGCAGCAAACCGCTCGCGAAGAGAATCGGTCGTCAGCTCGGTGTAGGAGACAACCACCAGCGCGAACTGCTGCGGCAGGAAACCTTGCTCCGCCAGGTTGCACAACGCGGGGACGAGCTTGCGCTTGGTGAGGTCTCCCGCTCCTCCAAAGATCACCAGGATGCAGGGATCCGCTTTCCGGTGAGAGGAAAGAGTTTTTGCGGCCATATTTCTCAAATTCGATTCAGGAAGCAGCTCTAGCTCCGGCATACGCCTCTTCCTCCCATATTCGAAAACCCCCAAGAAATGCATTTTCGTTGCCCCCGGCTCGGGTGCCGGTAGGCAATTTCTTAAGCTTCTTAACGTTGCCACCGCCCAGCACGACTTCTTCGGCCTGCAAAGCTTCCCGAAGCTGCTCCACGACTTTGGCCACATGCTGTTGCCACTTCTTTTTGCCCAGGCGGTCGAGGCCCCGGATGCCCAGGTAATCCTCAAAGGTTCGCCCGTGCTTGTACGGCAGGTGAGCAAGTTCCATGGGCTCGATGATGCCGTCTACGATCATGGCCGAGCCCAGGCCGGTTCCCAGGCCCAAGAAAAGCATCCGGCCCTTCTTATAACTTCCCAAGGCCTGCATGCTGGCGTCATTGATGATTCTTACCGGGCAACCAAAAGCTTTCTCAAAGTCAAAATGCACCCAGCCCGGAGCGAGATTGTGCGGATCGCGCAATGGCCGGCCGTGCACAACCGGTCCGGGATATCCGATCGAGACCGCGTTGTAATCCCAATCCCTTGCGGCCTTCTTCACCTCGCCAACCATGGTTGCGGCGTCCATGTCGGGTCCAGAAGGAAACTTGCGCGGTTCCTTCTGGCCGCTAGCCAGCAACTTGATATTGGTCCCCCCGACATCAATGACCAGGATCTTGCGTCCGTTGCCTTTAAACGGTTTCCGATCATGGTGGCTGCGAATAATCAACGTCTTCTCCTCTGTGGCTCAGTGGGAAAGCCCATAGTTACGCGAGCACCTCGGCGAGGGCGGAATGGAGTTTTTTCAGCCCGGTGGTGACGTCACTGCCCAGGTGAGCCCGTAAGGCCCGCCGCTTCCGCTCTGCCAAAACCTGGAAGTCGCCGCGCGCTTGTGCTGCTTTGACCACGCCGAACGTGTATTTCTGTCCAGGAACAGGCAGGTCAACAGCGTCCTCACAAGTGACCTGCAGGAACACGCCCGAATTCGGACCACCCTTATAGGCCTGCCCGGTCGAGTGCAGGAAGCGCGGACCGAAACCGAGACAGGTCGCAACGTGCCTACGGTCGCGGACTTTGTGTCTGATTTCCTCGAGCGACCGCTCATGTTGGGGGAACATCGGCAAGTAAGCGAGGAGAGCGAAGTAGTCCCCTGGCTGGAGGCGATTCAGGTGGGCACCCAGATAACCCACCAACGATTGGTCAGCCCCTGCGGCTTGCGCCAGGGCTGCCGCATTCTTCTCATCCGTGAACAGAGTGATGTTGCCCTCTTCTAAGATGGGCTTCTCGGCAGGTAGAGAGCCGGCACGCTCGTATTCTGTGGTCAGACTCCGCGTGGCAATTTTGCTGGCCTCAACATCCGGCTGGTTAAATGCGTTGATACCGATGATGGATCCGGCCACAGCCGTGGCAATCTCCCAGCGGAAGAATTCCTGGCCGAGATCGTAGATGTCGGCCACAGCGATGCGCACGACGGGGTGGCCGGCGTGTTCGAGTGCAGTGATCTTGTCGTCCTGAGAGCGATCGGGAGCTGATTCTAAACGCAGGTACGCGAAAACTCGGTCTTCACCGTAAACTGCAGGCGACGCCAATTCCTCCCCGTCTACAGGAATGATTCCGTGTCCTTCCTTACCGGTGGACTCGGCGATCAACTGCTCCAGCCAGGCACCCAGATCGGAAATTCCTGGCGAGGTCACGATGGTTAACTTCTCGCGCCCACTGGTGGCCAGCGTACCGAGAAGGATGCCAAGGATCACCCCAGGATTATCGTCGAGCGGCACGCAAGACTTGCAGGCGTGCACCATCTCTTCGGTGCGGTCGAGAAACCTTTCGACGTCCAAGCCCATGACCGCAGCAGGGACCATGCCGAAGTTGGAAAGCGCTGAGTATCTCCCTCCGATACTTGGCAGGCCATGGAAGATGCGCCGGAAATTATCGCCTTGGGCCACGTGCTCCATCTTCGAGCCCGGATCAGTAATCGCGATGAAGCGCGATCCGGCCTTCCCGGCGCCAACCACCTGCTTCACGCGCTCAAAGAAATATTGTTTGAAGATGTTCGGTTCCAGCGTGCTCCCCGATTTGCTGGACACCAGAAACAGCGTGTTGGCCAGATCAATCTTCTGCTCCGTGGCTTTGATCTGCGCCGGATCGGTGGAATCCAGAACGTGCAGTTCCGGGAACCCGGAAATTTTGCCGAAGGTCATCTTCAGAACTTCCGGACACAAACTGGAACCACCCATACCCAGCAGCAACACATGAGAAAAGCCTGCCTTGTGCACGTCCTCAGCGATCTCGGCGAGCTTATGCCGGTGCGCCAGTTGATCATCCGCAATCGTTAGCCAGCCGAGCCAGTTGGCTTCGTCCGAATCGGTCCACAGCGACGCGTCACGGTCCCACAACCGGCGCACTCTGCCTTCAGCACGCCAGTCATTCACATGCCCTCTGACCACACTGGCGGTGTCGGCAGGCAGCTGGTAAGTTTGCCGGCTGACCTTGGGAGCCACACCACCTTGGGTGGATTTCTCGACCGCAGTCAGGAGCTTGTCAAACGCATCGGAAAACAGCAGAAGTCCTTCATCCAGCAGTTTCCTGGTGACGTCGTTCATCGAAATCCCCACCTTTTCGAGGGTGTCCATGTAATCCTGCGCGGCTTCGAGATCTTCGGTGAGGCTGGGCCGCGGCTTGCCATGGTCGCGGAAGGCACTGACGGTGGCCGGCGGCATCGTGTTGACGGTATCCGGACCGATCAATTCTTCAACATAGATCACATCGCTGTAATTCGGATTCTTGGTGCCGGTACTGGCCCACAGCACGCGCTGAGTCTGGGCGCCGCGCTTGGCAAGATCCTGCCAGCGATCCTGCTGAAAAATGCTGAGATAGCGTTGATAAGTCAGCTTCGCATTAGCAATGGCGATCTTTCCCAAGATGCTGCGCAGCAGGGCCTGTTCCGCCGGATCTCGAACAGCACTGAGCCTGGCGGTGGCGAGTGCGTCCACGGCGGAATCGATACGGCTGATGAAAAAGCTGGCGACGCTGGCAACTTTGCCGACATCGAGAGCGCGCCGGGTAAACTCTTCGAGGCCGTCGATGTAAGCCTGCGCAACCTGCTCGTACAAGGCTTGCGAGAACAGCAGCGTGACGTTGACGTTGATGCCTTCGCTGATGAGCTGCCGGAAAGCGGGAATCCCCTCCGGCGTTGCCGGGACTTTGATCATCACGTTTTCGCGGCCCACGGCCTCCCATAGGCGCCTCGCTTCTCCGAGCGTTCCCTCGGTGTCGCGTGCGAGATAAGGCGAAACCTCCAGGCTCACGTACCCATCGCGGCGCTTGGTCGCCTGGTAAACGGGACGCAAAAGATCAGCCGTGTCCTGGATGTCGCGAATGGCCAGCCTCTCATAGCGGCCTTTCGCGTCGAGCTCGCTCTGGCTGGCCAGCGATTCGAGCAAGTCGGTGTAATCCGAGCTGCCGGCAATCGCCTTCTCGAAGATGGCGGGGTTGGAAGTGACTCCCTTGAGGCCGTCATTGTCGACGAGGTGCTCGAGTTCCCGGCTGGTCAAGAGACTGCGCCGGATGTAGTCCAACCAAACCGACTGCCCGTAAGTTTCTAATTCGCGTAAGGGATTGGACTGCTTGGCGGGTTTTGCTTCAACGACGACTGCTGGCTGCATAGCGTTACTCCGATTCAGGGGCGTTGAGTATCTCAGACTATGGGGGCGGTGCCAGTTCAGCTCTGCCGTCTCATTCGTGCCTTCGCCGGCGGCAGATATTTTTGTATTTCTCGGGCCCGAGAACTAAATTCCAGCGTGCACCTAACCAGATGGTGGTCCAACGCGAAGGCCAATGCACGCGGCCTAACGCTTCCGCGATAACAGCTCTCGCGCAGCCACCAACAAATTGTCCGGCGTGAAACCAAACTTCTTCTGCAATTCCTTCAGGGGCGCAGAAGAGCCAAAGGTCTTCATACCGATGGCTCGCCCGCCTGACCCATGATAGAGCGCCCATCCCAGGGTCGAAGCCTGCTCCACCGAAATGCGAGCCGTCACGTCTGGAGGAATCACGGCATCGCGATAGATCTGCGGCTGTTCTTCGAACAGTTCCCACGACGGCATGCTTACCACTCTGGCCGCCACACCTTCGGCGGTTAACTTTTCGTAGGCTTCGATGGCCAGGCCAACTTCGCTGCCGGTGGCAAGGAACAGGATGTCCGGCTTTCCTCCCGGCGCATCAGCAAGAATGTAGCCGCCCTTGGCAACTCCAGACGCGGCAGCATAGCGGTTACGATCGAGCGTGGGCAGGGCCTGGCGAGACAGGACCAACACGGCCGGCTTGTGACGCAGCTGCATGATGACCCGCCATGCTTCGACCACCTCGCTCGGATCTCCGGGTCGTAACGTGATCAGGTTCGGTATCGCACGCAGAGAAATCAGCTGTTCGATGGGCTGGTGAGTGGGCCCGTCTTCGCCCACGCCAATCGAGTCGTGTGTAAAGATGTAGATGACGGGTATTTCCATGAGAGCCGCCAGCCGGATGGCGGGACGCAAGTAGTCGCTGAATATCAGGAAGCCGGATCCAAACGGGCGCATTTTCGATAGCGCCATGCCGTTGAGAATCGAGCCCATGGCGTGCTCGCGAATGCCGAAATGCAGGTTTCGTCCACCATAGTTGGTGGCCGTAAAGTCGCCGGCGCCCTCGAAGGTGAGACGAGTCTTGGTGGAAGGCGCCAGATCGGCCGATCCGCCGACCATCCATGGCACATTGCGGGCGATCGCATTCAGGACCTTGGCAGATGCGTCCCGCCCGGCAACACCTTTCGGGTCGGCCGGGAACTCGGGAAGATCGCGATCCCAACCGTTGGGAAGCTCGCGCCGCTGCATCTTGCCAACCTGGGAAGCCAGCTCCGGATTCTGGTCTGCGTAATGGCGGAATGTTTCCTGCCACTGCTCATGCAGCTCTTTTCCACGCTTTCCGATTCCCGCCCGGAAATGCTCCTTCACGCCATCGGGTACGTAAAACTTGGCCTCTTCCGGCCAGCCATAGTTCCGCTTGGTCAGGCGAATTTCCTCTTCTCCGAGTGGTTCGCCGTGCGCAGCGCTGGTGTCCTGCTTGTTGGGAGCGCCATACGCGATGTGGCTGTCGACAATGATGAGAGTCGGCCGGTCGTTGGTATGGAGGAAAGTCTGGAAGGCGCGGGCCAGCATTTCCTGATCATTCGCATCCCCTACGCGCGTGACATTCCACCCATATCCGATAAAACGGGTAGCCACGTCCTCACTGAATGCCCAGTCCGTGTGACCTTCGATGGTGATCCGGTTGTTGTCGTAGATCCAGCAAAGATTCGAGAGTTTGAGATGGCCGGCCAGCGATGCGGCCTCGCCGCTGACGCCTTCCATCATGCAACCGTCACCGCAAAGGGCATACACGTTGTAGTTGAAAATTTCGTGGCCGGGCCGGTTGAAATGGTTTGCCAGCCAACGTTCCGCCAGCGCCATGCCGACGCTGGTGGCAACCCCTTGACCCAGCGGACCGGTCGTCGTTTCAATACCGGAGGTCCAGCGATATTCGGGATGCCCGGGACACTTACTCTCTAATTGCCGGAACTGCCTGATGTCATCGAGCTTGACGCACGGCTCACCGAGGCGCTCGTAGTCGGCGTCCACTGCCTTGACACCACACAGGTGCAACATGGAATAGAGCAGCATCGATGCGTGCCCGATGGAGAGAACAAAGCGATCGCGATTAGGCCAAATGGGGTCTTCGGGATCGAAGCGCAGAAATTGCTGCCAGAGGCGGTAAACCACCGGAGCCATGCCCATCGGAGTGCCGGGGTGACCGGAGTTCGCCTGTTGCACCGCATCCATCGCCAGAGTGCGGATGGTGCTGATGCACAGATCATCCATGTGCCTGCCAGGATGGGTAATCGGGATCGCGCTCGCTGCCATAAAACTCTCCTCGGGACCTTGGCGTCAGGACCGCGCTCTTGGTGAGACTGCTACGCGGCTGTTGTCTTCGCCTTGCGCTGTAACACCTCGGTTTCTGCTTGCAGCCAATCTTCCAAATCGTAACCTTCGCTTCTTCCGCGTTGCTCGAACAACTCATAGGCTCGCAAACGGATCTGCTCGAGCAGTTCCGGTGTGGACCCGGGCTGAGTGGTTGAGGAAGCGGGTGCTGCGAGTCTAGCTTTCATCTTGGTGTAGACCTCCTTGTGTGCAAATTCAAAGCTGGAGAAAAACTTAATTCTGGGTCTCGAAAATGGACCTGCTTGCCTGCACCCTGACATCGTCTGTCAGGGCGTGGCCCAAATTGTGAAGGAAGAACTCGTTGCGCTCACCAAGTGGGGAACAAGTTCTGGCGCTCTGTAGCACATGGCTGGCGCCTTGACCGTGCGAAAGCGCTTCCGATGACGCGACAGCCACTCCTAACAGCGGGAAAACCATCGCGAGGAAGGGGCCTCGCAATCTTTTTCTGTTCCACCGAGCCAGAGCCCTGGAGAACGGAAGCCCGCTCTTCATCCTAACTCCCCGAGGGTCTCATCGACACATTCCAGTCAGCCCGGTTCCATCGCTCACCAACGTGGAGCCTATCCCTCCAACCAGCAGACGCAAAAAAACTGGCGTAGCTCCCATGCTCGACAGAAATTTCGGTTGGACCACCGACGCATTCAACCCCCATTTCGTGCGAGGAGTATGCACACGGGTTGAAAGACTGTCAAGACTAAAATCGCCTTTACTGTATGAAACATCGAGCCCGCACCTAGTTAGAGAGACTAACAGGCTTCATGGCGGTCACCAAACCGGACTAACTGGTAGCGCTACTGAGGAGTCTTTTCGATCGGAAACTGCAGGTGCTCGCCCCGGACGACGCGCATAGAGCGCGGTTCGTATCCGAGATAGTTAAGCCCGGACAGGAACTCGGCAACGTCGACGTTTTTCCCCGGCTCGAGGAAACGCGCATAAGCTATAACTGTTTTCTTCTCATGGTTTACGCTGACGCTGTCGAGCCACTTAAACTGCCCGCCTAAGCCCTTGCTCTTCAGGAAGGCAACACGCTCGTGAACCGCTCGATCGCACATACCGCAGCATAGGTGATCCAGTCCGGCTTCGAGACGAAAATGCTCAACGCCACCCAACTCCATGCGGCCCGCAACAAAGCCTTTGTCGCGAAGAGCCCGATCAATGGCAACCAGGTCGAGTTTGTCGAGGTCGGTGATCGGAAGCTCGACGGTGTTTCCATAATCGGGCAGCGCTGTACTCTGCATGTTTGCCTGCTCCTGGGTGAGCAGCTGACGGGGAGCGGTTGCGTTGGCGAGATCCACTCCTGGAACGCCAGCCAAGGCTTGCCGGACGTCGGCCAGACACCCGGTACAACACAGGTGATTCATCCACAGGGCCAGCCGCGCGCCTTTTCCGGAGGCTTTCATCTCCTGCGACTCGTGGTGCCATAGTTGCGGATTCTTGTAGTAGTCCAGAGCGTACAGACCCGCGCAGGTCACGATGATCAGAAGAATGGCCTGTTTTGCGCTGGCGAATTTCATGAGAGTACTCCTGACTCAGAGATGCGATCGATCGATAAACGTGAACGCATAAAGCAAGACATAGACGGTTAGCACGGAGATGACCAGGGAAGCGGTGACGACGGTTGCAAGTCTCAGCAAGGTTCTCCCCTCGCGGGCGAGTCGTTGCTGAATTCTCTCGACAAAGGCGAACTCGCTGTGCACTTTGCTCGAAAAAACTACTGCCATCGTCGCGGCGATCGGATAAATGTGCGGAATCTCATCCCAGCCGAAGTTAACCAACATCAGCTTGGTAAAGACCCAAAGCATCAGCGATCCCCATACTCTGGTGAAAACCCCGACCATCAACATGAAGCCACTCAGAACTTCGGCAAGAGCGAAGGCGATGATCCAGTTCTCGCGACGATACAGAGGGTTAGTCCCCACGGAAAAAAAACTGATCATCGGATCATCCATGACCGAGGGATAGTTGTCGGCCACCCCGGCGGTGAGGTGGTAGTTGTAGATCTTGAGCCAGCCCAGCGCGAAGAACCCGAATCCCAGAACCAGCCGCACCCACTTCACCTGTTTTTCGCTCATTTCAGTAATGGCTACCTTGTGGGACTGCCAAGGCGCACTCAGATACAACACGGCGACGGTTACAACCGGTATCGCGTCGGCAGCCACCATCCAGCCCCAGCGCCACAAGTAAATCCAAGTGCCGATTACCAGGGCCCCCGCCAGAGGAAGTGCCGTCTGGGTGAGCATCAGGATCGCGAGGAACACCTGAATGTACTTGAAGTAAATTGCGGAGGTCGGCTCCAGCGGATAACTGGGCATCACCATCGAATCGTTGGTCGCCGAATACATCAGAACCAGCGCCGGACTGCGCAGGAAGAAGACAACCGCCCACTCTCCCACGGTGTGGAACCACCGCAGGTTCATAGGCTTATCCGTGAGATAGTTCGCCACGTGGTGGAGAAATCTCTGGGCGGGGCCGCGCAGAAATGACAGCACCCGGTGTTCGACAAAGACATCCAGGTTCTGCCGGAAAAAGAAAATGGCCAGAAAGATAAATAATAAAACGCAGCTGGTTGTCGCGATGCGAAACATGTCTGGCTGGATACCGAGGAATGCCCCAGGGATCCGGCCGAAGTACCGCTCGTGCATCGGGTACTTGAGGTCGTGCCGGATGAAGCGCTCGTGGGCGTAAACGATGGAAATGGGAAGCAGCAAGAATGCCGCTGCGGAGAGAACGACTAGCCTCGGCCGCATCTAGTCCTCCACGGGTGCTCGATTTCTAATGAAGTTCAGCGTCTCGGGACCTCTGTGATCGGGGCGCGAATTTGGGTCCCGCCACGATATATACGTTTCCCGCCACTTGCAACACTGTTCTACGCGCGGCGAAGGTGGCCGCCTCGTTGCAGGGATCGCGTTAAAACCGCACCATGCATCCAACTCGACATTATCCGTCCCCAGTCAACCGGGTTGCCCTCTCCCGATTCATGCGACAATTACCGAGGCCGTGAGCATCCGCTTCCCATGGCAGCAACGGTAGGCTCGGCCGCATTTTGAGGCGATGCGACAAAATACATTAGTCACGAAAATTCTGGAACTTTCGCGCCAAGACCCTGCGGTTCTCCAACAGCTGGAGAGGTTCCGCCGCGCGGTCACAGTGATGTTCACTGATATCAAGGGATCCACCGAGTATTTCGAAAATTTCGGCGACATAGCCGGGCTGGCCATGGTGCACGAATGTAGCGACCTGCTGCGGACGGTGATCGAACAACAGGGCGGCCGGGTGATCAAAACTATTGGTGACGGGGTGATGGCGCTATTCGATGGCTGTGACGAGTCGGTTCAGTCGGCGGTCGCGATCCAACGGCGCTTGAAGGAGAGGAACGCGCTGCGAAAAAAAGAAGAGGAAATGCTGGTGCGCATCGGTTTGCACTACGGCTTGGGAATCGTCAAATCCGATGATGTCTTTGGGGATGTGGTGAACACGGCCTCGCGAGTTGAAAGCGTGGCTCAACCCGAACAGATCATTATTTCCGACTCTCTAAAACAGCAGCTTTCGCCATCAGCATTCAAAGTCGCGCTCCTTGGCCGTTTCCGCCTGAAAGGGAAAAGTGAGGACCGTGACCTCTACCAGGTGGTGTGGGGCGAGACAGAATCAGTCCCCCTGAAGTCGCCATACACGATGATCAGCCAGGCTGGCATCGGTTCCGCAAAGCTTCAGCAGCTTAATCGGGATGGCGCGGTGGTTTCTGAAAACCCGATTGGAAAAGATGGGCTCACGGTCGGCGGCGCGGAAGCTGAGGCCAAGTCCGATGAGAAGTCCCAAAGGGCCGAGGCGCGGTTCTCACTCGAAGACGGGCAAGCTATCGTGGAGGATATCGGCAACAAGGGCCGCATCTTCATCCGGCTGATTGCGACGTATACCCTAGAAGAAGCCGACATAATCGCCATGGGCACGCGCCTTTTCAGGTTTATTTGTAAGCCAGATCTGGTGGAGGCGGCCACCACACTCGGGAAAACGCTGTCAGATGTCGGCAAACTGGTTAAGGAATGGCCCGCGGAGTTCGTCGGGATCAACCCGGATGGATCCGACCGGCACGAAACTTACCCGCTCCAACACGAAGAGATCACGTTTGGCCGCACCAACGGCACGTTTACCTTCAACCAGGATCCTGTCATGAGCCGTTCGCACGCCCGCGTTTACCGTCGCGGGGAGAACTTTTTCCTCGAAGATCTTGGCAGCCGCAACGGAACCTTGGTCAGGGTGCGCGGCAAAGCTCCCCTTCCCTTCGGCGCATCCGTTCTCGTGGCCGGGCAAGTATTCCGGGTTATGCAGTAAGTCCCTCCACACCAGCCCCCACCCTATCTGTAGAACATTGAGTTCAAGCTCTCAAGCTCGTCAAGCTGCTTTTCGTCAAGCTTTCCTCAAGCTTTAGGCAGAGTGGTTTGGGAGGCGATTCTATGCTAATGTGCGGCCTGCAGGCGTAGGTGTGCCTGGCGCGAGGATGACCCGGGTGCGGCGCTCCCGCGATGATCTTGGCGACGACCAAAGGTGCACCCGCTCTCCCCTGGAGCCGATCATCCAGCAACGTGCAACAGACTGCGTGCGTGGAGATGTGCTCTACTGCCTTTTTCTCTGAGCGACTGAAATGCCAAAGAGCGGGCCCAAAAGGCTGGGTAAGTATGAGGTCCTCGAAGTTGTCGGCCGGGGTGGCATGGGTGTGGTCTACAAGGCGGTCGACCCGGAAATAGGCCGGCTGGTGGGGATCAAGATGATGACCGGCAAGGTCATCAGCGATCCCGGGCACCTCAAGCGCTTTTACCGGGAAGCTCAATCGGCCGGCAAGCTCCGGCACCCGAACATCGTCACTATTTATGACCTCGGAGTCCAGGAAGCAACTCCCTACCTAGTGATGGAGTTCCTCGAGGGGGAGAGCCTGGATGCGCTAATCCGCTGCGGTCGAGCAATTTCTTTGGAAGAAAAGCTGAACATAGTCATCCAGGCGTGCAACGCCCTGGCTTATGCACACGAGCAAGAAATCGTTCACCGCGATATCAAACCTGGGAATGTGATGCTATTGAAAGATGGCACGGTGAAACTGGTTGACTTCGGAATCGCTCGGATTGGTAGAGAACATGTCACCCGCACCGGTCAGCTGCTGGGGAGCATACAGTACATGTCCCCGGAACAGATTCAGGATTCCCCGGTGGATTCGAGAACAGATATTTTTTCTACCGGCGTCATGTTGTACCAGTTGCTGACGTATCAACTTCCGTTCGAAGGAAAAGACGCGGGCGAGACACTGCTGAAGATCATTCACGATCCTCCCCCACCCCTAGGCAGGTTCCTGCCCGCATACCCACCGGAACTAGACGACATTATGCAACGGGTGCTGGCAAAGAATCCCGACGAGCGCTATCAGACCGCGACCGATCTTGCCTTCGATCTCTCCCATGTGCAGGAGCGTCTCAAACGCGAAAGGGTCTCCGAATATCTGGAGGCCGTGGAGTTCAGTGTCGCCGAAGGGCAGTGGGTCAAGGCGAAAGAGCAGTTGGTACAGTTGCTGAAAATTGATCGACAGAATGCGCGCGCCGGCGATCTTTTGCGCGAAGTACAACAGCAGATCCAGAAACAGCAGCGCTCCGAGCGCATCCGAGACTTGCAGTCCCAGGCTGAGCAGGCCATCGCCCGCGACCGATTGGACGAGGCTCTACGCTACCTTGATTCGGCCATCGGCCTGGATGAGACCAATGCCCAGCTGCGTGAACTGCGTGATTCCGTCAGGGAGAAGAAGAAGCGTACCGACCAAATGTCGGAATTGCTGGCACGGGCAAAATCTGCCTTTGATACCGAGGATCTCGAAGATGCTTTGGCCACCGTAAAGCAAGCGCTTGCCGTCGATTCTGAGAGCCGAGATGCCCGGGAGCTACACGCGGTCATTGCCAAAGAATTAGCCGAGCGAACGAAGCTGAAGCAGATCCAAACTCTACTCGACGAAGCCCGGAAGCAAATATCCTCGCGCCAATTTACGGCTGCGCTCGATTTTCTTCGCAAAGCAGAGGCGCTCGATCCCAATGCACCCGGTGTAAGTGATTTCATGGCCCTGGCCTCCACGGGACAGCAACAAGAAAGGCGCCGCAAGGAACTTGAAGAAGTCGGCGCCGAGATTGAAGAAGCTCTGAACGCCAACAACTATCGGTTGGCCTGTGCCAAAGCTGCGGACGCACTGGAGAAATTCCCCAACGAGCGCGGCCTACTTAAATTGAAGGCGATAGCCGACAAGGAGCGCGAAGCTACCGAGAAACGGATGTATGTGGAGGGTCAGATCTCGCTGGCAAGGCGGCTATTGGAAGAAAAAAAACCTGCGGAAGCCCTGCTTCCGCTCGAGCAGGCTTTAGCCAGGTATCCGACCGAATTTGTTCTGCAGTCGATGCATTCCTTGATCACGGAAACAGTCGAGCGCGAGCAGGCAGAGCAGTTCAAGGCCCAAATTATCCAGCAGGCTAAAGACGCGATTCGTCGCAAGGCCTACAGTGAAGCGATCGAGATCCTCGAAGCTGCGCACCGGCAGACCTCCGCCAGCGAGTTTGACGACTTGCTCCAGTTCGCTCAGGAGGAAGCGGCGAGTTTTGCCGCGAGAAACAAGATTGATGCGGCTGCTAAAGAAGCTCATCGTCTCATGTCAGCCGACGAATACGAACCGGCGATTGAACTTCTCGAAACGGTACTCAAGGAAGTTGACGACGAGGAATTGCGCATGGTCCTGGCCGATGCACGCCGCCACCTTGAAGAGTTCAACGCGGGCCTTCAAGAGGTACTCGCTACTGCTAGGCGCTTAGTGCACACGGAACGACACGGCGAGGCAGCGAAGTTTCTGGAAGCGCAGGCGCTGCGCTACAACCAGTCCCCCGAGATCTTTCGGCTCCTGGAACAGGTAAACCAGGAACGGCGGCGGGTCCAGGCGTTTTCAACGGTCAAAGAACAGGCGCGTGAGGCGCTGGCTAACTCTGACTTCGATGTCGCCCTCGCTCTGCTGGAGAAACACCGCGCCGAATTTGGGGATGGCCTGGACGCGCAACTCTTGCAGCGAGAAATTGACGTCAAACAAGCCGATGCCGCGCGGGCCGCGGTAGGGCAAGCGTTGCAAGATTGCCGCATCCTGCTGATTGTCCGCTGTTATCAGTCCGCACTGGATATTCTCGACCGAGTTTCCCGGGTGGCGGCCTTGGTGCCGGACATGAAACAGGCGTATGACTTCGCCCGAGCCAATGCCATGGCGGCAGTCGAGCGCGAGCACCTCAGCAATGAGCGATATGAGTTGGTGAAGCAGAGGGTGGCCGAGGCCGCCGATCAAGCTACGCTCAGCAACTCGCAGTGGGTCACCGCGCCCTCTTTGACGCCGGTTCCGAGCCCGGGGCAGGAAACCGAGCTCGCCAATGTCGCAGCGCTGGAGAGTGTTTTGGGTGAAGTGACGCTTATAGCCGAGCATTATCCCGGGGATCGGAAGATTCAATCGGTTGTAGGCGACGTAAGGCATAGGCTCACAATGCAAATCGCAGCCTTGCGGCAAGTCGATGGTGCTTGTGGAGTCGAAGGAGCAAACCATCAGACGACGGTCGAGGGCGTCGTCCATGAACCTCCCTCTCCAGCCGACACGGCAACCTTGCCCGCACAGGCGCTAACGGATGGGGAGGCGCGGCGGGCGTGGCCGAGGACCGAGAAGCTCCCGGCGCTGGCGGCTGCTTCTGGGCTCGAGCCCCCAATGCTTGCGACATCAGTCGCTGCGGTCAATCCAGCCGCGCCGGCCGAGTCCGAAGTGCCCCTTCCGGGAATTCCTCCGGAACGGCTGAAGCTTCGGAAAGAAGCGCAGAAGTGTCTCGCCGATGCCCAACAGGCATTTGCGAAAAGTCAATGGGAGGAGGGATCGGAACTTCTCAAGCGTGCCGATCAGATCGCGAACCACGATGACGGGATCCGCGAGCAGGCGATCGGCATAATCCTGGCCACTTCCGAATCTGCTCTCCAGACGCGCTGGGAATCAGTTGAGCCGCTTCTTGGGCTCGCGGCCGAGCTCTATCCGGAATCCCCGCTGCTGCCCGTTCTGAAAGGCAAGATTGAGAATCGCAAGCGTGAGCAGATCACCGAGCAGTGTGTGAGGGACGCTGAGGCCGCCCAATCCTCAGGCGACCTCGAGGCTGGGTTAGCCGAACTTGAACGTGGCCTGACAGCCTATCCCAAGGCTCCGCGCCTGCTGCGGCTAAAGCAGGATATTGAGTCCCGAGTTCAGGAAGAACAACGTCACAGGAAGCACGAAGAGGATGGCGAATCTGCGGGGCAGCGTGCACCCGGCCAAACCCGACAGAACCAGCAGCAAGCCGAGACCAAAGCAGTCGAGCAGCACGATCAGGCAGAGGCAACCGGCACGCCCGTACCCGCTCAGAGTAACCCCTTCGGGAAAGAAACAAGATTTTTCCCTATAGAAGAACCCGCTCCCGCCACTCCGGACTTTTTAAAGGTCCAGCCGCCGATCGCTCCTGCTCGAGACACGGGAATCCAGCCGCGCGCTTCTGTCGCGCCCTCTCCGCTCTCGAACCCGGTGGCGCTTTTGGCCGGGGTCCTGTTGTTGTTCATTCTCGGTTATTTCGCATGGAAAATCACCCGAACCGTCACCCCGTCCACGGTTTCGGTTCAGATCGACACGAGCCCGGAAGGAGCGTCGGTCGCGGAGTGGCGTACAGGCCAGAAATGTATTACTCCACATTGTGCTTTCCAGCTGGCACCAGGACAGTACACGGTCGAAGCCAAGTCAAAGGGATATGAGACAGTAACTCGAATCGTGTCGGTGAATGCGCGCGGATCCAACGTCATCTTGATCCAGATGCCCTCGCGTGCGACGGAGGTTACCAACAAGCCGTCAGAATCGGAGCAGCCGGCGCGTCTGACTATCCGGGGTGCTCCGGCTGGCGCGCGCGTCTACCAGGATGGCGCGCGGATAGGACGAATCAGTCGTCAGGGAACTTTCTGGGCCGACATACCGGCCGGCGATCACCAGATCCGGGTATTAGCCAGTCACCGAGAGGCGCCTGTCGTCTTTCGCCATTTTCCAGCCGGCGGCACGGTGGAACTGCATAGGGCTGATGTTCAGTTCCCACCGATTGCGGCGAATACTCCCCCCGTGCACACCGCCGAGGAACTTGACTGGCAGAAGGTCAGGTTTGCAACCGGCCCCGCGGATGTGGAAGGCTTTCTCGAACGCTACCCAAGCGGCGCTTTTCGCTTTGAGGCGGCCGAGAAGCTGGAGGATCTGTACTGGGCAAAGGCAAGCGAGCGCCCCAGCATCACGAGTCTTCGTGACTACCTGCACAGGTATCCCGGCGGCCGCTACTCGGACTCAGCCCAACGCGAGATCGCGAAGATCGACTTTGAAGGGATACAAAACTCGACCGACCCGGTCGCCCTGGAAGCTTTTCTGAAAACCTATCCGTCGGGCAGCTATCATGACCAAGTCAGGAGGCGATTCGACGATCTGAGCTGGGAACGCACCGGCCGGGGCAGGGATCTCAAGAGCGTGCTCGCGTACCTGGAGGGATTCCCGAATGGCAGCCATGTCGAAGAGGCTCAGAGAGCTAGAGCCCGGCTTACCCACGTTGTGGAACGCGACTCGGAGCCCACTCTCCGTCCCCCAGCTGCTGTGTTACCGCCGATCGATGAGCGCAAGGCTGTTCTCGGCGTGCTGGAGCTCTATCGAAAAGCTTACGAAGACAGGAATCTTCAGGACTTGAAAAAGATTTGGCCTGGCATGACGCGCCAACAGCTCCGAAGTCTGAGTGACTTCTTCCGGACTGCAACCTCCGTGAACCTTACCTACAGCATTTTCGGCGAGCCGGAAGTCAGCGGCGACGAAGCAATCGTGAAATTGACGCAGTCGTTAACCTACGTCGTGGGCGGCAAGTCGGAGCGGCCCAAGTCCGCAACGATGATCGTGAGATTGAAAAAGCCAGGTTTGGCGCAACCAGGCACGACCTGGCAGATTGAGTCGATCCGCTAAAGGCCCACAATGCCCGGAGAGAGACAGGGTGGCGCGGTCTTTTGGGTATGGATTATTTGCCCTGCCGCGCAGCACGATCAGCCCAGGTATTCTGATCTAGTGTCTGGTCGGGTTGCAAGATAGTCAGACCCGGGTCAGCTCCGGCGGCGCCGGCCTGAGCCTGGCGACCTTCAGACGCCACCGTGAGGCGCTGCTCAATTAGCGTCTCGAACATGCGCCGGAGCGGTGGATGATAGGCAAACAGAGCATGAAAGGTCTGCTGATCCACGCTGAGCAGGTTCACTTTCGTGACAGTTCGCGCCGTGGCCATACGCGGATGGTCATTCACCAGAGCCATCTCGCCGAAGCATTCACCCGGTCCGACGCGGCCTACCAGCTGGACATGTTGCCCCGGACCTTCCTTCACCATTTCCACTTCACCGTCCACGACGATGTAGAGCCGATCGCCACGGTCGCCTTGGCGGAAGACGATCTCGCGTGGCTCGAAATGCTCTCGACACAAGCTCGCTCCCTTCTCGAGCTTAAGTTGGACGATATCGGGCGGCAGCACCAGGTCGAGGAACCAGTCGGTTGACACCCGAAGCTTGCGGTCGAATCCCGGCAGTTTCATCAGGTAGATCCCACGCCACAGCAGCCACGCGATAAAGCCGGAGAGCTTGAACCCGAATACCTCGGCGACGGCCGAGCGGCGTCCGAGAGCCGCGAGTTTTCCCAGGGCTTCGAAGGCAAACGGCTGCTTTGGTTCTCCGCGCAGCGATGCCACCAGGTTCTTGGCCACGCGCGCGGCTTGCCGGGTCGCGTGTTGGGCTGTTGGCGGGCAGGGCTGCCAAGTGTTGTGATCCACGACCCAAGCACAATCGCCTAACGCCCACACGCCCGGATAATCGATCACCTCCAGATGCTTGTTGACGACGATCCGTCCGCATTCTTTCTTGCAAGGCAGCTTGGCAACCAGCGGATTTGGCGCCGACGGCACGGTGCTCACCAGTGTCTTAGTAGGAATCCGCGCCCCGCCTTCCAGCAAGGCCGATTCCCCTGTGGCTCCAGCCAACCGCGTATTCAGGCGTATTTCAACTCCCCGGCGCTCGAGCAGCTTCTGCGCGAACTCGGCGAGACTTTTTTGGAGTTCGGGCAGAATTAGTGGACCGGCGTGCAACAGGATCACGTGGATCTCGGCTGGATTGATACGCCGGAAGCTGCGCGCACCCTCGCGGACGAAGTCGTTCATCTCGGCCACCGCTTCGACGCCGGAAAATCCGCCGCCCGCGACAACAAAGGTCAGCAGTCGACGCCGGAGTTCAGGGTCCGACTCCATATCGGCTTCCTCGAGCGCATGGATCAGGTGATTACGCAACACCAACGCATCGCCGAGATACTTGAACGGTAGAGCATGCTCGCCGAGCCCCGGCTGGCCAGCGAAGCTGGTAATGTTTCCGACCGCGATGATGAGATGATCGTATTCCAGCTGAGAGGGTCGTGGCCGAAAACCAGCGCTGGTCGTCACCGTCTTGTTCTTGAGATCGATGGATTCGACTTCCCGGGTATAGAGATTGGTTCTCGGGCAGAGCCGCCGGATAGGCGCGATCGTGTCCAGAATCCCGATGCTCCCTGAAATGACTTCCGGGAGCATGGGCTGGAAGACCAAGTAATTCTCTTTGCTGATGAGCCCCACTTCTACGCCAGGATCATTCTTCAGGAGCTTCTCGAGCGTGATGGCGGTATAGACGCCGCCAAAGCCTCCGCCGATGATGAGAACCTTCGTTTTCTTCTGCTGCATCTGACCACTCCTGAGAGCCAACTTGGCCGAGCTCTAAAGACTGCAGCCAATGGGGAATTAAATTTTCGGCGCGGCTAACCAGATGCTCAGGACCACTCCGAGCCGTACTCCAAGGCTCGAGTCAAGGCCTTCGCGCTGGGAATGATGAGCTGTTTGTTCTTGCCGAGTTCGATCAGTCCTTCCTCCTGATAGCGATGTAACAGCCGGCTGACCACGTCGTGACTGGAGCCGACCATAGCCACCAGATCCGGGATGCCAAAGGTTCCGCTGATCAGACACGAACCGTCGGGCGCCATCTGGCCGTATTTTTCTGCCAATTGATTGAGCGCTGCCAGCAGCCGGTAGGGAACCTCACGCGACGAAAGTTCGAGCATATCTGTGCTGGTCTTGCGGATGCGTTCGCAGAGAGCCTCCAGAACTTTCCACAGGACCTCGGAACGGGTGGCAACAAAATTGCGGAAATCCTTGCGCGAGATCGTAGCCAACTGGCTTGGCTCGCAGGTGGTTACAGTCGCGGAACGCGGATGTCCGTCGAGCATCGCGAATTCTCCGAAGATCTCCCCCGGTCCCAGAATATCCAGGATTTTCTCGCGACCATCCTCGGCGGCTTGTGTCACTTTTACGGAGCCTCGGATCAGCATGTATAGAGAGTCGGATGGATCGCCTTGAAAAAAAATAGCAGCGTCGGGGCCGTACTTTTTTGCCACGACGATCTTGGTCAGTTCCTCAACGTCGGTCGGGGTTAGCTTCGAGAAGATCGAGACTCGAGCGGTTGCGCTCAGTTCCTGGAGAAGCTCGAGTTGTTCCGAGCTGGTCGGATTGAAAACGAGATAGGGGCCACCCTTGGCGCCGAACTCGACACGGTCGTTGTAATTCAGTTTCCGGCGGTCGACCTTTTCGCCGTTCACGAACGTACCCAGGCTGCTGCCCGCGTCCAGGAGCACAAAGTCCACGCCTTCGGCCTGGATAACAGCATGGTCGCGCGAGACCCGTGCGTCCGTTACGACCAGGTCTTTATCGGGCTTGCGCCCGATGGTGAACGGAACGTGATTGAGCGAAATGGTCCGCTGCTCCGAGCCGTTTACAAAGACCAGCTCCGGAAAAGGACCTGGGGTTGCAGATACGGTGGTAGAGGCAGTTGAAACCGACATCGCGGCCTCCTTAGAGATTGGCCGAGAAGGATAGCACCATTGTCTAAACTTACCAAGCTGCCTTGCTGCCTTGCTGGACTGCCTTGCTGGACCACTTGCCTTGCTGGACACTGCCTTGCTGGACTGCGCCGGACTGCTTCTGGACTGCTTGGCTGGACTCCCATGTTCTTTACACCTCCCGGCAACGGTATCTAGTTGCTCGCGAGCGGTGTTCGTAGCACAATAGGCCAGATTATGCCAAGGCGGATAACTCCCCAGGCGTCTTGGGCATTCTGACGAGATGAGCGCGCCCGTTCTTTTGGACAAGCTTCGCGAGTTCCTTGGGTTTTCTCAGCGCGTCTAGGAGAACGCCACTCGTCTTTGTCTTAGTGGCTTCGTGGCTTCGGATCCCGGCCCGTTATGGCCTCGAAAATACCGGCGAAGATTGGCAAGTACAACGTGACTGGCATCCTCGGTCGCGGCGGCATGGGTGTTGTTTACAAGGCTACCGATCCCTTCCTCGACCGTCTCGTCGCGATCAAGATGATGACAAGCGGCTACGCTGATAACCCCGATCTGCTCAAACGTTTCTTTCGCGAAGCCCAGTCCACCGGTAGCCTGCAACATCCCAATATTGTCACAGTCTATGAGCTGGGAGATCACGCTGGAAACCCGTACTTGGTCATGGAGTTTCTGGAAGGAGAAAGCCTCGATTCGATTATCTCGTCCCATAAGTTGCTAACTCTGTTGGAAAAAATCAGTTTCGTCATCGAGGTTTGCCAAGGCTTGGGCTATGCACACCAACGCGGCATCGTGCATCGCGATATCAAGCCGGGCAACATCATGGTTTCCAAGGATGGCAACGTTAAGATCGTCGACTTTGGCATCGCCCATTTAGGAGACAAGAACGTAACCCGCACCGGGCAGATCATGGGAAGTATCAGCTACATGGCGCCGGAGCAGCTAAATGGTAACCCAGTCGATCCTCGCACGGATATCTTCGCCACCGGGGTTGTCCTATATCAGCTGATCACTTATACCGCTCCTTTTGACGGCGACAACACCGCCTCAACCCTTTTGAAGATCCTGCATGAGCCCCCGCCACCCCTCAAAAATTTTCTGTCTGTCTACCCGCCGGCGCTGGACGCGATCCTACTCAAAGCCCTGGCCAAGAATCGCGAAGAGCGCTACTTCTCCGCCGATGATTTTGCGCTTGACCTCGTGCAATTACAGGGACAACTGAAACACGAACTCGTCAGCAAGCAACTCGAGGAAGCCGCCCTGCTTATTGAAAAAGCGGATCTCTATAAGGCCAGGGATCAACTGCTTCAGGTATTGAAGATCGATCGTCAGAGTACACAGGCCAATCTTCTTCTGCGCGAAGTACAGCAGCGGATTCAAAGAGAGGAGATCAGCGAGCAAGTGCGGCAGGTCCGTGCCCAAGCGGAAGAGGCCTTTGCTCAGGAGCAATTCGAAGTTGCACTCGGGCACGTGGAACGTGCTTTGGCTTTAGATCGCGGCAATGCCGGACTACAGCAACTGCGTGAAGCGATTGATGCAGCCCGGTCGCGAGCCCGCAAATTGCAGGAAATCGTGAAGCGGGTCGAGTCTGCCCATCAAGAAGGAGATTTGGACTATGCCAAGCAGGCGGTCGAAGAGGCATTGAACTTGGCTCCCGACCATGCTCACGTCCGCGCGCTTCACCGCACCATCCAACGCGAATGGGAGGAGCATTCGCGCCAGCGGCAAGTAGAGAACTTCCTGGATCAAGCCCGGCGCGAGATCTCCCGCCGAAACTTCACTTCGGCGCTCCAGATCCTGGATCAAGCCGTGTCCCTGGACCCCGACGCTCCGCAGATTAAGGTGTTGATCGAATCGGCCGCGGCGGGCCGGGAACTAGAACGGCGCCGCCGCGAACTGGAGGCTGCAAGCCGACAAATCGAGGAAGCGCTGAACCGTGACGATTACCTCGTCGCCTGCCGCACAGCGGAGCAGGCTCTGGAACGTTTTCCGCAGGAACGCACCCTGCTCAAGCTAAAAAGCCTGGCCGAGAAGCAGCGCCAGGTTGCAGAACGCAAGCAGTTTGTCGATGAGCAACTCGCTAATGCCCACGCCTTGCTGGAGCAAGGCCGCAGCGAAGAACTGCTCGGAGTTCTCGAGGCTGCGTTGGCGAAAACAGGTCTCGAGCCGCGACTGGAATCCCTGCTCCTGATCGTGCGCGAGAATGTGCAGCGCGAACGCACCGAGCGCCGCAAAGCAGAGTATCTCCGAAGAGCCAAGGAGGCCCTCCGAGAGAAGGCCTACGATCAAGCCATGGAGGTCCTGCAGGCCGCTCGCACAGAGCTGAACGACGCCTCAGAAATCCTGGACCTGTTGCAGTTCGCCAAAGAAGAAGCCATCACCGAGAAACGTCGGCAGACGCTGGAAGCAGCCGCCCGCGAGGCGAATGACTTCATTGCCCGGCAGGAATACGAACCAGCCATCGAGCTGCTGGAAACCACGCTCGAAGAGGTGCCGGATGAGGAGTTGCGTATCATTCTCGCCGAAGCCCGCCGGACCTCGATTGAATACCACAAAAAGTTAGAGACCACGATCAGCACGGCAGAAAAACTTTTAAAAGCTCGCAAGGCAGGCGATGCTCTCCGGCTTTTGGACTCGCACACCCCTCTTTTCGGGCGCAGTCCCGCTTTTCAGAAGCTGTTCGAAACCGTACGCGTCGAGGCGGAGCGTCTGCGCAAAATCGATGAGGTCATCGGGCGTGCCGCGCAGGCACTCGAGAAACAGGACTACGCTGCTGCCAGGAGTTTGCTCGAGGAAGGCCGCCGACTCCATGGTACGACTCCAGCACTCGAACAGCATTTCGAGGAAGTTGCCAAAAAACAATCCTTAGCCGCCGGACAGGTCATCAAGAAGAACCTCGGCGACGCTCAAATCCTGGTGATGGCCAGTCAGTATCAGGCGGCACTGGACAAGCTGGTATCGGCTTCTGATCTGTTGGCTTTGGTTTCACCGGCGCTGAAGTCTGAATATGAGGCCCTGCAACAACACGCTTCCGGGGGCCTTGCGCGCCAGCGAATTGCTCAGATTGAGCGCTACCTTAATGCGGGAGAGTTCAACCAGGCGGATGAATTACTGCGACAGAGTTTGGTGCAGTTTCCCGCAGATCGCGATTTGCTGGCTCTGGAAAATGTGCTGCGCGATGAGACCAAGCAGAGATTAGAAGCCCAACAAACGATGGCGGCAGCCCAGGAGTTACTCAATAAGGGCAAATGGGAAGCTGGCGCACAGCTGCTGAAGCAGGCATTCTCCAATGCACAACGCACGCCGGCCGTTCGGGACCAGGTGCTCACCCAGTTCGTGCGCGCCGCGGAAGCCGCTCTGGAGACTGACTGGCACGTTTCCGATGCCCTCCTGCGGCAATTGGCGGAACTACAGCCGGACTACACGCAGCCGCCGAGTTTGCAAAACAAGATCAGCCGGTGCAAGCGCCAGGAATCAGTGAAACAGTGCCTGGAACAAACCAAACGATTCCAGTCCGCAACTGATCTCCAGGGAGCCCTTCGGGAAGTTGTGCGCGGGATTGCCGAACATCGCGACGAACCTACGTTACTCGAGCTGCGCAAGGAGATCCAGGAGCAGATTTACCGAGAGGAGGAAAGGATCCGGGACGAACGCGCCCGGCAAGAGAAGGGAGCTTTCTTGCAAAGTGTCGCAGAGCGCGCCCAGCGCGAGCCGGGGCTCGACAAGCGCATTCGGATTCTGGAAGAAGCGCTCCGAAAACACCCGAAGGACCTGCAGCTCCAGCCGCTTTTGATGGAAGCTCGTGAATTGTTGGACCGGGTCACGGCGATCGTCAAGGAAGCCAGCGCTCTGGAAAAAGCGCAGAAATACACAGAAGCCGTCCAACAATGGGACGTTCTTCGTAGCCTCCATGCTCCGTATCCTGATTTGGACAGTAATATTGCGCGCCTTACGAAGCTCAACGAGCAGGCGCGAGCCGCCGCGCAGGCTGCATGGGCTCAGAGGGTCCAGACGGCTCTGGACTCTGCCGACTATGACAGCACTGCCGATCTGCTTACCCAGGCGAAGCTGGAATTCCCCGAAAGCCGCGAACTGTCAGAGCTGAATGAGAAGCTTCAGGACGCCCTGAAGCTCCGAGCCAAGGCGCAAAAGATCATTGCCGACGGCCACGCCGCCTTGAGCAAGCGGCAGTGGCGAAAGGCTGCCGACTGCCTAACACGGGCCTGTGACGTTGCCGGCGCGGACCCGGTGGTCCGGGAAGAGGTGCTGGGTGAACTGCTGGAGGGTTGTCAAGCGGCAATCGACGTGGATTGGCAGGCCGCCGAGATGCTTCTGGCTCAGGCTGCTGGACAGCAGCCTGCCTCTCCCCTCCTCGCGCCGCTGCGGAACCGGATCCATAACCAAAAGCGTGAGCAGGACGTTGAGCGACACCTCACAACGGCTGTGCGCTCTCAATCGGGTGGTGATCTCGAAGGCGCGGTCCGCGAACTGGACCGAGGCCTCTCTCAGTATCCGGACGAACCCCGGCTCGCCCAGGTTAAGAAGGATGTTGAGAGCCGGCTGCGGCAGCTGGTGGAAGAGCGGCAAGGGAAACGCGAGGCTCAAGAGGAACGCGCCCGCCAGTCGGCATTGGAGCGTCAGCGGCAGATCGAGCTGAAGCGGGAGCAGGAGCTCGAACGAGAAAAGGCAAGAGCAGCGGACGAGGAGCGGAAACTTGAGCGTGGCCGCCAACGCGAAACAAAGCGCGAACAAGAACGCGCACGGCAAGAAGAGCAGCGAAAGCTGGAGGAAGCGGCCGAAAAGAAACGCCGCTTGGAGGCAGAAAAGCAAGCCGACGAAGCGTGCCCGGAAGCCGGAGGACTCCGGGCTGCGCAAGAGCCGCGCCCCCGCCCGGAAGAGTTGAGACGAAGCAGTTTTCCGGGAACAAGCGCGCCAGAAGGCCGGCTCCCCTCAGATGCTCCGGCTGCCGCTGCTTCTTCTCCCCCAAGGATTTCAGCTTCGGTAGGGGTTGAGACCGACCCCGCACTGACGCGAGATCAGATCTCTGCAAGCTTAAGTAGTGCACCGACGGATTCGGCAATCGTTACGACGCCGTTGCCGGAAGAGACAAGACCCCTGCAAGCGGTCCAGGAATATGTGTCCAAGAATGCTAGGACGCTGGTCATCGGTTTTAGCTTGCTGGTTGTCGCTCTGCTCGTTGTGAGGCTAGTTAGACCGCAGATAGTACCGGTCCAGATTACGACCATTCCCCCAGGCGCAACCATTCGGATTAGGAAGACAAATCAGGAATGTACTACGCCGAATTGCAAACTGAAGTTAAAGGGCGGGAACTATGAAATTGAAGCTCGACTTACGGGTTACGAACCAAAGATACAAACAATTATCGTGGACGCCAAAGGTCCTAACTCGACGACGATCGCACTCTCAGCTCCTCTACCCCCGACCCCGACACCTATTCCCTCAAAGCCTGCCCAGATTGTGATTCGGGGCTGGAGCCGGGATGCGGAAGTGTTGCTGGACGGCAATTCAGCCGGCACGGTGGGAACGAGCGGGACTTTTTCTACGACCATAGCGGCCGGCAAGCACGAAATCAAAGTAGTGGACAAGACAGGAAAATCGGGTACAATGCGCAGATACTTCGCGTCCGGCGAAAGCGCGGCTCTGGCGACAAAGGATTTCGTAGTCGTTAACCCACCCCCTCCCCCGCCTCCGCCGCTCAGTCCCGAGGAAAAAGATTGGCTCCAGGTCAAAGACTCTGGAAGCATTGAAGACTTAGCGAAGTTCCGGGCTCGCTATCCTGACGGCGCTCATCATGGCGAAGTGGAAGCCAGGCTCGACAACTTGTACTGGAACCGGGCGAAGCAGGCAAACAGTACCGAGGAATATACGCGGTACCTGAACGAGAATCCCCAGGGGACCCATCGTGAAGAAGCAAAGGCTGGCCTCGACAATCTCGCTTGGAGCAATGCCGAGCACAGCAACACCATTCAAGCGTTTCAAGATTACTTGCGGCAGTATCGCGAAGGAACGCACGCTGGAGCAGCAAGGGAAATGATTGCGGAACTGCGGTTCCAAAAAGCACTGAACTCGGAAGATGAGGCGTTGTCGGACGCCTTTCTCAGAGATTATCCGTCGGGTGATCGTCATGTCCAGATCTACAGACACCTGGATGACGTGGTTTGGCAGAAAACCAATCAGAATGATGCAGTTGGTCTGCGATCGTATTCCGCAAGATTCCCCGATGGCAGACATCTGAGCGAGGCACGCGCCGACATAAACAAACTCACCTCGACTCCGCCATCAAAGCCATCGAAGCCAGTCGTTGACGAGAAAGCTGCTGTGCTCGAGGTGATCGAGCAATACAACCGGGCATACAACGATAGGAATATCGAAGAGCTCAGAAATATCTGGCCCAGCATGGACAGGAAACGGATCGTCAACCAGCGTGATTTCTTTAAGACGGCGACGAGCGTGAAGTCAACTTACAGTATTGACGAGGAGGTGCAGATAACTGGTGATGAGGCAACCGTGAAATTCACGCAAGTTGTGGATTATGTAGCGCAAGGCAGGCACGCAAAACTGCCCCCCGGGACGAGGGTAGTGAGGCTGCGACGGGTCCCGGGTACACCAGGAGGCTGGTACATAGATTCAATGTCAGGGAACTGAAGGTCCGCCTAGGAGAGACGTCCATGTCAAAAGCCGCCACTTTTGTCCTAATGATCTTTGTCTTTCTCGTGAATTCTGTTAGTTCGCAGGCTCAGGGCGTTTGCGCTACCCCGAGCAGCAAACTGATTTGCGTCCTCCCCCAGTTATTTAATCAGGGAGGAGGGGTGAACCTCCCCAACGCCGCCCATAGGGCACACTTTGACAACGATTTCGAAAGTAATGCCTCGGCTTTGACCGCATCTGTCGGCAGTCAGTTGACGTCTCTAAGGTTGGCTTCGCCCGCATCCGGTGTCATTTTCACCTTCGACAAAACCCTGGGTGTAATGAAGCGTTCAACCGAAAGTTATGGTCCTATCTTGGGCGAACGCGCTGAGACGCTCGGAATTCATCGCATGTTCTTCGCTGCCACCTACCAGTTCTTCCCGTTTAGCACCTTGGACGGAATCGATCTCAAGCATCTCCCCGCAGTATACAGACACGGCGATACCGTCAATCCGGACGGAACAGCCCGTAATTCCGCCGTCGACCCTCCTTCTCCCGGCATCCCAGGTGTCGAACTGGAGTACATCAACACCACCAACCGCATTGATCTAAAAGTCCACCAAATCACATTCTTTGCGAATTACGGTCTCACCAGTCGTGTCGACTTGTCGGTTGCTGTGCCAGTCCTCAATGTCCGCATGGGAGTTACTTCGAACGCGACTATCGTCCGCACAGCAACAATCTCGCAGCCGATTTCGTCGCAGTTCTATCAACAGGACCCGAACAGCCTCGTGGGCCGACTCTATGCCGGTACCGGTCCGGCCAAGAACTGTGCGGCGACTCTTTCATGTTCCGGATACTTCCACTACTTCGATCCCAGCAACCCCGCCACCAGTCTGAATGCGACCCTTTCCTCATTCAGAACCGCGACGGGACTCGGTGATGTCATTTTGCGCGTTAAGGATACCCTGCTGAAAGGCGAGCGGGCTGCCGTCGCACTCGGCGTGGATGTCCGGGTGCCCAGCGGGGACGAAAAAAACTTTCTGGGTGCTGGTGCCGCCGGCATTAAGAATTTCATCGCGGCTTCCTACCGTGCACGGGTTTCGCCACACGTAAACGTTGGCTACGAATTCAACGGCAGCTCGATTCTGGCTGGCAACTCGATCACAGGGCAAAAAGCTCGTCTTCCCGACCAGTTTTTTTACTCGGGCGGAGTGGATGCTGGTGTCACCAAGCGGCTGACATGTGCGCTGGATCTTCTGGGCGAGCGCCTTTATGGCGCCCCCCACGTAGTAAAAGGTCCGTTCGTCGACGTTCTTGGGGTTTCGCATCCGGACATTCCCCAAACTACTCTAACGCACCGCTCCTTCAACATGAACGACCTTGCCGTCGGCGCCAAGGTCCACCCAGGTGGCAACTTCCTGCTGACGGGCAATGTGCAGTTCAAATTGGACAACGGCGGTTTGCGCGCAAAGATAGTACCGCTCGGCGGTATCTCGTACACCTTTTAGCCAGTACAGAAGAAAGGCAGTCACCTCGGATGAATCGAGAAAACCGGACTCCGCTTGTACGATACGTCCGGGCGATTGTATCGTACGACTTCTCATTCCGTCTGATTCTCCTGATTCTTGCGCTGTAAGGCAAAAGAGACCATTGACAGGGCTTCCTCTATCGCATCGTCTATTGTGTACAGGGGCTGAATCGGCCCATCCGGCCATCGCCATTCTTCGTGAGCCCCCTGATCCGTGACGCCTGCTGCCTGTTTTGCGTCATCCAGCGTGTGATGTAGCGTCCAGCCTTCCCCTGTATTGACGCGCCACGCAACCGGTTTGGCCATTTTGATCATTGCCATTAGCCTATGGCGCGAAAGCCGTAAGCACCCTCTCTACTGCCACCTGCAGCCTGGAGCACCTACTCACTCGCGCGAGTTCTCATGCCCTCAACAGAATCTGGCGAAATGCGTTCTGGACCCGGCTATTTTGCATTCGGGAGGCTATTCTGTCCGGGTGCTTTTACAGGGGGGAGTGTTGTCGGAATCGAACAAAAAACCGGATAGCCGTCCGACTTCATCGACGCTCTTCAGCTATGCGATCGCCTCCGAAGCCCGGTGATCACCGAAGGAGTTAATCGCTCTGGCTTCATCTTCTTCAATACAGAAAACTGAGGAAAGCCTCGTCATCTCGAACAGCTCGTGGACCCTCCTGCTCAGGTTCACCAGCTTCAGTTCGCCGCCTTGACTGCGAACCGTCTTACATGTTCCCACCAGCTCTCCTACGCCTGAGCTGTCGACGTATTGAACCTCGCCTAGATTCAACAGGATTTTTTTGCTTCCTTTCTCCAGCAGGTCACGAACAATTTCGCGGAGCGCAACATTCCCTTCACCGAGGGTAATCCTTCCGCTGATATCCAGAACCGTAACGTCGCCGACTTGTCGGACGGCGGTTTTCATTTTCATGACCGTGCGCCGCTCCGTGCCTAACCCCAAGTGATCGAGTATGCCGCATGCGACCACTGCAATCTGCTGCGAATCTGTGCGGACGACAACCAGAGACCGCCCCTCCTTCAACACCTCGCGGAAAAACGCCGCGTCTTCTGCGCATTTCTCGTCGGGTGTCGGTTGAGCAACAGGAGTCTCTTCCGAAATGATCTTGCTCACTCGAGCTCCAGTACCGGCGCCAACGAGTCCGAGCAGTGCTGCGGCACCGACGCCGAGTGCAAATACTGCACCGATCCCGGGAACGAAGAGCGTAGCAACCGTGACGCCAGCTGACCAGCCAAGAGCCCCTCCGGCAAAACTCCCCACGTATTTGGCAAATTCTTCCCCGTCGCGATTGGCCTCATTCTCGGCACGAGTCAGAAAAACGATAGAGTCTTTCGGAACGTTCTGCTTCAACAACTCGTTTACCGCTTCTGCCGCGCGATCGCGTGAAGCAAAAACTCCAATTGCAGTCTCCAAAGTGACCCTCCCCAAGCGGTGACCCTCTCAAGACCGACCGGAAGCGGGCAAACCGCGCCCCCCTCCTGCGCAAGGTGGCAACTGCACCCGTCGAAGGCATTCACCGTTTTCGACCGACAAAATCTGTGCTTCCCGTTGCAATTTGTCAAGAAAATACTGCTTGGCGTCTTAACATTGGAGCAGCCGAACGCCTGCTCAGGCGGTCATTTTCTGCCGATAGTCGCCAGAATTTGGGATAATGGCAGGAAAGTCCAGAGAGGAAATCCCTAAGATACAACATGCTAAGTGCGGTCGCTGGCGGCACAGTTGCGCGGCAGACAAGTAGGCCCCTTCCGCATCGTTTTCTGCCCATCTTAGGAGTTGTCTGGACAAAACCCGCTACCTCCAGCGTGCCCTGCCAGCCGGCTCACTAGGTCTCGCACGATGCGAATCTAAGGAGCAACGCTGGTTCAGGAATGCGAATCTAAATAGCAACGCTGGTTTAGGTAAGCTCCTCTTGGTTGGTGGCGGTGTTCGCGCCATCACACTCCGAACAGAGATTGCAGCCAAACTAAAAAGGATGTGAAGGCAGGCCCATGATCAGGGGGATTGTCAGGAA
>QIAU01000268.1 GCA_003225055.1 Acidobacteriota bacterium
CCACCACGCGCCTTGATCCGGCTCGCGATGTCCTGACCGCGTTCGGACGAATTCCTGAAACGCGACCGAAATGCTCCAGCATCTGAAGCAGACGGGAGCGATCGCCGGGGTTGGCGGGATGATGGGAAGGACCATCGAGATCGGGAATCTTGGGTTGTCGGAGGGGATCAAAGAGGTCATCGGCTAACGGCTGTCTCGGCTAAGCGAAGCTCGAGGGCACCGACGAATTGGCAGCCCGAGCGCGTGCTGTATTACTAACCTGCAAAATGTTTTCCGTTTGCAAACAGTTTTCATGGTGTTTAGACGGCGACAGCGGTTAGTTGCACGGTTACGGGCGTGAGTTGGGCAACCGTGGATCGCAGAGCGCTAAGGCGACCGGAGTCATCTAATCTGATCCATCTCCCAGTCAGATAACTTGATAAGGTTCCGCTTCACGGGTACCAAGGTTTTTTCTTTCCAAGCAGAGTTCTGGGGTTTTAGCTCAAGGTGCCAGTTAGGGTTGGGCAATGTTTGGGAGAGGGAGGAAGTGCATAGGCGCTGCGGCGACGGAATGGAGCACATCATTCCAATCATGATGGGTGGGACGAAGACGGCGAAGCTTGGGGTGGAGGGCCATCATGAGTTGTGCTTGTTGATCTCCAGCAGGATCGGCATCGAAGCCGCAGTAAATCGGCAAGCCTTGCTCCAGCAGGCTGAGGAGCCAAGGCGGGTCGGCGCGAGCTCCCGACGTGGAGATAGTGCGACAGCTGGAATGGAGGAGATAACAACTGAGGGCGTCGATCGCCGACTCGCACAACACCATGCTCGTGGGCGAAGCCGACTGCACATGAAAGTAGCCAAGATCGCGGCGCGAGCCTGGAGCCAGGCCACGCCAGCGTGCTGGTCCGGTGCCGCGCAGTTCGGCTCCCACCGGCTGATGCTCTTCTCCCCGTAGCAGAAAGACAGCATTCGCCCGGGCGTCGGCATAGAGCTCACCGGATTGAATCAAGGCGGTAATCAGTTTTTGGGGAAGCGCGCGTTGCCGTACCAGGTAAAGTTCCACCGCGGATAACTGGCTGGCATCGGGTGCAGGCAAGAGCAAAGGGCGGAGTGCCGGCCGAGCGGACGAAACGGGTACCGGCAAGGAGAAGCGCTGACGGAGCCAGGCTACGGCGGCTGGGAAGTCCAGATCCTCCAAATGCATGACCAGATCGATAGCACCGCCGCCACCACAGCCGCGATTCCAGTTCATAAACTGCAGACCTGTGACGGAAAGAGTCCCTTGGGCAGTATGCCATTTTTTGCGATCGTAGCGATCTGGGCGGCCACCACACGTCCGCAGTATAGCGGGCAGGGGAATCTGACGCAGTGCGTGGAGCTCGTCGGGCCCGAGGCGGCGAGTCAAGCTTCGCCTTTGTCCTGCAGCACCGGGCGCAGGCTGCGGCATTTACTCATGTTGAACACGTAGCTGTTTTCCGTGAGCCGGTCAATCAACGCCGCCGTCAGGTGCGGGTTTTTCAGAAACGAACCCCATTCGGCGAAGCCGAGGTTCGACGTGATCAGCGTGCACTTCCTGCGGTGCCGCTTGTGCATGAGCGTGAAGAACAATCCAATCTGCGTCGGTTCCATCTCGACGTACCCTAATTCGTCCACGAGCAACGGATCGTAGGCTAGATAACGCCCGAGCACCTGCGCTTCGGAGTGATCGGCGAGGGAGCGAAACAGTTCGTTAATCAGATCGGGAAACAGGATGTAACGGCCGCGGTATCCCCGTTCAATGGCCTGGATCAGGAAACCCGTGGCTAAGCTCGTCTTCCCCACGCCGGTTGGCCCGATCCAACAGAGGTTGTGATGCTTGTCTATGTACTCAAAGGCATCGTAGAGGGAGAGCAGGCGTTTCTTATTCAGATTGGGCTGACGCTCGAAGGGGAAAGTTTCCATCCGCCACGGATCGGGAATCTGCGCCCGTAGTAGGCGTAGGCGGCGAGAGTTCGCAGCGTGAAGCTTCGATTCCTCCTCCAACACATGGCGCAGCAGTCGGATGGGCGAAAAATCCTGTTGCTCGGCTAAGGCCACGTACTGGTCCCAGTGGGCCAGTACACCCCACAGACGCAGATCTTTTAGAGTTTTCGCGAACTGCTCATCCATTCGGATCCTCCTCGTCGTCATCCTGGAACATCTGGTCATAGACGGATAAATCTGGGGCCTCGCTCAGACGTCCTTCTTCGTAGGCTTCGCGTTGGGAGAAGCTGGCATCCACCTCGGCGGTGAAGTCGAGGGCTATCTGGCCTTGCTGAGCGGAAAGGCGAGCGATGCGCCGCAAAGTCCCGATCTCGGCAATGCGGTAGCGCAGTGCGCGCTCGAGGGTCTCGATAAACAGCGCACCGGTCATGTGCTGCGATAAGGCAAACAACTCGCGCACAAAGTGATGCCGTGCCCGTCCGGATCTGGTTGCCAGAGCAAAGTCCAGGTACTCATTCACTGCCGGTGCGAGCACCCGCAGTCGCTTTTCCTCCCCTTCGGTCGGCCGCTTGCGATTGTTGGGTTGATAGGGAGGCGCAGGCAGACCGGGTGGACTGATGCGTTCATTCCGCACCCCATCACCCGCCAGGGGATACTCCATCAGACATTTCCGATGGCGATAAATCTTTAAGTGATCGCTGTACACGAAGACGTTGACATCGCCCCGCTCCGTCCCCGGCACCCAGTAGTAGTTCTCACCCAGGGCGACATAGCCGTACTGGTCGATACCCCGCTCCAAACACACATAGGGCGCGGGTAGATGAGCCGGCACGGCCACCAACCAAGGCCGCTCCTTCGCGAAAGCTTCGGCGGGGATGATTCGGCTGGGCCCTTGTGGCCGATGCTCCATGCGCCCTGTCGCCCACTCGAACGCCTGTCGATTCAGATCTTCCAGACTGGCAAAACTGCGTCCAGGAAAAAAATTTGTCTCCACCGTCCAAAAGCTCCGCTCTTCCCCCGCTTTGCGGTTGGCGTGGCCCTTCTCATGGCACACAAACTGAAATCCGTGTTCGCGGGCGAAGTCCGCCATCTCCGGCACCAACACCGCATCCGCCCCAGTCCCTCGCAGACGAGCCAGACTGGTGTTGTCGATAATGCAGATCTTGGCTGCGTAGCCCCAGAACCGGAGAGCCTCGTGGAAGAAACACTTCATCTGGAAGCGGTTGAAGCGGCGATAGAAGCGCAGGAAGCGGCGTTTGGAGTAGCGCAAGTAGATGAGGCTGGCAATCAGCACCGTGGTGGTGGTGCCCAGCTGGACCCGATAGGGGCTGGTGTCGTGTTGCATTTCTGCCCCAGCCACATCGGGCACGCGGTCACAGCGTTGCTGCTCGCGACCTTGACCCAAGCCCAACTCGTGCACGCGGCGGCGCAAGGTGGAGTAAGAGACGTCGAGGCCTTCTTCTTCCACCAGCTTCTCGTGCATGCGCTCCATCCATCCCTTACAGTCCGCATAGAGCCGTCGCAGCAAGTCTTCCTCGATGCGGATCTTGTCCTGGCGTGGACCGAGCGGCATCTCGCCCTTTTGCTTCAGGATGGCGCGCACCGTGTTACGGCTGAGATGGAGACGATGAGCGATCTCCCGCAGGCTCATGCCATCCTGATGGAGCAGATACACCGCTTGGCGCTTGTCCGCTGCGATCATGTAGTTGTCTCACGCTGTCGAAAAAGGCGCGCTGGCGGTTCAGGATCCCGGCCGTCAG
>QIAU01000129.1 GCA_003225055.1 Acidobacteriota bacterium
TTGCGGTGTTGGTGATGTGAGAGTGATTCCGTCTCAGTTCATTGAGAATCACTTCGCGCTCAAAGTTCTCGACGCGATCAGAAAGTAGCCCCGACCCGCCGCTTATAGGAATCTCCCGCGTCGTTCCTGGCAGAGCGAGCTGCACCGTGGCCATATCCACCTGTCCCTCTGTCGCCAGCAACATCATTCTTTCGACCACATTTCTAAGCTCGCGCACGTTTCCGGGCCAGGCATGAGCCTCGAGGGATTGGATCGCCTCGGGCGTAAAGGGAACCGGCTTCCAGCCGTTTTGCGCGCATACCTGTTTAGCGACGTGTTCCACGAGGTTGGGAATGTCCTCACGGCGTTCTCGAAGCGGCGGCAGGAACAACGGAAAGACATACACGCGATGAAACAGGTCCTGGCGAAATTTGCCTTCTTTGGCGAGCGCGCCGAGGTCGCGGTGAGTCGCAACCAGAACGCGCACATCGACAGGGATGGGTTTATCGCCTCCGATTCTCTCGATTTCGTTTTCTTCGAGCACGCGAAGCAGCTTGGCTTGCATGGGGAGCGGCATATCGCCAATTTCGTCGAGAAGAATAGTTCCGTGCTCGGCCTGTTCGAATTTGCCGATGTGTCTGGCAGCGGCCCCCGTGAAGGAGCCTTTCTCGTGACCGAAAAGCTCAGACTCGATGAGTTCTGCGGGAACGGCCGCGCAGTTCAGGGTAATAAACGGGCCTGAGGCGCGCGGGCTGCGCTCGTGCAGCGTGCGTGCCGCTAGTTCTTTGCCGGTTCCGGTCTCTCCCAAGATACAAACGCGAGTTTCACTCGCGGCAACTCGCTCGATCTGGGCCATGACCTTGCGCATGGCCTCGCCGGACCAAATGATTTCGTGTTTCCCCAGACGCTGGCGAAGTTGTTGATTCTCGGATTCCAGTCTTTGCAGCCTGAGAACATTTTCGACGGTCAGCAGAAGCTTTTCGGTCGAGATGGGTTTCTCGAGAAAATCCAGGGCACCCAGCCGGGTGGCTCGGACAGCCATCTCGATGTGTGCTTGCCCGGACATCATCACGATCGGAGTCGTCACGCCCTGCGTTTTCAATTCTTCCAACAGCGAGAGACCGTCTCTACCGGGCATGACGACATCGGAGAGCACCAGGTCAAAGGACTGGGACTTTGCAAGTTCTAAAGCTTTGGCGGCATTATCGCAAACGGTCGCTTCATGGCCGGCGAGCCGGAACGCCCGCGAGAGCGAGGCCAGCGTGTTGGCTTCGTCATCGACAATCAGCAAGTGCACTTTTTGCGGCACGGATGTCTCCTTCAAATCAATGACGCCGGTTTCGCTGCATGTGCGTGACTCTGCGTCGCGGAGAGCTTGTCCATGTTCAGGGGCAGCTCGATGCGAAAGGTGCTACCCCGGCCGGGTGCACTTTCCAGACTGATTTTTCCGCCGTGATCGCTTACCACGGATTGAACTATGGCCAGCCCCAACCCGGTCCCATGCTGTTTGCTGGTGTAATAAGGGGTAAACAGGCGTTCGCACTCCTCCGGCGCCAATCCTGTACCGGTGTCGCAAATTTCCAGACGAACGCGTTCACCATCGTGACCTGTGCGAAGGGTGAGCGTACCACCTTCCGGCATCGCGTCCATGGCATTCAGCACCAGGTTGGAAATTGCGCGGTGGAGCAGGTCGGGGTCGGCGGCGATCATCGGCATGCGATCATCTAGATCGAGAGTACAGGTGATGCCGGCCCGCTGCGATCGCAGTTGGGCCTCAAACAGACGCGCCACGCCCTGCATAATCTCGTTTGCGTTTGCCTGCTGCAGCTGGGGCTGAGGCATCCTGGAGAATTCACTAAAACGTCCGATGATGGATTTCAGATTAGCAATTTCGGCCAGCAGGGTCGCCGTGCTTTCCTGGAACATTTCTTCGAAGACTTCGGGACTTTGCTGGCGCGCCCGCAGAAGGTTTTCAACCGTGAGCTGAAGAGGGAAGAGCGGATTCTTCAGTTCGTGGGCCAGGCGCCGGGCCAGCTCGCGCCAGGCGGCCACCCGCTCGCTCTGAATCAATCGTTCCCGCTGCTCCAGCAACTCCCGCGTCATCTGATTAAACGATTCCGCCAGTTCGCCGAGTTCGTCCTTGGATCGAAGATCGACCCGGGTGTTCCAGTTCCCATTCGCGACTTGGCGTGCTGCCTGGGCAAGCTGCTCCACGGGCCGCGTCACCCGGCCAGCGGTCCATCCGCTGAGCAACCCCGCCAGCAAAATTCCGGCTCCGCCCACCAGTAAGGCAACCAGAGTAATCTGATGTTCCAGTTCGACATAGGAACGCTGAGACTGGCCCACCAGCAGGACACCTACAAGTTGCTGGTCACGGCCTCTCAGGGGAAGGGCGTGCATGCTCTCGTTATTGGCGGGATCAGAAGACCAGTGAATGATCTCGGTCGGCTCCCCGGGCTTCTGCTGCGCTGCCTGAATCAGAGGCGCGAGCTTGTCCGCCTGCTCGACGGTGCCTGACGGATCGATTAGAAGCTGCGCTGAAAACGCTGGCCCAAAATTCTGATAAAGCAAGACACGCATGCCGGACGGAAGTTCGAGCGAAGCCAGAAAATCTTTATCCAGGCGGCGGCCCCCGATTACGTAGAGAGACCTGTCGCCAATCGCAATAGCACGGGTTGCGAACAGTCCTAAAACGACTCCGTCAGGAACGTTTTCCTGTTTCAAGTATGCGTCCTTGGAAATCGGCTGGGTAAGGCTCAGGTCGGATTCTTTATAGCCGAATCTTGCCGGGGCGTGAGCGGAGGAGATAATCGTTCCCTGGCCGTCTACGAATTCCAGGAAGTCCAACCGCTGACTGTCCGCAATCGATTTTGCTTCGGAGAGGTAAGCGCCGTAATCAGGCGCCCCTCGGGTTACGGCGACAGCCATGTGTGCGGCGGGCTCGGAAGCAGCAATCGCCTCAACTCGATGGACCACGTCGTCGCCCCGACGGGCAAATTCACGCTGGAACTGCTTGACCAGGGCCAGCGTGCGGTCGTCGCTGGTGCGCTCGAAGGCCCGACGGCTAAGAACAGAAACAATCCAACCCACAGCCGCCACGGAGATAAAAACAGTGAGCGCGAAGACCAGCAGGAGTTTGCGGCGGAAACTCATGGTTTCTCCGTACCCAGCCAAACCTCGCCAAGATCCCAGGCTCCGGTGCGCTTCTCTCCCCAATTCTTCACGGCTGGGCTCAGCCCGTAGTTTACCGGCAAATGAAAAAGAGGAATGATGCGGTGCGACTCGAGAAGAGCGCTTTCCGATTTGTACAGTTCCTCGAGGTTATCTCCGCTCAACCCGGGCGGCGGCAATCCCAGCGCGGCGGTCACTTGGGTGAGGGCGACTCTCGGGTTGACCGACACTAGGGAGGTGCGCACCAAACGAAGGTCGCCGATGCCTGTGCTAATCGGACGTATGGTCATGCCCGCGTCTTTCGCCTTCAGCGCGAGACGCTCTGCGATGAGCCGGCTCAGCGAGTCAGCCGGATCGCAGCTTAGCGTCCAAGCAGGCGCGTAGGGGACTTCCGCGCGCCGTTGTTGCGCCGCCACCATGTTGAACTCGGTTGAGAACAGGAATTCGTAACCGGTTATCCAGTTGGGCAAAATTCCGCCTGCGGGATCGCCTCCCCCTTGTAAGAGTACGTTCTTGATGGAGGCGCGATCGACACTGAGTGCCAAAGCGTCAAGCAGTTTCTGATCCTCAGGCGATGGCTGCTGATGGGTGAAAACAAGCGCTACGAGTTCGAGAGCGGCCGATTCGGAAACACGACGTCCTTCCATGGCCGTCCGTCGGGCCTGTTCGGGCGCTATCTCGATGAGGTCGGCCTTGCCGAGTTCACGCAACATCATCTGATCCCGGGCACTAGTTCCCAAGGTTATCTCGACAGAATTAACAAACGGACGGCCTCCCCAATAGTCTTCGCTAGCGGCGACTACCAGTTTCTTCGCTGGCTGCCAATCCGAAACCCGGAAGGGACCTGTGCCACTCACCTTGCCGGGCAGGCGTTTGACGATCGAGTTCTTCGGCAACGTAAGTTCGGCGGCAAGGGAGGGGTCGGGGGAATTCAGCTCGATGGCGATCGAATCGTCAAGCGCATAGATAGTCCAATTCGGATTGCCTGCCCGGAGCGAGGCGGCGACAGCGCCCGGAGTCAGAAGGGAACCGTCATCGAAAGCAACACCCGGCCGCAGCCGAAACTGCCAGCGCTGGTTACCAGGATGGGCCTGCCAGTTCAGAGCTAGAGCCGGCCGAATCCTGCCGAAGTCGTCCATCGTGACTAGCGTATCGAAGAGGAGGCTGGAGAGATTACGACACGTCACCGCATCCAGTTGACCCAGGGCGGCAGGATCGAGCGAACTTGGAGTGCTTGCGATGGCCACATGCAAGGTGCCGCCGTATTGCGGCCGCCGCGCTGCGTGCGCCAGCCCAACCAGCACCAAGCTACTGGCCGCAAGCAATCGTAAGTCGAAATGCCTCATATTTCCCCGTTTCCCAATTTCGCGAGACCACAACTGCAGTGCTGCCGCTACTCTCCGTCCAAAGCGAAGTAATCCTTCCCCCCAACTCCACAGGCTGGCTCACCGGCACCGGCTCGCGGTCCGGGAATTCGTACGCACGCACCGTGTCAGGTGTAGCCCCGTCACTGTTACTCGATACCAGAACCTGCGACCCGGAGCCACAACTGGTCTTGGTGCTGGCCATGTCGCTGCCCCAGCCGGGGCGGGAGAGCGTTTGCACATTGACGCCATCGACTTCCCGAACCTGTCCATCAATCCCGGTAAGCACCCAGAGGACATACTTCTCCCTGGGTATCGGCGCGGCGGAGTAAAAGGGGGGAACCGTTCGCTCTTGTCCAATGCCGGGCGCGAGGGCGCCGGTGAAGAAGTTTCGGGTGGGCGAGAAGAAACCGTTCAAGGTGACCTGCTCCGAGGCGAGCGGCCAAGGATCATCGCTTTCGCGGCAGGACAGATTCAGGGCCGCCCCCGGCGCGCTCGAACAGAAAATACCTGGCAGGTAGGCGTCCACCAGGTGGTCCTTGCGTAAGACAAGTCTCCCACGCAGATCGCGCGGCCAGGGGCGACTGTGGGGAACTTGGAAGGCCTGCTCCAGTTGCCACTGGCCGTCCTCGAGCGCGTGCATCGCAATTTTGTTGGGGTCGAGGACAATGACGTGCGGCGGGCTACTGTCAATGACCGCGACGTCGAGTATCGGGTCTTCTTGAGACCAAAGCTGTATCTTGCGGATCAGCAAAACGGCGGGTTCCCGGAGCGGCGTTCCTGGTTCGACGCGCGGCACGGAGACGATCTCGATGGCGGGTTGATTGGTGCCCTGTTGTATGCGGGCGACCCAGACATAGCTCTGAAGATTCTCCGATAGCGAGACCTGAACTGTGGCGGCGGCTTGGTCGGGGTTCACCAATGTCAGGCCGGCGGCGCTCAACTGATTGCGCAGGGTGCTGCGAATTCCATCGATGTCGGCCTGGCTTAGGGAAGACCGGTTTACCAGGTCCAGAGAGACGGCTCCGGGACCGGTAATTGCGGTGATCTTCTGAGCCAGTTGCTGTTCTGGGTCACTCCAATCGGAAGCCCGGGCGGCGGGGCCGAGTAAGAATGAGAGAAGCAGTAAGGACAGCACGAAGCGAGAAAACCGACCGAGCAGGTTGAACATTTGGGAGACTCCTGAAATTATAACCGCATTGGGCCCTGGGCAGTTTGAGAGCCTCTAGTCACGTGCATCGCCGTGTAAGTCTCAAGCTTTCAAAGTGTCAGAGTTTCAAAAATGTCCTCATCTGGAGCGAGCTGCCAGCCGCGAAGGATCTCGCCTGTGCCCCCGAGAATCTTGGCACTGCACGCGAGATGGTTCCCCAAGCTCAGGCGTGGCTGAGGATGAGGACATGCGTGGGACCTTGAAACCTTGAAACCTCTCCTACCTCTGGGGTGCGTCCTGCGGCGGACCATCCGGCTCCGCCTGGCTGACGTGGTTCGCGGTATTCATGCTGCGCAACACGTCATTCGCGAAAAAGAACTTGCCATCCGCCGGCACCATCATGATCTGCAGTTTGTCGGACAAACGCTCGGCCACAATTTTGTTGATCAAGAGCGGATTCGATTTCAGAATTGCCGCTTCGCTCTTCATGCGCTCGGCATCGGCGGCAGCGGTGATGCGAATGCGGTTGGCCTCGGCATCGGCCAGCAGGTTGCGCCGCTCCATCTCTGCCTTGCTGTCGATGACCTTGGCCTGCGCCATAGCTTCCGCATTTTTCACCGTCGCTTCCTTGCGGGCTTCAGCCTCAAGACGAGACTGTTCAATCTGCTTCTGTTTCAGAGGCAGCGTGTACTGCATAGCGTCCGCCTCGGCTTTTGCCTGCAAAACCCTTACTTGGGCTTGGCCTTCGGCCTGCTTTACTTGCTGTGCCTTCTGTGCCTCTGCCTCCAATTCAGAAATCCTCACCTGCTTTTGGCGAATGTCGGTCTCCACCCCCATGCGGTCGCTTTCCTGCTCTTTGAGCAACAGGTCTTCCAGGCCTTTGGCGTATTCCGGGGGGAGTTGGATATCGCGCAGCATTACTTCCTTGACCATGATTCCGTCAGCCTCCAGCTTCCGCGCGATCGCATCCGCAGCACGTTTGCGAACTTCTTCCCGTTTTGCGGCGAACACTTCGCGCACCGTGAAACTCGGCACCAAGTCGCGCCAGACGCTGGTTACTACGGCCGGCACGATCTCCTTCTCTACCGGTTGCGGCAAATGGGCCTGGATGAAGTCCAGCCGCCTGGGATCGAGCCGGTAACGAACCGTAATCGCCAACCCTACCGTCAATCCCTCTTTGGCTTGAACATTGAGTGGCTGCAGCTTCGACGCGGGCTGGCCTTGTTTGTTGTTCGCGTCCTCAGCCGCACCCGTCGTGAACAACTGGTCGCGCGTATCGAACAACGAGATGTTTTCCGCAAACGGAATCACCAAATGAACTCCTGGATAGAGTGTGCCGGGGAGTGTGCCTTGAGTCTGGCTGACGCGCACCCCAGCCATTCCGCTAGGGACCACAACCAAACTCAAGGCCAGCAGCATGGGTGCCCAAGCCAGCAGAGCCAAGGCTAGCCCGGTTCGCCACCGGAGCTGCGGCGGTGCCGGCAGCGGGGCGCCTCCTCGCGTAGCCCCGGCGCGCCGATATTCGATTTGCAGATAGAGGTCGTAACCGAGGATTCCAGCCGCCACCAGAATCATCCCGATTCCAGCCGACATTAAGAGGTACTTGACGAATAACATGTTCCTTCTCCTTCCTGCGCCCAGGGAACGCCAGCATCTCGGTGCGGGGCGGGCGCGACGCCCGCACGACAGCCGCCGGGACGGCGGCGCTGCTTCATCTCACTTGTTTCTGCCCGGTCCTGATCCGCGCTCTACCGCCTGTGGGGCAAAGAACAGACGGAAGACTTCTCCGAAAATGAGCTCTTCGACCAGGAGGGCTACTGCGATTGAAAAAACCAGCCCCGCCACGACCGCCACTGCTGTGATTGCGAATTGCATAAGTCCTCCTGGAATCGCTACTGCCCGCGTTCCGGTCGACTGCTGACGAATTCGGATGTGGCGAGGGTCGTGTTCTCTTGATCCGTGCCGCCGAATATTTGCGCTGTCCGCGGATCCTGATCGCCTCGAATCTCAACCCTGTCGCCTGCTCTCAGCATCGTGAACAGCTGTTCCATATCGCGGTTGCGGAGTCGAATGCAGCCATGCGACGCCGCTTGGCCGATGGATCGGGGCGCGTTCGTGCCGTGGATCCCATACCCTTTTTTGCTGAGGCCGACCCAGCGAGTGCCGATCGGGCTGTCTTTGCCGGGCGGTATTACTTGGCCAGCATGGTAGTAGGTTGGTTTACTGACGCGGTTGACGATCTCAAACTCGCCGGCTGGGCTCGGGCTGCTGACGGCTCCCACGGCAATCGGGAAAATTCCTAGGACATTGCCGTCGTCTAGGACGGCCAATTTACGATCAGGGAGGCTGATTACGACCTGACGCGGGGGGCGGGAACGGCTCTTGGTGGTGCTCTGTGCCAATCCCTCCGCGCCTCCGAGGAGGGCCAGGGCCAGCAGGAATACTTTCCAGCGGGCTTTCTGCTTGCCGTTTCCTGGTTTCATCGCCGCCCCCGATTCTGGCTTGCGCCAGTGGAATTGCAGGGTGGTGTCCAAAAATTAATCCCATGAAAACAAGCTATTTAACTAAAGAAAGGGGGCCGAGCGACGTGTGCCGTTAAAGACAACGTGTCAGAGGTGACGCGTTCCAGAAGGGAATTGCTCGGGGAATTGAAGCTTTAACGCCCCTCGGCTTCCTTAATTGTAGGAGTACGAGCAATTTAGGAGTACGAGCCGGGGCGCACCAAGGTTCGAGTCGCAGCCGGGGGCGGCGTCTGGAAGAGCTGTTCGGATTCGCTGTCGATCAGGATGAAAACAAGATCATTTGGGATCTCAGCGGGTCGTCCGGCGACAGTCACCAGCACTGAGTCGTTAGTGATCGCGGCCACCGTGGCGTTCCGGAGGATGCGGACCTTCTTCTCGTGCTCCAGCCGGTCAACCAGTTGGCGGTTATGCGTGGGCCCGCGCTGAAAGTGGTCGCCACGATAAGTCAAGGTGACCCGATTGCGCCCGGAATAACCCAGGGCAAGAGCTGCTCGAATGGCAGAGTCCCCGCCGCCGATTATCAGGATGTCTTTGTCCTCATATCGTTGGGCATCATCAAGGCGATAAGCCACTTTGGGAAGGTCTTCTCCAGCTATTCCGAGCTTCGCCTCCGCAAAGGCTTCGACCACCGGGGCCTCGGGCGTTTTGACCACTTCTTTTTCTTTCTTGGCGGCCTTCTGTTCTCTCGCCTCTTTGCTGGCCTCCACAGTCAGATCATGGGATCCAAGCTGGACCCCGATCTTCTTGAGGAAATCATAGGGAGGGGTGCCTCCGGCGAAGATCCAGACAAAATCGTTTGGTATCTCCATCCGCTCGCCTTTGACCTCCAGAACGACTGCATGCTCTCTGAACTCCAGGGGCGTTGAGTTGAATAGCACCTTCAGTTTTCCGCTGCGGACGCATTCTTCCACTCGCGTCGAGTTTCGCTCTTTAATGCGGCTAAAACGATCTTGCCGGTACGAGAGAGTGACCTCATTGCCAGCCTGGTGTGCCAGTCCCATGGCCGCTTCAACCGCGCTGTCGCCACCGCCGATCACCAAAATCTTCTTATTGATGTAGTGGTCAGCTTCGATCAGCCGGTACATCACCTTGGGCATTTCCTCTCCCTTAACACCCAGTTTTCGCGGAGTACCGGTTTTACCGAGCGCCAGGATGACCGCCCGCGTGCGGTACTGCGATTTGGATGTGGTCACAGTAAAGATGCCATCCGAACCCTTTTTGATGTCGTCCACTTTTTCGCCGGCGCGGACCTGGAAGTCGGCTCGGTGCAGAACCTTGTCCCAGAACGCCAGCAGGTTCTCCTTGGAGAGTTCCGTCTTCTTGAATTTCCCGTACATGGGGAATTCCACGGGGCTGGTCATGACCAGTTTCTGACGGGGATATTTGGCCACCGTGCCACCGACCTCGTCCTGCTCCACGGTAACGTATTTCAGATTCTTCTCGATGGCCCGTAGCGAGGCGGTAATTCCCGCGGGGCCGGCACCGACGATCAGGACATCATAGACGTCTGCAGCTGGCCGGGAACCCATCGAGTTCAGCCGCTGGTCGATGGTGTCGATACATTCCCGGCCCTGGTTCACGGCATTCTTGATTAAAGCCAAGCCTCCCAGTTCGCCAACGATGAACAAATTTTGAACGTTGGTTTCGTACTCGGGAGTCAGTTGAGGCATGTCGGCGCTCATGCTGGGGCTGGCCATCACCATGGTAATGGCGCCTACCGGGCAGGCCTCCGCGCACAAGCTGTGGCCAATACACTTGTAGCCATTGACGATGACCGCCTTGCCTCCCAACATGGCGAGGACATCACCTTCCGGGCACACCATTGTGCAGCTTTGGCAACCAATGCAAAACGTCGTGTCAATGTGAGGATGCTGCGATCGAGGTCCCTCAGAGTAGAGCTTGCCCTTTTCCGCCGCGGCGCGCGCCCTCTCCTCGGTCTTTTTCAGGCCCCTGAGATAGCGGTGCAGAAAGAAAAAGGCTATGACGACGGCAACGCCTAAGGCGAGAAGCGTATCCATGGGACCCTGTTATGCTCTAATTCTGGTTTAAAAGAGGCCGTAACCCATCGCCATTACCGTCGCGATGTGAATGAGCGCCAGGAACGCGAAGGTGTAGCTGAACGGTTTATGAATGACATGCCAAGCGTGGAAGACTGGCTGGGAGCGGGAGAGGAACAGGATGCGCTTGGACAGGGAAGCTTCCTCGCGCGCCACCTCGATCGCCCTTTCCAGTTCACGGTGGCCGGTGGAAAATAGCCCACCTAGTGTGGTGATGTGTTCCATTCCCCGTAGGGCGTGGCGCCGCAACCGGGCCACGCGGAAGACACGACTCACGTCGAGCAGCATCATATAGGGAATGGCGACGAGAAATGAGAGACTCTCGACTTTTTCGGGAGCTGGCAGACTCAGCATTTCGCGCAAATTCGCTGGCGGAAGCAGCCGCTGCTCCGCCAGCTGCTGCGACAATTGCGCCTGCAATTCCTGGGTTTCTTTCCGCGACAACTCTGCAGCGTTCAGGCTGCGCGGAATCTGCGCATAAAGATATCGTCCTACCACCCCGCTGACGGAAACGGCAGCCATAATCCAGAAGGCTATGCCGGCGAACCCGCGGAATTTAAAGGAAGCATGAAAGGCAATAATAAAGGGAGCCGCTAGCCCGAACAGTATATGGATATCGAGCCAGTGCCGGGTATTACCTTGCTTCATCAACCATGCCCAACGCTTGCGGATCGGATACAGGAAGATGGCGAAGAAAATGAACATTCCCACGAAGCCAAGCTTGAGTCCGATGGCGCCGCTGGGTTTCAGAAGTGCGTGTTTAGCCGAGAACGGACGTTGCGTGGCGTCCAGCGTATAGTAGTCCCACCCGTAGATGGTCAAAGCTAGCAACAGCGAAATGGCAAGCAGGTATCCGCCCACGAGGCGGACGCGGTGCCCTCGGTTGTTAGGTTTGGCCACTGGGACCGCCCGAGCCGGGGCGACTGCAACATTAGGAGTCAAAATACTATTCATTGTTGTTTTGCTACCTGCTCCTCCGTACTCACCGAGAATCTCTTGTAGTCAGAAAACCGGTGGAGATTGCGCCAGTGCTGGCGCGGCGTCTCCACCTCCACCGTGGCGGTCGCGGGGAACCAATAGGCTTGTTCGGTTGCTCCAAAGCGCACCGGGGTAAATTCCACCTCAGAGCGCAATGATTTCATTCCGACATCGTCCATTGTACCGTTTTCGATCCCGGCAGTAATCTTGGCAATCACTCCGCTATCCGGGTCGATCCAGGCCATGCCGGCGAGTTCCAACGGATACTCGCGGCCGCGCACCGCCAAAGCAGTAACGGAGCGCGTGTTGCGAATATGCTGAAAGTGGACCCTGCTGAATTTCTTGCCATTGATGACCTCATCTCCGGCCGCGCTGAATTGAAAACTCCCGGCGTAGTAGGGATGGAAAATCAGAAAGAGAGTGGCAAACCCATTGCTGACCAGCAGCGGTGTGGTTTGATCCTTCTCTTTTTCCTTCTTTTCGTGCTTCTTGCTCTGTTTCGGGTCCTGCACGGCAAGCCGCGACTCATCCAAGGTGAGTTCCCCGCTGGCATTGCTCAGAATCACGAGATAATCGTAGGTGGATTCTGCCTTGCGCAGGACCTTCTCGTTCTCACCGAGCTTTTCCTGGGTGACGTGCTCCGTACATTTCACTTCGGAAAACTGGTCAACAAAATTCGATACATGCTTACTGGTGCGCGCCAGCAGTTGATCCACCGTGGTCTCTGTCGCCGACACAAGCGACGAGAGACACGCGATAGTTACTACCAGTTTCCCAACTCTCAACCACGATAAAAACCTGTTTGAATACATCATTGTCCCTTGAACTTTGAATCAAACCGGTATCCCAGACTCAAATACCACTGGTCGTAGTTCAGCACTCCGCCACGGTTCCAGGTGAACCCACCCATGAAAAAGTAATGCCTGCCTACGTTCGTATCCAGGTTGGCGGTTACGAACTTAGATGTGTTGCTGGCCGCCAGGGTTGACACAAATGACTGACGTCCCGCAAGCAATTCGCCGTGGAAAGAATCGCGGATGTTGCGTGAGAGCGAAATCGCCTCGTAAAAGCCCCTGCCAAAGGAGCTGTTAAATTTCGAATAGTGCAGGTCAGCCCGAACCCCGGTCCACGGCACGCGACCAAACGTCACCCCGTACAATTGGTTCAGAGAGGCTGCAGGGTCGCCGGAACGGCTACTCTTACCCAGGGTAGTATACAGCCAGACCTGCCGGATTACCTCAACCCGTGTCCCTGCGCTATAGCCCTGGAACAGGTACTTGTCGAGCAAGGTGGTTCCAACCAGGGTCAGGTCGAAGGTCGGAATGTCGCGAAAATAGTTGTGGTTCAGGTCGAATTCGATGCGTTCATGGGGCTGTAGCCGGACCGTCAGGAAACTGCGGCCGACGCCAGCGCCAGGAGCTTGCACGACAGCATTTCCTTTCGGGTTATCGGCCTGGAATGCGTGATAGATCCCCAAGAACCGCTTGTAATAAAGCCCGTTCTCGGCAAAGACGAACGGTCGGTTCGGGGCCCACTTCAACATGCTGAGTCCGACACCGGAGGTGCTGCTATACCGGAAGCTGTCAAAGCTGCCGCCCGAAATATTAACGAACGACCCGGCAATGCGCTGGTTCGGGTTGTAACTGTACGAACTGGGATCCGGCGTCGAGCCCGCGAAGACGCCGAGGATCGTCCTTCCGATACGACCGCCCACATACCCGCCGTCGATGGTATCGAGGCTGGTGGCCCAGGGAAGATAGAGGCGACCGAAGCCAGCGACAAACGGAGACCGCGGATTGTCATAGGTTAGACCCAAGTGATAGGTACGATTGATCAGGTCCTGCAAACTGGTCTGGCTCGAATTGGTGGAAGTCAGACGGCCACGCCAAAATCCGCTCAGGTTCCAGTAGGTGCCGTAGATTCGCGTGATATCAGTGCGCACCACTAAACCGAAATTCGAACTCGTCATCGGAGTTGCGCCGTGACTCATCATGCCGGAGTAGTCAAACCCGAGACGTCCGCGGGCCCGATTGACTTCGGGCAGCGGCGGGCGCGGAACCTCGGCGCGCGCCTCTTCATCCAAGGTGTCGCTCTGGGTGAAGCTAACGACGGACGGGTATTTCCGCGTGGCGCTCAAAGAGCGCTGCGCGACCATGGCTTCGGTCTCATCCGAAGAGAGGAACGCCAGATCGCCAGACTTGAGGTCGCGCTTTGGAGTGTGAATGTCAGCTACCGACGAAGAATCGGCGACCGCCGTCACCTGTAATTCGGCGACAATGCTCTTTGACGGTACGGCGGCCGCAGTGGGCTGCGCTAGAAAAGGATCCTTGTCGAGGACGATCAGCTTCGTGCCCTCGGCGAGACCCGAGGCCCGCCCACCGTCAAGATAAGCCACGCCTTCTGCCACGTACTTCACCTTATAACTGACACGAATGTCGCTATTGCTCGGCCGCGTCAATAGCACGGGAACTTGGGTCTCGAGGTCGGGCTTAGCGGGCCCAGGTGCAGGGGCGGCGCTGGCAACCAAGGTCGGTTTGGCCGATTGGGGCGGAGCCGGTGTCTTTTTTGACGCTTCTGCGGAGCCAATTGACGCTGTCGGCGGCGTACCGGTTATAACGCCAGCCCGAACCTGCGGCAGATTGTTGCTCAGGCTGGGCTGCGCTGCGGCTGGAGCTTGCCCTGCCTGCGTTGCCGGAGGGGCCGCTGATGCCGCGGTCGCCTTAGCGGTTGCGGTCACAGCCGTGGTGGGCTGAGCCGCGACTTTTGTCTGGGGCGCAGTCGCGGGATTGGCCGATGTCGCCGAGGAGCTTACGACGGTGCTGGTTGACGCCCCTGGAAATGCCGGCTGCTCCCACAAAGGAACTTGTTTCGAGGCAACTGGGGTCGCGGTTGTTCCAGGCCTAGTGGCGCTGGCGGTCGTGGGAACTCTCGCGGCCTGCGCCGAGGGCGCCTCTTGTTTAGAGGCAACCGCTGCCGTGGTGTTGCCGGATGTGGCGGCTGTTGGAAACGCGGGCTGCTCCCATAAAGGAACTTGTTTGACTGGGGCGGTGGCGGTTCCAGGCTTGGTGGCGCTGGCGGTCACAGGAACCCTCGCGGGCGCCGGGGGCGGTTGTGGATTGGGGGCAACGGGCGTCGTGGCCGCTCCAGACGCGCTGGCGGCCGCGGTCGTCTGACCTGTTTCTGGCCGTGCCCAGAGGGGAACTTGTTTCGAGGCGACTGGGGCGGTGGCGGTTCCAGGCCTGGTGGCGCTGGCGGTCACAGGAACTCTCGCGGGCGGCGCCGATGGAGCTTCTTGTTTAGAGGCAACCACAGTCGTGGTACTGGCGGACGTGGCACTCCCGGTCGGGGGAAACGCGGGTTGCTCCCAGAGCGGAACTTGTTTCGAGGCGACCGGCGCCGTAGTTGCTTGAGGCGTGGTAGCACTCGTGACGGTGGCCCCCGAACTCGGTGCAACAGCTGGTGGCTTCTGCGACTGGGGTGCCGGCCCAGATTTCATTTGTGCCGGTGTCGCTGGAACACTGCTCTTCGCCGTCAAAGAGCCAGCTGGTGTCGCTTGCAAAGGCTGGGTTGCCGGGGCGCCGGCCTTGCTTTGCGCCGTCGAGGTGCTGCTGGCAATCACCGGAGCAGTCTTGTTTGCGGCTGACTGCACTGGTTGCACTGTCTTGGCACCAGCAGATGACGGTGCCGGGGTTGTTGCTGGTTGCGCCGCTTTCGGTTGGGGCTTGGGCGTGGAGGCCTGCTTCTGATCCACGGGCGTCATTCGGTCCCCATGTACGACGGCAACTTCGGGGAAACCCGCCTCCGGCTTGGTAAGGGCCAAGCCCGTATTGGCGCTTGAACTATTTCGACCGGGAACAACTCCTTGTCCTGGTGTGCCGGTGTTAGGCGACACGGTGCCTTGTTGCAGGCTGCCAAAATTCGGATTGGCGGCGCTGGGACGAGATGTACTCGCCGTCGTCGTGCCCGAGGGAGGATTCGATTGTGCTGCTGGAGTTTTGATCGGGGGCAGGGATGGCGGCGGTGTTACAGGCGCCGGAGCCCTCGCAGTCGTGGGAAGATTCTCAGGCGCTTCGTGATGCAGCTTTCCCAGGAGCGTTCCGGTAGCCGCGGGAACGGGCGCACCCTTCCGCTGCCGTGCGGTCTCGGGAGCCAGCAGCGTCAGCGTGACTTTCTTGCCGTCCGTGGCTAACTCATATAGACGCGGTTCGACCAAGTCCAGCACCACGCGCGTCACCGGCGGATTGGTGCTGTTCAGCCCGATCCGCACCATCTTCACTCCGCCTTGATTTACGGTGGCCCGCTGCTGCTTCGCGCTGGATGAAGTATTGGGGAGCTCCAGAACCAGCCGGTCAGGGTTAGTGGCAACGATGACGGTCGGAACCACAGGCTGGGTGAGGGTAACCTCAATTTTGACCTGCTCACCGACGGGGGCCACGTCCACGTTGCGGATTTCAACCGGCCTGTCGGCGGGATCTTGCCCAACGGCAAACGACACCAAGACGAGGAGGAGGATTATATTTATTAACTTCATTTCGTCCTGCTTAACTATCTTTAAATATTGGCTTCCGCCAGCCCTAGATACCCCCAGTCCGGGGTGACAGCTTACACTTCCAAAACTCTGCCGACACGCTGCGCTAGCCGCCTTTGTGACACGCGTAGCAATTCACGCTGTTATACACATACCCGCCAACATTCGGGTGACGGAAACCGGCCGCGTTATTGTTCCCGTGGCATCCCGTGCACTGGAATACGGCATAGTCGCTCGAGTTAGTGTGGCAGGTGGCACAGACGCCGTTGGCGCCGCCGTGGTTCAGCGGGAAGTACGTGTGATTGAATGTCGCTCCCGTCCACGCCGTTGTGGTGTGGCACGTCGCGCAGGTTGTCGGAAACCCGGCAGCCTGGTGGTTCGGACTCGTGGTGGCGGTATATAGCGCCTTGTGACACGAGTAGCAATCGGTCGGAACCGTCGTGTAGTTGTTGTTGACGTGGCAATTGGCGCAGGCAACGGTCGTGTGCGCACCCGTCAGCGGGAACGGCGTGTTGTTGTGGTTGAACGTGGACGGGATCCACGCCGTCGTGTTGTGGCAGACATCGCACTGCTGCGGGAAGCCTGACGTGACGTGGTTCGGATTGGTCGTGCTTTGGAAATTTGTCAAATGGCACGTGACGCATGCCCCGCTGCTCAGGCTGAAATTATTATTTCCGTGACACTGATTGCACTGCAGGGTGGTATGCGCTCCGGTAAGCGCAAAGCCGGTAGTCGCATGATTAAAGGTAGCTCCGGCCCAAGATGCCGTGCTGTGGCATAGCGAGCAATCGGTCGGGAAGCCGGCAGCCGCGTGGCCTGGGTTGTTTGTGTTCTGGTAGTCGGTCATGTGGCACGAAGCACAAGCCGTGTTCGCGGAGGTCAAATTGTAGTTTCCACCTGCGTGGCATTGTGCGCAGGCCACCGTCGCATGGAAGCCGGTCAAGGCCCAGCCGGTGCTGGCGTGATCGAATGTCCCGTTACCCCAGGTGGTCGTGTTATGGCACTGCTGACAGGTCTGCGGGAACCCCGCCTGCACGTGGCTCGGGTTGTTCGTGCCCTGATAGTCGGTGAGATGGCACGATACGCACAAGGTATTTGCACTGGTCAGGGTGTAGTTCCCGTTAATGTGGCACTGACTGCACTGCAGAGTGTTATGCGCACCCGTCAGGGCGAATCCCGTGGTCGAGTGATCGAAGATGGCACCCATCCAACTTGTGGTGTTGTGGCATTGCTGACAGGTCTGCGGGAAATTGGCTTGAACGTGACTGGGGTTATTCGTGTTCTGGAAGTCCGTGAGGTGGCAGGTTACGCAAGCTGCGCTGGTCAGATTGTAGTTTCCGTTGACGTGGCATTGGGCGCACTGCACAGCCGCATGCGCGCCAGTCAAGGGGAATCCGGACTTGGAGTGATCGAACTGTGCCGGTTGCCATGCCCCAGTGTTGTGGCACTGCTCGCAGGTCTGCGCGAATCCTTGCTGCACGTGGTTCGGATTGGTCGCGCCCTGGAAGTCCTTGAGGTGACAGGACACGCACGTCGTTGTCGTCAAATTGTAGTTCCCGTTAATGTGACACTGGCTGCACTGCACAGTAGCGTGCGCACCAGTTAACGGGAAGCCCGTGGTGGAGTGGTCAAAGCTCGCTCCGGCCCACGACACTGTGTTGTGGCACTGCTGGCACATCTGCGAAAAGCCGCCACTGACGTGATTCGGGTTAGTCGTCCCCTGGAAATCCTTCAAATGGCAAGAGGCGCAGGCCGTGTTCGCGCTGGTCAGGTTGTAATTGTTATTCACGTGACACTGCTCGCAAGCTACAGTCGCGTGAGCGCCAGTCAACGGGAAGCCGCTGGTCGCGTGATCGAACTTGGCATTCAGCCACGTATCCATTCCGTGGCACTGCTCGCAAGTGGTCGAGAACTTGGAGGCGACGTGATTCGGATTCGAGGTTTTCTGGTAGCTCTGGGCGTGGCACGAATAGCACTGAGTCGACAGCCCCTGGAACTGACCAACCGCGGCGCCCTTATGGCAGGCATCACACTCCAGGGCGGCGTGCGCTCCGATCAGCGGAAAACGATTCTGGTGGTTTTGGATGGACTGGATCGAGACGTTCCAACCTTTCACGCTGTGGCACTGCTCGCAATTGACGCCCATCTGCCGTTTGTGAATATCGGCGTGGCAATCGGCGCACCTGCTACCCACATTAGAGAAGACCGGCTTGGTGTGACACTGGGTGCAGGCCACATTCTCGTGCATGCCCCGCAAAGGATATTTGGTCTTATTGTGATCGAATTCGGGGACGGCCCGGATAGGCTTCCACCCAATCGCGGTGTGACAGTTTTGGCAGGGAATGTTCAAGTCACCGTGCGGACTCCGCGTCTGGGCAAGGTTCTGGCTCTGTCCGCTGACAGGGTTATCCGCCGGCATAAAGGACAACAGCAGACCAATCAGAAGGGTCGGGATCAAGGTGCCACCCCCGATTAAACTTGTATACACACCTGACTATTAAACAGACAGAACTGACTTAAGAAACGTAGAAGAATCTAACAGACATCCAGCTAGACGAAGTGATCAGTGTTGAATTCTAATGCAATTCGACACCCAGACAGAGTATGGTCCTATTGTACCAGTGGAAAAGCTACGCAAGGCAATATTCGTCAGACCAATGGGGGCATGTCCTATTGCCTAAGCCTGGGCTCCCCATCGTGTGGCCCGCCTTAAGACCTGTAAGTTCTGCCTGCCTGAACGCAGAATTTACTTTTCAGAACCCCGTTCAAAATTCGGATCGGTAGGGGGAAGCACTTAGGGTTCAAGAACTTATACAGGACCGCGCTGGGGCAGTCTGAATCATGCTGGGGCATTTTTCGACCCAGACCGCCCTTAGGACTTACCGGCCGCTTTGCCCGGACCATGGCAAGCGGAGCATTCCTTCGGGCAAGGCTTGTAAAACAGGACCGACTTGTCCATTACCATCCGCAGTTCTTTGTGGCAGGCTTCGCAGCGAACCCTCTCATGGGCACCTTTCAGCGAGAAACTGGTGCGCCGCTCATGATCAAACAGAGACGGCTTCCACCGGGTGGCGTTGTGGCAATCAGCACAGGGCGTAATCCGATTTGCTTTGGCGAACTGGGCACCGTGAACGTCTTCATGGCAGTCCTCGCACTTGCTGGGCGCCGCCTTGAAGTCCGCATCGATCAGCTTGGTCCCCATATTGGGCGGCTTGTGGCAATCCATGCAGGCGGTAGCTCGATGCGCGCCCAGCAGAGGGAAGGACGTCTTGGCATGATCAAATCGCTGCAGATCTTTCCATGAATCCGTCGAATGACACGCCTGACAACCCGCCGGCTTGCGGTCCATCCGGACTTGTTTCATGGTCTCGTCGAACTGGCCTTTATGCGGGTCCTTATGGCAGACGGTGCAGGAGCTGTCGTCGAAGCGGTAGATCACCGCGTACTTGGCCTCGGGAGTGGAACGTTGCTTGTGGCAATCACCGCAGGGAGTTGCGATATGGCCGCCGGTGAGCGGGAAGCGCGTTTGCTTGTGCTTCGCCAACGTGAAGGTCGAGGGATGGTAACCCTTGAGGTCGTGGCACTGTTCGCAGCGATTCAGGTAAGGCGTTCCGGCGAACTGACGCTGGTGCTCGTCTTTGTGACAGTCCATGCATTTGCCGAACTTGACCTTGAAGAGCGTGTCCTTCCCCTTGGGTATATGGCACCCTTCGCACTTCACTTGGGCGTGCTTGCCTTCCAGCGGGTAAGCGCTTTTGGCGTGTTCTTTCACTCCATAAGTCGAAGGCTTGAAGCCGTCCAAGGTGTGACAGCCGGCGCATTCGATTCCCCCCGCTCGTTTCACGAATTGGCCGTTGTGCACGTCCTTGTGGCAGTCGATGCATTTCTGGAAAGCCAGAGGCTTCTTGAAGTCAGCCTTGAGGTGGCATTGCGAACATTCAACCGTCTGGTGTTTGCCGAGCAAGGGATATTTCGTTTTGGAATGGTCGAATTTTTCGTTGACGGTTTGCAGCGAGCTGCGTTTCCAGCCGCTCGTATTGTGGCAGGCCTGGCAAGCTTGCTGCTTGAAGCTGCCCTTGTGCGGATCAGCGTGGCAATCGTCGCACTTGCCGAAGGCCAAACCGGTCCAACGCGGCTTATTATCCGCTCCGGGAGTGTGGCACTTCTGGCAAGTCACCTGCGCGTGCAGTCCCGTTAGCGGGTATTTGGTTTTCGAGTGATCGAATTGAGTAAGGTTCTTCCAGTCTTCAAAATTGTGGCAGCGCTCACATTTTTGTCCCAGGCGACCGTTGTGTGCGTCCTGGTGGCAGGTGATGCAAGCTTGAGGCACGGCGAGAAAAGTCTTGTTCAGGTCTCTGACCTGAATGTTGAGTTTCTCGCTGGGAGCTACGTGTTCGGCGTTGTGGCATTTGTTGCAGGCCACGCCGGCGTGTTTTCCGACCAGGTTGTAGCCAGTCTTACTGTGGTCAAAGCCGGCTGGCGTGGGAGTCCATTTGACCAGGGGAAAATCCACGCCGTTATGGTCGGAGTGGCATTTGGCACACCCCTGGCTAGAGCCAGGTTGCAGTCCGTAAGTGGCATGCAATCCGCGATGTGCATTCACGCGGGCGCCGATTTCGGTATGACACTCCACGCACTTGAGGGCGGCCTGCCCGCCGAACTGGTGGCAGGAGACGCAATGGCTCGCGCCCTCCAGTGTCCGGTGGGCGCGGGCCAGCGGCCCTGGAGAAATCTGAGCCCTAGCTGATCCCGCACTGCACCCGAGAATGATCGCGAGAAAAGCAACCAACCACGCTGTGGCCGAATGGTCTGACGCCAACTGTCCCCAAGAAGCCTTCAGGAGAAATGCGCCCTGCGAGTCTCGAACTCTGGATCGGCTTACCTTCGATCGATGCAACAGCGCGAGCCCCTTGCCGAAAGTTGAGAAGTACTTGTGTTGCCAAGTGCTACAGTAAAGCTGGCAGTCTAACACGTTCCGCTTGGCAGGAAGTTGCCTAGGACGCCGATCATAGCTGGACACAAGCAGCTGCAACCAGTTCACCAAAGCTCTTTGGCTTTGTTCTTCGACACGCTACCTCACGCCCTCTTGTTGCGGGCCGGACGCAAGCAAAAGGTTCCCCTCACACTGAAGGCGAAGATCACGCGCAAGCCATTGCTGCCGCGGCTTCTTCGCGAATCTTCGAGACCCTTTTTCACAACCAAGCCTCGGGCACCTGAGTTGGCCTTGGAATTGCACGTCAAGATTGCAACTAGCGACTGGAGCCATTATTGATCCTTGCCGCCACGAACCAGGGCGGGCGGGGGTGGGGTGTGCCTGCCAGAGGCGCACTGGCCGGCAACGACAGCAATAAAAAAAAGGGAAAGATGGGTCGGATCCTGATTGTCGATGATGAACCCAATATGCGGCAGACCGTGGCCTCCAATCTGCGCCAGGATGGGCATGAAATTTCCGAAGCGGTCAGCGTAGACGAGGCCCGCAGCAATCTGCTTGCAAACGATTTTGACGCAGTTCTCACCCGGCAGCCAATGCCGGACGGCGAAGGACTCACCGTTCTCGATGCCGCCCGGGAAAACGATCCCTCCCTTTCCGTCGTCCTCTTGACTGCGGTTGCTTCCCTTGAGTTGGCTGTGGAAGGCCTGGGGCAAGGCGCTTTCGATTTCCTGACGATGCCTTTCCAACTGGAAGTCCTGCGTGCCACGGCGCGCCGCGCCTGTGAGCACACAGCGCTGCGGCGGAAAAACTTGCTGCTTACGGAAACTGTGGCTCGCCTGGAGGGCGGGGCAGAGCTCTACGGTGAAGGTCCTGCCGTGCGGGAGGTGCGAGAGAAAATCGCGCGGATTGCTCCCACCAACGCTCCTGTCTTGATCACGGGGGAAACCGGAACCGGCAAGGAGCTTGTGGCTCGCGCGATCCATCGCAACAGCCCGCGTGCAAGCAGACCCTTCCTAGCCCTCAATTGCGCCGCTTCTGCGGAGACGCTGTTGGAAAACGAATTATTCGCCCACCAGAAAGGCGCTTTCGCCGGCGCGGGTCGCGCACGCCAGGGACTCGTCGAAGCTGCCAATGAAGGTACGCTCTTCCTGGACGAAGCCGGAGAGATTTCGCCAGCCACACAGGCCAAGTTGCTTTGCATAATAGCCGAGGGCCGGCTGCCTCGCGTCGGATCCGCCAAACCCCGAGTTGTGAACGTTCGGGTGCTCGTCGCCACACGCCGAGACCTGCCGCAGCGCGTTCGAGATGGGCTGTTCCGGGAGGATCTGTATTACCGCTTGGCGGCTGAGCCGATTCATGTCCCCCCCTTGCGGGAGAGGCTCGAGGATATTCCTGGACTCTGCGACTGGTTGTCCCGGCAAGTCGCCACCGAGCTTAGACTGCCAGTGCGCGCCATCAGCGGAGAGGCGGTGGATAATCTCAAACGCTATCACTTTCCGGGAAATGTCCGTGAGCTCAAGAACCTGATTGAGCGTGCCTACATCCTTTCCCGCAATCAGGAGATCGGCCCGGAGGACTTCCCGCTCGCACAAGGAGTGGCTCTGGGAGCAAATCCGGGAGTTAATTCCGGACGTGCAGTGGATGTGGTGAGGATGGAAAAGCTCCCCCAACCATTCGACCTCAGCGCATTCCTGGACCAGACAGAGAAAGACTTGATTGTGCGCACCCTGGCGTCCACTGGGGGCGCGCAGGCAGAGGCGGCGCGCCGCCTCGGGCTCTCCCGCAGCGCACTCGCTTACAAGCTCACCAAGTATGGCATCCGCGGAAGCAGCAGCGTCAACTAGGGTTCGACGCGCGGGCATGCCTGACAGCATGACGCACCAGGGAATCCAGTTTCGTCCCCGTGGGCGAGGTTGGCCGCGACTTGGGAGATCCAATCACCGGGCAGGCAGTGCACGAAAAATTGAGCCGTCCCGTTGCGGAACGGCTCAGAGGGCGCTGGAGAGAGTGAGGTTGGATTCTGTGAAGCAAGACCGGTTGTCCAGCAGCCATCTGAACGAACCAGCCTCGTTTCCAGTGCGCCCCAGCTATTCTGATGCAATTCCAATGCCAGCGTTTGCAGGGTCAATGCTTTTTTTAGACCGAATTTGTGGTGGTTGCCGGGCTTAGAACGCGGCGGCCTGGTGGACTTGTTGGACCCGGCTTGGAGGTTCTTGGAATCGGCGAGAAAAACCGTCCAGGTCCTCACCCGCGCAGCTGACTGTTGTCACAGAGATTACACCTGACATCACTGCCAAAACCCAGCCCTCTCTCCCGTGCACTTAGGTGGAGCTCCGGCCGCGACCTTCCCTGATCAGGCGGTTCCGAAGGGATTCTCCAGAGACAGGCTCTGAGGCGTAAACAACTCCGCGCCGTTCTCGGTGATGTGCATGTCATCCTCCAGTCGCACACCGAACTCGCCGCGAATGTAGATGCCGGGTTCATCGCTGAAAGTCATGTCGGTCGCGAGCGGAACGGTGTTACCTCGAACCAGGTAGGGCCATTCATGTCCGTCCATTCCCATGCCGTGGCCGACGCGGTGCGTGAAAAATTTGTAGTCGGGGCCGTAGCCGGCGTCCGTAATGATTTGGCGGGCGGCTGCATCCACCGCTCCGCACTGCAACCCCGGCCGCGCCGTCGCCAGCGCAGTGCTCTGCGCCTTGCGGACGCTATCAAAGACGTGCTTCATCTTGTCGGCTGGCTTCCCCAGCACGAAGGTGCGGCTGATATCGGAGGCGTAGCCCTCAACCGTGCAGCCGCCATCGATCAGCAAGATGGCGCCGTCATGAATGACTTGCGGCGTGATCGAGCCATGGGGGAGCGCTGAGTACTCCCCGACTTGCACCTCGGCCCCTCCGGAAAATCCGAGCTGAGAATGGGCCGCTTGTACCAGATCAGCAAGTTCATGCTGGGTTACCCCCTCGTGCAGGGCGCGATAAGCCGCTTCATACGCGGTTAGCGTGACCTTGGCAGCGAGCCGCATTAGTTCGATCTCGTGTGCGCTCTTCACCATGCGGCAGCCTGCCGTCACGGGAGTCGCGCTCGTAATTTTTGCCTGGGGCGCGGCCTTGGTTACTCCATCGCTGAATACAAAACGAACGGTTTCTTCCATCCCTAAGGTGCCGGCTGAAATTCCGCGATCCTTCAGACCCTGCGCAACACGCTGGTAGGGGTTCTCATCTTCTTGCCAGATGCGCACGTCTTCATCATTACCACCCGGAGCCTTCGCGAGTTGCTCGCGTGCTCGGCCTTCCTCAAATCCAGGACACACGTAGAACGCCTTGCCTTTCGCGGGCAGAACCATGGCAAACATGCGCTCTCCTCCCCACCAGCGCATGCCGGTGAAATAGGTCAGAGAAGTTCCTTCCATGAGGAGGATGGCGTCGAGCCGGTTGGCCTGCATCAGGCGGCGTGCTTTTTCCTGCCGGTCACGCCGCTCTTCTTGAGAAATTGGTCTCGCCTGATCTTTCATCGACTTCAGGCCGGCAACGGAAGGCGGCAGCGACGCAGGTTTTTCTCCGGAATTTTGTCCGGCCAGAGTGGCACTAGCCGCTGCCGTGCCAAGGTGCAGAAAGCGACGTCGAGAGACCATGAGACCTCCGGCTGAAATAGAATTTGACATTATAGAGGTGCACAAGATTTCCGATTGCCGATTCAATTGTCCGGTGAATTCGGCAACCAGCGGCAATCGCGATCGAAAATAAGGTATGGACTCTGGCTTCCAATGCGCCGCATGCGGGGAGTGGAATGAGACTGCAGTCGATGCCTCCGCCGGTCTCCATCAAGTGTATGTGGAAGATTGCCAGGTCTGCTGCAAGCCCAATGTGCTGCACGTTACCTATGATCCCGAGGCGGAGGATCTCGTAATCGCGGCAGAACTGGAATAGGTTTTTCGTGCGGAACACGCGATATAGTTGACTTTCACAAAGAAGGATGAACCCGATGGCGACATATACAGGCGCAGGCCGCATGGTCGCGCACAACATGGTGACCACGCAGTTCGAGCTCGATGGCTATCGCGTGGTGCGTACCTTGGGCGTGGTTCGCGGCATCACGGTTCGGTCGCGTTCGATTTTCGGAACCATTGGAGCGGGCTTGCAGACGTTGATCGGCGGCAACATCACATTGCTGACCAACCTATGCGAAAAGACGCGCGCCGAAGCCTTCGACCTGATGTTGCAACACGCGGGCGAACTTGGCGCCAACGCCGTGGTCGGCGCTCGCTATGACGCAACCGAAGTCATGCAAGGGGTCACCGAGGTGCTGGCCTACGGAACGGCCGTGGTCGTAGAGCCAGCGCGATAGAGCTGCTCGGTAGAGACGCGGCTCGCCGCGTCGCCCGTCACTCCTTGTACAGGAAGCCCGCGACTAGCGTGGCCAGAATTGCTCCGACCCACATTTCCAGCATCCACCCCAGGGGAAAGACAGGGGGAATCGGCGACCAGGTCGCCTGTGCGAAATTACCGGGAAAGCCAATGGCAAACCCCACCACAAATCCCAAGCTTGACGGCGGCAACCGGACCTGGCCCGAGGGTTGCTCGTGACCATGCATAAAGATGAGACATGATGATTGCCAGCAGGAACAACAGCACGATCCATTGCCCCAGGAAAAATTGATAGCGAGGCTGTTTCAGAAACAAGCCGGAATTTTGAATGTCCATGTAGCGCGGGCCGAGAAACATCATGTTCAGGACCCAGCTCCAGACGATCCAAACCACACCCCCCAAAAAACCACCCACCAGATGCGACCGCGGTTAAGCCCCCTACTGCACCTCCGCCGCGAAGTAATGGATAGGCCAATTGCGCCGGAGTGTATCACGCTATAGTTCAGCTACCGTCATGCTGGGGTGGCATGCTGGCGTGTTCGTGGTGTTCGTAGCTGGCACAGACATAAGATTGTCCTGTTCGTCCTGTTCGTAGCTGGCGTGTTCGTAGCTGGCGTTGACTTACTCATTACCCCCGGCTAAAGCACAGAACACATACGATTCTTATCTTTCCTTTGGAGATGTTCATAGTCAGCCTAGCAGTGGATGGTCCGTTGTTGGCGATCAATCGGCCACTGCATTCATTGAGGTGTCGGGACTTTGCTGAGTCGCTGCGATCGGCACGAGGGACCCGGCCGCCAAGTACCCGGGAAAGTTCGCGGCGCTTGCCGTGATCTGCGGTGGCATCGGCGGGCGGCCGCGTTTTCCGGACCTACGCGTGAGCCTCGTGGACGACCCTAAGGTCACAGACCCGTATGCGGAAACGGCGCGCAAGGTCGTAAAACGCCCGAATGGGTTTTTCACGAGTATCCCGGAGTAGGGCACAATTGCTGGGACAGAGCCTACGGCGAACCTGAGTTCGTACCGTGGCTGCTCCAGCAGCATAGGTGACCACGGGCGCAACGGCCATGAGCAATCACGTTTCAGGGTTTCAGAGTCTCAGGCGCGGCTCACCATTGGAACTATGAAACCTTAGCTTGCGCAGAAATCTTGGGCGGACCTGCCCCCAAATCTCCAGCTTGAAGCGCCCGGAATCTAAGCTGTAAACTCAACCTATTGTGGTCATCAACTCCGTTAGCCACAAGATCTCGCGCTTTCCCGCATCGCTCTCTCCACCCCGCCCCAACCTGCAACTTCCCTCTTGACAATAAAACACTTAGGCGTAAGATGTGGTCAAAAGTGGTACATAGTGGTCCTGACAATATAGATCGTGGTAGCGAGTGAACCAACGAGAGGCGCCAGTGGGACTAGAAGCTGACACCCCCGGAACAGGCCCTAACCAACCCGATCTGACCGACTTTGTGCTCGCTTTGACCTCCCTCGTGCCGGTAGTGGCCGCCCTGAGCAGGCTGTTGAGCACAGTAAGGGGCAGTGCGTATGTTTCGCGGCAATCACCCAACTCGCGTCGACGAGAAAGGACGCCTCAAGGTGCCCGCGGAATTCAAGCGTGTAATCGAGGAGAAATACGGCACGCAATTCTACATCACAAGTTTGGATGGAAAGGTTGCTCAGATATATCCCTTCGAGGAATGGGAGCGGATCGAGCAGAAGCTGGCCGGGCTCTCCACTTTCAACCCCACGAAGAAGAAGTTCCTGGATCGGGTCAACTACTGGGGCCAGCAGGTGGAAATGGACGGACAGGGTCGGTTGCTGATGCCGCAGCTAATCCGCGACTCGGCACGGATCAAGGGCGAGGTGGCAGTGCTCGGAAACCTGACCTACTTGATCGTGCGCAACCTGGAAGCGTTCCGCATGGAGATCGAGGAGCAGCCGTTCACGTCCGAGGATGAGAAGACGCTCGACGATCTGGGCATTTAGTGGGCGAGGGTTTAACAGACACCCCCGAGCGGGGTGGGCATGGAGAAGTTGGCCATGTTCCGGTTCTTTTAAAACAAGCGATCGACTTTTTATCCGTCCGGCGTGGCGGGACTTATATCGACGCCACGGTGGGCCTTGGCGGGCACAGCTACGAAATCGCAAAACGCCTCGGCGCACCGGGACATTTGATTGGGCTCGATAAAGACCCGGCAGCGCTGGAAATCGCGGGGGAAAGGCTGGTTGTTGGTCCTTCGTCGTCGGTCGTTGGCGAAGATAAAAGCCAAAGACCAACCAGCAACGACCGACGGCGCGATTGGCCGAGGGTGGAGTTGGTGCACGGATCGTTTGCAGAGATAGCCAAGGGCCAACGACCCCAGACCATCGACGGAATTCTTGCTGATCTCGGCGTGAGCAGCCTGCAGCTAGGAAACGCCGCGCGAGGCTTTAGCTTTCAGGCGGAAGGACCGCTCGACATGCGGATGAACCCGCAGTCCGAGCTGACCGCCGATCAAGTGGTAAATCACATGGACGAGCGCGAGCTTGCCGATGTGATTTACGAATTCGGTGAGGAAAGGAGGTCGCGGAGAATCGCCAGAGCCATTGTCCGGTCGCGGCCGATACGAAGTACCGAACAGCTTGCGGACCTCATATCAGCCGCGACCCGGCCAATGAAATCTGAGCGCATTCATCCGGCGACACGCACTTTTCAGGCTCTCCGAATCTTCGTAAACCGCGAACTGGACGATCTGCGGGCGCTGCTGAACGCGGCCCCGCCGCTGCTGAAACCGGGCGGGCGGCTGGTGATTATCAGCTTCCACTCGCTGGAGGACCGCATCGTAAAAGATGCCCTCCGCGATGAAGTGAAGCAAGGTCACTACAAGTTGCTAACGAAGAAGCCGGTGACGGCGACCGAAGAAGAGGTCGATCGCAATCCGCGGTCGCGCAGCGCGAAACTGCGCGCCGCCGAAAAAGTCTAGTTAGCTAAACAAGTTTCGATACGACATCCCTCCCAGGGTGCCGTGGCGAAGAAGGGCCAGGTAGGGGCAGGAGAGGCAAAATGTACACCGGGAACATGATTGACGAGCTGATTGCCGCGGTCGAGCGGGCGGAAGCACGCGCTCGTGTGGAGCAGGAGACGTCGGAACTGGAACGCCTGTATCTGGCGAATCCGAGCGAGCTGATTTTTGAAGAAAAACTAGTTGGGGTGGCGTGATGGCAGCGGGGGCGATCGCAGCACAGGGTGCCATTTCCTCAATCCGGCGTCAGCTATGCTGGACGGGAACGCCGGAGGTCTACTTCGCCAAGCACATCGACAACTCGCGCTTGGTCAAGATGGACGATCCGCAGCGGGCGCGCGAAATGCGGACTTTCAGCATTGCACTCGCCTGCCTGTGCCTGCTCGTTCTCTCCTATGCCTGGCAGCATTTCAAGGCGGTGGAATACGGGTACAAAATTTCCGAGCTGCAATCCGAGCGCGACAGCCTGGTCGAGATGAGCCGGGCTCTGCGACTGGAGGAAGCGACGCTGCGCAGCCCGGACCGGATCGACGTCCTGGCCAAGCGAATGGGCCTGAATCCGCCCGAACCCGGCCAGGTTGTACGACTGGACGCGGCGGTTCCGGACAACAGTGGGCCGGTAATGGCCAGCGCTGCCCCCGTTTCAGTGGTGTCGGTACCCTAGAGGCGCATCCAGAAACCGGGGTTTCGGCCATAAGTCGTTAGGTTTCCGTCGCACGAATTTCACAAATGGGCCTTTCTGGATGGGCCTCTAGTTAGGTATATGAAAGTAAGAGGGCGAGTGTCCTCGCCCGTCCAGTTGACGCAAACAGGCTACCAAATCGGGCGGCGCTCGAACTGCGGGCCGCCATGTTCGTCTAATAAGGGTCGGAATAGTGGCGGCGAGTTCTTCCCGCGGCAGTGCGCAACTCAGGCTCTACCTCCTGGGCGCTATTTTGCTGTTGTGGTTTTTTGCCATCTGCCTGCGCCTGGTCTACCTGCAAATCTTCCAGTACGGCGAGTTCGAACAGCGCGCCCAGCACCAGCAGCAGCGCACCATTGAAATTTCGCCCAAGCGCGGCATCATCTACGACCGGGCGGGCCGCGAACTCGCGATGTCCATCAATGTGGACTCGGGATTCGCCGTTCCCACAGAAATTCCTGACCTGGCACAAACGATTTCCCTCATCACTCGCATAACGAAAGAAGATCCTCGCGAAGTCCTGGCCAAGTGCAAGGCTTCGCGCTCGTTTTGCTGGGTCGCACGCAAGGCCGATGCGGAAATTGCGGAGCGTATCAAGGGGCTTAATCTCAAGGGCATCTACTTCCAGAAAGAGTCGAAGCGTTTCTACCCCAAGCGCGAACTCGCCGCCCAGGTGCTGGGCTACGTCGGGATGGACGACGAAGGCCTCAGTGGCGTCGAGCGTGAATACGACGAACAGTTGCGCGGCAAGTCCGGACGCATGTTGATCCAGGTGGATGCCCGCCGGAAGAACTTCAATCGGGTCGAGAGGCAGCCCGATCCCGGCGAAAACGTTGTCCTCACCATTGACGAGAAGATCCAATATATCGCCGAGCGGGAACTGGAAACGGCGATGGAGGAAACCCATGCGCTGTCCGGCACAGCCATCGTGGCCAATCCGCACAGCGGCGAAATCCTGGCGCTGGCCAACCGGCCGACGTTCAATCCCAACTCATCACGCAAGATTACGCCTGTAGTCCTGAAAAACCATGCGGTCAGCGATGTGTACGAGCCGGGCTCAACCTTCAAGCTGGTGACTATTTCGGCGGCCCTGGAAGAGCGAGTCACCAATCCCAACGAAGTCTTCGACTGTCAGATGGGTTCGATTGTGGTCAACGGCATGAGAATCCGCGACCACAAACCATTCGGGCTGTTGCCGGTTTCCGACATTCTGGCCAAGTCCAGCGACGTGGGCGCGATCAAAATAGCCCTTCGCCTGGGAGAAGAACGTTTCTACAAATACATTCGCAGTTTTGGGTTCGGGCAGCAAACCGGCATTGAGCTGCCGGGAGAAACGCGGGGTCTGGCAAAGCCGCTGAACCGCTGGTCGAAGGTGTCAATCGGCGCGATTTCCATGGGCCAGGAGATTGGAATTACGCCGGTCCAACTGGTGGCAATGGGTTCCACTTTTGCCAATGACGGCGTCTGGATGGCGCCTCGCATTGTGGCGGCTACGACTGAGCCGCAGGGCACGCCCCAGACGGTTCTATTTCAGCCAGGGGCGCAGCATCGCGTCTTGTCACCCTTGGTGGCGGCAAAAATGAGACAGATGATGCAAGGTGTGGTTCTCCGTGGGACGGCGCGCAAAGCGATCCTGGAAGGCTACAGTTCGGCGGGTAAGACGGGAACCGCTCAGAAGGTGGATCCTGGAACCCACTCCTACTCCCGCACGAACTATGTTGCGTCCTTCGTGGGATTCGCCCCCGTGAACAATCCTGCCGTGACCGTGGCCGTGATTCTTGATTCGCCACGGGGATTGCATCAGGGCGGGCAGGTTTCCGCACCCGTCTTTCAGCGCATTGCGCAGCAGGTACTCGCATACCTGAATGTTCCGCATGACGTGGAGCTTCCTGCCAATCGCCAACTATTGCTGGCTTCACGCAAGGTGAAAGCCGAGGACCTCGAGGAAAGCTCTCCCGATCATCTGGGATCGGCGCTCGAGGTTGCGGACAGCAATCCGCCTCAGCCTCAGGTCCCGGCTGGCTCGATAAAACCATCTCCGGCAAGTGCAGAAGATCGAGTTGAGCCGGCGGCCTTGCGAGAGCCGGTCGAGGCGCCTGTGCTGCCCGACGTTCCTCCCCCGCCGGTAGCGGCGGAGCCATCTGCTCAGCTGCCGTCCGCTGGTACTGTGGTGCTGGACGTTGAACCAGGCGGCATCGTGGTCCCATCGTTTATCGGCAAAAGCATCCGGACTGCGATTGAGACGGCTCAGGCGAGTGGCTTGGAATTGGATGCGGTGGGCAGCGGCATCGCCCACGATCAGTCGCCCCCGGCAGGATCACACGTAAGCGCGGGAACGAAGGTTGTGGTGCGATTCGAGCGTTAATAGAAGAAGAGCGCCAGGGATAAGCGCGGTTCGCAGGGTTATCCGTGAGAATCCCTATGGGTCGTTTGGCCGGTTAGGGGCTGAGGTGGGTGCGATCTCGGCTGCGGGCTGTGCCCTATAATTAAAATCAATGACTTTCCAGCAGATTCTGGACGGGGCAGAAGTCCTGTTTCAGAGAGGCAACCCAGGGGTTACCGGGTTGGAATATGATTCCCGGCGCGTGAAGCGGGGGGATGTGTTTCTCGCCATGCGCGGCGAGACCACTGACGGCAACCAGTACATCGATAAGGCGATTGCGGCAGGCGCGTTTGCAATCGTGTCGGACTCGGAAAGCGAAGCGCCGCGCGAAGGGGTAGCCTGGGCGCAGGTGCCGCACGGACGTCGAGCCTTGGCGCGTCTGAGCGCCAACTATTTCAGGCGTCCGGCCGAGAAGCTTGCCATTACCGGTGTTACGGGCACCAATGGCAAGAGCACGACCACCTTCTTGGCGGAATCGATCCTAACGGCGGCGGGTCGTAAGAGCGCTCTGATCGGCACTATCGAATACCACGTTGCCGGCCAGATCCTTTCCGCTCCGCATACCACTCCGGAAGCACTTGAGTTGAACCGGATGCTGCGCGACGCGCTCGGGCACGGTGCAACCGAGGCCGTGATGGAAGTGTCGTCGCATGCGCTCGCCCAGCAGCGGGTGTTCGGAGTGCCTTTCGACGTGGCTGTCTTTACCAACCTAACGCGCGACCATCTCGATTATCACCCGACCATGGAAGCGTATCTCGCTGCCAAGCAGATCTTATTCACGGGTTGCGGAACCGAGCCCCCGCGCGCTGCGGTGCTCAATCTGGACGACGCGAGCGGCCAGAGTCTGGTGAAGGTCAGCAAGTCGCGCGGTTCGACCGTGCTCACGTACGGGTGGACCGGTGGCGATTTCCATGCCGAAAAGGTCGAGATCACCTCCCGCGGCAGCCGCTTCGATCTTGTAACGCCGGACGAGACGATTCCCATCTGGTCGCCGCTGGCGGGAAAGGTGAACGTGTATAACATCCTGGCAGCCTCGAGCGCAGCCTACGCTCGCGGCTGTGGGCATCAGGCGATCGAAAACGGCGTCGCAGCGTTAACTCGCGTGCCGGGACGCTTCGAACGTGTCGACTGCGGCCAGCCCTTTTCCGTGGTTGTGGATTACGCCCATACTGACGACGCGCTGCGCAACCTGACTTCGCTGGCTCGAGAATTTGTGTCCCACGCCGGGCGCTCATGCCGCGTGATCACGGTTTTTGGCTGTGGCGGCGATCGGGATCGCGCCAAGCGTCCGCTCATGGGAGAAGCGGCGGGACGAGGCAGCGACTTTGTCGTTCTCACCTCCGATAACCCGCGAAGCGAGGACCCGCGCGCCATTATCAACGATGCCCTTGTGGGTTTGCAGCGTAGCGGAACTAAGTACAGCATTGAGCCCGAGCGCAAGGCCGCGATTCGACTGGCCGTCCGCGAAGCAGCGGCGGGGGATATCGTGCTCATTGCCGGCAAAGGCCACGAAAAAGTCCAGGTCAGCCGCCAGGGGTCGATCCCGTTCGATGATGTAGAAGTCGCACGCGAGGTTCTGCGCGCAGCAGGCTACGAATGCACCGCCTTTGCGGTGGGGAAGTCGACGTGAAACTTTCTCTGACGAAAGTCGCCGAGTTTGCCGGCGGCACCGGCGACTACGATTCCCAAGCCGTGGCCCAGGGATACTCCATCGACTCGCGGACAATTCGTTCGGGCGAGCTTTTCTTCGCGGTCAAGGGCGAACGGCTGGACGGGCACGACTTTGTCGAGCAGGCGCTTAGGCACGATGCGGTCGCGGCGGTGGTGCGCCGAGATCAGCTTGCGCGCTACCCTGCCGGGACCCGCCTTTTGGCAGTAGAGGATCCGTTAGTTGCCTTGCAGAAGCTAGCGACTTCGGTTCGCCGGTTGTGGGGCAAGCCGCTCATCGGCGTGACCGGGTCGGCAGGTAAGACGACCACGAAGGAAGCCATCGCGCACATTCTCTCTACTGGCTACCGCGTGTTGAAGTCCGAAGGCAACTTCAACAACCACTTTGGCCTGCCGCTTATGCTCCTGAAGCTTGAGCCGGAGCACGACATGGCGGTCATCGAGATGGGGATGTCGCACCTGGGCGAAATTAAGGCGCTGGCCAAGATCGCTCAGCCCGATACCGGAGTGGTGACCTGCGTGGCGCCGGTGCACATTGAGTTCTTCGATTCGCTGGCCAGCATTGCTCGCGCTAAGTACGAGCTCATCGAGTCGCTTCCTTCCGGAGGAACCGCCGTGCTCAACGCGGACGATGAGTACGTCTCGCAGTTCGGGCGCGACTTCCGAGGTAGGGTTGTGACCTTTGGACTCCAGCCCACAGCCGACGTACGGGCCGAGAGAATTGACCCGCAAGGCGCTCGGGGCTCGAAGTTCCTGGTCGCGGTTGGCAGTTGCCGCGAGCCAGCCTTTTTGCCGCTTGTAGGCAAGCACAACATCTATAACGCTCTCGCGGCGGTTGCCGTTGCTCTACAACATGGGTTCTCGCCTTCTGAAGCCGTGGCCGCCCTGGCATCTGTGGCGGCTTCCGATAAACGGGGACAGGTTATCCAGGTGGGCGACACTACGGTCATCAACGATTGTTACAATTCCAATCCAAAAGCCCTCGATGCGATGGTTGATGCGCTCGCCACCATGCCTGCGAGTCGGCGGATCGTGGTCGCCGGCGAGATGCTGGAACTCGGATTGGCCGGAGACGAGTTGCATCGGCGCTGCGGGCAACACATGGCCGAGCGCGGCATTGATATTGTGGTGGGAGTTCGTGGTAAGGCGCAGTGCCTGGTCGAAGCAGCACGCAAACCTGGGACGCGGGCGGAGTTTGTCAGCACGCCCGAAGAGGCTGGCGAATGGCTGGCCCGGGAGACCCGCAAGGGTGACGTAGTGCTGCTGAAGGCTTCGCGTGGTGTGAAGCTGGAGAGCGCGCTGGAAGCATGGAAAGCATACGGGGCTGCGGCAGCTCCGAAAGTTTAGGATTCGGAACCGGAGGCGGATTGCTCTATTGGCTCTTGTATCTGAAGCTATTCCGTTATTTCCCGCCGTTCCGCATTTTCCGTTATCTCACCTTTCGCACCGCATTCGCCAGTTTGACCGCGCTATTTACCGGACTCATCATCGGCCCTCTCGTCATTGACCGGCTGCGCGAATTCCAGATTGGCCAGTACATCCGAGAGGAAGGGCCAAAAGCCCATCAGAAGAAAGCCGGAACGCCCACGATGGGAGGCTTGCTGATTGCCATTGCTATCGTTGTGCCTACGTTGTTATGGGCAGACCTCGGCAATCGTTTTGTCTGGATCGCGGTGCTTTCTACGTGCGCTTTTGCGGCCATTGGATTTGCCGATGATTACCTGAAGACGGTTCACCGCCGCAACCTGGGGCTTACGGGAAGGAGCAAGCTGACCCTGCAGATCCTGGCCAGCATCCTGGTCGCCATACTCCTGATTGCGATGCAGGCCAGGGGACTGTATTCCACCAAGCTGATCGTGCCCTTCTTCAAGCAGTTCCGTCCTGACCTGGTGGTCGCATCCTGGCTCGGCTCGCCGCACGTGTGGCCGCTGGCTTTTGTGCCTTTCATCGTGTTTGTCGTGCTGGTCATTGTGGGTTCAAGCAACGCGGTCAATCTCACCGACGGGCTGGACGGGTTAGCGATTGGCTGCACCGTGATTGCCGCGGGCGCGCTGTCGGTGCTGACTTACGTCAGCGGACACGCGGTATTCGCCGGATATCTCGAGCTGCAGCGCATGCCGCAGGTTGGCGAGCTGACTATTTTCTGTGGAGCGATGGTCGGATCGGCCATCGGGTTTCTCTGGTACAACGCACACCCGGCGGAAGTGTTCATGGGCGACGTGGGCTCGCTCGCCTTGGGAGGCGCGATTGGCACGGTGGCCGTGATGATCAAGCAGGAGTTGCTTCTGCCTTTCATTGGCGGGATCTTTGTGATGGAGGCGCTGTCGGTTATTCTGCAGGTGGGGTCGTACAAGCTGCGCAAAAAGCGCATCTTCAAGATGGCGCCGCTACATCATCATTTCGAGCTGTTAGGCTGGTCGGAATCAAAGATCATCGTGCGGTTCTGGATTGCGTCGCTGGTATTTGCATTGTTCGCGCTGACGACGTTGAAGCTGAGATAGAAAATCCACCACGGAGGGGCAGAGGCACGGAGCCAATAAGTTGTTGATTTCTGATAGCTGATTTCTGATGGTTTGAGCGCGCTGTTACGCATATATGGACGTAAACGGCAAACGCGTGCTGGTGGTCGGCCTCGGCAAGTCAGGCGTGGCCTCGGCTCTGTTCCTCAAAGAACGGGGCGCGCGGGTCAGTGTCTCGGATGCCAAGACTGAAGACGAGCTTCGCGACGAAATCCCCGTCCTGCTTGACCACGGCATTTCGGTCGAAACCGGAGGACATGGCGAGCGTACTTTCCGAGGGCAGGACCTGATCGTGGTCAGTCCGGGGGTGCCGGTCGATGCGGCTCCCCTGTTGCAGGCGCGCACTCTGGGGGAAGCGGTCATCGGCGAAATTGAGCTCGCCGCACAGTACCTGCTCGGACCCATCGTTGCCATCACCGGATCCAACGGCAAAACGACTACGACGACTCTTGCCGGCGAGATCATTGCTGCCGGCGGCAATCCCGCAGTGGTGGGCGGAAATATCGGAACTCCGGCCATATCTCTGGTGCCCAGGGCCAAGCCTGAGACGGTCGTAGTTCTTGAAGTCTCCAGCTTTCAGCTTGAAACCATTCACACCTTTCACGCCAAGGTGGCGGTCGTGCTCAACGTCACGCCCGATCACCTCGACCGGCACCGCACTTTCGAAGTCTACGTGGCGGCCAAGGCGCGTATCTTCGAGAACCAGACGGGGGATGATTTCGCGGTGCTCAACGCCGACGATCCTACTTGCGTGGCGATGGCGAAGCGGACCCAGGCGCAGGTTTTCTGGTTCAGCCGCAAGAGAGAGGTAGAGCAGGGCGCATTCACGCGTGATGTCCGCATTTTCTTCCGCAACCGCTATGGCGAACGGGAAATCATGCCGGTCTCCGAGATCCCACTCAAGGGTTCTCATAACGTGGAGAACGTGCTTGCCGGAATCTCGATCGGCATGCTCATGGGCTCGAAGCCGGAGCAAACCCGTAAGGCGATACGCGAATTCAAGGCCGTGGAGCACCGGCTGGAGTATGTCGCCAGCATTCGCGGCGTCGACTACTACAACGACTCGAAGGCCACCAATGTGGATGCAACCATCAAGGCTCTGGAATCTTTTCCCGCCAACATCCATATCATTCTCGGCGGCAAGGATAAGGGCAGCGACTACACCGTCCTCAACCACCTTCTCCGGACTCGCGTCAAACGGGTGTACACAATCGGTGCTGCGGCGGCCAAGATCGAATCCGAGATCCAGGGCGCGGCTGAAATCGTTCATGCCGAAACCCTCGATGCCGCGGTGAAGCGCGCTTCGGCCTTGGCTTCGCCCGGCGAGGTGGTGCTTTTGGCTCCCGCTTGCGCCAGCTTTGACCAGTTCCAGAACTATGAGCATCGCGGGCGGGTGTTCAAGGAAGTGGTGCACGCGCTGGCAGAGCAGGCTAAGGAACAAGAAACGGTAAAAGGCGACGTGTAGCAATTGCCAATTGGCAATTGGAAAAACGCACCAGGAACCAAAGCTGCAAATTGGCAAGTGGCGCTGGACCATTGAAAATCTCTTCTGGCTCGGTTTCCCCCCGACTATCCCTGCATGCATGGCTAAGCGCGTCAGTGTCGATCGCTGGCTGTTTGTGGTCACGCTCCTCCTGGTATTCGGCGGACTGGTCATGGTTTTCAGCGCCTCGGCGGTCATGGCCAAGGAGCGCTACGGATCGCCGTACACGTTCTTGATCAAGCAGGCGGCTTGGGCTGCGGCGGGAATCTTATGCATGCTGTTGGGCATGCGGATCGATTACCGGCGCCTGAAACATCCCGCGATTGTGTTCTCCCTGCTCGGGGGCACGATGTTGATGCTGATCTCGGTCTTCTTTCTGGACCGTGCGCACGGCACCCATCGCTGGATCCACTTTGGATCGTTCTCGTTCCAGCCGTCCGAAGTGGCCAAGCCCGCGCTCATCCTTTTCCTTGCTTATTTCTTAGAGAGCCGAACTAAAACTATGGATGACTGGCGCAACACGCTGTTGCCGGCAGTTGCGCCCACGCTGCTGTTCCTCGGCCTGATCGTCTTTCAGCCCGATCTCGGGACAGCCATTGCCTGCGCTGCTATTACAGTATCGATACTCTTTATTGCGGGGATGCGCATGCGTTACTTCGGATACGCGTTCCTCGCAGCTATTCCGGCTTTGTACATCCTCATTTTTCACGTGAGCTACCGGCGAGATCGCATTCTCGCTTTTCTCAATCCGTATGCTGACCCGCAAGGACGCGGGTTCCACATTATTCAGTCGCTGATCGCGGTGAGCACGGGCGGCGTTACCGGACTGGGGCTGATGGAAGGAAAGCAGAAATTGTTCTACCTTCCGGAGCCCCATACCGACTTCATCTACGCAGTGACCGCCGAGGAATTCGGGCTGGTGGGGGCGATCTTCATGGCTGCGCTATTTGCCGTGTTCCTGTGGCGCGGGCTGCGAACTGCGGCCAGGACCGACGACGTGTTCGGACGTTACCTGGCGGTGGGAATAAGCAGCATGATTGTCTTGCAGGCGTTCATCAACATCAGCGTCGTGCTTGGACTGATGCCAACCAAGGGCATCCCTCTGCCCTTTGTCTCCTATGGTGGGTCTTCGATATTTGTGACGTTGGCGTGCGTCGGGGTTTTGTTGAACATCACCCGGCAGACGGAATAAAGAGAAGAGGTACCGTCCTTACGGGATTCGAGCGGAATTTTCTGAGTCTTGCCGAACCCTCCGAACTTAACTTAACTTACAACCTTCAGTGGACTTCGACGACGCGAGCCAGCGCCGTTTTTAGCTCCTGCGCCTGGAAACCGAACGGGCCGGGCTTACTCTTGTAGGCGACTCGGCCGGTGGCGTCGATCAGGTAAAGGCGGTCGGGCCAGGCGGTGTACTGACGCTCGGTTGAGTTGCCGAACTCATCCAGCACGGCAGGAAATTGTATTCCCAGCTTCCGCACGCAGGCGCCAGCAACCAAGGCGCGTTCTTCCTCGCTCTTCGGACTGGCGAACACTACCTTATCTTTTATGTTGCTCTGCATCTGCCAGACGTCACTGGGATGTGCTTCCGTGATGTAAACAACCAGGAAGGCGACTTGCTTGCCGTACTGTTCGTAAAGCCTGTTGAGGGCGGGAACCTCCCGCCGGAACGGCGGTCAGGTATAGCTTCCAAAGACCAGCACGACCGGCTTTCGTTGGCGGGAAAACTCGGACAACTGTACCTGCGCGCTCTTGTCCAGCTGTACTAAAGAAAAATCAGGAGCCATGTCGCCAACCTGCAGCCTTCCGGCGCGAGCGCGTGTCCACAAGCTTTCAAATGGGAGCACGAGAAACGCCACCGGACCAGGCAGGCGGGCCATGACTCGGGCAAAAGTTTCGGAACCTTGACGCATGACTCCGAACAGGGCGCCGCAGGCCAGTACCCATGCGATGAGGAGTGCGACGAATACTTTGATCAGCACTCGCGCCGCAGGCTTCAGCCTGAAAGTGTGGTTCGTCACAAGGTCTTTTCCAAATATCGACAACAGATAATATGCGCCCCCACAGCAAGGTGACGCGATTATAGGTGGCCGGAAAGGAGGATCAATAATGCGAAAGTATTAGGCGTAATTTCCCGGATGATTTCGCCGGTAAAATGGCCGATCGACTCGTTCTAGTCATTTTCGGTCGTTTCCTTTTATAGTCACTGCATGCGAGCCATTCTGGCGGGGGGTGGGACGGGCGGGCACGTCATTCCGGCGCTGGCAATCGGGCACTGCCTCAAACAGCTGTACGGAACCCAGGTGTTGTTCGTCGGCACGGCGCGGGGTATCGAAACCCGTCTGGTGCCGAATGCCGGGTTCGCTCTGCGACTGGTGCAGGTTGGAGCTTTGAAGAACGTGAGTCTGGCCATCCGTTTGAAAACCGCTCTCGACCTTCCGCGAGCAATTTTTGAATCCTCACGCATCATTTCCGAATTCCGGCCGGATGTCATGATCGGGGTGGGTGGTTACGCCTCGGGACCGGCGATGCTGGCGGCCGCGTTACATAGCGTGCCGACGGTAGCTTTTGAGCCGAACGTGGTGCCGGGATTCGCCAACCGGCTGGTGGCCCCCATGGTGGCGGCAGCGGCGGTCCACTTTGAAGAGACCGGTCGATACTTCCGACGATTCCAGGTAACCGGAGTTCCGGTGCGGCGCGCATTTTTTGGTATTGCCGGGAAGAGGACGGGTGCGCCGCGTCCCACTCTGCTGGTTTTTGGCGGAAGCCAGGGGGCACACGCGATCAATCAGGTCGCGATCGAGTCTCTGGCGGCGCTGCGGGCGCGAGTCCCGGAACTCTATATCATCCATCAGACCGGCGAGCGCGACTATAATGACGTTCAAGCGGCTTATCTGGCGGCGGGCGGGTGTGCGGAAATCTATCCCTTCATCGACGACATGCCGGGGATGTTTGCGCGCAGTGACCTGCTGCTGTGCCGGTCCGGAGCGAGCACCGTGGCGGAAGTGATGGCGGCGGGTAAGCCAGCCCTTTTCGTCCCCTTTCCGCGAGCCGCCGACGATCACCAGAAACGCAACGCGGAATTGCTGGAGCGCGCGGGAGCAGCCGTGATGTTGGAAGAGGCAAGTATGAACCGCGAGCGGCTGGTCGAAAGCGTGGGGGCGCTGCTGGGAGATCGGGTACGCTTGGAGAAGATGTCAGTGGCGGCACGGTCGCTAGCCCATCCCGATGCGGCCAGGGAGATCGCGGAGATGACGGCGAGATTGGCGGGGGTAGCGCGGAGTTCGTAGTCAGGAGTCAGTCATCCGAAAGCCGCTGCTGACTCCTGACTCCTGGATTTCAATGTTTGCAAAGATTCAACGCGTCCACTTTGTGGGCATCGGCGGCATCGGCATGAGTGGCATCGCCGAGGTGCTGCTCAACCTGGGCTACCAAGTATCGGGTTCTGAGTTGAAAACTTCGCCGGTAACGCAACGGCTGGTCGGCCTCGGGGCGGTTGTCGTTGAGGGGCATAAAGCCGAGAACGTCACAGGTTCTGAAGTAGTGGTAACCAGTTCGGCCATTGCTCCGGACAATCCTGAAGTTCTGGAGGCCCGCCGTCTGCATATTCCTGTAATCCCGCGGGCCGAGATGCTGAGCGAGTTGATGCGCTTGAAGTACGGCGTCGCTATTGCCGGCATGCATGGTAAGACGACGACCACCTCCATGGTGGCTGCGGTTTTGGCTGCGGGCGGATTGGATCCCACGGTGGTGGTCGGCGGACGCGTAGATGCCATGGGTTCCAACGCACGGCTGGGCAAGTCCCAGTACCTGGTGGCAGAAGCCGATGAGAGTGACCGGTCATTCCTGAAGCTCTCGCCCATCTTGGCGGTTGTAACCAACATCGACCGCGAACACATGGACTGCTATCGCAACATGCGCGACGTCAAGCGCACCTTTCTCGATTTCATGGACCGTGTGCCGTTTTACGGAATGGTGGTGGCCTGCAATGACGACCCGATTCTGCGGCGCGTGCTACTCCAGTTGCAGCGGCGAACCACTACCTATGGCACTCGCCGAGGGTCCGATTTCCGGGTCGCCTTGGGAAAAATTGAGGGGCCCGCGATTGATCACCGCCCGGTAAGCCGGTTCCACGTTCACTTTCATGAAAAGGACTTGGGCGAATTCAATCTGCACGTACCGGGAGCGCACAATGTTTTGAACGCAACGGCGGCAATCGCGGTCGGGATTGGTTTAGATATTTCGGTTGAGCACATTCGTGGCGCGCTGGACAGCTTCCGCGGCGTGGACCGGCGATTCCAATTGCGCGGACAGGCAGCCGGGATAACGGTCATCGACGATTACGGACATCATCCCACCGAGATCAAGGCGACTCTCGCCGCTGCACGACAGTGTGAGTATCGGAAGATCCATGTCATCTTTCAGCCGCACCGCTACACCCGCACGCGATGGTTGATGGAGGAGTTCGCCAGCGCCTTCGCGGACGCCGATTCTGTGGTTGTGCTCGACATCTACGCGGCCAGCGAACAGCCGATTGCCGGCATTACTGGAGAAGTATTGGCCGGGCGGATTCCGAGGGCAAGGTATGTGCCTTCCTTCGCGGATGCGGCCGACACGCTGGCTGCTCTGGCGCAAAGTGGAGACATGGTCCTGACGTTGGGGGCCGGCAGCGTGTTTCAGCTGGGACCGATGATCCTGGAAAAGCTCAAGGCCAGACAGACCGCTGCGGCGCCGTCCTGACGGCCTAGCCGGGCTGCGCTCGGCCGCGCAGCCGAGGCGGCTGCGCCTAGGTAAATTCTCGAAACCAACCGCTTCTTCCTTCCGTATTAAACCCATGGTTGACCAAAGGCGACCCTGGCCGTCTAAGAGGGCAGAGGGCGAGCAAAAGGCTATGGCATCCACTAAGACTCTATATTGGATAGCGTTAGGCGTTCTAGCTGTTTCATTGGGGTCATCGAATATGGGCCGGAACCTGGCCTGCAAGGCTTCGGCGGTCGTAGATCATCTGACGGCTCGGGCCGTGCCCTATGTTGCTGCGGTCGAGATGGCGCTGGGGCGGACCCAGGCGGGGTATGCACATTTGCAGGCGCATGCGGCGCGTGTCCAGGCTGAGCAGGCGCGGATAGAGGCTGCTCAGGCTCGGCTGCAAGCCGAAATGGCTCGCGAGCAGTTCCAGGACGTTTGGATGTCGAATCGCGAACGGTTCGAGGTTTTGGACCGCAAGGTAATAGTGCCGAACGTGGTGGTTGACGGGCCGGATGTCAGGGTTACTGGTCCTGAGCACCTGATTGTTTGTCCCCGCACCAAGGTGCGACTCGCGATGCCAGCCGCCCCCCAAGTGAACATCATGCAGGACCCGATTTAAACCGGCTTTGATTGTACCTCCCGACGGCTGCGTCAGCGTGCAGCCGTTATCTTGTTTCATCTTGTTTCCGGATGTCATTTGCGCGGGCGAAGACCGTGCCTCCCTCATTCTTGTCGGCACTAAAGCGGTGCAAAAGAACCAAATTTTCTCTATTCTCCACAAGGCAAAAGCAGTTATAGTGTCTAGCACTGGCGATTCACTGGCGACAATTGTCCTGAGTTGATGGCGCGGAAAGGAAGTCCGACCATCTCGCGGGAAGACCTTTACCCATCCGCAGACGGGCGGGGATGTTCCGATCGGGATGACGCACGCCTGCTCGACTTGGATGCGGATGAGGAGTCGCCTTTTCTGCGCGGGCAAAAACGCGTCTCGGTTCGGCGCGGTCCCCTCCCCAAAAAAGCGGTCAATGGGCTGAAGTGGGCTGTCCTGGCGCTTGTCTTTTTGGGCTCGGCTGGGATGGCCGCTGCGGCGCTCTACCGCTACGGCGAGCGTTCCTGGCGCTTTCGCATTCAGTCCAGCGACGACATCGAGATTACCGGCACGAACAACGTCACTCGTGCGCAGGTGATGGAAGTTCTGGGCGGCGACATCGGCCGCAACATCTTTTTCATCCCTCTGGGCGAGCGCAAGGCGCAACTCGAGCAGATTGCCTGGGTGGAGTCGGCCAGCGTCATGCGATTCATTCCCCACCGCCTCAAAGTTGAAATCCACGAGCGCACACCGATGGCATTCGCGCGCGTTGGCTCCCACATTGCCCTGGTCGATGCCGGGGGGACTTTGATGGAACTGCCGGCCGGCACAAAGACGAAATATTCATTTCCCGTACTCATTGGAACCAACAGCGGGGAGCCTCGTTCCACACGCGCTGCGCGTATGAGAATTTACAACGAACTGGTGCGCCAACTGGACGCCGGCGGCGGACACTACGCACAGGACTTGAGCGAAGTCGATCTGTCCGATCCCGACGACGTCAAGATTGTGGCCAACGATCCGCAGGGCGCGGTGCTGGTACACCTGGGGTTCTCGAATTTTCTCGAGCGCTACAAGGTTTATGTCAGCCATGTGCGGGAATGGCGGCAGCAGTTCGAGAAGCTAGATTCGGTGGACCTGCGCTACGACCGGCAGATCATCGTCAATCCTGATCTGCGAAGCGCGTCCAGGCAAGCGCCGCTCTCGACGGCCGCGGTGCGAATAGCGGCATCGGCAGGAGTACAACCGGCCGCGCTAACTGCCCACGAGACGGCGCCGCTCAAGGCAAAGACGGCTCCGCCTCCGAAACCGCTGGTGAAGCCCGCCGTGAAGAAAAGAGCGATCAGAGCGCACCGATCGCGTCATGCCAGCAGGAGGGCGCCGGTCAGGAATGCGGCGGAGACGGTAGTGCTCTCGCCGAAGGTCAAGACGGGGGCGTCGCAGCCTGCAGCACAAACGCCGACGAGCACACTGAACTCAACTCTGGACGGCACAAAAGCAAAGAAACCGAGCCCGGCAATCCCTAAGGAGCAGGAAGACCAATAGGCATGGCGAATCCGTACGAGCATGTGTTGACGGCGGTTGATGTGGGCAGCGCCAAAACGGCGGCGCTGGTAGTGGAGGTGACCGATGGCGGCTTGCGCTATCGCGGGCATGGGGTCGCCGAATCACGAGGCTCCCGCAAAGGAGTTATCGTCGAGTTGGATAAAGCGGTGGCTGCGATTCAGCAGGCTGTCGAACAAGCCGAGGATGTCGCTGGAACGCCAGTCGAGCACGCGACGGTTGGCATCGCGGGTGGCCATGTGCGCGGACTCAACAGCCAGGGTGGCATCAGTTTCGGACGAGGAGCGCGGGAGATTACGCGAGACGAAATTCGCCAGGCCGTGGATAAGGCGCGGGCAGTCCCTCTTCCGGCTGACCGCGAGATCCTGCACCTTCTGCCGCAGGAGTTCATTCTGGACGATCAAAGCGGCATCCGAGATCCGCTCGGGATGATGGGGACGCGGCTGGAAGTGCGCGTGCACATTGTGACGGCCGCTTCCAGCGCCACGCAGAATGTGGTGACTGCGGTGAACCGTGCGGGAGTGCACGTCGACGACACAGTGTTCGAGCCGCTCGCCTGTGCGGATTCGGTGCTGCGGTCGGATGAGCGCGAACTCGGGGTCTGCCTCGCGGAAATCGGGGCTGGCTCAACGGATGTGGTTGTTTTTCAGGACGGAGCGGTGGCGCATACCGCTGTCATTCCGGTGGGAGGCGATCATTTCACCAGCGATCTTTCGGTTGGCTTGTGTACGCCCGTCGCGGAGGCAGAAAAGATCAAACGCGTGTACGGCAACACGGTGGTGACGCTCATTCCCGAGAACAATGAAGTGGAAGTGCCTTCGGTGGGGGATCGGCCATCGCGAATGATACGGCAGCGCATGGTGGGAGAAATTCTCGAGCCGCGGGCGCGGGAGTTGTTCGAGCTGATGCGCGACAACCTGCGCCATGCTGGCATGCTCGACGTCTGCGTCGGTGGCGTCGTGCTGAGCGGTGGCGCTTCGCGCCTGGCCGGCATTCTCGATGTCGCTGAATCCCTGTTGCGGCATCCGGTGCGGCTGGCGTGGCCTTTGCCCATCCCCAAGATGCCGGCGGTCCTGGCCGAGCCGGAATATGCGACTGTGCTGGGAATGGCTTTCTACGCTCATCGGGCGCGCATCGCGCGCGGAATACAGGACGAACGGTGGAGTGCGCGGTTGAAGTCGATGTTTGCGCTGAAAGGGGCGTAGAGCCAGTATCAGGTTTCGCGTCTCGAGTGGGTGGGGGAGGCTGAGGAACGGGAGACAAGATCCAGATTCCTCGCTTCGCTCGGAATGACAAGAGTAAGGGTGATAGAGCAGGGCAGGGAACTAAATTCAGTGAATGGCGGTGGACATGAACAAGGATAAGGAGAGCGGCATTCGCATCAGCTTTAACGACGAGGCCCGCAATGATGCCAAGATCAAGGTTATCGGCGTGGGTGGAGGCGGTGGCAACGCGGTGAACCGCATGATTGATGCCGGCATGAAAGACATCGAATTTGTGGTCGCCAATACCGACTTGCAGGCGCTCCGGATGTCGCGGGCTCCGCAGAAGATCCAGTTGGGCACCAAACTCACCAGCGGCCTGGGTGCGGGCGCCAATCCCGAAGTCGGCCGCAAGGCCGCGCTCGAGGATTCCGAGAAGATCATTGAAGCTTTGGAAGGCGCCGACATGGTGTTCGTTACGGCCGGACTCGGCGGCGGAACGGGCACGGGCGCGGCTCCCATTATTGCCTCACTGGCCAGCGAGATGGGTACGCTCACGGTCGCAGTCGTAACCAAGCCATTCAACTTCGAAGGCAAGCGGCGCATGCAACAGGCGGAACGCGGGTTGTCCGATCTCATTGACTCGGTAGATACGACCATCGTGATTCCCAACGAGAAATTACTCGCAGTAGCTCAAGATGCCGGGTTCTTCGAATCGTTCCGCGTGGCCGATGACATCCTGCGGCAGGGGGTGCAGGGGATTTCCGACATCATCACCATCCCCGGCATCATCAATCGCGACTTCGCCGATGTGAAGGCGATTATGCAAGGGATGGGCTACGCCGTCATGGGCACGGCCACGGCCAGCGGATCACGACGGGCGATCGAGGCCGCGCAGCGGGCGATTGCTTCTCCATTGCTCGAAGCCGGGGCGATTGACGGCGCGCGCGGCATTCTCATCAATATCACGGGTTCGGCTTCGCTCAAGCTGACCGAGGTAAATGAGGCGTCCACCATCATTCAGAGTGCCGCCCACGAGGATGCCAACATCATCTTCGGCGCGGTGCTGGACGAGAAGATGAAGGACTCGGTAAAGATCACCGTGATCGCCACCGGGTTCAAGGATGCCGACATTATGCGGCGGCGGCAGGAGCATGGAAGGTCTTCCTCGTTCCTCCCGCGCGACCGGATGGAATTTGATGAGCCGGAGACGCAGGCTACGCCGGAACCGCCAATGGTCATGGAGCCTGCGGCGCCGGCTGCCCAGGTCTCGACGGTGGAACCGGCGACGGCCATGGTGCCTCCGGCGTTCCCGCAGGAGGACCTGGATGTCCCGGCGTTCCTGCGCAAGCGAAATGACGTGATGTAAGGAAAAAGTTCACCGCCGAGAGCGCCGAGAAGACGTGTAAGTTCTCGGGGTCTCGGCGGTAGATATTCTACTTGGGTTTGTTTCCCCCCCTGGTCCGTGCCATCTCTTGTACATGCCTTTCCATTTGAGCGATCAAGACGCGCCACATTTCGATCGCCAATTCGAATTCATGATTAAGGGGAGTCGTCGTGCTCCCCACAAATGCCAAGTTGGTTTGCATTTGGGTGAGGAGCGAACGCATTCTTTCGAGATCCGCCTTCATCGCTTCGAGTTCCTGTTGATTTGCAGCCGGCTCTGAAGCTTCTGTGGCAGCCTTGAACGACGCATGTCCTGGCGAAGTTTTTTGCGCGTGAACCTTAGGCGTGAGGCTGAAAGTCGCGAACAGAAAAAGCGCGAGAAGCCATTGCAAACTGGCTGGCATAAGACCCTCCGGACCGAATTCTAGGCCTAGGCCTAAGTCAACCACATAATCCAAGTGCAAAGACAGAATCCCCCTGTCTTGTTGTCCATCGTTTGTAGCCTCATACTCTGATTGAACATTTTCGCGGTCTCACACGTCTATCTTTCGGTTCCCAGATTGCGCACCGTCGAGGTGCAGCTTGATTTAAGGCAGCTACTTTTCGGGAGGGCTAGTCATGAGGAGGATTCTGGCAGTGGTGGTCCTGATTTCGATTTGCGGGGTGGCGGCGGCGCCCGACTCACTTTCGGACATGCCCCGGTACGCCAGCGATAACTCTCTACTGAGACCTGACGGATATCGCGAGTGGATCTATCTTTCTTCTGGATTGGGCATGAACTACAGTGCGAACCCCGGCGACCATGAAATGTTCACCAATGTCTTCGTGCCCCGCTGGGCTTATAAAGAATTCCTCGAATCCGGCAAGTGGCCGGACAAAACCATGTTTGTCGTGGAAGAGCGCGGTTCGGAAAGCCGGGGCTCGATCAACAAACGCGGCAAGTATCAAACCGACTCGATGGGAATCGGAGTTGAAGTGAAGGACGAAAAACGATTTCCAGAGAGGTGGGCCTATTTCGGTTTTAGCGAGGAGAGGAAATCTGCCCAAGCACATCCCAAGGAAGGATGTTGGGAGTGCCATGAGAACCACGCGGCCGTGGAGCACACATTTGTTCAATTCTATCCTACGCTAAAGCCGGTAGCGCAGAAATTCGGAACCTACCGGCAGGAGAGAGCGAAAGTGCAGTAGAACGGGCCGGGTCGAGGCGGCTTGGTGACCCTCCCCCGCCGGTCAAACCCCTGGACAACCGGCTTCAACGACGGATGAGATAACTCAGCTTCACGAAGAACTGCCGCCCATCACCTCTACGGACCGGAATTCCAGGTTCGCAATCGCTGGGACCACAATAGTGTCCCCGTTCAGCAGGTCTACAACTTCGATTGGGCTTGGGATTTTCGGCCGAACGTCGTCATTGCTGTCATCGTCGGATCAGGTGCTTGCCTTTCGGGCGCCAATAGAAATGATAGTACTGGCTCACACTGCGGATGTCGGTCCGCGGGACAAAGCCGGCTTCAGTGCGGAAGTTCGGCGTGATGTCCTGTAACACCATTTCGTAGTAGAAGCGACGCCCTTTGCCATCGAGGGCGGCTTCGTGGTTCTGACCGAATAGATAACCGAGACTCGGGTCAGAAGTAGAACTCACCACCCCTCTGTACCAGGAAGTCCAATTCTTGCTCAACCGGAAGCTGGCATCGAAGCCGCCGACCCGATTAAAGGAGCCATCGAATTCCCGGTCGGTACAAATCGTCCCAATACTGTTCTGCTGGCCAAAATCGTGGCTGAGGCGGCCGACGGCGAAATAAGCTCGCTTGCCGCCGAGCGGACTGAAATCGGGGACGGTCAGGCCGGGAGACAGAATCCGAGGTTCCAGGGGCCTTGCTTTCCGGTGAGGCGGCTTCCAAAGGTGGGCGCTGCAATACGGCGCGTGAACAGCAGCCGCGAGCGGTCGAAAACTCCGCTATTGGTGTCGCCGAAAAAATTGGAATTTTCCAGGAAGAACGGACGCTTCTCAGGGAAAAAGACCTCGAAGCGCTGGTTAACCGTGTTCTGCGGCTCATCGGACTCTACTTGCGCGAAATCGGGATTGATGGTGGTGTCGAGCACCAGGCTGTCGTGGAAAACAATCTTGGCATCCAGGCCGGCCTTGCCCTGGGCGTTGATCCGGTTAAAGCGCGGCTGACGAGGATCACGATCATCCACCGCACGGAAGTTGCGGAACGAGGCATAGGGAATGAATTGCAGGTTGCGGCCCGGTGAGACATTCTCAAACCCGCTGACAGTTCCTTCCTGATTGAGGCGGCCGGAAATACGACTGGAGACGTGCGGCCAGTAATCGCCCTCATCGTTGCCTGCGATGTAGCGCATGAGGGTTACGCCCCAGACTGGATCGGGTGTTGGGTGAAATCGAAGGCTGCGGAAGGCAATAGACATCCAGATCAGAAAACCTTGCTCTTTCACCTCGGAGCGAGAGTCCAACACCGTATCGAAGGAGTAGTCGGCGCCGCCGTCTTCTGTCCAGAGGGCATCCGCCTGCATGCCGCGTGGATTCACGTCGAAGAGAAAGCCGTGGCGCTGGTCATGAAAGGTGTCAAGGGTGAGCTCGACCTAGTCGTCGTCGGGCGGTGTAACGGCTTTGCGCCGGGTCATGTGTCCACGGACCGCGTGCGGATTCGAATCCCAGCAGACCCAGACCAAGTAGAGGCTTGCCGAATCGTAGCCCAGATAGACGTCGGTTCGCTCGGTGCCGGGCTGGCGGTCGGAAGGATACTCCTGGATGAAGCCGCTGACCCTGGCCATTTCCTTTGCGCTGCCTTGCGCCAACATGCTCTCGAAATCGGCGAGCCGGGGGGAGTCGAGATTCGGGGAATCCGGATACGGCCAGCGGCATGAGCGACGACGGTACTCAGCAAAATGAGGGCGACAAGGGGACCGGTCTTCCGAGGGACTGGCATGGGGATCTTACGGATAGATTTACGCACGCCGCCTTCATCAGGTTCACCACGACAGGCCAGTTGCACAAGCAGTTGGACCCGTGGCGAGGCAATAGGTGAGTTAGACATCCCAAGTTGAGTCAACATTTCCAAAAAGCGGCAGGGTGGCGGCCGGCGGAAAAGATTTGCACAGCAGAGGTGTCTTTGGAGTAACCCCTAGAACAATTACGAAAGGGCCATCCCCTCCGGTAATGCAGGCGTAAGTGTCTGCATCCAATGGGGCTTAGGTGCGTAGCGGCTTATTCCCCCCAGAGCTTAAAGAGCCTTGCGAAAAAAACAGGAACTCTCTTATTATCGTGGAGTTGCCAGTACTCTGGTTGTGGCGACTTCCAGAGTGGAAGCTGGCTTGCAGCATTTTATCAAGTGAACTCCGGGGATGGGTACAAGGGAGTAATGAAAAAGTTCTGGTTGGTCTATTTGGCAGCCGTTCTGGGTGCGATCTGGTTGCTGACGGCTAGTGGTCGGGCGGCGACGGTAAACACTCGGACGCTGACCAGCAAGTCGAAGGAAAAGTCCCTCAACGAAAATCAGCGCGCAAGAAAAAGGATGAAGCGGCTGGCCCGGAGCCGCGCCCCCGGCACTCGCTACGCCAGCCGGAGGCATCGTCGTCGCTACTACGAGCGCTTCAATACCAGCTCCTTCGCCGAGGAGATTACTGACGGCGACGAGACCGCTGGCGAAGATTCCATGGTGCGAGCGGCCGCCGCCGATGCCCTGGGAAACATGAACGGCACCGTGGTCGCGATTGAGCCAACCAGCGGACGCATCCTGGCCATGGTCAATCAAAAGCTGGCGCTTGCCAGTGGCGCGCAGCCGTGCTCAACCATCAAGCTGTCGGTAGCGCTGGCGGCGCTCAGCGAAAACCTGATCACCAAAGATACGGAAATGCGACTAGGACGCCACAGCCGGATCAATCTGACCGGTGCGTTGGCGCATTCCAACAATGCTTATTTCGAGGCGTTGGGACGCAGGCTGGGATTTGAGAAGGTCAGTTACTACGCGCACCAATATGGTCTGGGCGAGTTGGCAGGTTACAACATTCCCGGCGAACACCTGGGCATTTATCCGGATGAAGAGATTCCCTCAAAGCTGGGCGGGGTAGGCAAGATGTGTTCCTTCGGTGAAGGCATCTCGATGACGCCTTTGCAACTGGGGGCGCTGGTTTCAGCCATTGCGAACGGCGGAACTCTTTATTACATGCAGCATCCGAACTCGCCGGATGAGGTTGCCAACTTCCAGCCGCGCGTGAAGCGGCACCTCGATATCGGTCCACTTATTGCCGACCTTTCTGACGGCATGGCCGGGGCGGTCGAGTACGGCACAGCGCGCAGCGTGCGCTACAGCTTCAACGAAGAATCGATTCTCGGCAAGACGGGAACTTGCTCTCGCGCAGGCACGCGTTATGGCTGGTTTGCCTCGTACGCAAACACCAACGTGGGCAGGATCGTGACGGTGGTCTTCCTGCAAGGCGGACGACCGACCTACGGTCCGAAAGCCGCCGAGATCGCCGGACGCATGTACCGGAATCTCTATGATCACAGCTTCTTCGCCGGCCGTCCCCTGCTGCCGACCAACGCCGCCGGGACTCCGGCCGTGGGCGTAACCCAATAGAGCGATCCACTCTCAGAAAGCCGCTCCAAGTGTTTCATAGCTGAGTGTCCAAGTAGGTCAGGGCGCTCTCGATCCCCAGCAAAGCTCTTTTCGCGAACTTCGGGGGTACATACATAATCGTGTCCTTTGTGTTCTTTCTCCGGCACTGCCGGATAAACATCACGGATATCGAAGCGATGAGCAACCCGTATGCCCTTCTCACGTCGTTGCCAGGGGGGAAATTGGCGAGGACGGGGTCACTTCAGTTCCGGGAAATCGTCTTCCCAATATTCCTTCTCCCGGCGGCTGCCCAGGCGGCGCGGTTCTTTTTCCACAGCGCGTAATTGTACGCGGCGGATTTTTCCGGAAATGGTTTTGGGCAGGTCGGAGAATTCCAGGCGGCGGATTCGTTTGTAGCTACCCAGCCGGCCGCGGCAAAAATTGAAAATGTCCTTGGCCAGCTCGCGCGATGGGACGACACCAGGCTTTAATGTGATGAACGCCTTGGGCACATTCCAGCGGATTTCATCCGGGCTGGGCACCACGGCAGCTTCCGCTACGGCTACGTGTTCCAGCAGCGCGCTCTCCAGTTCAAATGGACTGAGACGGTAGTCTGAGCTCTTAAACACATCGTCGGCGCGGCCTACATAGGTGAAATATCCATCCCCATCACGATGCGCCACGTCGCCGGTGCGGTAGTAACCGCCTTCCATCGCGCGCTCGGTTCGCTCGGCATCGTCCACGTAACCGTCAAACAGGCTGAGGGGGCGGGGGGCTAGCTTCACCGAGATTTCCCCGTCCTCGCATAAATTGCCCTCCGCATCGAGCAGCGCAATTTCATGTCCGGGGGATGGCTTGCCCACCGCTCCGGGCTTCACCGTTTGACCGGGGAAGTTTCCTAACAGGCAGACATTTTCGGTTTGTCCGAATCCGTCGCGGATGATGATACCCCAGGCAGCCCGGACCTTCTCGATGATTTCCGGATTGAGCGGTTCGCCGGCGCTGGCCAAGTCGCGCAACTTAACCGCAAACGATTTCAAATCTTCCAGTACGAATAGTCGCCACACCGTGGGTGGAGCGCAGAGGGTCGTGACACCACAGCGCGCGACTTCGCTCAACGTCTTGTTGGCCTCGAACCGAGCATAGTTGTGCACAAAAATGGTCGCGCCCGCATTCCAGGGAGCAAAGAAACAACTCCAGGCATGCTTGGCCCATCCCGGCGAACTGATGTTGAGATGCAAGTCAGCGGGGCGGATCCCGATCCAGTACATGGTGGCGAGATGACCTACCGGATAGCTCTGGTGAGTGTGCAGCACCAGCTTGGGCAGAGCCGTGGTGCCCGAGGTGAAATACAGGAGAAAAGGGTCAGAGGCCCGGGTGACTGCGTCCGGCAAGAATTCGGGAGATTCATGGTAAGCGTCGCCGTAGGAAATCCAATCCCGGGTTGACTCCCCAACCACAATTCGGGTGTATTCACCCGGGAGCGTGGAAAACCTCTCGACGTTCGCCGAGGTGGCGATTACGTGCCTGGCTTTGCCGCGCTCCAGACGATCGCTGAGGTCGGCACGGGTAAGAAGTGTGGCGGCGGGCACCACGATTGCTCCCAGTTTCATTGCGGCCAGCATTACTTCCCAGATCGCGACCACGTTGGGCAGCATGACAATCATGCGGTCGCCACGCTTCACGCCCTGGCGCCGCAGGAAATTCGCGACTTGGTTGGAGCGGCGCGACAGCTCCGCGAAGCTCAACTTCAATTCGGTGCCATCGTCATTGACGATCCAAAGCCCCGGTTTTGAACTGTCACGTGCGTAATTGTCGAAATAATCAAGCGCCCAGTTGAACTCGTTCAGGTTGGGCCAGCGGAATTCACGGCGCGCGGTGTCGTAGTCGTCACGATGTTTTAGAAGAAAGTCGCGGGCCGCAAGAAAGGCTTTGAGCCCAGATGTCTGTGCCGGGCCGCTCTGCCGGGATGTCATGGCACGATCCTGGGGTGCAATTGGGGCGCATATTAACACACAAGCGTTGCCGCCAAGAGGACAGTGGGGTTGGCGTCGAGGAAGGGGGCACCGGGCTCGAGCGCACCGGGGCGGAGGCTTGCTGAAGCCAGAAAAGCAGATTCCGCAACAGCTTGAAGCTGCTGCGGAATGCAGGAATGTCTACTTTTTCTTTTTCCGCTCGTCGCCGGCGATTACGCCGTCCTTGATGTGAATAACGCGGTGGGCGTACTCGGCAATATCGTGCTCGTGCGTGACTAGAACGATAGTATTTCCCTGCCCGTGCAGCCGATCCAACAACGCCATGATTTCGTTGCCGGTCTGCGAGTCCAGGTTACCGGTGGGCTCGTCAGCCAGGATGATCGAGGGTGTGCAAACCAGCGCTCGGGCGATGGCGACGCGTTGTCTCTGGCCGCCGGAGAGCTCGTTAGGCTTATGCATCATGCGGGATTCCATGCCAACCGATGTCAGAGCTTGCTTGGCGCGTTCCAGCCGGTCTTCGGCCGGGACACCCGCATAGATGAGAGGCAGCTCGACATTATGCAGAGCGGTGGCGCGAGCCAACAGGTTGAAGGTCTGGAAGACGAAACCGATTTCCCTGTTGCGGATGCGGGCCAGCTCGTCGTCGTCGAGTTCGCTCACCAGTTGCGCGTTCAGCCAATAGCGGCCTTTGCTGGGAGTATCGAGGCAGCCGATCAGGTTCATCAAGGTTGATTTACCTGAGCCGGACGGGCCCATGATGGCCACGTACTCATTGCGCTCGATTCGCAGGTTGACCCCACGCAAGGCGTGCACCTGCTGTTCCGAACCCATATCGTAGGTCTTCCACAGTTCTTCGGTGCAGATCATGCACGATTCGGGGGGCGCGGACACTTCCGGCTGCGAGATACTGATTACTTGCGCGGTGGCCATCCTCTTCTCCTTGTCCTCAAGGGACACTACCTGCTCCGATCCTCCAGGCTCTTCGGTTAGACGAGCCTGCCTTGTTTCGGTTATGAGGTTTCTTCCTTCTTAGGAGCCGTATTATCTATTTTGACGCTGGCTCCCGGCTTGAGTGTGCGCAAAACTTTGTAACTACCGGTAACCACCTCGTCACCGGTTTGCAGCCCTGTTGTGACCTCAATGTCCGTACTTCCAGCGATCCCCGTCTCTATCGGGACGAATTCAGCCTTGCCTTTCTTGATGACAAAGACACCCTGGATTTCTTCTTTGCCCTTATCTTCCTTCGATGCGTCGCGCTGTGGAGCTGCCGCCTGAACGGTGCTCTTATCTTTTGGCTTCGCATTTTCCAGCTCGGCGCGACTCCGGATGGTGAGCGCCTGAATGGGAATGCTTATTACATTGCTACGCGTGGCGGTCGTAATCTTCGCCGTCGAGGAAAGACCTGGCCGCAAGTTTTGCGGCGGATCCTGAAGCGTAACTACCACCTTGAAATCTTTCGCCTCCTGGCTGGCGGAAGTCTGCTGCGAGGTGGCCAGTCCGGTGGAGCGCACAATGGCATTGTCGCCGATTTCTGTGACCACGCCCTTGAATGCTTTTCTGGGAATGGCATCGATGCTTACTTCGGCCGGCTGGCCAAGCTTCACGTTCACAATGTCGGTCTCATCCACCTTGACTTCAGCCGTGATGACCGACATATCGGCGATAGTCATCAGTGTACTTCCCGGCGAGTTCTGAATGCCGATGACTACCGTCTCGCCTTCGCGCACGGGAAGATTCGTGATCACGCCATCAAAGGGCGCTGCATAGGTCGTCTTCTGCAAAACGTCCGCCACCCGGGTAAGATTGGCGCGGGTTTGGGTAACCCGGCGCTCCGCGGAATCCACCTGGGCTTTTGATTGAGCGACCCGGGCGTTGGCTTGCGCCAGGCCGGCATCCGCTCCCAACCAGGCATTCTGACGGCTGTCAAACTCTGCCTTGGCGATTAGAGCTTCCTGGTATAAACCCTGGGCCCTCTGCCAATCGAGCTTGGTGCGTTCCGCATCGGCTTTGGCGCGGTTCAAATCGGCCAGCGCGGTCTTATATCCCGCCTCTGCGGCGATGGCATCGGTTTGGGCTGCTTCGAGGGAGGCACGCGTAGCCGCGACATCGGCAGACGACTGAACATTCTCCAGTTGCGCCAGCAGTTGCCCTTTTTTCACCCGGTCGCCCTCCTTCACATACAAGTGGGTGATCTTCCCAAAAGCATTAGCCCCGACATTGACGTAAGTCTTGGGCATGATTTCCCCGGAAGCTGTCACGAGGGCAGCCAAATCCTGGTTCTGTGCTTTTCCTGTTTGCACGGTGACGACATTTCGGCCGCTGAAATAGATCGTCCCGAGAACCATTCCTAGCACCAAAAACAGCGCCGCGGCACCGATTAAGACTTTTGCCCAAGTTTTCATTCAGTTCCTGTCACACTCCGGAGGCGATGCTCAATTAAGGGTTCCACAGGTTCTCGGCTGTCGGCAGTGCGGTGGGTCACAAGCGCAGAGCCGCACCACGATTCCCCGCCTTCCGGGATGACCGGATGCACCTCAGCAGATACGTCGCCGGATCCGGGGAAGTTCCCAAAAGCTCCGACTGCAAAGCAGGTGGTTACACCGGACCGGAAAGCGAGCGGGAGGATCAATTATATCGTGCAGGTACATCGTGCAGGGGGGGGCGGGGTCTGGCGGCGCACCCGAAGAGCGCGTTTTTGCCTGGTGTAAAAATGTGTAAGCATCTGGCATTGAGAGACTTACGTGCCGGACGCGTAGTAGCGAGTTGGCTACCTGAGCCTTGCCTTGCTGCATCCGACGACTTACAATAAGGAGCAACTACGCGTGCCGGATAGGAGTACCTCCTCTATGTCCCGGGTGGCTTTGCACAAGCGTGCTGTTGTCGCCTTCTTACTTGCTTCGCTTTGCTGTTTCTCGGTCTTCGCTCAGGAACGAAAATCGAACTCCAGCGAGCAGGCCACATCCTCCGAACAACAGGAAGCAGACCCACTGAAGCGTCCGCTCAGTGAAAAACAGAAGAAGGCCAACGCCAAGGCGCTGCGTCAGGAATTGGGCAAGACCTACAAGAAGTGGTTGGACGAGGACGTTCGCTGGATCATCACGGACGAGGAGCGCCAGGCATTCAAGCAGCTCTCCAACGACGAAGAGCGCGATCAGTTCATCGAGGCATTCTGGGCGCGGCGCGACCCCACTCCAGACACGCCCGAGAACGAATACAAGGAAGAGCACTACCGTCGCATCGCGTACGCCAACGAGCATTTTGCGGCGGGCATCCCCGGCTGGAAGACGGACCGCGGGCGCATGTACATCATGTATGGCCCGCCGGATGAGATTGAATCGCATCCCTCCGGTGGCACCTATGATCGTCCGATGGAAGAGGGCGGCGGCACTACCTCCACGTACCCCTTCGAGAACTGGCGTTATCGCTATCTCGAGGGTGTGGGCCAGGAAGTCATTATCGAGTTCGTGGACACCTGCATGTGCGGCGACTACCACATGACCATCGACCGCTCCGAAAAAGATGCCCTGCTGTATACCCCCAATGCCGGGCTCACGCTTTACGAGCAGATGGGGATGGCCAGCAAGGCGAACCGCTTCAACGGCGGTTTGGAAAGACTCGGATCAGGGCCTTTCAACCAGGATAATGCCTCCAAACAATTCGATCGCCTCGAACAATTCGCAAAGCTGAACAAGCCCCCGGCCATCAAGTTCAAGGACCTGGAAGAAGTCGTTACTCACAAGATCAGCGTTAACCTGATGCCGTTCGACGTTGTCACCGATTTCGTAAAGGTGACTAGCGACACCGTGCTGGTGCCGATTACCGTTCAGATCAAGAACAAGGACATCACGTTCGTAAATAAGGACGGTGTGTCGCGCGGCACGGTGAACATTTTCGGCCGCATTACGACGATCGCAGGACGCGTGGCGCAGACCTTCGAAGACACGGTGCAGGTCGATGTTCCTCCCGAATTGCTTCCCAAAACGACCGAGAACGCGTCGGTCTATTGGAAGTCCGTGCCGCTGCGGACACCTGGCCGGTACATGTTGGAATTGGTGGTGAAAGACGTGAACGGTGACCGCGTTGGTACCTGGCGCAGGAGCGTGCCGGTTCCCGAATACAATGAGGATCGCTTGGCAACGTCTTCCCTGGTTCTGGCCGACGCCATGCATCCTGTCGCTACTCGAAACGTGGGCACAGGCAATTTCGTCATCGGCGACACCTACGTGCGCCCGCGGGTGCCACCCGCGGATGGGAAGCCGGTGAGCTTCAAGCGCAGCCAAAATCTAAATCTCTGGATGCAGGTCTATCACCTAAGCGTCGATGAGAAAACGCACAAGCCGTCGGCGACTGTCGAATACGACGTAGTGAACACCACAACCAACAAGCCGGTGATTCATACGATCGAATCGACGGATCAAATGGGTAACGTCGGAGATCAACTGACATTGAAGAAGACGCTATCAGCTGCTAACCTGCAGCCGGGCGTCTACAAACTGCAGATCAAGGTGAACGACAACATCTCCAAGCAAACGGTTGACCCTTCAGCGACATTTACTGTCGAGTGATACCGCAGGCTGGGTTCATCCCAAGGTGGTGGAGTAATGCTCCAAAAGCTCGGGTGCGTGGTGCTGGTGTTGGGCCTCGTGCTTCCGGCAGCGGCGGCAGGGAAGCCGGGCACCATCTCAGGGTATGTGCGCGACATGGCCGGCGTTCCCCAAATGGGTGCGGTGGTCGAAGTCCTCGGATCGGCTTCGCACACGTTGCGGGTTTTTACGGACGAAAAAGGCTTCTACAGCACCGCAGGTCTGCTTCCCGGAATCTACAATCTCAAAGTTTCGGCGCCATCTTTTCTTCCTGCCCTGCGGGAGGGCGTTGGTCTGCGTCCCGGCGCCAGCACGGTGATCAACGTCACTCTGAATACCATCTTCGAAGCCTTTCAGTTATCGCCGAATCGCGGTCCTGCTGAGGAGGACGATTGGAAATGGACCCTGCGCTCGGTCGCCAACCGGCCTGTGCTGCGGGTCGTTAATAACGCGCACAGAGTGGCCGCGAAAGGCGAGAAGAACGACGATGGTTCGCTCAAGGGCAAGCTGTCGTTTGTGGCAGGTTCTGGCTCGAAGGGGTTTGGCAGCTCCTCGGACGTAAGCACCGGGTTTTCGCTGGAACATTCTTTGTTCTCCGGCGGTACCTTGGCGGTCGATGGAAACCTGGGGCATGGAGCGAGGGTGCCGTCGACGGTTTTGCGCACCTCTTATGCGCATGCGCTGCCCGACGGATCACGTCCGGAGATCGCGTTGACCGTGCGTCGCTTTGCCTCGCCGGAGGCGAATCTGCACGCCTTCGAGGCTTTGGCCTTGTCGATGTCGGACTCATTTACGCTGGGCAATTTCCTGGAGCTGAACTTCGGCAGCGAGCTTCAAACCATCGAGTTCATGGGCCGCGTCAACGCCTTCCGGCCGTTCGGTTCTGCCGACCTGCACCTCTCTCCGCATACCTTATTGGAGTATCGCTATGCGACTTCGGTGCCCAACAGCCGCATGGCTATGGGATTCGATTCGGCGCCTGCCGATCTGAGTGAGACCAATCCGCGCATGAGTGTTGCCGGATTCGCGCCGAGTCTGGAGCGCGCACGGCACCACGAAGTTTCCGTATCGCGGCGAATCGGGAACACGAATGTGCAAGTAGCCGGCTTCTCCGACCGCGTTGTCAATCCGGCCCTGGTCGGCGTCGGTGACGTCACCTCCGACAGCGGCGAGGTGCTCCCCGATCCGTATTCAGGCACTTTTACCTATCAGGGCAAGGCTCTTGAGACGCGCGGGATGCGGGCTGTGTTGCAGCGCAAGCTGAATTCCGATCTCACTGCGACCCTGGACTACAGTTACGGCGGGGTGCTTGATTTAGACCGCTCTGACAGGGATCTACAGGACGCGCGCGCGGGGCTACATACGGTGGCGCGCCACGCAGTGGCGGTAAAGTTCAGCGGAGCGGTACCGCATGCGAAGACGCACTGGATTACTTCCTATCGCTGGACCCATGGCGAGGCCCTCACGCCGGTGGATCTGTTCAACGTCTCCGCCGGCCAAGCTGATCCCTATCTGAATGTCTTCATTCGCCAACCTATCCCGCGGGTCGGATTCCTGCCCGGCCGCATGCAAGCCCTGGTCGAAATCCGCAACCTTGTGGCGCAGGGATACGTGCCGGTGCTTGGCCTCGATGGACGCACGGTTTACCTGGTGCAATCCGCGAGGTCGGTGCGTGGCGGCGTAGCCTTTACCTTCTAAGAGTCGGGGCAAGACCACGGAAATTATAAAGGGCTGCGCCTCCTGCCGAATTCTCGCTCAGGGAGCTTGATTGATGCGGTAAATGTATGGATTTTCATATCAGCCGTCACGACCTGACTTCCAAGTAACATATTTTAGTTGTTTTTGTACCTGTGGAAGTATTTATGAAGTAGTTGAAAAAAGGATGTTTTCCGGGTGAAATTCTTTTTGGAGTGCTACGTGCCAACACGGTACCGACCTGATACGTTCGTCCTTAAGCTGATCAGTCGAAGCTAGCGAGGTGAAGGTATGCGACGTCTCCAGGGAGTCATTGTTGTACTAGTGTTGGCTATGGCTGCGGGTTATGGACAAACATTCCGCGGCGCGATTAACGGCACGGTCACAGACCCATCAGGGGCGGTGGTTCCCAGTGCCACGGTAAAAGCAACAAATCTTGGCACCGGTACCAGTTACAGTATGGCCACGACCACTGACGGCCAGTTCGCATTTCAGGATCTCCCGCTGGGTACTTACAAGGTTAGTGTGTCAGCTAAGGGTTTTCGAGATGTGGCAGTGGACAAGGTGGCTGTGACGGCGGGATCAGTTTATACCCTTCCCCTCAAGCTCGCTGTGGGCCAGGAAGCTACCACCGTTGAAGTGTCCGCGGCTGCACTGACGGTTGATACCACAACGATGACCCAGACAGATACCATCCCGGACACCGCTCTACAGAACGTACCGCTAAATGGGCGGGACTTCTCGCAGCTGATCGCTGTGGCTCCCGGTTACGGCGGCTATTCGCTGAATGGCTTTGGGTCTCTGAATGGGACGCGCGCGAACCAGATGAACTGGCAGATTGATGGGACGGACAACAACGACTTCTGGCACAACATTCCGGCCGTCAACCAGGGCGGAGTGTCCGGCATCGCCGGTGTGCTGTTACCGATTGACGCCATAGACGAATTTTCGGCCCAGACTCAATCCAATGCGGAGACCGGCCGCAACGCCGGCGGTACCATAAACTTGGTTCTCAAATCGGGTACCAACAGCCTGCACGGCTCGGCCTACTATTACAACCGGAATGAGTTCTATGCGGCCAGTTCGCCCTTTGCGCCAAGTGGTACGAAACCCCCTGCCCTGCGCGACCAGAACTATGGAGGCACAGTTGGAGGCCCAATCGTCAAAGACAAGACGTTCTACTTCCTGGGTTTTGAGCGGCAGAACTACATCGTCGGCCTGTCAGGCGTAGCCACGGAACCCTCATTGCAATGGCAAGCTCTGGCGACCGATTTAATTAACAACCCCGGCAACAAATATGGAACTTACCCGACACCTGTGTCCCTTAGCCCAGTTTCGCAAAACTTAATATCGACGCTCTGGCCGGGCTATATCAACAATCTGTCAGCAACGATCAACAACTTCTTTAGTCCCGTCACTTCCACGGGCTACAGCAACAACTGGATTATCAAGCTTGATCACAACTTCAACACCAAGAACCACCTCTCGGCTCGCTGGTTCACCGGGCAGGGCAGCCAGACCCAACCCCTGGGCTCTAGTCCTGCGCTGGCAACGGCCAGCTCGAACCTCGGGTACTACTTTGAAACTGCGCCCATCCGCGTACAGAATTACTCGCTCGTGCTGAACTCAGTCCTCACATCGAGAACCACCAACCAGGTGCTGTTTGGCGTCAACATCTTCCACCAGAATTTCCACGATGCGAAGAACGATTTCAATACCAGGGCTCTAGGCTTGTTTCTAAGCCCCGACGCGACGATCAATGGCCAGCCCATTCTCGGGGCACCGAATATCGCCATTTCTGGGTTTGAGCAGGTCGGAATCACTCCTCCTGAAGGCCGCAATGACCCTACTGGTCATTTGACTGACATCGTCTCCCACACTGTCGGGAAACACCAGTTCCGCTTCGGGGGCGAGACTCGTCATGGGCGAGTGGAGGAATTCTATTACCGCCACTCGCTGGGTAGCTTCACATTCGACGGATCGCAGGGACCATGGAATGGCCCACAATCGTGCGGCTCTGTGGCTGCTCCGCCAGCGTGTGCCAGCTTGAATAAGAACATCGAAGCTCTGGCCGATTTTCTTTCCGGCAACGTGCAATCCTCTTCGATTGCTGTAGGCCATGCCGAGCGCCATGTCAGTGTGAACGCTTTCAACTTATTTTTGGAGGACGCCTGGCAGCTCACGCGCAAGCTGAACTTGAACCTTGGCCTGCGCTACGAATACTTTGGGCCACCCCACAACGATACCAAAGACCTCGTAGTCTTTATTCCTTCGAAGGGGGGCAACGTCATTCAGGGGGCTGGCATCGATTCCATTTTCCCGCCTGACAAAAATAACCTGGCGCCTCGTTTTGGCTTTGCCTACCAGCCGAAAGAGAATGGCAACACTGTCGTGCGCGGCGGATTTGGCGTCTTCTTCGACCAGATAAATATGAACCCATTCTTCGACTTCCGCCCGCCGGCCGGCGCAGCCGACGGCCTAGAGGACAACCCAGCAGGGCCTTCTCCTGTGGATAAGTACAACACGAACAGGCTAGGCAAGGGTTCTTATCTCTGGGAGGACGTGCTGGCAGGCGGGAACCCTATTTTCGCGGGGGCTACCACGTGCGTCACTGGAAATGCGGCAACCGACCCGAACTGCGGGACTCACACTTACAACGTCTATTCCGTCAACCAGAATTTCCGTACCTCTTATTTCTACAACTACAACCTGCAAGTCGAGCGCAGCTTCGGCAATGCGGCCGTGCTGCAGGTGGGTTATGTCGGGAGTGCGGGCCGCAAGCTGCAGTTGACGCAGGACCTTAACCAAAACAACGCTTACGGCCCTTGCATCAGTTCTCCAACCACTTGCCAGTTCCCCAACATAGGCTCCATCTTGCAGCTCACCACGGAAGGGACATCCAATTACAATGCCTTGCAGAGTGTCTTCAAGGTAAGATCCTGGTATGGCCTTACTTCACAATTCGCCTACACGTGGTCGCATGCTCTGGATCAGGTGAGCGAGTACCGCGGCGTGAAAGCTCCCCTCAATCTTGATGACTTCTACGGAAACGGCGACTATGACACTCGCCACAACTTCACGACCTATGTGACCTACGATATACCGGGTTCCTCGCACGGTCCCAAGATCCTGACGCATGGCTGGCAGCTGAATAGCTTGTTGTCTTTCCACAGCGGGCAACCCTTCGACGAGGTGCGGCCGGGCTCGAATCTTATTGGTGATCCTTTCGCGGGAATTTCTCATAGGTTCAATAAGGCAGGCGTGACATGGATCAACACGGCTGCGTTCTGTACTCCTTCACTCACGTGCCTGCCCAACAACCCGATCGGTGACGTTCGCCGCAACCAGTACTACGGTCCAGGCTTCGCGGACGTGGACCTCTCTGTATTCAAGAACATTCCCATTACCGAACGCTTAAAAATGCAGCTCCGTGCCGAGATGTATAATCTCTTCAATCGGATCAATCTCGTTTCCGGACCCGGGTCAGTAGGCAGCAATGGTCTCGTGAGTGATACGATCGGTGATGCCAACGGTGCGCCGGGCATCGGTCCAGGAGAACCGTTCAACATGCAGCTTGCGATCAAGATCATCTTCTAACGAGTACATTGTTCGGCTGCTCGGCGGATGGACAGAGGTCGCATTCGCCTTTTCTTTTTGCTCATTTGTCGCGATCGGAAGCGTACACGAGTCTGCCGCCAACAAACGTCTTGAGAACCCGCAAGGAGAGAATCTGTTTCGGCGAGAGCTTGGTAATGTCCTCTGAGATTACCGTGAAGTCGGCCAGTTTGCCGGCTTCGATAGAACCTTTATTATTCTCTTCAAATTCCGCATAGGCAGCCTCGACAGTGTAGCCTCGCAGCGCCTCTTCGAGTGTCAGCCGTTGTTCGGGATGCCACCCGCCGGGCGGATTACCTTCCGGATCCTGCCGAGTGACTGCGGCATAAATTCCATAGAACGGATTCAAGGTCTCGCCCGGGAAATCTGAACTGAGCGGCAGATGCGCTCCCGTCTTCAGCACCGAGCGCCAGGCGTAGGCGCCTTTCACGCGCTCGGGTCCAAGCCGCTTTTCTGCCCATCCCATATCGGATGTGCAATGGGTCGGTTGCATCGAGGCAATCACGCCTAGTTTCGTGAATCGTGGAATATCTTCGGGCGCCAGTACCTGCGCATGCTCGATGCGCAATCTCGGGTCGCGCGTTTCGGGCACTTCTCGTTCGGCTCGTTCATACGCATCCAGCACCATGTGATTGGCGGCATCGCCGATGGCGTGAGTGCAAACCTGGAAACCTTTTTTCAGCGAGCGGCGAGTCAAATCGTAGACTTCGGCCTGGGGAGTCGTGATCAGGCCCTTGGTTTGGACGTCGTCATCGTAAGGCTCCAGCAGGGCCGCACCTCGCGACCCCAGCGCTCCGTCCGCGAACAGCTTAAAGGCACGGACGGTCAGTCGGTGATGCTGGTCGATCTCAGATCCGTGCTCTAGCCACTGTTTTACGAGCATTGGGTCGGCTCCGTCCAGCATTACGTAGACCCGAAGTGGCAGCCGGTTCTCTCGGATTAACTCGCGAAAGGCCTCGATCATGAGGGAAGAGACCTTGGCTTCGTGGACCGAAGTCAGACCGTTACGGACACATTCACGGGTGGCAAGCTCGATCGCTGTCTTCACCTGATCTAGCGTTATTGGCGGAAGGTGCTTTTCCACCAACTCTTGAGCCTGATTCAGTAACACACCCGTGGCCTCCCCAGTTACCTCGTCACGGACGATTTTTCCGTTCGCAGGATCCTCTGTGCTTTTGTTGATGCCCGCCAAGAGGAGGGCCTTTTTGTTAGTCCAAGCGGCAAAACCGTGTAGGCCAACCAAGTAAACGGGATTATTAGGTGACACCCGGCTTAAGGCGTCATTCGTCGGGTAGTGGGAAGCCCATTTGCCTTCGTCCCAGCCCCAACCCAAAATCCATTCGTTCGGCGGAGTGGATGATAGCTTTTGTTTCACGCGTACGATGGCTTCCTGTTCGCTGCCTACATCTTTCAGGTTCAGCCTCGACAAACTTCTGCCGAGCTCTATCAGATGGGTGTGGGCATCAATAATTCCGGGCAAGACGGTCGCACCCTGCAGATCAATTGTGCGGACTCCAGAGAAGGATCTCCGGGCCTCATCGTTGCTTCCTGTCCAAGCCACGCGATCTCCCTGAACTGCGATCGCTTGTACCACGTCCATTTTCTGATTCATCGTGATGACGTGCGCGTTCAGCAGAAGCAGATCCGCTGTTCGATATGATCGGGAGAGACTTCCGGGGCTAGTAAGCGCAACCTGAGCCAGCACGAGAATGGAGCTAAGTACCCCGCGAATGGGGACCCTGCTAGGTGACTTGTTCTCCATGAGAACTAACCGGCATTCCCGGCGTGGGCGCCTCTTTCTTGGATCACAAGCAGACTTATCGAGTCTTTGTAGCACAAAAATGGCCTGGTGGCGGATGGATACGTCAATGAAGAATGCCGGGATGATTACCTCGCTGCCCTGGCGGCTACCACCATGCCATGCGTGGAAGCGCTAGTCCAGATCTGGGAGGGTTTTGCTACCGTATAGCCCAAATTGGGAAACGATTGCCGGTTGCTTCCTTTTATTCCCAGGGGTGAAATGCGTGTTTCCGAGGATATAATTCCCGGAACCACAAGACAGGACGTGCCGTTGCAGCCGCAAGATTGCGACTGCTGGCTGCTGGCTGCGGGGTGTGTGACACAAAGGAGAAGAGTTATGAGAGTACTGATGCTGGCCTTTGTCGTGCTGGCTGCAGCCACCTTGGCGGCGCAGACCTTCCGCGGAACCATCTTGGGCACGGTGATGGACCCGTCGGGCGCGGTAGTTTCTGGCGCCAAGGTCGCGGCGAGAAACGTCGCCACCGGGCTAGAACGCGCGACCCAGACCAGCGCCGACGGCAGCTATAGCATTCCGGAGTTGCCGATTGGCACCTACACGGTAACGGTTTCGCAGAGTGGCTTTCAAACTGCAGTGACGACTGGAGTCGTGGTCGACGTGGCGGTGGAAAGGCGGGTCGACGCCCAACTCAAAACGGGTCAGGTATCGGAGACCGTGGAAGTCTCCAGCGAGACGCTTCCGCAAGTGGAAACCACGACCGACACGCTAGGCGGTACCTACATTGCTGGCGAGGTCAAAGACCTGCCGGTCAATGGGCGTGATTATCAAAAGCTTATCTTCCTGACTCCTGGAATTAGCGGCTCTCCCGATCAGATTACGGACTCGCCCGGGTCATTCGGAATCTTCTCCATGAACGGAGCGCGTGGCCGCTCCAATAACTTCTTGCTCGATGGCACGGACATGAATGATGGGTACCGTAACGATCCGGCCATCAACGAAGCAGGTGTTTTCGGCACCCCGGCCACAATTTTGCCTATTGACGCCGTCGCCGAACTCCGCGTGCTTTCCAACTTCGAGGCGGAGTATGGGCGTAATGCCGGCGCAGTAATCAATATCGTTACCAAGAGCGGGACTAACGATTTACACGGGTCGCTAATCGAATATTTCCGCAACAGCGCCCTTGATGCACGAAACTTCTTTAACTTCGCTTCTCAACCGAAAGCAGGGTTCCACAATAATCAGTTCGGTGGGTCGTTGGGCGGACCAATTGTGAAAGATAAAACTTTCTTCTTTCTGAATTACGAAGGGCAACGCGAAAAAGTTGGGGTGGTGACCTTAGCGAACGTTCCGACCGGTACAGCACCCGATGGTTCCCTGGACCCGAGTCAAACTACGAACCCGGTGATTGCGGCTCTGTTGGCAAGGCATCCCTGGCCCGCGCCAAATGTTTCCGGTCAGAGTTTCAATGCTTCAGTGACGTCGCCTTCGTCCAACCGGGTGGATAGTGTAATTGCGAAGATTGATCACAGCTTCAATGCAAGTAACCAGATTACTGGCCGGTACTATTTCGGCGACAGCGATCAGTCGTTTCCCCTGGCGCTGACGGCCAGCGGCGGGCAACTTCCGGGATTCAACACGGCGACGCCCACTCGGGTGCAGCTGGTGTCACTCTCCTATTTAAAAGTGTTCTCGACCAATAAAGTTAATGAACTGCGCTATGGATGGAACCGGTTTGCAGAGGGATTCTTTCCCGAGGATCGCGCATTTCGTCCCAGTTCGATCGGGATGAGCACAGGTTCGGGGGTGGCCGATGAGGGATTGCCGATCATACTGGTGACTGGGGTTGCCCAACTGGGCGCCACATCGGGCGATCCGCGCTCCCGCGTGGACACCAATAACCAGTTGCTCGACAACTTCTCCTGGAAGTTGAACAAGCATGACGTGAAGGTGGGTTTTGAATTTCGCCGCACCAGCGTGCAGCATAATTTTAATAAGTACTTCCGGGGCAGGCTCAAATTCACTGGGCACACGGACCCAGTGACGAAGCAACCGTTTACGGCAAGGGATGACTTCCTCTCAGGTTTCGTGGATAGCGGCTTCCAGTACTCCGGTTATTCGTTGCGCCACACCTCCGAAAACAGCTACGGCCTCTACGTTCAGGACAGCTACCGTGTCACACCGCGGTTCACGCTGAATTACGGGGTGCGCTGGGACTACTTCGGACTGGTAAAGGAGAAAAATAACCTATTCAGCGGCATCACTAACTTCGATCCTGCCAATGCCACTTTCACCCTGACCCAGGCGGGCCAGGGAGGACTGAGCCAGCTGTACACGCCGGACAAGGCCAGCTTTGCGCCGCGCCTGAGCGCCGCCTGGGACGTAACCGGCCGCGGCAAAACTGTAATCCGGGCGGGGTTCGGTATGTTCTACGACGCCGTTTCTCAGGACTTCTTTCTCGGCCATCTGCCTTATGCCCCATTCTTTGCTCCCGGGCCGGCCTATAACAATGTAGGACCGGCGCCAATTTCATCGGCTGGTGCGGTGCCCGGTGTCATCGCCGCGGGGGCACCTGTTTACGGGAGTACAAGCGGCGGCTGTGGTTTCGAGTGCGATACATTCACTTTCGACCCACATATTCACAATCCCTACATGGAAAACTACAACCTGAACGTCCAACAACAGATTGCCAATAACGTTGTGTTGCAGGTCGGGTACGTGGGCTCCCAAGGCCACCGGCTATGGCGCTTCCGTGATCTGAACCAGCCGAGTGCCGCGCAGATTAATGCCGCAGACGTCGCCTGTGGTTGCATCGAAGACTTTGGTGCCGACGCCCGCCCATTCCGTAACAATACGTACGGTGCGTATTACATGCTGAACGAAGAGTCTACAGGTAAATCCAATTACAACGCGTTGCAGACGAGCCTGCGAGTGAACCATTGGCATGGTGTGACGTCCATCGTCAACTTCGTCTGGTCGCATTCGCTAGACAACTCGAGCGACGGGGAAGACTTCGAACCGAATGCAGCTCAGCCGAACGACAGTACCCAACCGCAGCTTGAATACGGGAACTCGAATTTTGACATTCGCCGCCGGTTCACTTGGATTTTCGGCTACCAGTTCCCCAAGGCGAGCGGCAGCTGGGCTAGGCTAAAGAGCGGATGGGGTTTCGATAGCACGCTGACGTTGCAGAGCGGTCAGCCTTTCCACTTCAATTACAACTTCGAAGATGATTACAGCGGCAGCGGCAACGCCTTTGATCGACCGGATGTGGTTGGGCCGATCGTGTATCACAACGGCAATCCATTCAACTTTATCGACCTAAGCTCGTTGGCTATTCCGTGTACGGTTGATGTTGACTCCACCACATTGACCGGTACCGCGGGCGACTGCATCATTGGAACTCGGCATTTCGGAAACATGCGGCGTGGATCGCTCATTGGTCCTAATTACAAACAGTGGGACTTTGCTCTTTACAAGGATACCCAGCTAGGCGAGCGGGTGACCCTGCAGCTTCGGGCTGAGTTTTTCAACATTCTCAACCATCCGAATTTTGCTAGTCCATACCTGCCAGCGTTCATCGCAGATCCGGCCTCGGGTCCCTCCAACCCCGTTTGCAACGGCGGATCAGGTTGCGGTTTCCATATCATCGGGAATCGCGAAGTAGGTAACGGCGGATTTGCGCTCGGAGCTACCGGCGACGTCGGTGTCGGCAACCCATTCCTGGGCGGCGGCGGCCCTCGCGGTATTCAACTGGCAGCCAAGTTCACGTTCTAACAATTATTTCTTGTTGGGCTCCATCCACAATAGGACGGAGCCCGGTTTTTTGCTTGCTCCTGGCCTTAGCCGTGCCTAAGTCGTTATCGCCATCAAGCGGCATTCCCCTGACAACGATATAATTCCCAGTTCACAAAGAAGCCCAAATTCCAACGTTGCGGCCGCCAACGGGCAGCTTTGTGATTTCGTGCGCAATGAGGGGGAATTCATGACAGTGGGGAAGAGCCTTGCCTTCGTTATTGTGGCCGCGGCCACTTTGGCCGCGCAGACGTTTCGTGGAGGCATTGTGGGAACTGTGGCCGACAGTACCGGGACGACAGTTGCGGATGCCAAGATACATGCTGCCAACGTGGGCACCGGTCTGGCCCGCGACACGGTCAGCGCCGCCAACGGCGATTACAGCTTCCCCGAACTCCCGCTCGGCGACTACAAGCTGACCATCAGCAAGGACGGATTCCAGACCCAAACCCTGACCGGGATTCACGTTGGCGTGGGCAATCCGGAAAGCGTCAACGTGACCCTAACGCCGGGTCAGACTAACCAGAAGATCGAAAGTGAAGCCGAAGTTCCCCCAGTTGATAAGCTTAGCAATACTCTGGGGGGGACGCTGGAAGCTTCCCAGATCACTCAACTACCGCTGAATGGACGCAATTACACCAAGCTCCTCACCATGATTCCGGGATCGAATGCCGATCCCAGTGCCGTCAACGACTCCCCGCAATCGTTCGGTGTTTTCTCCGTGAATGGCAACCGGGGACGTTCCAATAATTTCCTGCTTGATGGCACCGACATGAACGACGGCTTCCGCAACGATCCGATCATCAACGAAGGCGGAGTGTTAAAAATCCCTGCGACCCTGCTGCCGGTGGACGCAATCCAGGACATGGCACTCCTGAATAACACGGAGGCCCAGTATGGGCGCAACTCGGGGTCGATCGTCAATATTGTGACCAAGTCGGGCACCAACGGTGTGCACGGCAGCTTCTTCGAATATTTCCGCAGCCATAACCTGGATGCTCGTAATTACTTCAACCAGAAGCCGGCTCCGGCCAATATTTTTCACAATAACCAGTATGGCGGCTCACTGGGTGGGCCTATCTTGCGGGACAGGACATTTGGCTTTCTGACCTATGAAGGACAGCAGGAAAAAGTCGGCATTCCGGCGCCCGCGACCATTCCCACCAAGGAGCAGATTGCGTTGCATACGCCCGCCGGTGGAATTAATCCGATTATTCAGAACATTCTGAACCTGAATCCGTGGACGAATGGAGCGCCCTACCCAGCCTTCGGCGATGGTGCTCCGGGCAGCGATACGCCAAAGACCGTCGAGACCACGAACCTTGCCAGGAATCGCTTGCATAGCGGCATCGCCAAAATCGATCATCACCTGAATAAGAATGACCTGGTGACTGGCCGCTACTTCTTCGGCAAGAGCAATCAGAGCGCACCGTTGGCCATCGTGGGCGGCAATCTGCTGCCCGGCTACAACACAGTCGTTCCCACGCAGGTTCAGGTTGCGTCCCTTTCGCTAACTCACGTGATTTCATCCAGGGCGCTCGTCGAGGTACGAGGCGGCTGGGATCAGTTCAAGGAAACTTTCTCGCCCGAGGACAGCACACTCGATCCAGCCTCGCTGGGTCTGAATACGACCAGCAACCCGAATGACTTTGGCTTGCCGGTCATCGCAGTCGGCCCCTACGCGCAGATTGGCGCCAACAAGTCGGTGCCGCGGGGGCGCGTGGACCAAACCGGGCAGTTTTTCATCAGTTTTTCCTATAGCGCCGGGAAACACAACTGGAAAGTCGGTTATGAATTCCGGCGCTCTTCGGTGGTTCAGTTTTTCGATGCCAACCACCGTGGCAATCTCATTTTCAGCGACACCGTAGATCCCATCACCGGAATCGTCACTGCAACAGCTCTAGATAATTTCCTGGCGGGCAGAATCACGGGCGGCAGCCGTGTGGCCGGCGACTCTCATCGCAACACCTTCCAGAACAATCATGCTTTCTATTTGCAGGACAGTTTCCGCTACACGCGTAGATTAACCATCAACTATGGTGTTCGTTGGGATTACTTTGGCGTGATTGGTGAAAGGGACGACTTGTTCAGCATCTTCAGCCCGAGTATCGGATTGGAGCAAGTGGGCGCTAGCGGCGCGCCGAGCAGCCTGTATCCCAAGGATCAGAAGAATTTCTCGCCGCGCGTCGGGGTAGCGTACGACACGTTCGGCCGCGGCAAAACCATACTGCGGGCAGGCTGGGGTGTTGCCTACGACTCTTTCTCTCAGGATTTCTTCGCCGGGCAGTTGCCATTTAATACGTCGAATGCTGGACCGCTATTCAACAGCGTAGGAACCCGCCCGATTCTGTTCGCCAGCTCCCCGGCCGCCAATGCCCTGGTTGTAAACCCGGCACCGTGCGGGGCTGGCCAGATTCCAGTGCCCGGCACGAGCTCACTCACGTGCACGGGCCCCGTGTTTTCCGACTTCACAGCCAGTGATGTGTTTACGGTCGACCAGAAGCTGCGCACGCCTTACGTGCAAAACTATAATCTCAACATCGAGCAGCAACTGGGAGCCCGGACGGCCGCGACGCTGGGCTACGTAGGATCGCAAGGACGCAAGTTGTTCCGTTTTCGAGATATCAACCAGCCCAATCCGTTGACCGGCGTGCGGCCATTCGACCTGGGGCCGTTCACGCCCACGGGGTCAAAATTTGGCGTTGTCAATCAGTTTGAGTCCTCGGCATCGTCCGCTTACAATTCACTGCAGGCGCGGCTCAACGTGCGCAACCTGCACGGGCTTTCCTCCGCTCTAAACTACACGTACTCGCATTCCATCGATACCGCGAGCGATGGCCAGGACTATGTGCCCAATGCCGCTTTGCCCGACAATTCCTTCAATGCCAAGTCAAATCGCGGCAACTCGAATTTTGATGCGCGGCACCGGTTCTCCTGGCTGTTCAATTATCAGTTGCCCGAGAGTCACACTGCGCCTTGGCTAACTTCGGGTTGGCGTCTGGACGGCATGCTTTCGTTGTCGACCGGCATGCCGTTCAACGTTAACGACTTCAACGTCTTCAATACGATGCAGCTTACTCCCGACCACCCCGTCGGTGAATTCGTCGAGCGCCCCGATCTGGTGGGCAATCCTTTTGCCGGGACGCAGGCGCCGGATGCATTTCTTAACCTGTCGGCATTCCAAGCCCCGTGCTCCGTAGCTCCGGTATTCAAAGGCAGAGTGGGGGAGTGCCCGGGAGTGCCGCACTTTGGAACACTGAGGCGAAATGAATTCTACGGACCGCATTACCGCAACTTTGACGTGGCTTTCACCAAGGACACCAAGATTAGCGAACGGGTGAACATGCAGCTTCGGGCAGACGTCTTCAACGTGTTCAACCATCCCAATTTCTCGAATCCTCTCAACCCGAATGATGTCGTGGATTGGACCAGCAATGGCCTGGATGCGGCCGGGCGGGGGCAGGGATTCCTGCCACTCACCGTGACCCCGGATGTGGGTGCTCAGAACCCATACCTGGGCGGCGGCGGTCCGCGTAATATCGAAATCGCCGTCAGATTTACTTTCTAGGAAGCGGCCAGGATCCTGGCAGTACGGGTTCAGGTAATGCGAAAATTCGTCAATTCCGTAATTCGAAAATTTAATGCGTCGCTGGTTGGTTTTCTTTCTTTCTCGTGTTAGCCTCTTGCCCAACTTTCTATGCCGGAGCAGTCGACTGATAAGCGGGCGCGGCAGCGCGTGGCGGTGCACCTTGCTGTTTCGATCAAATCCAGCGATGGCACTGTCCAGGAAAACGCACACACGCGCGACCTGAGCTCGCGAGGCGTTTTTCTGTACACCGATTCCAAGATCGCGGAAGGCGCGCAGCTGGAGATGGTCCTGGTTTTGCCGTCAGAACTTATGTTTGGCGAAAGACGTTGGGTTTGCTGCCAAGCCTCGGTCATACGTGTGGAAAATAGTCCAGCCCAGGGAAATTTCGGCATAGCCGCCAAGATCGACCGCTTCGAAGTGCTGTCGGAAATCTAGATACCGTGGACGACTCACCCAGAGGAAAACTGGAAAAGGCTGCGATCTTGTGCTCGACAGGCAGTTGACCCTTAGAGCAAAACCCTTAGATTGCACCGAGTCTTGTGCAGAAATGTCCCTGATTCGTGACTGCTGTCCCTGAGAAAGGCTCAAAAAATAAGCCTTCCCCAGGCTTGGCAGCAGGTGCCATAAAGCGGCCCTTGAATTGCTATGGTAGCGGCTGTCTGATCTTAAGAATTCAGGCAGGCCCGTCATGTGGATGGAGAAATTATCCGATGGAGTGCTCCGTGTGCTGACCCCGCTCGGACCGCGCTACATCAGACTGACTTTTTGGCAGCGTCTTTACTTGATGTGGATCTTTCGGCACTTCGACGCTTTGCCGCAGCAGGTCCTTAGCGGTAGACAGCAGAACCTGATCGATAGTCTGTGCGCTTCGCATGGCTTCATCGTTCTGCGGCAGGGGAACGAGGCTCCGATCATTGGAACGGTAGAGCGCAGACCGCCCATCCTGGTCGACGAAACCCCGCTTCGCAGGAAGGGGACAGCGGGAGTCACCGAATCGGCACACACCTCGTTAGCGGATCAGAAGGGATAGTAGTAGACACCAGCACTCTCTCTCGCCACCCGTGCTTCGCGGGACATCCCCGGTCTCGAGAGTTTTGACGAGGAGAAAGTGTCTTCGACAGAGCCGATGTCCTGCGCTGCCGCCGCCCGGGTTGCGACGTCAGCGAACCCTACGATAATATCAGTATTGTACCTAATTTCGCGGGCAGAACTGTCTGGTTCTGTCTGGTGGTGAGATTGCAAACCATCCGAGAAGCCTTCGTCGTAAGTTCCAAGAAGGGCGCGTAGCTCAATTGGCAGAGCAACTGACTCTTAATCAGTAGGTTGAAGGTTCGATTCCTTCCGCGCTCACCATTCTTTTCAGTGATTTACGCACAACCAAGCCCGCACGGAAGCACTTGTCGGCAGTAGCAAAAAGCCCGTATTAGCGCATATGGGCTCGAAGCGTACGGCACACTTACGGCACACCTCGCTGGGGTGAACCCTTCGTTGAGACAAACTAAATTGGCACACTCGCAATCCATGTTGGCATCCCTCCATGCGCAGTCCACTTCGCCCTTTATGCGAGATGAGCCAGGAAAAGGAAACGCGCGCGTCCGGGGAAAAGATCCTGTCATTGCCGAAAATCCCATCTGCATATATCGAACTTTCTCCGAGGAGAAACTGATCGAGGCTACCTCGAAGCAGCGAAGCCACTGTGTTCTGAATCGCAAATCCGCGGGCGCAAGTGAGGAGTTTGTAGACACGAAGAACTTCGGTCTCGGTGCGAAGAGTGTGCCTTGGGCTCACAAGACCCTGAGAGGAGGCTGTATTCGCAGAAGCAAAACCAAACTTCGGCGCCATCGGCTTGCGAGGACCACCTAAGCGACGTGGCGCTGGTATCGGTGGTGAAGTCCTCCGACCTGAGGAATCACTACGACGCGCCCCTGTTCCGGCTTTTCAACTATTCTCGACTCCGGGGCGTCCTTGGCTAGGGCTAGGTGAGTTCGGGAGCGGTGGTAGTAGGCAAAATAACTTTGCAGAATTCGGCGCAATGAGCGGCGATTCCATACGATCACATGGTCCAAACATTCGCGGCGAATGGAACCGATCAGCCGTTCCACGTAGGGATTCTGCCAGGGCACTCGGGGCGCGCTCCTCACTTCTTCCGTCCCCATGCCTTTCGTCATGACCGAGAAGTCTTGACCGTAGATCGCATCTCGATCGCGCCCCAGATATCTGGGTACTTGGTCCCAGGGAAACGCCTCCCGCATCTGCTGCATGGTCCACTCCTGGGTGGGGTGTTCGGTCACCTGGAAGTGCACTACACGCCGTCGCTCATGCGACAGGACGACGAAGACAAACAGCACCCGAAAGGTTGCGGTGGGAACCGTGAAAAAGTCGATCGAGGCCATCTGCCCTACATGATTCCGCAGGAAGGTTCGCCAAGTCTGGGAGGGCGGTCTTCGGCTTCGCAGCAGATATTTGGCGACCGTCGATTGCGCGACCTCGATTCCCAACTTGAGCAATTCTCCGTGAATGCGGGGTGCTCCCCACAAGGGGTTGGCTTGGCTCATGTTCCGAATCAGATCGCGAATCTCCCGACTCACCTCGGGTCTTCCAGGAGCACGCCGCGATTTCCGTGCCCAGTACCAAACGAAAGCTCGGCGCTGCCAGCGGAGGACAGTGTCAGGCTGAACCATCTGCAGACATCGCCGCCAGCCGGACCAGAATCGATACAACACAACCCACAACAGCCGGTCGCCGTGGTGGAGGCGCAAGTGACGCGGGGAGTTCTTTTGGAAAACCGTCAGTTGGTGACGAAGGGCGAGGATCTCCGTCTGCAAGGCCGCACGGGTTTGGAAACTGGAGGCTACCAAAGCGAAAAGGGCAACGAAAACAGAGCTCATCGTGGTCGCTACCATGATCTCACGAACGATCGGAACCTCTGTCTTTTCAGATTGGACGGAGTTTTCGGAAACCACAGGATCACATGATCGAGGCACTCACGCCGAATGGAACCAATCGCCCGCTCGACATAGGCTCGCTGCCAAGGCGAGCGCGGCGTGGACAGCACTTCCTGGATTCCCATGTCTCGCACCTGTTCTCGGAAGTCCTGGCCGAAGATCGCATCGCGATCGCGCAGCAGGTAACGCGGGAGCTGGTCAAATGGAAAAGCCTCCCGCAGTTGCTGCCCGGTCCACTCGGCGGTGGGGTTTGCGGTCACGTTGAAATGCAGAATGCGACGACGATCATGGGCCAATACCAGAAACACGTAAAGAACCTGGAAACGGAGGATGGGTACGGTGAAGAAGTCGATGGAGACCAGCTGCTGGGCATGATTCTCCAGGAATGTGCGCCAGGTCTGCGACGGTGGTTTGCGGCCGCGCATCATGTATTTGCTGACACTGGTCTCCCCGATGTCGATGCCGAGTTTCAGCAGCTCGCCGTGGATGCGGGGTGCACCCCACCCGGGATTCTCCCGGCACATCTTGCGGATCAGATCTCGGATCTCGCGCGCAACGACTGGTCGTCCGGCTCGCCCGCGCCGCACCTTCCAGGTCCAAAACAGACGAAACCCCTTGCGATGCCAGGCCACGACCGTGTCGGGCTTGACGATGGCCAGCGTCGAGCGCCAGTCGCGCCAGATACGGGAGAGCCCGACCCACAATAGACGGTCCAGCGGAGTCAACTGGCGCCGTTTTCTCGCCGACCGCAATAGCACACCGATTTGGTGGCGCAGAGCCAGGTTTTCCAGCTGGAGGGCAGCGCGTGAGCGGAAGATCGAACCCAGAGCGGCGAGGAGTCTCATCACAGAAATGAACATCGTAGGAGAGAATTATGAAAGAAGTATAATTCCCGTCCGCTCAGACACTTCGGGGTTTTCGACAGGCACAATACGTGCGGAGGGGCGAAGTGACGGAGTGCGCACCACCACCAATGCATTGGCGCCCGAGTTCTCGTGCAGCCGATTGACGGTCCACCGCCCCACCGCTCGTGATAATCGCGACACACCTATCCGCTTCAGGCTCGGTCAAGTCGCTCGGAGCCAAATTGGTAACCGTGTAGGGCCCGCAAGGAGCTGGGCTTAAATGCACCGTCGGACTTGTTCCCGCTGATAATCGCGATTCCTCGATTCCTCGACACGCAACGTCCCGCGGTTTGCGTAACGATATTCAAATAGCAGAGTATCTCTGTCCCCGTCAGCATCGAAGTCGGTTCCGGTGGCTGTCGATGTCCTGCCAGCCAATTCCTTGCGGTTTCGTCCTCGATCATCCTAGGCTTCAGCCTAACCTAATGCCAGCAAATGGCTAATTTTCAATGTATTACAACTATACGTAAAATATTTTACAAGAATGCTTGACATGGAATGTAAAATATTTTACATTGACTAGCGTGAGAGTTGATCAGGAGCACGAGGATGAAGAAGAAAGGACCGGGGCATCGACCGGGCAGAAGGCTCCGGATCATAAAGACATTGATTTCATCGAGACAATATAACTACTCGAAGAAAGTGCAACTCTTCATTGAAGAAGGTGATTTTCAACCAGAGGACATGGAGCATTGCGTTCTGAGCGCAGACGCAATTCACAAGGTGGAACCGGATGAGTTGTGCACTGCGGTTGATGGTTGCAAATACACAATTCTCGGAGTTGACGGGCAAGGATTTCCTTTTTACACCTGCGGCAAATTAATTCGGGACGCTGACTCCCAAACGCTCTACTTCTTCATAACTGCTCATGAACAACAGTAAGAAATTCGATAAAGGGAGAACCGCTATGCCGAGGGTTGCATTTGGCTACAAATGCCAGGAGTGTGGCCAGGGCGCAGTTCTGGAAAAGATTTTTCCTGAGTACAAAACGAAAGTGAAGGGCTATCCACTCGTCGTGGAGAATGCCCGAATTGGAGTGTGTGACCGTTGTGGCGCAGAACACTTCGATCCGAATGAGACAGTGCGATGGAGAGCTTTGTTGCAAGAAAAGCAATCGGAGTTCTATCTGCGACCAGACGATATCAAACATCTTCGTAAAGAGTTAGGGCTCCCCATGGAACAGTTCGCCGCTCTTCTCGGATGCACACGCCAATCGCTGTACAACTGGGAGCGGTCTGATCGCACCGTGCCTCAGTCGCGCATGGCTGACTTGTTTATGCGTTTGATTCGAGAGTCACGTTCTCTCGGCCAAATTGATGTTCTCGGTTATCTAACCGCTCAAGCGGAAAAGGCGGGATTCCATCTGGCTATTTCATCCAAGGCCAAGCCAACTGCCCCGATTCTCGCGTTTGCTCGCAAGATTCCTCTTAGCAAGCTATCGACTCAAGTCCATCATACTTTGTCGCTTGCTGCCGACACAGAATCTCAGCAGGAAGCAGTCGCTTTGGTTACGGAGGACAACAACGCTATCGCAACGCTTTCCTACGATTACCAGGACGCCAAATTGATCCTTCTGTTCTTGCACGCCGTTCCGTTCGTAGAGTTCGACGCTGAAATACGGTTCAAGGACGGAAAGCAGACTACCGGCGAGCACGCAACTATAAAAAATCAGGAAGCGACAGTGCTCACGAAGACGACTCATACGGAAGAAGATGTCGCTCAAATTCGATTGTTACCCCAAGAGCTTTTGTCAACTTCGGAAAGCAAATGAATACTCAACTCAGCGCGATAGCCGGTAAGCTTAATGCCTACCGTCTTTCTGCGGCATTATCCCAAAAACCGACGCAAATAATTAAGGAAGTATATAAGGGAATTTTTCAGGCCGACTTTTACAAGAGCATCTGGGACGAACCGGTTTTGCTTGCTCTTCAGGAATTCGTTGATCGCGATCCGCCGAATCAAGAGGTCTACAGTGCAGAACTCGCGTTTATAAAGAATCGCACTGCCCAGGTCGTTGCCATAAATGATCTCTTTGCGGCTTTCCTCTTTCTCACTCGGGAGGACTTGACGACAGTCGGAGCGCGCATTCCGGACCAGCCCAAAGCCTCTCAAGCCCTTGCCCTTTTGCAGGCGAACGGCTGTTTGGACAAGATCAGGCGTTCAAGTTCCCAGCCAAGGGAAAAGCTTGCGGCCTTCGTAGATGAACTACGAAAGCAGGTCCCCTCAATATCGGAGATGCTGACCTCATGTTTCGACGCACTCTGCGCCCGTCAAGAACTGGGCACTGTCAAGTGCCTATTGATAACCCAGCCCCATCGGACTGGAGTCGTCCTGCCAGTGCGAACAATGTTGCAGCCCGGTTCGGGTGAAGTTAAGACAGTCGTCACGACACAAGAAACCTTTTTGTCAGCAGTTGTCCGAGCGCGTGGAGCCCTCCAGAGCCGAGGCTGGCTCGGTACCGACCAGGACATCATCTTCAGCGCTGACCAAACTGATGCAACGTATTCCGGCAGCTCCATTACAGTCGGTGCTGCGATGGCAATGTACAGCAGTGGTAGGAAATGGCAATTCGACCCATACACAGCATTTACAGGTGACATCGATATCAGGGACAACCAGTGGCGCATCCTTCGCGTGGAAGGTATCCCGGAAAAGCTTTCTGCTGCTCGACATGCCGGCATACGACGGGTCGTCTTACCCCGTCAAAACCAGACCGACGTCCCACCAGACTGCACAGGATTACAACTTGTCCTTGTTGACGACATCAAAGAATTACTCAGCAACTTGACCCTTTCGCAGGACGCCGCTCCCGCGGATACGGTACAACAGCGAAAAATCGCTCTAATGCACGCCCATTGCTCGGCTGTCATTACCGAAAACTCTGTCCGCTCTGATTGGAAAACTGATCTCGGATCGAGGCCAGCTTGAAAGGGCGAAGCAACTCTGGCCCTAATCCCAAATCGGCGAGTGCAAGTGAGGAGGTGTCGCCGGCAGGAAATGCGGTGTTGGGCCGCGAGAGTTTGCTTTGGCTGAGACCCGAACGGGAAGCTAAAATTCGTCTGGGGACAACTATGCCGCTTGGCGCTGGTATCGGTGGTGAAGTCCTCCGACCTGAGGAATCACGGCGATGCGCCCGTGCTGCGGCTTCTCCACGGCTCTCGACTCAGGGGCGTCTTTGGCCAGGGCGAGGTGAGTTCGGGAGCGCTGGTAGTAGGCAAAGTAACTTTGCAAAATGCGGCACAAGGATCCTTGATTCCACACGATCACATGGTCCAAACATTCGCGGCGAATGGAACCGATCAGCCGCTCCACATAGGGATTTTGCCAAGGGGATCGCGGCGCAGTGAGCACTTTCTCCATTCCCATGTCTCGGGTCAAGTCGGCGAAGTCTCGTCCGTAGATGGCATCTCGATCACGCAGCACGTATCGTGGCGCGTCGTCCCAGGGAAACGCTTCCCGCATCTGCTGCAGGGCCCAGTCCTCGGTGGGGTGTTCCGTCACCCCGAAGTGCACCACCCGGCGTCGCTCATGCGAGAGGACTACCAGGACGAACAGGACCCGGAAGGTCGCCGTCGGCACCGTGAAAAAATCGATGGCTGCCGTCTGCGCCAGATGATTGGTCAGGAAAGTTCGCCAGGTTTGCGAAGGCGGTTTGCGGGGCCGTAGCAAATATCGGGCCACTGTAGATTGCGCCACTGCAATTCCCAACTTCAGCAGTTCTCCGTGAATCCGCGGCGCACCCCACAAGGGATTAGCTTGTTGCATGCGCCGAATGAGATCACGAATGTTTGCCGCTATTTCCGGTCTTCCAAGAAGGCGTCGCGATTTTCTGGTCCAATGCCAGGCGAAAGCTCTGCGGTGCCAGCGGGACCGTGTCGGGTTGAACCAGGTGCAGACATCGCCGCCAACCGGACCAGACTCGCAACAACACAATCCACAAGAGGCGGTCGCCGTGGTGGAGGCGCAAGCGGCGCGGCACGTTGTTTTGGAAAACCGCAAGCTGGTGACGAAGGGCGAGGATCTCCGCCTGCAGGGCGGCGCGGGACCGAAAACTGGAGGCCACAAAAGCGAAAAGGGCGAGGGAAAGAGAGCTCATCGTGGGAGCCACCATGATCTCACAAATGATTAGAACCTCTGCGTTTTCAGGCCGGACGGAGTTTTCGGAAACGACAGCACAATTCAAACTGACCCGCTAGCGAAAATTGACGGGGAGTTAGGCTCAGGGGTCTCAGCCTGCTTTGGCGTCAGCAATCCGAATAATCAACCTCTTGCCAAGGGCTTTGGCAGCGCGGGTAATCGTGTCAAGAGAAACGGCAATATTCTGCGGATCTAGCAGACGGTCAAGCTGAGATCGGCTCGTATTAAGCTCTTTTGCGAGTGCCTGTTTTGTTTTCTTGTTTTTCCGCATAGCTTCTGCAAGCTGCCACGAGATCACACGCTTGACCGCAACCGCCTCGACCTCCTCTCGGATGCCTTCTTCTTCCAAGAAACTGTCAAAAGTCGAACCAGTATGCTCGACTACGCCATTCTTTTTCTTTGTCTTCATTGCGACCTCTCATGTTTCTTCTTGTTCCGCCGCGCCAACTCCAAATCTTCTTCAGGCGTCTTCTGGGTCTTCTTGATGAACCCATGTAAGAGCACCATTCGGCCATTCTTGTCGAAATAGAACAGCACGCGCGCAATCCGGTTTTGGGCCAGGTTTGACCGCACTTCGTAAATGCCACCGCCTACAGAGCGGCATACCGGCATTCCCACCGGCCACCCAAACTCGACTGTCTTGATGTCTTCGCCGATTCGCTTGCGATCCTCACGGTAAGACAGGCTTTTCAGCCACTCCCGAACCGGCTCACCGCCAGCCTCAGTCCGATAGAAGACGGCTTGGACTCGTTTGCCTTGTCTGAGGCTGGCTTCCTCTCCACCCTCATGGGCTTGGGGTTGCTTGCGCTTGTCCGCCACAAGTAATTGTACCACATACGGTACATAAACAGCCGATATAGGGTTCGGCTGATGATCGCATGATCACCAAGTCGGGGACGAATAGCTATCACGGTTCGGCGTACTTCTACGACACCGAAACCGCTCTCAACGCCAACGACTTCCTCTCCAAGAAGGCTGGCAACCCGACGCCGCAGTTCTGCCGACAGCAGTTCGGGGGGGCGATCGGTGGTCCTGTTCGCCAGGACAAGGATTTCCTCTTCTTCGCGTTGGAACGGCAGCGCGAGCACACCTCAAGCTCGGTCGGCAGCTTGATTAGCGAACTGAACCTGCTAGTGCCTCTTGGGGCACAGCCAGCCCAGGAGATCCCAACCCCATACTTCGATTGGCGGTATAACGGTCGGTACGACCACCGGTTCAACGACAATCACAGCGCGTTCTTCACCTACAGCGTACAACCCAACCGGTGTGCCTCGCCAAAATTCTGTCCGGCTCTGAAATCAACAGCTTGCACACTT
>QIAU01000242.1 GCA_003225055.1 Acidobacteriota bacterium
TTGACAACGTTCCTTGCGAACGTAAAATCGTCCGTCAAAAAAAACATACCAGAGACCAAGGAGAAGAGGGAGTAATGGCGTCTCAATCCAAGAAGCTCATTCCTATCTTGCTGGGCGTGATTCTATCCACGCTGCCGTTTCTATTTCGGTCGGCGACGGCGAAGGCGCAGTCTCACGCTTCGATTATCTTGCGCCCCGAGACATCTGCAGAACCATTGCCATTCGACCGCGGCGCTGCCACACTTTGGCAGAGTCTGCAAAAACTGCACACTCGCGCCAGTCTTCTGATGGTCACCGCCCATCCCGACGACGAGGATGGCGGCATGCTGACCTATGAGTCGCGGGGCCAGGGCGCAGCGGTGACGCTCCTGACTTTAAACCGGGGTGAAGGCGGCGCCAACGTCATGTCCTCCGATTACTTTGACGCGCTCGGGCTGGTGCGGACCGAAGAACTTCTCGCGGCCGATCGCTACTACGGCGCGGAACAGTACTGGACCCGCGTGTGTGATTACGGATTCTCCAAAACCAAGGAGGAAGCTCTCGAGAAGTGGGGACACGACCGGGTGTTGGGCGACGTGGTTCGCGTGGTGCGCATCACTCGTCCGCTGGTCATTACCTCCGTATTTGTCGGGGGCCGGACCGACGGGCACGGCAATCACCAGGTCGCCGGCCAGATGGCGCAGGAGGCTTTCCAGGCGGCCGGCGATCCTGCCATGTTCCCTGAACAGTTGAAGGAAGGGTTGCGTCCCTGGAAACCGCTCAAGGATTATGCGCGGGTGCCGTTCATGCCGGTAACGGAAAAAGGAATCTACGACTACGCCGACGGGAAATATTACCCCGCCGAATTTCGCAACTACACCGACGGCACCGTCATAAAAGGTGCCCTCTCCCCGTCGGTGGAAATTCCTGAAGGACAGTACAACCCCCTGCTGGGATTGACCTACGCCCAGGTTTCCAGCCGCGGACTCGGCCACCAGAAGTCGCAAAATGGCGGCACCGGCCTGGCGCAAGCTGAGGCAGAGACGAGCCTCTATCATCGCTTCGCTTCCCTGGTTCCCGTTTCCGAAAAGGAGTCCTCATTCTTTGACGGAATCGACGTTTCTCTCATGGGTATTGCCAGCCTGGCTCAAGCCGGCGATTCGTCCTTCATCAAGCAAGGCTTGTACCAGATCACGGCAGTCGTCGATAAAGCCATGAAAGATTTCTCCCCGCACCATCCGGAAGCCATTGCTTCTACCCTAGCCGAAGGACTCGAGGCCACCAACAACCTGATCGAGAAAGTCTCGTCCAGTGATCTAAGTGCCGACTCCAAGTACGACGTCACACATGAGCTCAAAATCAAGCAGACGCAGTTCGAGAATGCGCTTGCCGAGTCCCTGGGTATCTCTGTTCTTGCCACAGTTGCTCCGGATAAAGAGCCGACGGGACCGTTTGCCCGCTTCTTCCGGAATCCGGAGACTTTTCGGGTTGCTATTCCCGGACAGGAATTCTGGGTGAAGGTGCACGCCACAAACCCCACCGAGGTTCCCGTGCAACTGGAAACTATAGTCTTAGAAACACCGCCGGGCGAATCGTGGACGGTCGATCCCGGAAAGCAAACGGGCGGCACGCTCAAAGGCAACCAGTCCCGGGATGTACGATTCGCCGTGCATGGTGCGCCGAAGGCTGGATTTACCCGACCCTATTTCACGCGCCCAGACATCGAGCAGGCTTACTACGACATCCAGGACTCGAAGTACCTTAATTTGTCCGCTCTTCCCTATCCGCTTTCTGCCAGGCTGCAGTTCTCCTTCAACCGAGTACCATTCGAATTGTCCCAGGTCGTTCAGTCCATCACTCGACTCACGGGGCCTGGAGCCGTCGCCGAACCGCTGATTGTCGGGCCTGCTATTTCTGTTTCCGTAGCCCCGCAAGCAGGCATCGTGCCCTTGAGCGCTACATCCTTCGACCTGAGTGTTACGGTTCACAGCAACGTCAAAGGTCCGGCAACCGGAACCGTGAAACTCGACTTGCCGGAAGGTTGGATGGCGCCGGAGCAACAATTTTCGACCGCGAAGGATGGCGAGGACCAGACTCTCACCTTCCGCGTGATTCCGGCTCGTCTTGAGGAGAAGCCCTACGCCATTACCGCTGTGGCGACGTATAACGGACAGGAATACAAAGAGGGATATCACACTGTGGGCTATCCGGCTCTGCGCCCCTACAATCTTTATCGCCCATCCACCTATCGCAGAACCGGCCTGGACGTGAAAGTGGCCCCGGGACTCAACGTTGGGTACGTCGTGGGTGCCGGAGATGACGTGCCCCAGTCACTTGCGAGTCTCGGGATCAACGTTCATTTCCTAACCGCAGCAGACCTGGCCAGCGGAAACCTTTCCAAATTCGACGCCATCATCCTGGGCGTTCGCGCCTACGCTGCGCGCGAAGACTTGAAAACCTACAACGGACGCATTCTCGAGTACGTCAAAAATGGTGGCGTATTAATCGTGCAATACAACACGCAGGAATACGACCACAACTACGGTCCCTTTCCATACAAAATGGGGCCTAATCCGGAAGAAGTTACCGACGAGCATTCCAAGGTCGAAATTCTCGCACCGGCTAACCCTGTTTTCATCTGGCCTAACCAGATCACGGCTCAGGATTTTCAAAATTGGGTGGAGGAACGCGGCTCGAAGTTTCTCGCGAGCTGGGACACAGCCTACGAGCCACTGCTGGAAACCCACGATCCCGGTCAGGACCCCCAAAAAGGCGGCCTACTCTACGCAAAGTACGGCAAGGGTATTTACATCTATAACGCCTACGCGTTTTACCGCCAGCTCCCGGAGGGGGTGCCCGGCGCGTACCGCCTTTTTGCTAACATGATCAGCCTGGCGAAGAACCCTCAGGCGGCGGGATCCCGATCTGAAAATTCCTCCGCGGCAAAGAAGTCCAAACCCTGACGTCATCTCACCTCTGGTCCGGCGTCCCCTTCTGAATGGTGTAGAGGAAGGTCTTCATAGTCTCATCACGGCGAGCGTTTTCATCGGCCATCCGTTGTGAGGCTGCTTTGTAAAGTGTCATCTCCTGCTGCGATCGCTCCGCTTCTCCCAGGTGCTGATAAATCTGTGCCAGCCGATAGTGGCTGTCGGCGGCGTTCGGATCCAAGCGCACACAGGTTTCGGATTCCTCGCGCGCCTCTTTCCACCGCTCAATCCATCGATTCACTCTCCCAATCTGGCAATGCGGCGCGGCATCTTTGGCCAGAAGAGTTGCCGCGGTGTGCAGTCTGCGGAGAATCTCATCCGCATGCGTCTTGTCTTGGGAGCCGTAGTCTCTTCGGAAAAGCAAGGCTCCGCAGTAGTACTCGAGCTTGCCATCCGTAGGATGGCGGTCACAATACCCGCAGAGTTGCGCAAGGGCTGCGGTCGCGGGAGCCGAAGCCTGATCCAACTGAATCTTTCCCAGATATTCGAGTGCGGTCTCAGGTTCGGGAGCTAGTTCCGCAGCATGCACGAGAATCCGGCTGGCGTCCTGGTCGCTTCCTGCAAAGTACTCCACCATGCCCAAGGCAAGCTCGATTCGCCAGGATCTCGGCCACCGCTCCTCAGCTTGCTTGAGAACTACCCTGGCGGCATCGAAGCTTTTGTGCCGGACCAGTTCCACTGCGAGTGACAAGCGATACCTCTCCTCGTTCGGTGCCAGCTTCACCGCGGCCTGGTAACTCCGCACGGCGGCCAAATTGTCACCGCGCGCTTCCTGGATGTCGCCGAGCAGGTCTTCGAGATCGGCAGTGTCGCCGAAGGCTTTACACTTTTCTGCGCTCGCCAGCGAATCATCCAGACGCCCCACCTTGAACTGCGCTAGAGCCAGGTTGTAGGCCAGGTCGCCCCGGTTAGGTTCGAGCTCCACTGCTCTTCTCAGCTCTTCAATAGCCGCGGAGAATTCGCTGTGAGAAATCAGAACCTCTGCCAAACCCTGCCGAAACGCCAACTCCTCTGCGGGTTCGAAAGTCGCGGCGCGCAACAACTCCAGAGTTTTATGGAAATCCTCATGCATTCCCAATTGGGCTTCCAGGAGAACGAGTCCGGCTTGTGCGTCGCGCGTGCGGAAAAACAGAGGCTCCGCCAAGCTTCGAGCACGGCGCCAATTTTCGGATTTGAGCTCTGCCACTGCCGCTGCCTTGATGAGACCAGCGTCCTCCGGTTTAAGAGCAAGAGCCTTCTTTATTTCGGCTGCGGCTGCCGAGGAGTTTCCAAGCCCCGATGCTACCGAGGCCTTCAGCCGATAGAAGCCAACGCGTTCTTCAGGCTCACTGGGCGGAGTTAGACCGGCTAAAGCGCCCTGCGCTTCGTTGTATCTATGCAGGCGTGCGAGCACGAGTGCCCACGCAATTCGAATACGCGGCGCTCCGCCACTGGCTCTGGCTGCGCGGGACAGCATCGCCTCGGCCTTATCGAGTTGGCCCTCATCGAGATAGATCTCGCCCACCGAGGCCAGGGCACTAACATTACCGGGAGCCTCCTCGAGGACTGTCTGGAACTCGACCGCGGCTTGGTTGCTCTGTCCCGCAATGAGGTATGCCTGGCCGAGCGCCAACCGTGCGGGAACGTCCTTAGGGTGAACCTCGAGATGGCTGGAAAGAATTGCGATGGCCTTTCTCGGCTCTCCGTGTGCCAGAGCGGATTCGGCTTCCGAGAGCATGCTGGAAGCCTTCGGGGACCGGGCCCGGCCGGAACTTGGATTCTGCGGTCCGGCGATTGTGGACAGGAAACACAAGAATAGAACAGCGGCAGTAACCAGAATTCCTCGCCACAACTTTGCTTCCACTCTCACAGGAACACAATTCTCCGAATTCCCTACTCATCGCAGCCAAGATCTGGGCTGCGCGAAGCCATCCCTACCAACTCCCGGGAACTTGGTCGTGCTTCAACCAATTCTCGACAAGTTTGACGATTCCATCTTCACTTATCCGTACAATCTCTTTCCCCTTCTCTGCCGAGGCTTCGCTGACGTTTCCGGAATATCCCGGCCAGCCTGTCGCCGTGGATTTCTCGAGAAAGTACGGCGACCCGCCCGAGAGGTCCGGCGGTTCCGGCAAGTCCTTGGCCAGATCCAGATGCACCAGGTCCGCTCGGAACGCGGCCACGGCAGAGGTTTCCAGAGGCCCGCCATGTCCGTGACCGCCGTTGGCCTGGTGAAACATGGCCAACGTCTTCATCATCTCGCCAGGCAGAAATTCCCACCAGCTAACCAACAGCAGCGCCACATCTTTCATCTCATTTGCGACTTCGGCAATGGCTCCGCGTCCCGGCCCGATGTTGCCGTCATGCCCGTTGAGGACGAAAATCTTGCGGAACCCGAGGTGCGAAATACTGCGCAGGACGTCCGCAAGGTACAGGGTCATAACTTCCGGGCGAACCGACAGGGTCCCGCGAAACTGTGCCGTGTGCGCCGGACATTGGGTAAATCTGATTGTCGGAAACAGCAGTCCGGCCGTCCGTGCCGCCACACGCTCCGCAATTCCCGAAATGATGATGGAATCAGATCCAAGGGGATTGTGGGGACCGTGGAACTCCAGGCTGCCGAGAGGAAGAATCGCAAGGCGACTGCGGACGACAACGTCCGCCACTTCGAAGCCAACCGTATCCTCAAATCGTCGGGGCTTGACGGAACCGTCGTCGCCAGCAACGGCTCCGACGATGCCGGGAAGGGCCAGTCCCGCCAGCAGTAGATCCCTTCTTCTAATTTCCGTCATCTGCCCTCTCCCTCAAAACTGCCCGCAGGCTAACGCAGGATTCCGCGGCTTGTCCACGCCCATTTTTCTTAATATGAATATGGTTATCGCACCACCGGGTTCACAGATACCGAAACGTTTCACGAGTGATATGCGCTTGCTCCTTGCTCGTGAGCCGTCCGCGCTGTTACAGTGCCCGCGCGTTGTCGAAAAGCCTTTTTCCCCCCGGACGCCTCCCTTGGCCGAGAACTCGGCACCGCATCTTCCTCAGGAGATCGCGGGCCCCTCCCAGAAACTCGTTCGCGGTATGGGCCTGGTTCAATCCACGGCCGTAAACATGCTGGAGATGATTGGCATCGGGCCTTTTATAACCATTGGCGTGATCCTATCCACCGTGGGATAGCAATCGAGTCCAATCGAGTGGGTTCTTTGGAGGCGAAGTCCCCTGGCGAGGTCATTCGGACGATAGCGCAGCGCCTTGATTGCTTCATCACCGGCTTCGCATTTTGAGACTGACATAGTCGGAATTATTCAGTGCGGCCGAAACTGCGAAAACGGAAGCCCGCGCTGCCCTCAATCCGTCTATCCTCGCCTTGCTCATAGCGTTCTCGAAAAGTCCTGCACGAAAAAACCACTATGGTAATACCCTGCTTTCGATGATGCCTACAACAAATTCTTCCCCCGTGAGCCAAAACGTTTCGGGAAATCGCCGCTTGTCTGGCAAGGGGTGTTTGGATTTGCCGATTCCGTTGAGCCATTCGAGTCGGTTGGGCTGTAACTCTAATGCGCTGAAAAGCTCGATGTTCAGGAACTTGGGTCGTCGGAATTTTAGGTAGCACCGCCTGCGCAACGCGGTCGCTAAGCGATATCGGGATTGGGAAGCATAAAATCGCGGACCAGGCTCTCCAGATCGTGGCACGCTGCCGTGAACTGTCGCAACGTCCGCCTGGTTGGAGGAAACGAATCGAATTCTTCGACCGACAGGCCACCTTCCGAGTAGGCCCGGCGGAAATCTAGAAACTTCTTCTCGAGCTCGCTGACTACTTCCGGTTCAACCGGCTTGTCGATCCGGGACCGAACCGCAACGTCGCTCGCATTAAAGCGAACTTGCCACACGTAGGGCGGCGAGATGACGACCTCGCCACCAATGAACTCGCTCCAGTGCATGTGGTTGCGGAAGGCAGCCGAGAGCAGACGGATGCGGTAGCCGCGCTCGCGAAAGATTCGATAAGTTTTCTTGAAGACGGCGACTCCGGCCCACTCCAGATAGCCAGGATCGGTGGTGATCGAGTCCTTCTCCGCCTGAACCTTGAGCCAGTCATCGAGCCTGCCCACCATGATCGTGCACACTGGTCCCATGGTTCGAATATCCTTGCCTTCCTTCTCCCGCCGTCTTAGGCCGCGTTCCGCCGCCTCTGCCACCGCGATCGACTGCGGCAAGCTGAAGCAGACCGTCGCATTGATGCTTATGCCGCGATAGGTGGCCTCTTCGATCGCCGGAATTCCTGCCCGTGTGACCGGGATTTTCACGATCATATTGGGGGCGATGCGAGAGAATTCCTCCGCCTGTCGAACAATGCGCTCCGTATCGCGGTAGAATCTCGGATCGGTTTGGATCGACAGTCTGCCGTTACGGCAATGAGTGGCAGCGAAAGCAGGCTTTAGAAGACTGGCAGCTTTAACCGAAACTTCCCTAACCAGTTGCCAGCCGATTTCCTGTTCGGTCGCGGTCGGATTCTCTTCGATTAGAGCACGGATGCGATCCTTCCAGGCCGCCATCTCTTTTTTCAGAACCCCCAAAACGATTACTGGATTGCAGGTTGCGCCCACGGCGCCGTGTTCGATGGAGTAGGTCAATTCCTGGATCGATGCGGAATCGTTCCACAAGCAGGTCGGCGTAGTCTGGGTCATTTCGTGCAACGGACTCTTGTACGCTACGGCGGCAGTCATGCGGTTCATCATTCCTCCTGCGGGCTCAGAGGTGCGGGCCACCACATTTAAAGTCAATTTCCCGTGCGAGCCACCTCGGCTCCTTGCACATGATCGGTGCTGTCCCTTCCTACCTGGCAAGGCTTTCCTTGAAGGTGTGACTTTTCGGCCGCAACGGCAATCTCAAGGGCGCGTAGGCCGTCCTCGCCGCTGACACGGGGCGGACGGTCCGCAAGCATGTTTTGCACGAAATCCTTCACCTCGAATAAATAAGCGTCGGCGAATCGGCTGAGGAAATGATCGGCAAGGGTCTGGCTGCTGCCCTGGGCATTCAAGAACAGTGCCGGTGTCTGCTGCAGGCTGCCAACAAAAATTCCTCCTTTCGAACCCACGATCTCCGTGCGCACATCGTAGGCGTAAATCGCTTGCACGTAGGATTCAACATTTCCAATCGCGCCTTTCCGATATTTCAGGTTCACTACGCTGGCGACCACATCGCCGTACTCCGCCACTTCAGGGCGGATCGCAACCGTCGTATAGGCGTGGGTTTCGACGATCTCGTCGCGCATCAGCCAGCGAGCCAAGTCGAAATCATGAATCGTATTGTTGTAAAACAGCATCCCGTTCACGTTCGACTGGTAGGCTGCTAGCGGCGGCGCATCTTTATCGCGTCCCACCGACTTGAAGATGACCG
>QIAU01000130.1 GCA_003225055.1 Acidobacteriota bacterium
TGCTTAACCAACCGATGGATACCCAACTGCGGGTCCACTTCTACCAGCACGTGTACGTGGTCGGGCATGATTTCCAGAGCGATGATTTCGGCACGATATTTGTTTGCCACTTGTCTTAGCACCTGTTCGCATCGTTTAGCGATTGGTCCGACCCGCACAGCTCGCCGATACTTAGGCGTCCACACGCAATGGTACTTGCTTGAATAGACCACGTTGTGGTTTGATTTGTACCCTTCCAGGGCCATACTGATGCTTATACCTAATGAAGAAATCTAAGACAAGGCAAAATCACGCCTTATATCCCCAGCCCTAAAGGGCGGGGCTTTACGGCGCTTCTCGGACTTACGCCCTGCCCGGGAAAAGGGTCGGGCGATTTTTTCGGCCGATCGGGGGCTATATCACCTCGGCGTTGTCGCTTCCGGTGTATTCGGTGGCATGTGCGTGGAGGTGAACGGTCCCACTTTCACCCCGGACGGCAAGACTGTCTTCGAAGCGACAATATGGACAGCATCAATATCATGAACGCCGATGGCAAGGGGATCAAAGTCCTCGATAATGCCAGCGGCGAGTACTCTGATCCCTACCCAGCCCTTTCTCCCCATGGCACCAAGGTGTTCGGTTGAAACCGCGACGTGTGCATCGTGGACGCCAACGGCCAGAACCTGAAGCAGCGCCCAAACCGAGGGGAGAATTGAGACCCGATGCTCGTGAATGACAAGATCGTCTTCGCCTCCTGGAAAGATGACGTATCAGGCGAAGAGATCCACAGCATGAAAGTTGACGAAACCCGTCAGAAGGCGACTCACCAACAACAGGGTTGATGAGTACTTCGCGTGGTAGTGAGACTGAACGTAAGGCCGGCACTGGGTGAAGGTTGCGGCAGAAATGTATTGACAATATTCCGGCGCTGCCATCATTCTTCACATCGGCGGCGGGGCGCCTCTCGTCTCCTAAGCGCGGCGCCTTTGATTTCGCCTGCTTTACTTCCCAGCTTTCAGGCTGCATTCGCCGCCCTTAGCTGTCGCACCCGCTCATACACTCGCACGTACTCTTTGGCCGACGCATTCCACGAAAAATCCTTGGCCATGCCGTTGCGCATCAACACCTGCCAGGAAGTCTGATCGCGATAAGCCAGCAGCGCCTGCCGAATCGTAGAGAGCAGCGCCTCTCCGTTGTAGTCGGTGAACTTGAAGCCGGTTCCGCGTCCGGTGCGCGCGTCCCAGGGCTCAATGGTGTCATCCAATCCGCCCGTTGCCCGCACAACCGGCACTGTCCCGTATTTCAGACTGTAGATCTGGTTTAGCCCGCAAGGCTCGTACCTGGAGGGCATCAGGAACATATCGCTGCCGGCCTCGATTTTGTGGGCCAGCTCGTTGTTGTACGCAACCTTCACGGCAATCTTCTGCGGAAATTGCCGGTTGAGCCGCACAAACATTTCCTCATATTCTTTGTCACCTGCCCCCAGAGCGACGACGATCATATCTTCGCGGGCCAGCCGGTCCATGATCTGGGTGATCAAGTCGAATCCCTTCTGCGCCGCGAAGCGCGACACGATTCCGACGACCGGTATCTTGGGATTCGTGTCGGTCACGCCGAAAGCAGTGAGCAAGTCCGCCTTGCATTGAGCCTTGCCGCTCAGATCTTCTGGCGAGTACTTTGCGGCGATGAATTTGTCCTTCTCCGGACTCCATTCCTCGTAGTCGACGCCATTCAGGATTCCCGTGACCGTAGCCGCCCGCGCCCGCAGCACGCCTTCCAATCCAAAACCGTACTCCGAGGTCTGGATTTCCTGGCTGTACTTCTTGCTCACCGTGGTAATGAAATCGGAGTAGACCAGGGCGCCTTTAAGGAAGTTCACCTGCCCGAAAAACTCCATTTTGCTCATGGTGAACAGATCCCAGGGCAGCATCAGCAAGGGCAGGATTTCGGAAGGAAACAAGCCCTGGTATCCCATGTTGTGGATGGTGAAGGTGCAGCCGACGTCGCGAAACGCGGGATCTTCCGCATAAAGTGTGCGCAGCATCACCGGGACCAGAGCCGACTGCCAATCATGACAGTGAAAGACGTGGGGGACGCGGAGCACTTTGGAAGCTTCCAGCACGGCTCGTGAAAACATCGCGAAGCGCTCCGCGTTGTCGGGATAGTCTCCCGCAGGGGTGCCGTAGAGAGCATCGCGATCGAAGAACGCGGGATAATCGACGAAATAAAACTGCGCGCCGGACTGGGTTCCCCCGCTTACAACCGAACAGAAGCGATATCGGTCATCATAGGGAACTGTAATGCTGCGCACCACGATCTCGGGATCGGTCAGCTTGGTTTGACGATACCGCGGCAGGTACACGCTGACCTGGTGTCCCAGCCGGGCGAGCGCATGCGGCAAGGCGCCCACCACGTCCGCCAGTCCACCCGTCTTGGAAAAGGGCACGCATTCCGGGGCCACCAAAGCAATGTGCATTACCGTGCATCCTCCTAAATTTCCAGCGCCAGCCGGCCCACGTTATTATGAGCATCGACACACCACGCCCAGGGTTTGCCGGATCGTGGGATGGAACTGGCAGTTTAAACGGCCGGCAGAAAGAGGGTCAACCGTGCCGAAAGGCCCAGCCGTAATTCGCCGCGGTTCGCGCGATTGGAAACCGAAACTCGGACAGCATTTCCTGCGGGATACCCATACCGCATCTCGAATTGTCGACGCTCTCGGCGATGTCTCTCAAAGTACGGTCCTCGAAATTGGCCCCGGCGCTGGCGCCCTGACGGTGCTGCTGGCCCGGCGCGCGCGTCGACTGATCGCCATCGAGACGGATCGCGTGCTGGCGGCCCAGTTGCGCATGCAGTTCGCGACTGCCGAGAACATCGAAATCATCGAAGGCGACGTACTGGCCATCGACTTCGACACCATCTTCGGCCCCAAGCCCGGCACCTCGCGTCCCGGCCTCGAATACAGTCCGGAACCGGCGCGTGTAGTGGGCAATCTGCCCTATTTCATCACCTCCGACATTCTGCTCCGGCTGTTCGAGTTTCGCCGCCATTTCGAAACCATCGTACTGATGGTGCAGCGCGAGGTGGCCGACCGCATCGCCGCCAAAGCGGGCACGCGCGACTATGGCCTGCTCTCGGCCACTGCCCAGCTCTATACCCGGGCGGAAAAGCTGTTCACCCTTCCGCCGGGAGCGTTCAATCCGCCGCCCAAGGTACATTCCACCGTCCTGCGGCTTACCATGGCTCCGCAACTTGAAAAATTGCGGGTACCGGAAGATCGGTTCATAGCTTTCCTCAAGGTCTCGTTCGGTCAAAAACGAAAGACTCTGTGGAACAATCTAAAATCTCATTATCAACCCGAACTCCTGAAAACCGCACTGGAGCGCACGGGGATAAAGCCCAATATTCGCGCTGAGGCTCTGCCTTTGGAGAAAAGCGCCGCCTTGTTTCGGGAACTGACGGCGCGGGATGGAACGCGCTAAGCTATAGTAAATGCCGGCATCCGCGAGGAGGTGAGTTATGGCTACCACGGTCGTTCGCCATGCCGTTGTCGCTGGACAGTTTTACCCCAGAAATCCCGACAAGCTCAGAGCCGAAATCCGCTCCTACACGGAAGGCGAGAATAGGCTCATTCCTGCCCTGGGCTGTGTCGTTCCCCACGCGGGTTACATCTATTCCGGACACGTGGCTGGCGCCGTCTATGCGCGGCTCGACTTACCCACGCGTTTGATCGTGATGTGCCCTAATCACACGGGCATGGGAACCCCTCTATCGGTCATGAGCGAAGGCGAGTGGGAGACCCCGCTGGGCAACGTGCCTATCGATTCCAAACTCGCCACCGACTTGAAGGCGCGCTTTTCGATGCTCTCGGAAGACAGCTATGCGCACCGGTCGGAACACGCGGCTGAAGTCCAATTGCCGTTCCTGCAGGCCCGCCTGGATAGTTTCAGCTTCGTGCCGATTGCCGTGGGCACGGGGCGATTGGAGATTCTGGAAATGCTTGGCCACGCCATTGGCGAAGCCGTTGCGGCGCAGAAGGAGCGGGTGCTGATCATTGCCTCCAGCGACATGAACCATTACGAGTCGGACAGCGTGACCCGGCAGAAGGATTCAGAAGCGATCGAACGCATACTGGCCCTAGACCCGCGGGGACTCCACAAGGTGGTCACCAGTAAGAACATCTCGATGTGCGGATTCGGGCCCGCGGTGGCCATGCTGACCGCGTGTAAACCTCTAGGCGCGAAGTCCGTGGAACTGATCAAGTACGCAACCTCCGGCGACGTGTCGGGCGATCGCGACATGGTCGTCGGCTACGCGGGGCTGGTCGTCTCCTGACCCGGTGGTGGCGCCGGCGCCCTCACCCGCGGCAATCCCCAATTCAGTCAGCGCGGACGCTTGGGCTCGCGCGGTTCTAAGAAATCCAAACAAACCGCTGGGCGAAGCCGCCTGCGTTCGGCTTAGCTTCTTTATCAGTGGCGCGAGCTCGAGTGCGATGAACTGGAACTGGCGTGCGAAGAGGAAGAGGTCCGCCCCCCACTGAAACCGCCTTCCCCGCGTGAGCTCGACACTCGGGACGTTGTGCCTCGCGATGCGGGGCCCGCCGGCGCTGGCCGTGAGTTTACCGGAGCAGCCATCCCACCCCTACCAACCACCGCCGGCATGGGCGTTGCCCCTCTGGCTTCAAACTGACGATTCAAGCTGGGCAGATTCCGCACGCCCCGCGGCATCCCGAGCCCTGCCCTGTCTTCCTTGATTACCAGCTTCGTGCCGGGACCAACTCCCGGGGAGACCAGCGACGGCGTTGGCCCGCGGCCGACTGCCACTGTCCCATGCGGTATCAGGGGGGGGCGAGGCGGGACGTACGCACGCGGTGGGTTCAGCACCGTCGGTACGCGGTTCCACGCTACCCAGCTGGATCCTGGACGCCACATCCAACCATACCCCGGGACAAACAGCCAGCCGCCATAGTGGTACGGCATCCAGCCCCACGGATACGCCGATACCCAGGTATAGCCGAAGCCCGGGTACCACATCCAGGCGCCGTCCATGAACGGGTCCCATCCGAAGCTGGTGAAATACGGCTGCCAGCACAGGCCATAGCCGGGTACGTCGTAATAACTGCCGTAGTAATTCAGATCGCTCAGGCCGTAGCTGTAAGGCGTGTTGTACGACTTGGCAGCGTAGCGGAGATGATAGTCGGTCTGCTGCTTATCCCAGGAGTCAAATGGGGACTGGGGAATGTTCTTGGCCAATTCAAACTGGCCGTCATGGCTGATGTCGAAAGTAGCAGTATGTTTGCTGGCGATTTCGACAGCACCCGCGGGCCCCTCCACCTGGACATTGCCTTTGAACACAGCTACTGAGGCCGACTCCTTGTGCACGTCGACCCGGAAGTGAGCGGAGCGCGTCAAAGTCGCGCTCTCGTGAGCGAGCGTGACCCGAAATTCGTCGTCGTGCTTGCCTGTGAAATTGAAGTAAGCCTGGCCCTGTTGGACGTCGATCGTGCTGACCTTGGCGCCTGAATCGCGCAAAGACAAATTGGTGAACTCGACGATGGTATTGGGCACCAGGTGGATGGTACTGCCATCCTCGAACTCGACTTCGGCCCGGGCATCTTCCGTTGTCCGCAGGCGTACACCTTCCGTGATGGGCATATTGAGGAAGGCTTTTTCATAGTCGTCGCCGGTCGTGCGGTCAATTTGCAGGTTCCCTTCAACATCGCTCAGCCGCACGATGCGTGCCTGCGAGTCCGCCCAGGCGGAGACGGCCGACAGGCAGCAGAACAGGGCTGCCCACATGCGAAGCGTAGTGCCGAATCTCCGATTCATAAACATCTCCCGAGACACTTTCCCTATAACATTAGAACACAGCTGGCAAGGAATAGTTGCTGGAAAATCAGAGGGTTGAAATGCCGGAGGCGCATTGGCAAAAGCCAGCAGGAGCGTCCGGCGCAGGTCGCAGGTCTTGGTTCTCAGGTCTCGGGGCCTATTCCGAAGGCGCAGAGCCGGGCAACTTAGCGGCCCGTATTCTTCTCGGCGAATCTCGGCTGCGGTAATCGCAAAGACCTGCACAACCACCCATTTGGCTCGACTTCTGGCTCGGCCACCTCACCAAGATCCGCCCCAGTTTTGCACAACAGACGTGAAATATAGGCGTGCAGTGTCGGGTCTGGGACAGACAGCAATATCGGCTTTTTGTCATGGTATCGTTAACTCGCTAGTTGTAACTTTTATGTTATGCAAGAGCCGAATAAGCTGACCCGTTCTCACCCACAGTGGGAAGCACTCTATCGAGCGGCGGTACTGGAAGGAAATGCCGGCTTGCTCGCTGAACGGATCGCTGTGGCGATGCTGTCGCTGGGGGCGCGCCTCGAGGAAATCCAGTATTCTGCCGAGCACCGCATGGAGCGACATCGCATCGAGAGTGCGATCCATATGCTGGATCGGCTCAGAGCCACGGAACTCGGACGGACCGGGTGACGAGTGGCTCATGGCAGGAGCACAGAGAAGCGAGTGCAAGAGGCCGGTTGGGCAATATTGCCCGTCAACGGACCTTCCCCGTTTCGGCTCGACCCTTCTGCGCGACGGGCGGGTCGGTCGGCTTCCGCAAAGACTCCGAATAAGGCACCAACTGCGGGGACGGGGCGTCCGCATCCAGCAGCCAAGACTTGCGTGTCGGGAAGTAGCGCAAGAGCTCTTCATCGTCTTTTTCTCCCATATGGCGAGCCCAGACCACCTTGGCAGAATCAATGTCAGCGCGATTGTAGACGTACTCCATATCCACGTTATGGTTTTGCTCATAGCGCACTAGAATCAGGTGACGCGCGGGTTCCCGCTCGAGCTGCCGCACAATGCGCGCACGCTCGAGATTGCCGCGCGGCCAGGCCGGCTCGATTTGAGCGTGGGCGGCCACCGCCGTTATCCGCAGAACGACCATCGCAATTGCAATCAGCGGAATCAGGCTCACCAAAGCCGCTCCGGTCCGCTGCCGGCGGCGCCAGGTTCCGAGATGGCGCATGCATTCGAGCAGCAGCACATAAAGCAGGCAGGTAGCAGGAGCGAAGTAGTGCGGCATGGTCCAGGTCTCAACCGCCAGGCCCAGCCCAAAGGCTGCGAGCGCAATGAGCGGAAATCGCATCGTGCGGTCGCGAACGGCCCAGGGGAGTGCAACCAAAGGAACAGAGAGGAGCGGGCCAAGATAGAACATCCACCAGGAAACAAGCTTCTCCCCGGCGTGGCGCAGAAAACCACCCAAGGTTCGACCCTCCTCGAATTTGCGAAGTTCCCAGCGATAGAAGTCCCGCATGACCCAGTGGTGATACTGCGGCTCGGGACGCGGCGTCTGCCAGAGAAAATATGGCGCCATGGCGTAAGCGCTGCGGTTTACCTGGTAAGCCATGCGGAAGGGACTACCGGTGACGCGGTAGTAGTAATAGCCGGTCGCAACCGCGGCGAGTGACAGAACCAGCACCAGGGGGAGAACCACGCGACCAACAGCTAGCTTCGCGGGAGGCCGATTTTTTCCGAAGAACCAGACCAGCATGGCGCCCGCGGCGGGCAAGCCGAAGATCAAACCTTCGTAGGGACGGCTGTTGGCTAGGATTATCAGACCCAGTGCCATCAACCCAGCGTCGCCAACGTGGGCGTGTCGCTTCAACCTGGGCAGAGCCCCAACAACCAGGGACCCTCCTAACGCGATCACCGATCCGGACCAGTAGGTGTTCATCCAGTAGCTGAGGACGCCAAGACGAAAAACCGCCAGGATACCTCCCAGGAGCGCCCACCCGGGGGGCAGCCAGGCTTGGAGCATCCAGCACAGAACAGAGCACATTAAGGCAGTGACCATCATTTGGCCGATCCACGGATGTCCCAAGCGCTCCCCAACCGCCAGCACGATGCCTTCGGCCGGCGCGTACATGGACATATACGTAGGCCGCTGGATGATGTGGAAGCTTTCGAAGTGGACCCACATCGGGTGGGGCGGATTGGTCAGCCGTCCGTGAGCGAACGTGTCTCCGGCAAGTAGGTAGCTGAATTCGTCGTTGTAGCGGGGCTGAGGAATACCCAGAATCGGGATGAGGACGGCTCTCGTCGCCAGCACCAACGCTCCGACCAAAGCAACCGAGAGCTTGCGCCGCCGCGCCAGGTCTCCGAAGAACTGCTGGAGCCTTCTCCCATGATTCGGCTGGCGGTGGGAAGCGCGCGAGAGGACGAGCATCAGGGCGGGAACCAGGAGAACCAGCTCCGCAAGCGAAACCAGCCAGGGAGCCAGGCGAGCGTAAAGTTGCGCCATGAAGCAAAGAATTTCTGATTTTCGATGGCTGATTTCCGATTTTAGATTGGCCGTCCTGCCAAGGGCTGCTCAAGCGAAAAATCAGCAAACCAAAAATCAACAACCAAAAATTATTTTGCCGCCGGTTCCTTTTCCTTCTCCAACTTGTCGAGAATGCCGGTAGCGGCGTCAATCATTTCCGGATCCACCTTGCGGTTACTGGAGACAGCTTCGGCCAGCGGCACGGAGCCGATTTTGTTGCCGCGCAGGGCGGCCATGTTACCGAACTCGCCGCGATGCACCATGTCAATGGCACCCAGGCCGTACCGCGTGGCTAGCACGCGATCGAAAGCGCTGGGGGTGCCGCCACGCTGGATGTGTCCGAGCACCACGGAGCGTGTCTCGAATCCGGTACGTTTTTCGATCTCGCGAGCCAGAACGTTGCCAATGCCCCCCAGACGCTGGTGGCCGAACTCATCCTTGCCGACCTCCTGCACGATGGGTGCGCCATCATGCAATTCCACGTCGGCGGCGAATTTCGCGCCTTCGGCAGCAACCACGATGCTGAAATAGCGTCCACGGGCATGGCGCTGCCGGATTAACTCTGCCACCTCGTCAATGTCGAAGGGCCGTTCCGGGATGAGAATAACGTCTGCCCCTCCACCAATGCCGCTGTAAAGAGCAATCCAGCCGGAATCGCGGCCCATGACTTCGACCACGATGACCCGGTTATGAGCCTCGGCCGTGGTATGCACGCGATCGATGGCGCCGGTTGCGATGTTGACGGCGGTGTCGAAACCGAAAGTGAAATCGGTGCCGGCCAAGTCGTTATCGATCGTCTTGGGCACGCCTACGACTTTGACGCCCTTCTGGTGTAGTTTCAGGGCAACACTTAGCGTGTCGTCTCCGCCGATTGCGACCAGCGCATCGCAACCATGCTTCTTGAGCGCATCAATACATTTCTGCAGCCCATCTCCGTGCTTGGCGGGGTTAGTGCGCGAGGTGCGCAGGATGGTGCCGCCCCGCGGCAGAATCCCGCCTACCGTGGAGAGGTCCAGCGCCATCGTCTTGTCTTCCAGCAGCCCGCGCCAGCCCTCCATGAAGCCGACAAATTCATCCTGGTAATGAAAAACCCCCTTGCGCACTATAGCTCGGATGACCGCATTCAGGCCGGGACAATCTCCACCCCCAGTAAGGATTCCGACTTTCATGGGGCTGCTCCTGTCGTGAAAGATGAGTTTACCCGTGGCAACTGATCCGCCTGGTGCAGTTCCGCACACTCGTCCCCCAGGGCGACATACGAATCTGGCATCGTGGTCGGAACCGTCAAGGTTACCATTAAACCCGTTCCCCCGCCTCTTTTCCAGATTGCGCCGGATTGCGCGCTCAGGCGCGCCATTCCCCCAAGATACAGATGGAGGCCCATACAACGACAAGCCCCTCGCCCGTCCAGCCGAGCCCAGCTCGGCGTGATGTTAAGTTGCGTGATCCGGTGTACTTCTTAGTTTTTGGTGAGTGAACACGAACTCACCCAGTCACGTCGTCCGCGCTGGCTGCTGAGGTAAACTTCTTGCGTGCGGGTTCTGGGCATCGACTGCGGCACTGAGTACACCGGCTACGGGGTGGTCGAACTTGCTGCTGACGGTGGACTCCATTGCTGCGCTTGCGGCGCCATCAAGCTCCGCCCGCGCGATCCTCTGCCCCTACGCCTCTCGGTTGTTTTCGATCGACTATTCGAGATCATTGGCGAGCATCAGCCTCAGACTGTCGCTATTGAAGAGGTGTTCTATGCCGTGAATGTGAAATCCGCGCTGAAGCTAGGACAAGTGCGCGGGGTAGCCATGCTGGCGGCTTCTTCGGCAGGACTCGAAGTCGCCGAGTACTCGCCGCTGTCCATCAAGTCGGCGGTAGTCGGTTACGGCAAAGCCGAGAAGCAGCAAGTACAGCAAATGGTCGCCCGACTGCTAAATCTGGAAGCGCCACCGGAGTCCCCCGATGCCGCCGATGCCTTGGCCATCGCCATTTGTCATCTGCACACCGCAACCACGCTCGAACGGCAACGTGCCGCACCCGCCTGAGATGGGCCACGCCTTCCGTTCCAACCCCTGTTCCTCGTCCACGGACTCTGACCCACAGCTTGCACCATCAGCATTGCCCCACTCGAGCACACCCGTTTGGCATAATGTCGTTAGGGGAAAGACTCACCCATGGCAGAAGGGTTGCCGAAACGGCTGCCGAAATGGCTTCTCTTTTTTGCCGTGCTGGTGTCTTTTGGGCTGGCTGCACCAGCGCAGAAGGCTGCCACGATCACGTTTACTCTCGATTTCCCGGGCTCCATCCCAGACCATTACTCAATTACCGTTGATTCGAGCGGGCACGCTTCTTACATTTCTGGCGGCAAAAGGAATGCTGACTCCGACTCGGACGATTTCCATTACGACTTCACAATTTCTGATTGGAATCGGGCTCGCATCTTTGATTTGGCCTCGCGAGCGCGCTATTTCGCCGGCGATATCAATTACGCCAAGCGCGTCGCCAGCACCGGCACCAAGACCCTATCTTACAAAGACGACGAGCGGAGCACGCACACTACCTACAACTACACCACCAACCAGCCGGTCCAACACCTGACAACAATTTTCCAGAATATCTCCACTACTCTTGAGTTCGCCCAGCGGCTGCAATTCGAGCACAAGTACCAGAAGCTGGCCCTGGACGAAGAATTGAAGCGAATGGAAGAAGCAGCCCAGCAAAGCAGCCTGGAGGAGATACAGGCCGTAGCCCCTATTCTAAAGCAGATCCTCGCCGATTCGTCGGTAATCAATGTGACGCGCGCCCGCGCCGAACACCTGCTGGCCAAAACTGGAACCGGTTCTCATTGATCGACTGCGACTGGCAACTCCTCTATCCAGACCACTTGCCGTCAGGCTTCCTGTCTTATTGACACGGCTCACATCGGGGTGTGACCAACATCCCATTGAGGGCGTCATAATCCAGCTAGCGGCTAGAAGCCAAGGGACTGGGTGTCGGACCTGACGGGAAGGAGAAGTGACCATGAAAAGCTGGCCAGTCCTGATTCTGGCGCTCGCGTTGCGCACGGCGACCGTGCCGCTTTTCGCATCTCAAAAATCAGAACCGAAATGGGGACGGGCCCCAGCACGACGTCTCGAAAGAGGCTAAGTTCAAAGGCACTGCGCACGACGTGAAGGACCGGGAATGCCCAAGCAGCGGCCCGGGATGGTTCGCATTTGATGGTGAAGATCGAAAACAAGATTTACGAAGCTCACCTTGCGCCCACCAAAACCGTCAAAGATTATGAGATTCGCTTCCACCAGGGCGATGAAGTCGAGATCACGGGCATCAAGACGATATTTCAAAGTAGCCGCAATCCTGGTGCGCGAAATCAAGCCCGGCACCGGCACTTTCGTCTTTCGCGACCGAAAGGGCAAGCCGATCTGGCAGACCAGCGCCGCGGGAGGCCGGCGCCAGCCGGCGCCCACCCGCTTTAGTGGTTGTTGCTTTCGCCTGCCGCTTTGGAAGCTGTGGCTTCGCTCTCTGACGGCGCGATATAGATTGCCGGAACGCTCTCCTTCCTCATCATTTCATTCAATGCCACCAGGTCAGTGGACATGATGTTCTTCCACTGGGCAATCAAGGGCGCCACTTCCTGACTGAGCGCGTCGAAGGCCTCGAATTGCTGCTTGGTGGGGGCAGCGTCGGTTTCCACGCTGAACGCCAGACCGTGGAGCTGTTCGTCGGCCATGTTGGGAAAATTCAGGTTGGCCTCAGAACTTTTCGCGTTCACTTGCAACAGGCGCTCTTCGATGGGAGCCATTTTCTTGTCAATGGCATCGCTGCTGTCGGAAATAGGCTTGAAGCGCACTCCTTCCAGTCGGCCGTGCAAAGAGTGAAGCTGCATGCGCGTTTCGCGAATCTCGCGTACAGTGTCATGCAGATCGCTGAGCACGCCTCGAATCTTGAGCTCCAGATCGAACTCCTTTTCGATGTCGGCGGCCGGCACGCTAACCCGCGGATCCATCTTCAGTGCCAGCGGAACGGTGAGGCTCTTCCCCTCCGCGGTAAGACGAACCTGGTAATTTCCCGGAGGCGCCATCGGCCCCTTGGAGCGATACTCGGCGCCCACCTCGCCGGGCAATTTGTGCGGACCCTGATAACGCAGGTCCCAGGCGAAGCGATTCATGCCGGCTTCGGCGGGAATCTTCTCCTGCGGAGGCTCCAGATCCGGCCACTCGGGCGGCGTCTCGGCTTCCTTCTTTTCGACACTGGAGTACTGGCGCACTACCGTGCCTTGCGCGTCGAGAATTTCCAGGGTGACTTCACCCTTGGGAGCGGTTTTAAAATAGTAGGAAACCAGAGCGCCCCGCGGCGGATTGTGTCCCACCGGCTGGCGGCGCTCGAAGTCTTCAGGCCAGTGCAGCCGGTATGTGGTACCCGGCTTGTAGAGGATGACCGGCGCACTCGCGGCCTGGGCGCTGAGCTGCCGTAAGGGCGTGATATCGTCGAGTATCCAGAAAGAACGCCCGTGCGTGGCAACAACCAGATCATTGTTCTTGACCACCAGGTCGTGGATCGGAGTGGTCGGCAGGTTCAACTGGAGCGGCTGCCAGTTCGCGCCATTATCCCAGGAAACGTAGACTCCCGTTTCGGTTCCGGCATAGAGCAGACCCTTCTGCCCCGGATCTTCGCGGACCGCGTGCACGTAAGCGCCGTCGGGAACGCCGTTGGTGATTTTCGTCCAGCTCTTTCCCAAATCTGCGGTTCGGTAGATGTAAGGCCTCAGATCATCGAGTTTGTGACAGTCCAGCGCCACGTAAGCGGCGCCGGCGTCATGTGGTGACGCATCGATCAAGCTCACCAGGCTCCACTCGGGCATGCCTTTCGGTGTGACGTTGGCCCAACTCTTGCCGCCGTCGCGCGTGACTTCGACCAGGCCGTCATCCGTGCCAGCCCAGAGCACGTCTTTCTGCGCAGGCGATTCGGCGATCGTGAACACCGTGTCGTAGTACTCGACGCTGGTGTTGTCCTTGGTAATCGGGCCTCCAGAGGGCTCCTGCTTCGTCCTGTCGTTGCGGGTCAGATCGGAACTGATCGGGGTCCAACTCATACCGTGATCCGTGCTCTTAAACACCACCTGCGCTGTCGTATAGACAACATCCGCATCGTGGGGAGAAATCAGGATAGGATGCGTCCACCCCAGGCGGTATTTCATGTCCTTGGCACCGTGGCCGGAGTAGTCGACGGGCCAGACGGTGATGTCCTGCGCCTGCATCGTGCGCCTGTCCCAACGCGTGAGATATCCATTGCCGGAGCCGGCATAAACGATGTTCGCGTCGCGTGGATCGGGGACAACGTAGCCGCTCTCGCCGCCACCTACGTCATACCAATGCTGGCGGCCGATGTAGCCGTCGTCGGTGCGGCTGGCAATGCCAACCGTGCTGTTGTCCTGTTGTGCTCCGTAGAGGTAGTAGAGGAACTGGTTATCGGTAGCAACGTGGTAGAACTGGGCGGTCGGCTGGTTGTACTGGGTGGTCCAGGTCTTGCCGCCATCGACGCTCACCGTCGCCCCCCCATCATTACCGTTAATCATGCGCTCGGGATCAATGGGGTCGATCCAGAGGGCGTGATGGTCGCCATGCGGAGCGGGCAGTAGATTTAGCGTCTTGCCGCCGTCTGTAGAGCGGAACATCCCGGTATTGAGCATGTAGACTGTGTCCACGCTCCTCGGATCGGCAAAGATGTGCGTGAAATACCAGGCACGTTGAGTGAGACGCTGATCGTCGTTCACTTTGGTCCAAGTGTCGCCGCCATCGTCGGAGCGGTAGAGGCCGCTGGCGTCCTTCGCTTCCGTAAGCGCGTATACGCGGTTGGAATCGCCGCCCGACACCGAAACTCCGATTCGTCCCATGATGCTGGTCGGCAGGCCCTTGCCGTCGAGATGCTTCCAGGTGGTGCCGCCATCCACTGATTTATACAGGCCGCTTCCCGGGCCGCCGCTTTCCAGACTCCACGGCGTGCGCCGTACCTGATAGAGCGCCGCAAATAAGACATTGGGGTTATGTGGGTCGAACACGACGTCAATGGCGCCGGTGTGGTCATCTTTATAGAGAACTTTCTCCCAGTTCTTGCCGCCATCCAGCGTCCGATACACGCCGCGATCAGGATTGGGTCCATAGGCGTGCCCAAGAGCGGCCACGTAGACGATGTCAGGGTTGCGCGGGTGAACGATAAGCGCGCCGATATGCTGGGTACCCTTCAGGCCGACGTTTGTCCAGGTCTTCCCGCCATCGGTGGATTTATAAACTCCATTTCCGTATGAGATGTTCCCGCGGATACAGGCTTCGCCGGAGCCGACATAAATGACGCTGGGATTGGAGTCAGCCACGGCGATGGCGCCAATCGAGGAAATCGGCTCTTTATCGAAAAGCGGCGTCCAGCTGTGGCCGCCGTTGGTGGTGCGCCACACCCCTCCGCCGACTCCGCCGAAGTAAAAGGTCGTGGGATCGCCCGGCACTCCGGCCACCGCCAGAACACGGCCGCCGCGATAGGGGCCGACGGAACGCCATTTCATGCCTTTGAATAGGCTCTCGTTGTATTGCTCGGCGGCCCAGGCACTCTGACAAAATACCGACAGGAGAATCAATGCAGCGGCGCGGAGAAACACACACCAACGACTGTGGCTCATAAACGCTTTTCTCCTTTGACCATCAATGGGTTAACTATCTTACTACGTTGCGCGTGAGCACGGGATGTGGCAAGCAGTCGAGTCAGTCGAGCGGTGACCAGCGGTCAACGGGGCAGCGGTAAATCGCAGGAAGGATCAGGAAGAGAAACTCGACGCGCCGCGCTTCGAATAGAGCAACAAGATGGCGGAAAGCAGGGTAATCGTGAAAATGAGGGTTAGGGACGAGAGGCAGAGAATGCACCAGACGGCCAGGACGAAAGCTTCCACATAGGTGAGATACAGGGCAAATGCCAGGCCTGCCAGAGCGCCCACAAGGAGCATGACCGGCGTTTCGGCCTTCGTTCGATAGAGGGTCGCCAACGCCAATAGCGCGAGATATCCGACCACTCCGATCAGGGCTACAGGAACTCCCATCACCACCGAGTACGCGCTGCGGTTGACCACGTCGCAATTAAAGGTCTCGCCGAAATCGCAGTAGGAGGTCTTGGACTTGGCGTAGTGGTGGGCGAGTGAAACACTCGAGACGGCTATCCCCGCGACTGCGAGCAGCGCAATCACCCCCAGGATGCGGCGGGAGCGATCGCTCATGGCAGGCTGCATCCGGCTTTGTCGCTTATGGCCTCCAGGGGCAGCGTCCCCTCATGCCGTTCGCCACGAAACTGCCAGGTGGGGAACAGCTTCACCCCGGCATCTTTGCAGCTCGGTTGCTCACCGCGCTGTCCTTTGATGCCACATTCAATGTAGGGCACGTATTTGAAGGCGGCCCCGAACATCTCCTTCTGCTCTGCGCAGTGCTCGCACCAGTAAAGCCCGTACATGGTGACATTCTTGCCCGCCAGGCATCTGGCGAACCCGTCGTAGCGATGCTCGTGCTTGTACTTGGCCGTGAACCCGACGCTGCCGGCCACGACCACGATCACCGCTATGATCGCAATCTTCCTGAGGGGCAGAGGTTGGGGCTGCTTCTCGCGTTCTTGTTGCCGTCGTCTTCTCGCTTCGGACATCTCGTTTTTGGTCGTTCCCTCTGATCTGTGTGGCGGATCACTCTTTATACTACGACATCCAACGCTGAAGGCAGCACATCGAGAGTCTCACAATGCAAGCTCAGTACTTCGCCGTCCACCATCACGTCGACCGGGCCATCCAAATAAAAATCAATTCGACGGACAGCGCGCCGCGACGCCAAGGGATGATTGATGTGGGTTCCGTCGTAGAGGGTCGGCAGATTGCGAATTAGACCCAGCCGCCCAATCGGCCCCCAGCGAACGTACTCGATGAGACCGTCATTTACTTCCGCTCTGGGTGCAATCATCATTGTGCCGCCGGTGAATTTGCTGTTATTGAACGTCAGGAATAAACAACGGCGGCGGTCGATCTCAGCTTCACCTTCTGCATGCAAGGGAAACGGGCGACGATCCAGGCGCGCCAGGCAGGTGAAAACGGCCATGACATACCCAAGCTGCCCGAGACGATTAAAACGGCGAGCCCGCATGGCGGCGACGTCAGCCGTGAAACCTAAGCTCAGCAAATTAATGTAGTGGAGCACTCCGCCCTGGTGCCTGAGGCGAAGCACGTCGCAGGGTCGAACTCTTTGAGCCAGCAAAGCTTGAATCGCGTGCTCGACTCCCTGGTCGCTGAAATCCCGCAGGAACGAGTTTCCCGTGCCGAGAGGTAAGAAGGCGAGTGCCGGTCGGTCCCCGTTCTGGGCGGCCGGGAACAGGCCGTTAACAATCTCGTAAGAGGTGCCGTCCCCCCCGACCGCCAGAAAACGACGGCATCCGCGGGAATAGGCGTCGCGAGCGAGTTCTGTAGCCTGGCCGGGTGCTCGGGTTTCAACTACCTCGAGCCGAATGCCGGCGGCGCGGACCTGATCCAGGGCTGGCCCCACCAGTTTGCGGCAGCGCCCGCCGCCAGCAGCCGGATTGACGACCGCCAGCAAGGCGTCGCTCACAGCTCCACCACGGCGGAGCTAGGGTCCAGCCGCTTGCGAATTTCCTCCGCCAGCCCAGGACGCCTGATCTTCATCGAAGCGGTGCGGGGGAATTCCCTGTCCCACAAGACGTAGCCGCCCACTCGCTTGAAATCAGGCAGGCGGCGATTGCGCGCCGCGAGATCGTCGCGAAGGGTTGAGTTGAACTGCTGACTCGATTCGGGCCGTAACACGATGATCAGCATCTCGTGCCCAAGGCTCTTTGCCGGCCAGATGTAATGGGCGGCAAGAATGCAGTATTCCTTCACCGGCAAACCGTCGAAGACGGTCTCAATATCTTCGGGATAGATGTTCTTGCCGCCTTCGGTCACGATCATGTTCTTCTTGCGGCCGAACAGTTGCAGATGCCGGCTGACGTCAAAGCGTCCGAGATCGCCGGTGAGCAGCCAGCCGTCCACGATGGTCTGCGTGGTGAGCTCGGGATCGTCGAGATAGTGCGACATCACGGTCTTGCTGCGTACCGCAACTTCGCCGATACCCTCTCGATCAGGGTTGAGAACTCGCAGCTCAACCCCCGGAAGCGGCTTGCCCACCGTGTCCGCACGAAACGGTTTGAAGTCGTTCAGGGTGAGAGCCGTGCCCGCCTCGGTCAGTCCATAACCGTTCGCCACGGGGATTCCGAGGTCGTAAAAGAACTGCAGGGTTGAAGGCTCGATAAACGCCCCTCCCGTAAACATTGCGCGCAATTGCCCGCCGAAAGCGCTATGAACCTGCGGTAAAAGTATTCGGCTGAGCCCTACCCGGGCGCGTCTGCGTGTTAGCAGCCGGTTCAGGCTGACCAGACGATTCAGCAGAAATCTTCTCGACTTCGGCAGTTCTTCGAACTTTGCCCTCAACCCGCGCTCCAGATTCTTGAGGACCATCGGAACCAGGCTCATGTAGGTGATCTTGTAGCGCGTAAACGCGTCGCGTACGTACTCCGGCCGCAGGGTGCGCAGGTGAACTACACACGCCCCGCAGACAAACGGCCCGATGAACCCCACCATGAAATCAATCGCATGATTAGTGGGCAGGATGCTGAGGTAACGCACGCCCGGCCAAAAAGGATACCAGGCAGTCAGGGCCCGGCACTGCTCGAGATAATTCTCGTGGGTGAGCACGCACCCCTTGGGACGGCCGCCGGTTCCGGAAGAGTAGACGATCGAGGCAGGGTCTTCTTTCTGGCGATTGACGAACGTGGGTTCCCCTTTGCGGCGAAACTCTTCCCAACGGTAGGCGCCGGCCAAATCGACTGCTGCCGGAGCTTCGGTAACCAGCACCACCTGCATTTTCGCGTTCTTGAACTCGGGCGAATGCATGATGGCTCGCCAGAGGTAGTATTCGACGACCAGGAACTTCGCCTTCGAATGCGCCAACAGTTCGAGGTGTTCGGCCGCGCTGAGCTTGTAATCGAGCGGAACCACGACGCCGCCGCCGTAGAAAATGGCGTAGGCGGAAACCAGCCATTTCGACTGGTTGGTCATGATGATCGCCGCCCGGTCGCCCGGGTTGAAGTCCGCATCCTGCAAGGCTCGCAGCAGACGCCGAGCCAGCCCCTTAAAATCCGAGTAGGTGAGCCGCAACTTCTCGCGGTCGCGATCCGACTCGATGAGGCAAGTCTCGTTAGGCCAGCGATCAAGCGCATCGCGCAGGGCTGCGCCCAGACACGTGTATGGCGTCAGGTCCAGCATGAAATGGCTGATTTTTGATGGCTGATTCCACACGGCGCCTTCCGATCAGAAATCAGCAATCAGAAATCAGCAATAACAATTCTACAATCTGGCTTGGATTCTGTCGGCCAAGGTTCGGAAGTCGGAAACGCCCTGCAGTTCGTAATCCGGCAGCTCGACGTTGAAGTGATGCTCGAGCCGGGTAAGCAGGTCGAGGGCTTGCAGGCTGTCAATGCCGAGCGTCTTGAAGAAGTCCTCGTCGGGCGTAAGCTTCTCGCGCGGCACCTTAAAGTGCTTGCAGGCGAGATCCAGGATCTGGTTGAGAGTCTGATCAGAACTTTGCATGTTGCTATAGCTTCTCATCTCCCGGGAGCGGTTGTCATCAAGTTGCCATCAAGTTTGTGTGGGGACGGGTCTTGACGGGTGCGAGCGGGTCAGAGACCCGCCTCCACAAAAGTTAAGGCAAATACGGTTGCGCGTCCCGGCTTTCCACGAATTTCTTGAGTCCCGCTTCTACCGCCGGCTTCCCAAACAACTCGCAAAAAATGTCGATCTCGCGTTTGAGTTCCTCGTACGGAATTGGTTTGATGAACCGCTTGGCCGTAGTCGAGGTTTGGCGGTCAAACTTCTTGAGCTGCGCGGCAGTGGAACGTGCGATACGCAAGGATTGCCCTTCGGCGACCGTCTGGCTGACCAGCCCAATCGATTGGGCTTTAGTGACATTGAAGCTGCGGCCGGTAAGCAGCAGATCGCGTACCACGGCGTTGCCCAGATCCCGCTTCAGGCGCGGGATCCCGCCGAAACCGGGAATCAGGCCCAGGCGCAGCTCGGGGAAGGCAAAGCGAGCCGCCTTGTCGGCGATGATCAGATCGCAAACCAGAGCCAGTTCGAAGCCGCCGCCGAACGTGATGCCGTGGACAGCGGCGATGGTGGTTAAGGGTAACGCGTCAAGGCTGTTCATCACCTGGTGGATGCGTTCCAGGAAATCGCGGGTGCCTCGTGCAGCCTCGGTTTTAGAAACCTTTTGCGAGCCTTCATAAAGTTCGCGCAGGTCAGCTCCAGCGGAGAAACCGGCCTTCATGGTGCTGTAAAGGATCAGAGCATGGGCGCGGTCGGTCAGCTCTTCCAGGGCGACTACGAACTTCTCCAGTTCCCTCAGCGTGAGCGTGCCGATCTCGTTGGCAGGCGGACGATGTAGAGCAACTTCGACCACGCCCTCGCGCAGTTCCCAGCTCAGGGCTTCGCCTTGAAAATTCGCCCTTGTGCCGTCCCTAGGAGACTCGTTCATCTCTTGCCTTCTTACCCGGCACCTCCCGTGCCGGGCTGTCTGGTGCCGCGCTTCGGCTGGTTTCCGAGCGTGGCTCGCGAACCATTTCCTCTCGGCTCACGACGCCTGCCTCGCCTGGTACAGAGCTTCGATTTCATTGTGGAGCCGTGCCGAGATCAGCTCGCGCTTCAGCTTGCCGTTCGCGGTCAGCAGGCCGTTCTCGATGCTAAAGGGCTCGCGTTGAATGTGGAACGCGCGAATCTGTTTGTAATGCGGCAGGTCCAGGTTTACTTCGTCAATCGCCGCCTGGACTTTTTCGGCGGCCACGTCTCCGGTCACGATCGCCGATAAGTATCCGCGCCCGTTCCCTACCAGTACTGCTTGCTGGGCGCCCGGGATATGCAGCCGCAGCTTGTCTTCGATCGGCTCAGGGGCGATATTGTGGCCCGAGCCCAGGATGATCAGGTTCTTGATGCGGCCGATAATGCGCCAATTTCCTGCCTCGTCGACCTCCCCCTGGTCGCCGGTGTGAAACCAACCGTCGCGCAACGTCTTGGCGGTTTCCTCGGGACGATTCCAATAGCCAGGGAAGATATTCGGGCCGCGCACGATGATTTCGTCGTTCTCTCCCAGCTTCATTTCGATTCCGCTGATCGCCGGGCCTACGCGGCCGGGCTCTACATGTTGAGGATGATCCAGGGTACAAATCGCCGTGGTCTCGGTGAGACCATAAACCTGCAACACCGGAATCCCCAGCATCATGAAAAAAAGTTGGGTCTCAAGATTGAGCGGCGCCGACCCCGAGATCAGCGCTTTCAGATTGGCCCCGATCATCTTCTTGCGGATCGCGGGAAAGACCGCTGAATTCGCCAGGCCCAACCAGATGGAATCCAACCAGCCTGACCGATGCTCGTGCTTGCGAGTCCAAGCAGCTTTGGCGCGGCTATAGATCGCCAAGACCAAGCCGCCGGTTTGCCAGAGTTGCTCGTCGACGGCTTTGCGCATTCGCTCCAGCAAGGCAGGGACATTGAGGAAGTAATCGGGAGCAACCGCGCGCATATCCGCCGCAAGTTTCGAAAGATCGGTATTCAGCGTGAGCAGGCTGCCGCGCAATAGACAAGTCAGCAGCATGATCCAGGAACCGGCAAAGCAGAACGGCAAGTAATGAAATACCCGGTCCTGACCTTGCTTCTCGCCTCCCAGCAAGTCGAGCCGCCGGGAGGTGCAGCCCAGCATGTGGCTGATGTTCCCGGCGTTGAGAACTACGCCCTTACCTTCGCCCCCGCTTCCGGAGGTATAAATGATCGTGATCGGGTCGGAATCGGCGAGTTGGACTGTTGCCGTTGTCTCCGTTTGCGCCGTAAAGATCTGTTCAAAGAGATATTGGTTTTGTGCTTCCGGCCACGGCTCGATGATTCCCCGACGAAGGCTGTCATCTCCGCAACAGATGAGCGACGGCGACGAGTCCTTCATCATGGCTACAAGCTCCACCGGAGCTTGGCGGGCATAAAGAGGAACGACGATCAGCCCTTCCGCCATCATAGCCAGGTCCATGGCCACCCAGCGGATGCTGTTATGGGCCACGAGAGCGCAGCGGTCGCCTTTCTTCAGACCGCGTGTGGAGAGGAAGCCGCGGGCCTTGCCGACAAGTTCCAGGAGTTCACGACCTGTGACCGAGATGGTCCGGCCGTCACCAATTTCCCGTAGGACTGGCCTGTCAGTCCTTTGCAAGCCGGCGAAGATGTTTTCGAGAAAACTCATTGAATAAGCAAGAAAGAGCGTGTCGGGCCCGGGTCTTTGCCCGGGCGGGGTCGGGTCGGAAACCGGCCTCCCCATCAGTTCGCCACTCGGGCCGGCTCCTCGGTCGCGGACACCTCATATTTCTCCAGCAGCCGATCGAGGTCGGGGCCGAGCGGCGGCAAGTAGTCTTCCCAGCTCCATTCTCCATGGCGGAGGGGAAATTCAGGATACCTGCGCTGCAGTTCCTCTTCGAAATACACCCCCATGCGGGCCATCGTCTTAAGATTCTTGGCCACGGTCCGGCCAATTCCGGTCGCGATCCGGTCGCCTTCGGTCGCCAGTTTCTCGAGTGCGACCACCAACTTATCCTCGAGATCAGGATCGTCGACATTGATCACGAGATCGGGGTGACCGCGCTCCCGCATCAGGTTCTGAATGCGCTCATCCATGGTGACACCCGCCGAAGGCACCAGCGCGGGCATCGAGGTCACAATGCCGTGATAGCGCGACGAAACCATCCGGTGGCAGGCCCGCAGGATGCTGACGACCTGGTACATGTCATAGTCACCGGAACTGAACACCGGCACGCCCCCGAGCTTTTCGGAAATGAGGTGGCAGGCGCGAGCATCCAGCCGCTCGGTGGCGACCAGCACGACGAACACCTTGCTCCGTTGGCGGTACGCAGCTACTCCCTTGGCCATAGCGGTGAGATAGCGGTCGAAGGCGAGGTCCACCTCAGGCCCGGATTTGTGAAAATAAATCGTGCGATAGTGGCTGTCTCGGTAGGCTCCCGTTGTGCTGCGCGCCACATATTTCGCCACCGACGGCTTCACCGGCCACCAGAACGGGTTAATGGGACAGACCACCAGAACCGGCGTGCGGCCATTCCAGCCGGCATCGGTGAGAACCTTCTTTCCGTAGTCAATCGGGAGAGGCTCGAAGGTCCAAGCGGTGTCGGTGCCCAGTTCGGTGGGCACACCGAGCTCGCGCAGAATGTTGCGGGACTCCACGTTGCGCGTGATGATCAGCGATTTCTTGCAGTAGCGGGCACACATTTTCGCGATCATCGGGTCCATGTGGCCGGCTTCCGAGCCGTAGGCGATAGAGAGTTTGTTCTGCGCCGCCGCAATGCCCAGCGAGCCAATCATCATGTTGGTCAGAGCGTTGGCGAACTTACTCTTGAACGCCGATCCCTCGCAGGCAACGACCCCATGATGCTTCGGTACTTCGCGTGCCAGAAACGGCGGGTAGACATCGGGCAGATGAACCTGGCTTGTGCCATGGAAGTAGCCGCGGGAGAAACCGAAATTCTGCGACAGCACACTGAATTCAACTTTATCCGCCCCCAGGATGTGGCGAATCTGTCGCAGCATTTCTTCGACCCGCACATCCGATCCCGTATTGCGCGTGCCGTTATAGCCGGCAAACAGGAGTTTCAACTTCTCGCCAGGCTGCCAGGGTTTGCCTTTCCCCAACATCCAGCCTAACTTTGCGCTTTCGATCAGGCCACTGACCCAAGCCTCCAAAACAAAGTCCATCATGCGGCGGAACCTCCTACGGCAGCCGTGGGCCAATCCTGGTACTTGTAGGTGAAATGATTCTCGCGGCTGAATTTCAACAAGGGATAGCTGTATTGCGAAAACGGAATCGGCTTGCGACCGAGCTCCGTAGTAACTCGGGTGTTATCGAAAACTGTGTTCCACACCAGGTACGGCATGAAAACCTTCATTAATGACGCGCCATAGCCAAGCGAACCCTTCCAGTTGGAAAGCACATTTACGGTTGAGGTGAATGGCCTTTCCAGGCCGGACATGAAGATCGGGCGACGCTGGTTCTGCGCGGCAGCCAGGGATTCGGTGAGCTGGCGAAAAGTCTCGGAGCCGGTCCCGGCGGAAAGATGATACGTGTCATGGCGCGGCTGATCTTTCTGGTGAAGGGTTGCAATGGCATCCGCCACGAAGTCCACGTTGACGATGTCCACCTTGTCGTCGGGCCGGAATGGCAACACTGGCAATCGGGCGAGAAAGGCGAATGCCTTCACCATGTCGAACTGGGTGGTGGCGGCGTAGCGGCTGTCGCCGAGTACAATGCTGGGCCGGAACAGGGTGCGTGGAACATCGGGCAGCAGCTGCCGAATCATGTGCTCACAAAACTTTTTCGTGCGGGCGTAGGGATCGTAATCGGATCGTTCCCAGTCGATTGCCTTGTCTTCCGTCACCACTTCGTTTTCTCGCACTCCGGCGACGGCAACGGTTGAAACATGGCTGATACGGCGCAGCCCATGGTGATTATTCGCATGGACTCCCAGCTGTACAACTTCGAGCGTGCCGCGCAGGTTGGTGTTGAGGCAGGTCTTTTCCGACTTGCGATTCAGCGAAGCCGCGCAGTGGACAATCGAATCGCTGCTGTAGACCAGGCGGCCATATTCTTCATCGCTCAGGCCAAACTGCGATGCGCTCAGATCGCCGCGGAAAATATGGATGCGCGAGCGCAGGTAGCTCTCAAATTTCGGAAAATCGAGATGCAACTGTAAGGCGCGCCACAGACGCACCTCGGCTTCATGAGCGTCTTTCGCGCGGACCAGAACATTCAGCGGGTCGCGATAACGTTCCAGCAGATTCGCGGCCACATGGGCCCCGATGTATCCGCTCGATCCGGTCAGGAAAATCGCCACGTTGCTCCGTTCGTTCCCGTCATCTCGCCGTCGGTCTCGGTGGCTGGGGAAAGCTGAAAACTGCGCGGCGGCCTGGCTTCCAGCGGCCGGCCTTCGATGAGCGGATAGGTCCAGCGGCGCAGGGCTGGAATGTGGATGTCAATCCAGTACTCCCACCAGTCGATCGAGCGGGTGTCATAGCCGAACTCGGCCCGCTCCTCTGGAAGCAGGGCGTGCGAGAGGTCCTCGACATGCTCCGCCACAAAATCATGCTCGTTGTGCAGGATGAAGGGCTCGAAAAGCTCGATGAGTTTCTCGACCTTTTCCAGATTCCGCTCCGCTTTCACCAGCGGCGGGCGCTTCAGGGGCAGCGGCGCCATGACCCGCTGGATGGACTTGATGATCGCCTTCTGTGCCGGCGCCGACATCCGGTTGTATCGCTCCTTGGAAACGGGAATCGCGTCAAAGCGGAGGCGCAGCCAATATTCCAGGCTCTCCTGCGCCCGATAGTGCTTGCGGTGGGCGAGCGAGGTTAATTCGATGGAGCGCCGCATGTCGCAGGGATTTGTGACGGAGGTCGCCAACTGGTACAGCCGGTCGTGGCGGCGCTCGATCACGGCCGCCGCCACCAAAGTCATGCCGCGGCAGACTGAGTCCACGGGAATGATGTCGAGGCGCTTGCGCTCATTGCTGGGAAGCTGGCGAAAATAAGTTCCGAGTAAGTAAGAAAGCGAAGCCGAAGTGTTGATGCCCTCGTTCCATCCCGGGAAAGGTTTTCGCACCGAAGTCTCAACGATGGCCGGCCGGACAATGGCTACCGGGAGGCCGCTGCTGTATTTTGCGATTAATGACTCGGCAAGACTTTTCGTGAAGGTGTAAGTATTTGGCCACCCCAAATCCTGGGCGCGCTTCATGCCGGCTTCGACCAGACGATTGCGCAGCCAGCGAATGCGGTTCTTACGGATCTGATTTTCCAGCGCCGTGCCGTGCAGATCCTTGGCGGCGTGTTCCTTGCCCAGCGCCTCGCTGCGCAGCTCAGCGGTGGTCTCTGGGCTCTCCGCCAGCTTCTCGGCCCCGCGGATCAAATCATGCAGCGCCTGATGCTCGCGTTCGGCGTCGAAGTCAGCAATACCGGCCGGCGTGTAGTTGGGACGCAGCTTTTCGCTGACCCGTCCATCGCGGGCTCCGGCCACGTAGCAAGTGGAAAGATGGATCAAGCCGGCGTGGTCGGACCTGCGCACAAAATCCAGGACGTGCATGGCGGCATCGACGTTGGTAGCCAAGGCATCGCGCAGGTCGGGATTAAAGTCGGTCAAGCCGGAGCTGTTGACAACCAGGTCCAGCCGGCCCCGCAGGCGGGTGGCAATCTCCGGGGACAGTCCGAGCCCCGCCTGGCCCGCATCGCCTTCAACAACGTCCACCCGTTCCGCGAGAAATCGTGCCAGACCGGCGCCATAGCGCTCATGAAGGGGGTCAAAGACCGGGGATTCCTCGACCATCTTTTCAAAACGCCGCAGCGCGGGATTGGACTTTTGCCGCCGGATGAGCAGGTAGATTCGGCCGACTTCCGGCAGGTCAGAGAGAAGGTTGACCAGCCAGACCTTTCCTATGAAACCGGTCACGCCAATCAGCATGATGTGCCTGCCCGTCAGGGTGCTGCGTACCGACAGCGGATGGGGCTGGCGGCGGCTGTCAAAGCGCACAAAGGGACGGTTCAGGACCTGCTTTTGTCGTTCCGCCGGGAAGCTCGCTCGATTCAGGGCTTCCCTGCCGGCAAAGCCGAGATCACGCACCAGTTGCTCGGGTGAGCGGCGCCCGTTGGGGTCAGCCTCGCTGATCCAGGCAAAAAGCCCACGGGGACGAATGACCGGAGCGAGCAGGCGTCCGGTCGCAATGCCATCGCGAAACTCGAGCCGATTGGCGATAAACCCGTTGACACCGAGATACTTGGCCAGCGGGCGCATTACATGGTCCAGCACCTGGCTGACCAGGACCACGCTAGCCCCGGTGTTCACCAGTTCCCGGAGCTGGCGCACGCCCTCCTGTTTCAGGTAAGGCTTGAGCTTGTACTGGAAGTATTCCTCGCCTAGCAGGTCGAGCCGGTCCCGGCTGACTCCGCGCAAGACAGTATGTACAACTCTGGTGGCAAGCACGCGATGCAGGCCGTAAAGAATCGGCCGCAATGCCGCCATCAGCAGGACGAGGCCCCGGCGCACCCAGCGCTCGAGAAACGTCTGCGCGTTCCAGGTGAAAAAGGCGACCGGCTTGACCGTGGTGAGGTCAAGCAGGCTGCCCTCTACGCGCCAATACACACGTGGGGCAAACTGGCCAGAATTGTGAGTTGGCGGTTGCAAAGCCTTAACGTGTCCCGAGGATTAGAAATGCCGTATAGGCCTTCCCCACGGGAAGGCTAGAGCCCATCTATTGTAAACAATTGTCGGCAAAGGGCGAAGCAGGCAAATGCCACTCAGGGTATGGGAAGGAACTGCCCTGGACCCGCCCCGGTTCTGATTCCCTACGCAGCTATTCCTAACATTCCGTTGAGGAACCCCACCAGATATTTCCAGACCAGGTAGTAGACCGCCAGCGCGAAGGGAAACAATAGGACGAAATGAGCGTATTCAATCCTGACGGCCTGGAACCACACGAATCCATGGTCAACCGGGGTCAGGAAACCCAATAGCGTGGCCAACCGCGCGCCCAGGGGAGCGAGGATGAGCGGCAGAATCGCGCCATGGAATCCGAGCGGCAGCTGATGCCGCGGCCCGAGCGCCAGGTAAAGCATGTTCCATGCGCCAAAGATATTTGGGATCAGCGCCATCGGGAACACGATCGCCCGCTCAATCGGGATCGGGACTCGATAGACGAACCGCGCAATACAGAAAGCGGCCAGCACCACCAGCATGAAGCAGGTCGGCACGGCAATTCCGGCCAGATAGGCGCGGAGATAAGGATATTGTTTCATAACGGCCTCCTTACAAGTTACAAGTGATACAGCAACACCGGTATGAGCCTGGGGAACAGGACCAGCATGCCCGCCAACCAGCCAAGCATGGCCCAGTCGTACCAGGGGGTGGCGATCCCAGGTTGGTCGAACCGTCGCAGCACCTCCGGCCAGAGGTCGCGCCGCGGCGCGGTCTCGACCGGCGGGAAGACTGCCTTCAGGATTCCCCGAATTTGTTGGTCATCGTTTTCCATGACGGATTTACACCTGCGTTCCTTAGTTGTTTTCTCAAGATCCGCACGGCGCGGAAGACGCGCAGCTTGACTGCACCGGCGGTAGTCCCTAAAGCTTCGGCAATTTCTTCATACGGTCTTTCCTCCACCAGTGCCAACATGGCCGCAATCCGCAATCTGGCCGGCAGACGACGGAATGCGCGCTGAATCTCGTCCTCGAGCTCGTATGCGAGCACTGGATCGGGCGAAGTGGCCCCCGGGATCTCCGCCGGCAGTTCTGCTTCCGGCTTTGAGCGTTTCAGATAATCCAAGGCGACATTGGTGGCGATGCGCCGCGCCCAGGGCACAGGATTCCTGGTTGGATCAAAGCGCGCGTGCGCCCGGTAGATTCGCCAGAATGTCTCCACGGTCAAGTCCTCCGCGGTGCCTGGGTCCCGGACGATGCGAACGATCCAGCCATAGACCTCGCCTCGGAGCCGTCGGAAGAGTGCTTCGAAAGCTTCGATATCGCCCGACCGGAATCGCCCAAGCAGCTCCATTTTTCTTCTCTACTATCTCTTACTTGTCCAGCATGGAAAAGGTTACATCTTTCTGCAATCCACCACGGGGGCACAGAGACAGGAAGGCTTTTGGGGGGAACAGGGAAGAGCTAGCAGCTAAAAGCTCTCCGCTATTCCTGCTGCCGCAGACAATGAACCGCATAAGCGAACGCGGCGAGCACGAAAAACAGAAAAGCCAAGCCCTCGAGGGCGGCTCGGTGGGCGCTGCCCATTCCGATGGAGGTGTAGCGGAACCAGTCAATTTGCCAGCTGATCGGGTTCACGCTGGCGGCAGCGCGCAGCCATCGGGGCAGCGGATCCAGCGGGTAAAACATCGAACTGGCGAACAGGAACACGAAATAAAAGACTGAAGTCACGCTGTTGAAAATGTCATTGCGGCGTGTCTTCAGAGCAAAGATGGAATAGAAGAAAAACCACCCTGCAGTCCCAATGGCCATGCCGACAAAGGCCAGGGGCACAAGATCCCATCGCATGTGGATACCGAACAGCAGCCGCCCCAGAGCGATCGTGATGCCTGCCTGCAGCAAGGCAATCACAACGTTAAACAACACCTTGCCCAGGAGGTAGGCAGTGCGGCTGAGCGGGTAGGTCAGCATCTCGAAAAAAATGCCGTTGTCGCGATCCAGAAAGAACGACCACGAGGTATTGGCCGCGATCCCGAAACTTGCCATCGCCAAGACGCCGCCCAGGAAAAACGCGTTGTAGTCCACGCCGGCCAGGGCGAACGGAGACCCCAGAGCCGCATTCACACCCACCCCAAACACCAGCATGTAGCAGAGCGGGTAAAACAGGTCCCAGAAGATGAAGGTCAGGTTCGTAGTGCGAATCTTGGCTTCGCGGTAAAGCATAGCGATGAGCGCATTCATGATGGTCACCTCCTCTGCATCAGCTCGACGAAAATATCTTCCAGGCTGGCGCTGTTGACCTCCACTCGCAGCACATGCCGATTGCGGGCAAGTCCGGTAACAACCTCCAGCACCTGCCCTTCGGGCGCTTTGAAAGCCACCTCAATCGAGTTCTGATTAATATGCGTGCGCAGCGCCTCAAGCTGTGCCAATTCGGCTTCGATCTGGTCGGGCATCCGGTCAAACGTCATGCTGATCTCATAAACCCCCTGCGACAGCAGCTTCAGAGTGTTGAGGTCGCCGCGAGCCACTTGCTTTCCCTTGTCCATGATGAGGATGTCGTCGCAGAGTTCCTCAGCCTCGTTCAAGATTTGTGTAGTCAGCACGATGGTTCTGCCTTTTCGCGCCTCGTTGCGCAACTGCGCCATGATGTCGCGCTTCAGGATCGGATCCATGCCGCTTGAAAATTCATCAAGAAACAACACCGGCGTTTCGACCATGAATACCTTGGCTACCTGAACACGTCGGCGATAACCTCCGCTGAGGTCCTGAGCTTTACGTTCGACGTAAGTCCTCAATTGAAAGCGCTCAATGACCTGGTCGGCACGCCGGGCTGCAGTCGCGCGATCCAGCCCGTGGAAGCGGGCAAAGGTCATCAGGTTATCGCGCACGCTGAGCAGCAGCTCCGCGGCAGTCTCCTGGATAACCGAGGAAATCCGTCGTCGCACTTCCAGCGGCTTCTCGACCACGTCGATCCCGAGAATCGAAGCCGAGCCCCGCGTAGGACGGCACAAGGTCGTGAGCATCCGCAGCAAGGTCGTCTTCCCGGCGCCGTTGGGTCCAAGCAGACCAAAGATTGTCCCTCGAGACACCTCGAAGCTCATGCCGTCTACGGCGCGGACCGGCTCCCCACGGTGGGGGTTGTAGATCTTGACGATGTCCCGGACTTCGAGCGCAAGCTGGCTCATTTTGTTTCTCCAGATTCCGCCCCAGTCAAGGAGCAGAGATGACGCAGTCAGAAAAACGGGTAGCGAGGGAACGGAGTCAGCTCCCGGCGAAAGCCATATAGGAGCCTTAGCGAGCTGCTTAAAGGATGGCGGTTGGGGTTCGCATCGTCAATCTACTTTCGTCTCAAGGCTTTCTCAAGGCTAACCGCGCGGGAAGACAAAAGTCAATGGTGGTAAGATTGCTCGATTGCTGCCTCGATCCTGGCAGGTTTTGCGCTACGCTGGATACAATGTTGCCGATAAACACAGAACCGCTCGTCATTGAACAAGGGGAACCGGGCATTCTTCGCCTCCGGGGTCCGCTGACGATGGAGAACCTCTCCTGTTTTCAGAGCGCGCTGCGGCGCGGAAATGCGCCCATCCTGTTTCTTGATCTCAGTGAAGTGCCCTACATGGATTCCGCCGGGTTGGGTTCGCTGGTCTCAGCCCATATTTCGGTGCAGAAGACCGGGCGACGCGTAGTGCTGACCGGCGTCAACGACCGAATCGGTAAGCTGTTCGAGATTACCCGCGTCGAGTCGTTGTTCCTCACCTTCCCCAGTTTGCCGGAAGCATTCGATGCGCTACTGAAATCCGGCCGGGCGTAAATGGGTATTGACAGCCGCCCCTCCTCAGTCCTTACCCAGATTGATTTGGCCGTCAACGCTTCGTTGATGCCGCAAGGTAAGCGCTCAGGAGCCTTGCCATCTCTTCGTCAAGTCCATCTTTCGGACCTGACGCGGTGGCCAGCCTGCCCTTGATGCCAACGTAGACGGCATCATAGGCGGTATCCCCAAGATTTTCCACGCGATGCTTAAACGGCGGGAACCACCGAGCTTCGCCGGGCTTGGCGAATACCTCTTGTGTTTTGCCATTCTGATCGGTGAACCGGAGGTGCCCTCCGGTGATGACCACGACCACACCGCCGGGGTGATCGTGCAACCCCGATTTCTCGTGCGGACCGTAGTGCACCGAGATTACCTGCACCCTCTCGTTCTGGAAGTCCAGCTTGTAATGCCGGGGCTCGACCTGGGTGGGGTCTTGAGCCAGAGCAACCTGAACCGTAAGTACTGCACATGCAGCGGTCCAGAATAGCCTGGAAAACATGGGTGCCTCCTGACCGGGACATTCGGCTTAAACTGGCGCAACGCTATCGTTTGCGCCAGAACCTGTCAAGATTACGCATCCCTGATTACGCATCCCTGGGATTCCATCCATAGGATTAGCGGGCGGCTGAGAGCACACTGGACGCCCGTCTCCTCTTGCGGCCTAGAACCGAAAAACGATGCCCGCCGAGTAGCGCAAGTCGTTCTGATGTCCGCCCAGGTTGCCGAATAGGCCGGTGGACAACGCGTCAAAGCTACTGAGTTGTGAGCGCACGTAATCCACCTGGGCGAGGCGCAGGGCGATGTGTTTGGTCAACCCTAGATCAAGCCCGCCGCCAAAGGCCATGGCAAACGCACTCGCGCTGGTGACCGGAGCAGAGATTCCTCCAACCATGGGCACACTGACCCCCGCACCTAAGCTCGAACGCACAACCCCGAACAGAGCGTGCGCGAACGCCGCACTGCGCCCGAAACCCGTCGAGACGGTCGGACCGAACAGGTATTCGGAAAAAGTCTGGGTAACGGAGGGCGTGATCAGCGGAACGGGCAGAGACAGCAGATTGCGGCTGTTTCCGCTCACGTCCGCCGTAATACCCAGGAAACGGTTGAAATTAAAGGTACCCTGGCCTTCCCAGCCATTTGAGCCATTGCTGCCATTCCGGAGATAGGAATAACCACCAAAGACGAGAGCTCGTGACGCGCTCTCTTGAGCCATCGCCACCAGGGACAGGAAAAAGGCACACGACAACACTACGACTCGTTTGCGCATTCTCGCTCCTTTTGACCGGGTACTAAAGTGTGATGCAGGCGGGGCGCGGAAAGAGGGCTGACGGGGGCAGTTTCTCGTTTCCAGTTTCTAGAGATCGGTCCACTGTAATGCGAAGGACAAAGAGCATCGCGGGGGAAGGCGAAATGTCGGCACAAACGCGGTACGGTGTCATGGGCGGAGCGAGCCTTTCGCTGGTTGGGTGCTCTTTTCTCGGTATCGGCTCCCGTCCGCCATGCGATCCCCGCAAACGTTAGTGCCGTATCGAGTTCCACGAGGAAGAATGGGAGGTCACTCGGCTCGAAGTCGCCCTGAGGGCCAGCGCCAAGTCATCATCGAGCCTAAAACATTCGATGGATGACATCCGGTCGACGTTTGTTTGCCGGCCGAGTGAGAGCTCCTGCCGGCGTTCCCCCTAATTCTGTCCGCCCGGCTTCGGCGCCGTACTGGCGGCACTGCGGATCGCCGGCCAGTTGTAGACGGGATACTTTGGCCGTTTGATCTCTGGGACCGGGTGCTCGTGCAGCTGGTCGCTGCTACCGTCGTCAACCGGCGGACCCTCCAGCAAAAACAGGATGTGTGTCTTACCGGCGAGCATCCCGCTGTAGTTTCGGCTCGGAAACGGTAAGGCTAGAATTCGCTGGTCGATATTTGCAAAATCAATGCAAACGGGCGTGACTTCCCTCGCTTTGCTGTCGTCCTGGTTGGCGCTCGGATTCTTATCTTTTTCCTTCTCCCCGTTCTTCGACGTGCTTGCCATCCCGTGTCCAGCCCCCAACCTGGTCTGGCGTGGGATGCGTCGTTAGGCGCTTGGGAATCCCTCCCGAGGCCGGAATGACGTACACATCTTCGTTCCCGTCGTATTCGCCCGTGAAGGCAATCAGGGCGCCGTCAGGCGAAAAAAAGGATCGGTCTCAATCCCGACATCGCTGGTAAGGCGGCGAGCTTCGCCGCCGTTCGGGTCCACGATCCACAGATCTCCACCGCAGCTGAACGCAATCTGGGTTCGGCTCACGGTAGGTTTCCGCAACAACAGAGGCGTGCTCGTTGTGCCCGCAATTGCCGGGGAAAAGAGGCACCAACAAATCAGGCCAGGCACAACTCGGTTAAACAGGGACTTAGCCAGCTTCGAAGAGCTGAAGCGCATGGGACCTCCTCGCCAAGCTAAGGATGCGAGATGCCGTGGAACGCCGAGATGAGGAAGACTAACGGCGAGAATCTACCACAGGAGGTTTTCTTCCACCGGGAGGGAGGTCATGACAACCGACACGTACAGCGTCTGGATGTCAGAGAAATCGGCACACAACAAAAAAGGCCGCCGGGTTCGGTGGCCTCCAGTATTTCGAGATCATCGAGCTTCACTCGACCGGACGGGGGAAAGGGCCGTTGCTGGGTAGTTCCGTTAGTCTCCGAGGACTGGCTCTTCCACTTCCGGCTTCGGCGTAATATCGTGATGGCCGTTGGCCGGGTTCGCCAATGCGTTCAGGGGGATGAAACCGTTCGCAGAGACCGGTTGCTTCTCTTTCAGGACGACCTCGCGGTAGAGCTGCGCCATGCGGGCGTTGTAGGCAGGATCGTTCTTCTGCTTCCGATCGCGCGCCCGGAGTTTCTCTTCGCGGGCGTTCTTGGCGATGCCTAACCTGTCAAGGTCGCGCTGCTCTTCCAACGTGACAATGTCGTCCCGCAAGTAGAGCGAGTGCTCCTTATTTTCCAGGTTCACGCGCTTTCCTCCGGCGAAGATTTCGTGACGGCCATGCTCCTCGTACCACTGGGTGAGTGTGGCGGTCATATGCATCTTCTCGATGATGTTGCGCCAGCCCACACCCGTGTTGTACGCACAGAAGGAAATTTCGCCTTCCTGCGTCGCGTAGGGAATGATGCACTGCTCGGTGCGGCGGAAGTCGTAGTTGAACAAGTCCTGGAACCACATGCCGGCAATGAACAGGAAATTCCAGCGGTCCTGCCGGCGCTTCATCACATCCTCAAGCGTGCGATCCGGGCCGACCTTGCCGTAGTTGCGCCCTGTGGCATTGAAGTTCTTATCGAACTTCTTCAGCAGGTCGATCAGCTTGAAATGGGTCGGCGCCTGGAACGGATCGTAGTTCTTCATCAATGCCAGCGCCATGCCGACGATAGTGAGGAACTTGCCGCGGGCCGCGTCGTTCACCTTGGCGATGTCTTTGGCGAGTTGGTCACCATCGAGGAACGCGGTGACGGGAACTGCTTCCTTGGTCTCCTTATCGATCATCACGGCCATGCCGGTGCCGCAATTGGGGTGACAGCCGCAGCTCAACTGGCCCCAGTTGTTGTTGCTGTCGTTGGCATGCATGACGTCCGCCCAGTCGGAGAACGTGCTCATGAAGGAAATGGGGAACCAGTCGCGGGCGGGCTGGCCCAGACCGGTCTGATCCTTCACGTCATGAGCCAGGTGCGACAGCGTGTAACGCTGGGCCTGGCGGCGTTCGTCGGTGATCGCTTCGTCACGGCCGGTGAAGCTCACCGGCTGGAACGAGAGGAATCCGATCTTCTTCGGATTGTCGAGCGCGAACTTAATGATGCGGCCGACCTGCTCATTATTGATGCCGTTCACAATCGTAATAACCGGCACGATTTCCACGCCCGCCTTGTGCAGGTTGTCGATAGCCTTCAGCTTGACGTCGAAAAGATTGCCCACCTTGCGATGGGCGTTGGCGGCGTTACCGATGCCGTCGAACTGCAGGTAGGCATACCGCAAACCTGCTTCGGCCGCCTGCTCGGCGAACTCCAGACTCTTGGCGAACTCGATGCCGTTGGTCGCCGCCTGAACGCTGTTGTACCCGACTTTGCGGGCATAGCGCACGGCGTCGAGAAAGTACGGCGAAAGCGTAGGTTCGCCACCCGAGAACTGCACCGACATCTGACGCCTCGGCTTGATGGTGATGGCGTTGTCGAGCATGGTCTTTATGTCTTCCCAGCTCAACTCATGTACGAAGCCCACCTGGTTAGCATCCATGAAGCACGGGTCGCACATCATGTTGCAGCGGTTGGTGAGATCGATCGTGAGCACCGCCCCGCGACCATACTTCACGGTGCTGGAACCGTGGTTATGCAACTTCTCGTCATTGTGGGCGCGGATGTCGCGGCCGGGAAAAACTTCTTCGAGGTGGCGCGAGAAATCGGTGTCGACCGACATCAGGTCTTCGAAATGGCCGTGCTTGGGGCAGTCCTTCACCATCAGGATCCTGCCGTCGCGTTCGAGGATTTGCGCCTTCACTTCGCCGACCTTTTCATTGAGCAGGATTTCGTAGGGCAGCTCGCCGTCGAGAATCTGCTGACGAATTTCCGGAACACATTTCGGGCAGAGCGAGTCGGTGGTGCGCGGCCAGCCGAGCGGCGGTTTGGACTTTTCGTAGGACTTCAACAGCGGCTTATCCGACCACCGCGGCTTGGGCGACGGGTTGGGATGAATGCTGTTTAGCCTCTTGAAGACCATCCACGCACCTGTGGCGGCGATGGTTACAGCTCTCTCCACGTATTTAACCGGCTTGTACATGTCTTCTCGCTTTCCTGTGTGGGAAGCCGTCGGACACAAAAAACTGTGCCTCTGTTCCCCTGGGTTGAACCTGCGGATCGAACCCGAGACTCCTACTCTCTATCCCTGGGTGCTCGAGTGGCGGATAGGCCACTCCCGCACTTGTGCTCTCTACGACCTATGCTATTAAGGCCAGGAGGCCAGGGCAGCAAGAACCCAACGAAAGGCCATAAATTGGGGTCTAGTGGCGTGATTTTGCATTGTATGGGTCTAAGTTGTTGAAAAAGAAAGGGGTTTACACGGACGAGTTGCCGATTCCCATTCTTGAATGTGGCGATCATGGGCGCAATCGGCAATTAGCGAATTCTCAGCACGCCCGCGCCTTCAATCCGGCTGTGCTTCAAATCCTCGAGGGCCTGGTTGGCCTCGTCGAGCGCGTAGGTTTGAACTTCGGTTTTGAGGTTGGCATTAGCAGCCAACTCGAGAAACTCGCGGCAATCCTGGCGTGTGGAGTTGGCTACGCTGCGGACGATTCTCTCCTGATACAGCAACGAGTAATCCAATTCCGGGATGGGGCTCATAGTGATACCCGCCAAGGCTAGAGTCCCTCCTTTGCGCAAAACGCGCAGGGCATGGTGCGCCAGAGAGCCCGCGGGAGCGAAGAGGATGGCCGCGTCAAGTTGGCCGGGTGGATTGTCCTCCGCCCCGCCCACCCAGGCCGCGCCCAGCTTCTTCGCCAGTTCGCGGTGAGCAGCCGTGCGAGTGAACACGTAGACCTCGCAGCCTTCGTGACGAGCGAGTTGAATCACCAGGTGGGCCGAAGCGCCAAAGCCATATAGTCCCAAGCGCTCTCCGCGTCGAATGTTGCTCAAGCGGTAGGAGCGGTATCCGATGATCCCCGCGCAGAGAAGCGGAGCGGCATTTTCGTCGGAGAATGATTTGGGCAGCGGGTGTGCGAATTCTTCCGAGACGATCATTGCCTCCGCATACCCGCCGTTGGCGTGATATCCGGTAAACCGTCCGTTGTCGCACAGGTTCTCCCGTCCCTGAACACAGTATTGGCATATACCGTCCGTCGAGTACAGCCAGGCAATCCCCACGCGGTCGCCTTCCTTAACTTGGCGCACGCCCGAACTAACGGCATCGACTACGCCGACGATCTGATGACCGGGCACGAGCGGAAGCAGGGGGAGGGGCAGATCGCCTTCCACGGTGTGGAGATCGGTGCAGACGCCACAGCAGCGCACACGAACACGAACCTCATGAACAGCCGGCGACGGCGTAGGAATCTCGCGTTGCGCAAGCGGCGACTCTTCGGCAGCCCGTGTCTTCTCCAGCACCATCGCGCGCATGGGTGCAATTGTATTGGAAAAACATCGGGGACTTGGCTCCGCCGGACAGCCGAGGGCGATGGCCCTACGGGGGCTGTTGATGCGGCTGTCCCTACGCCTCGCGCTCGACCAGCTTGTAGCGGTTGAGGACGTCCTGCTGTGAGATCACACCTTCCAGGCGGCCGAAATCGGCTCGATGCACCACGGGCAGCAGGGGCGACTCATGAATGTGTCGGAGTGCGGCCTCGAGCGGCAGGTCGGGGTGCAGGCACGGTAGGCGCTGGGACGGAAGGGCGGTGCCGAGCGACAGTTCGCCCTTGCCTTCTCCTTTGAGTCTCGCGACCGTGTCGCGGGTCACCGTAGTCCAACCACCTGGGCTGAGGTGGACCAGGAAGATATTTGCCGACGAAAGCTGGACGCGCTGATTGACATGCTCGACCGTCTCATCGGAATCGAGCACGGGCCCAACCGGGGCATGCATCGCGTCTTCGACCCGCAGAATCGTCTCTTCACGTTGTTCTTCCAGCGAGGGAAGCTCTAATCCGTCCTGACGTGTGAGCAGATCGAAAATTGGCGTGGGTTCGAGAGCTCGCGAGACCACGTAAGCCAGGGTATTAGCCACAATCACAGGAACAATGATGGAGTAATTTCCACTTACCTCCAGCACCATGAAAACCGAAGTCATTGGGGCACGCAGGAATCCGGCGAACAAGACACCCATTCCAACCAGACAATAAGTTCCGACCGAACCGGTCAGGTACGGGAACACGATTCGCTCCACGTGCCCTACCGCGCCGCCCAACATGGCTCCGATGAATAGAGTCGGAGCAAACATTCCACCGGGAGTACCGCTGACGAAGGAGAGTGTCGTAGCCAGGATTTTCAGCGCAGCGAGCATGGCCAGCGTCTTCCAGGTAAACTGGCCGTGCATTGCCTCGTCGATATACTCGTAACCGGCACCCATCACTTGAGGAAAACCCACATAACCGATCAATCCGATCATCAACCCGGCAATGCCGGGCTGTAGGTATTGCGTCCAGCGCGGCAATACCTTGAGACGGGGGCGAAGGAACCCAATGCCGCGGGCAAAAATCACCGCCGCGAAACCGCCGACGATTCCCAGCGCAGCATAAGCAAGCAATTCCTGGGGGCGAATCAGTTGGACAGCGGGAATCCGGAACATGGGTTCAGAGCCCAGGAACCAGCGCATCACTACCACGCTGGAAACAGCCGAAAGAACAACGGATCCGAGAATGCCGGCACTCCAGCGGCCGATGACTTCTTCAATGACAAAAAGGACGGCAGAAATCGGCGCGTTGAACGCAGCCGCTAATCCGGCGGCCGCGCCTACGGGGGCGAGAAGACGCAGCTTTTCGCGCGACAGCTTCAGGCGGCGTCCCAAGGCAGAGGCCAGGCTGGCCCCGATCTGGAGCGAGGGATCCTCTGGACCTAGGGAATGTCCAGCCCCAATCGCCCAGGCCGAGGTAATGAACTTCCCGACGCCGGTACGAAGCGGAATATAACCGTTATAGATGTAGAGCGCCGCTTTGGTTTGGTTGACCCCGCTGCCGCGTACCGTGGGAAAGGCGTGCAGAACCAGGATCGCGACCACGATTCCGGCGAGGGACGGCGCGAGGATCACACGCAGGCCGGAAGGGGAGAGCCGTGGCCCCAGCAGCCACAACCGACTCCAGTCGATAGCTAAGCGGAAGCAGACGACAGCCAGCGCCGAAAAGATCCCTATAAAGACCGAGAGAACCAGAAAAAAACGTTCTTCCCGGAACGCAAATTCGAAGGGCCAGCGCCTTAGGCTGCGGCGCGGGGTAGCGACGGTATCGCAGGGCGTATCTGCCGAGCTTACCGCAGCACTCACCGTTCGGCCCCTTCGCGGTTGCGGCCTATCAGGACGAGTGCCTGATCAAGCCCGGTCGGCGAACCGCAGTCTGCCGTTTGTTCTTCCACTTCGAAGACGAAGTCCATCACGCTTTCCTGGAAGTCGGGATCATTGAAGGTTCTCCCGCGGAGTTTCGGTCCGAGATCTGTCTGTCGGTTGTGGAGCTTCTCGATGGAGTTCTCGGCAGCGCCGTGACCGGTGGACTCGCCACGTGCCTCGATGCAGTCATTAAGATGCGCGCTGGCCGCGCGAAAGGCATTTTGCACTCGGCGCTTGCGTTCTTCCATGGATACGTTGGGTCGGAAGGGGTTGCTTGCGAGAACCAGGTTGGCGGTGTTGAGCTTGTTCCTCGATACCTCGTCTTTGCGGTTAGCAGCAACGGCCGACTCCAGGTAGCGCACGGCGGTTCGGTAACGGCCGAGCTCAAAAGCCGCTTCCCCTGCTCCGGCGGCAGCTTCGACGTTGCCGTGATCAAGCTGTAACACTTGCCGGAACTGGGCAAAGCCGTTTTCGTAATCATCGATTTTGCGGAAGAGTTCCGCGACCTTAAGGTGCAGCCAGGGGTCTGGAGGCAGCCCAGCCTGCATGGCAATTAACTCGGACTGGACCTGGGCCCGGGCGTTTCTCTGCAACAGAAATTCGACCAATTCCAAGCGCGCAGCACGCCGGTTCTCATCCGGCTGGCTGTCCCAAATTCCGTAAATTGCGTTGTGGTAATAGCGCAGAGTCTGGCTCATGGCGTCACGGTGTACGGCTAGGCGCGCAAGTTGCACATTGACCATTCCGTTTTGCGGCTGCCGCTCCCACAAGTTGATCAAGTACGATTCGGCCTCGTCGAACCGGCCTTCTGCCTCGAGTGCCTGGGCCAGACGGAATTGATAAACAGAGTTATCCCGATCAAAAGCGAGGGCGGAACGGAAATCCTCGATAGCTCGACCGGCACGGCCAGTTTGCAAGTCCCGCTCGCCCCGCCCGCGCATTGTTTCCGCCAGCGACGCCTGCCAACTGTGAAAACGTGTGGTGAGCCCCAGAACGGCTGCGAAGGCAGCGACGGCAATCACTGACAAGACCAGGGAGACCAGTGCTTCGCGTTGCGCCGTGGGCTTGGAGGTTGGCTCTGCCGTGTCCATTAGGTCGTAGGACGAGATAATGTCTCCGCTCCATGTTATCGCAAGCTTAGGAAACGGGAGGATACTAACCGGGCTTAACCAGCGAGTAGTTCCGCTGTTACCAGATCCTCCAATGCGCAACCGACGCTCTTGAACAGCGAAAGGTCTCCCGGTGAGGTTCGAACCCGCTTCTTGCCGCTTACCAGTTCGTGCAGGTCGGAGAGGATGTGAGTGCGCGTGATAAGGCCGTGGTTTAGCGGGATTATAATGTCTCCGGCTTCGGCAAGCGCCCCCTCGTAAGTATCCACAGAGATCCGGGAACGCTCGACCGTGACGTCATCGACTTCGCGCGCCTGCGGCTGGAAGGCACCTACCAGGTTCAAGTGAGTGCCGAGGCGAAGGAGGTTGCCGTCGAACAGGGGTGTCTTGGAGGTCGTACAGGTACAGAGGACGTCAGACTCGGCAGCGCAGGTTTTTGAAGAAACTGCTTGGACGGGGGCATCGAGTTCCCTTGCCATCTGGGCGGCAAATGCTTGGCTGCGGCCGGGATCAGAACCCGAAACCAGGAATCTCTCAAATTGCCGAACCAGCGGGAGAACCTGGAGATGAGCACGTGCCTGACGCCCGGTTCCGAAAATTCCCAACACCCGCACATCTTCGCGAGCCAGAAACTTTGTGGCTACCGCTGAGGTCGCAGCGGTGCGTACGTCTGTGAGGTAACGCGCTGAAATCACGAGTTTGGGCGCGCCGGTTTCCAGATCGAGCAGTAGATAGGTGGCGTGAACTTTCTCTTCCGGATGGGAAGAACCCTGCGAAACCGTCGCCAGTTTGATGCCCAATTCTCGGCCGCCGCGATCATAGCACGGCATCACCAGGAAAACGCCCTGCGCCAGGTCCATCTGCATGCGAACGGGGATCAGGGTTGTGGGGTAACGATCGCGAAAGGCTTCCTCGATAGCCCTTATGACACGTTTCGGATCGATCGTGACCTTCACATCGTCTTCGGTGAGCGTTCTCACAAGATATTCTGTCCATCCCGCGCAAGTCGGGTAAAGCATATCCCATGGAGTAAGATACCTGCCGCATGAACCGCGAATATCTGAAGGGTCACAGTCGGGAACTGGGACGCGAAATGGAGCTGCTGGTGTTTGGTCACAGCGGCATGCCTCTGGTCGTATTCCCGACCTCCCAAGGCAGGTTTTTCGATTATGAGGACCGCGGCATGGTCGGAGCCCTGGCGCCCAAGATCGATCGCGGCGAAATGCAGCTTTTTTGCGTCGACAGCGTGGATGCGGAGAGCTGGTACAACAAGGGCGCGCAGCCCCGCGCCAGGGTTATGCGCCATGTGCAATACGAGCGTTACCTTTTGCACGAGCTGCTTCCCTACCTGCGCTCGCGCAATCGGAATCTGCAACTGGCCGCAACCGGGTGTAGCTTTGGCGGGTATCACGCCTTGAATTTCTCGTTAAAGCACCCCGATCTGGTGGCTCAATGTGTAAGCATGGGCGGGGCTTTCGATGTCCACCAGTTTCTCGACGGACATTACGATGACGACTGCTACTTCAACTGCCCACCTGATTACATGGCGAACATCAGCGACGACTGGTTTCTAAGTCGGTATCGTCGCATGCGCATCGTGCTGGCTACGGGTGAGTGGGATATGTGCATGGATCAGAATGTGAAGATGTCAGAGATCCTCAACGCGAAGGGTATCGCTCATTGGCTGGATGTCTGGGGCGACCATACCGGCCACGACTGGCCTTGGTGGCAGAAGATGGCCGTGAAGTACTTTTAGTGGTCAGCGGCTGGTTCCCAGTTCTCGGTTCCGCCTACAAGCGGCAGGGCCAGGAGTTCTGTTATGCAAAAGAAAATTGGAATCATCTTTGGGATGGAGAACACCTTCCCGCCGGCGGTGGCAGACCGAATCAACGGGATGAGAGTAGACGGCGTCAAGGCGGAGTTCGTGAAGCTCGGCGGCGTGAAAATGGCTGAGCCCAGCGGCTATCGCGTGATCATCGACCGCATTTCCCACGATATTCCCTTCTATCGGGCCTACCTCAAGAATGCCGCTTTGAATGGGACGATTGTCATCAACAATCCCTTCTGGTGGACGGCGGATGACAAGTTCTTTAACTACGCGTTGGCCACGAAGCTAGGCGTGGCCATTCCGCCAACCGTTATTCTTCCCCATAACCAGCACCCTCCCGGGACGACCGACCAGTCGATGCGCAACCTTATTTATCCTCTCAACTGGCAGGAGGTCTTCGACTACGTGGGTTTTCCAGCTTTCCTGAAGCCTTATGCGGGGGGAGGATGGAAGCACGTCTATAAGGTTCACTCACCGCAAGAGTTTTTTCAGCACTACAACCAGACCGGCGACTTGTGCATGACGCTACAGCGCGGCGTGGAGTTCAAGGAATATTTCCGCTGCTATGTGGTCGGCCAGGAAGATGTGCACGTGATGGTGTACGACCCGAAGGCTCCCCATCATGAGCGCTACGTGAAGAACCCACCGCCCATTCAGCCTGAGCTGTACGAACGAGTGATGAAAGATTCTCTGACTCTCTGCCGCGCCCTGGGGTATGACCTGAACACTGTTGAATTCGCGGTCGAGGATGGAATTCCTTATGCGATTGATTTTATGAATCCGGCTCCGGACGCGGATGTGAACTCAGTCGGAAACGAGAACTTCGATTGGATCGTCAATCGGGTGGCGGAGCTGGCGGTCGAGAAAGCGCTTAGTGATGAGAATCCAGCGCGGGAATTTCGCTGGGCGGCGTTTCTGGCGGGCGTCCCGGAAAAAGAAAGGCCGGCTCGAAAAAAGCAAAAGGGACATAAAGCGGCTAGCCATTAGCCGACCAGGGTTGCCGCGCTTCTGGGAGTTGCGGGTGTTTTTGGGGTGGCGCAGGGCTTCGCCGCCCGCGACTAACCCGCCAACCCAAGCGCGGCGCCTTGTGGCGGTTGTTATACTTGACCAGCCTGACTTCTCGCGTATCGGGGTGGAGAGGCGGCTTGCCGCGTCTCCGGCTTTGAGTGTTTCTCCTCAGTATGGGTCCTGCCTTCACCATCGGGATCGAAGAGGAATATCAGACCGTCGATCCGGTCTCCCGCGACCTGCGCTCGCATATCCATGCCGAGATGATCGAGAAGGGCAAGATGCTGCTGCAGGAGCAGGTTAAGGCGGAGCTGCATCAGTCCGTGGTCGAGGTGGGAACGCGGGTTTGCTCCAATATTAAGGACGCCAAGCAAGAGGTCAAGAAACTGCGCCGCGACATGGTCAGGCTTGCCAAGGAAAACGGGCTGCGGCTGGCCTCAGCGGCGACGCATCCTTTCGCTGACTGGCGGGTGCAGGAAATCACTCCTGACGAGCGCTACAAGAACATCGTCGAGGATATGCAACTGGTAGCGCGGGCCAACCTGATCTTCGGTCTGCATGTGCACATCGGTGTGGAGGACCGGGAAACCGCCATCCACATGATGAATCACGCCCGATACTTTCTGCCGCACATCCTGGCGCTCTCCACCAATTCTCCCTTTTGGCTGGGCATGAACACCGGGCTGAAGTCGTACCGCTCGAAAGTCTTCGACAAATTCCCCCGCACCAATATTCCCGACTACTTCCCTTCTTGGGGCGAATACGAAAACTTCATCAATCTTCTGATCAAAACGCGTTCGATCGATAATGCCAAGAAAATCTGGTGGGACATCCGGCCGCATCCTTTCTTTCACACCCTGGAGTTTCGCGTCTGCGACATTCCCATGCGCGTCGACGAAACCATCGCCCTGGCGGCGCTGATCCAGGCCACTGTCGCGAAGCTTTACAAGTTGTACGCGGCGAACCAGGGGTTCCGCCTGTATCGCAGGGCCTTGATCATGGAAAACAAATGGCGCGCCTCGCGTTACGGACTGGCTGGCAAGCTGATTGATTTCGGCAAGCAGAAAGAAGTCCCTGTCCATGACTTAATTCACGAGTATCTGGATTTCGTGGATGATGTCGTGGACGAACTGGACTCACGCGAAGAACTGAACTACATCCGGACGATTCTGGAAATGGGCAGCGGGGCCGACCGCCAGGTCCGCGTCTTTGAAGAGACCGGCGACCTGAAAAAAGTGGTCGACTACATTATCGAGGAGACGGAGCTCGGCTTGAGCGAGCGAGCGGCCTCAAGCGCTTCCAGTAAGACAGCCTAATGAACGTTCCCGTCCCTCAAGCTCAGCGGCGGCTCAGCGCTATTGCGGTTGACCCTGAACTCGTCCCCGGGGCACGCAATGCGGTAAACGTGTGTCTTGACGTGAAAGCTGCCGAGAGAGTGGCCGTTATTACCGACGAAGCCACCAAGGAAATTGCGGCTGCGCTGGTGTCAGAAGTCGAAGCTTTGGGGGCACCCTATCGGGCGTGGGTATTGGAAGATCTGGCGCCGCGGCCCTTATCGAGCTTGCCGCAGGAAATTCTGGACGGCTTGGAGAGTAGCCAAGTCAGCATCTTTGCGGTCCAGGCGCAGACCAATGAATTGAAGTCGCGCATGCAGATGACCGACATCGTCAATCGCAGGAAGATTCGTCATGCCCACATGGTCAATATCAACCGGCAGATCATGCTCGAAGGCATGCGGGCGGATTACCTGAAAGTGGATCGGATCAGCCTAAAAGTGCTGGAACTCGTTGGTCGCGCGAAAGCGATTCGCGCAAAAACCGCCGCCGGAACGGATGTGACCGCAACTCTGAATCCGAATTATCGCTGGCTGAAAACCAGCGGCATCATCAGCCCGGACAAATGGGGCAACCTGCCCGGGGGGGAAGTCTTTACGACTCCCGGCGAGGTGAATGGAACCTTTGTGATTGATGGTGTGGTTGGCGACTATCTATGCGTCAAGTTCGGAGATTTAAGAGCCAACCCCCTCACGATTCGCGTCCGGGGAAACCGGCTCAGGGAAGCTCATTCCACCAATCGTGAATTGGAAGACGACTTCTGGCGCTATACCCACACGGACAAGAACAGTGATCGCGTCGGCGAGTTCGCGATTGGCACCAACATTGAGTTGAAGGACGTGATCGGGCAGATTCTGCAGGATGAGAAATTTCCCGGCGTGCACATTGCTTTTGGCAACCCTTATGGCGCGCATACGGGGGCGGAGTGGTATTCGTCCACGCACATTGATGTGGTGGGACGCAAGTTTGACATTTGGGTCGACGACCAGCAGATTATGCGCGATGGAAGGTTTCTGCTGACTGCTTAGACGCCGGCGCTATCTATGGTCCCCGCTCTTCGGCAACGGTTTAACGCTAACTATTCAGCGGCGAAGTATCAGGCGCTTCTCCAACGTTTAGAAGACCAATGCGATACGCCTGTGAAGTTTCGCGTTTCCGAGACGCCTTGCTTCTTTCCTAAGTCACTTCTGGATCGCGTGTCAGAAGCGGGAAAAGAACTGGTTCAGCAGTTGGTTGGCGACCCTCAGTATCAGGCCCAATCCAGCCGGTCGATCCCACCCGAGTTCAATGTTCCCAACGAAGCGCCACATCCCGTGTTTGTCCAGGTGGATTTTGGGCTGGTGCGCGGTCAACACGGCGAATTGCAACCGAAGCTCGTGGAATTACAAGCCTTCCCTTCGCTTTACGGTTACCAGGCCGTCTTGTCGGAAAGCTACATCGAGGCATTCGGGCTGGATGGGAGGCTGCAATACTTGTTGAGCGGATTGGACAAGCAGTCGTACGTTCGCCTGCTCGGCGACGCGGTTGTCGCTGAGCACGACCCGGAAAACGTGATCTTGATGGAAGTCGATCCCCGGCATCAGAAAACACTCCCGGACTTCGTCGTGACCGAGAAGATGTTGGGCATCAAGACCGTATGTATTACCCACATAAAGAAGGAGGGTCGCCGACTCTACTACGAGACGAACGGCAAGCGAATTCCGATCCGTCGCATCTACAATCGCGCCATCGTGGACGAACTGGAACGCAAAGGAGTCAAACCGGCCTTCGATTTCCGCGATGATCTGGATGTGGAATGGGCCGGACATCCCAACTGGTACTTCCGCATCAGCAAGTACTCGATTCCTTATCTCCGGCATCAGTCGGTGCCCAAGACCTGGTTCCTGGACCAACTGCACGACACCCCCGAGGATCTGGAGAACTATGCTCTGAAGCCCCTCTATTCCTTCGCCGGTTTGGGAGTGGTGATAGGGCCAACCAAAAGAGAAATCGCGGCAGTCCCGGCTGACAAACGTTCGCAATACATTCTTCAGGAGCGCTTGCACTTTGAACCGGTAATCGAGACTCCACAGGGCAAGACCAAAGCTGAGATCAGGGTGATGTATATCTGGCTGAAACAATTGCTGCCCGTGATGACCATCGTTCGCATGGGCCGCGGCCTGCAGATGGGGGTAGACCACAATCGTGACCTCGAGTGGGTTGGCTCCTCGGCAGGGCTGTATTAAGGGTGGCTGTCCTTCCCGGGTCAGCGGCTAAAATGGCTAAAATAATGGGTGATCTGGCTAACCAGATTCTCGGCATTCTCGGCACTCTCGGCACTTACTCAGTTGACCCGAGGACGGCACGGGCCTAACATGGGCGCCGAAAGCTACGGGAGTTCCCGGTGATTGGCGAGACCGTTTCTCACTATCGCATTGTGGGGAAACTCGGTGGCGGAGGCATGGGTGTAGTCTATGAGGCTGAGGATGTTCGCCTCGGCCGTCACGTAGCTCTCAAGTTCATTCCTGACCAGTTCGTAAACGATCGGAAGTCTCTGGAACGATTCGAGCGGGAAGCCCGCGCCGCCTCGCAACTCAACCACCCCAACATCTGCATCATTCACGAGATCGACGACAACAAGGGGCATCCCTTCATCGTCATGGAGAAGCTGGAGGGCGAAAGCCTGAAACAGCGCATCCGCAACAAGCCCCTGGATTTGGACGAGGTGCTCGATATCGGAATACAGATCGCCGACGCCCTCATCGCTTCTCACGCCAAGGGAATCATTCATCGCGACATCAAGCCGGCCAACATCTTTCTGACCACCAACGGTCAAGCCAAGATTCTGGACTTCGGCCTGGCCAAACTGTCGCGCGACTCCAATATCACGACCGACAGCGGGATGGGGGAGGAATCACTTACTGGCGTCGGACTTCTGCCCGGCACCGCCGTGTACATGTCGCCCGAGCAGGCGCGGGGCGAGGAATTGGATGCGCGCAGCGACGTCTTTTCGTTCGGAATCGTTCTCTACGAGATGGCAACGGGCAAGAAGCCGTTCTCGGGCACCAACATCGTGACCACGCTGGATGCGGTCATGAACAGGAAGCCGCCCTCGCCGCATCTGGTCAACCCTAACCTCCCGATCGAACTCCTAAACATTATCGGCCGCGCCATGGAAAAAGACCGCAGTCAGCGGTACGGGAGCGCCTCCGACGTTCGGGCGGACCTACAGCGGCTGAAGAAAGAAAGCGAATCGGCGCTGACCAGGACAGCACGCCTTCCCGTGTTCCTCTCGACCAACACCTTTCAGAGGACGAGCCGGCTGCAAGCTTATCTATTGTTGGCGACCAGTTGCCTGCTGATCACGGTGCTGGCCGCGGTTGGAACCTGGTGGTTCAAGCATCGTGGGTCGGCTTTTGGCGTTAATAAGAAGAGCATCGCGGTGCTGCCGCTGCAGAACCTCAATGCCGATCCCAGCGTGGATTATCTGCGTTTCGCGCTGGCCGATGAGATCGCGAATGTGCTCACCAACAGCCGCGCCCTGGACGTTCGCCCCTCGGCTATAACCCGGAGATATAACGGCGCAGACCTGGATCTCCAAAAGATCGGCCGTGAACTCAAGGTCGGCAATGTCCTGACTGGACATTTCGTGCGCCAGGAAAAACAGCTGCTGGTCACGCTGGAAGCGGTGGAAGTGACCAGTGAGCGCGTGCTGTGGCAAACCACGCTGACCGCGGCGGCCAACGAGCTCATCTCCTTCCAGGCACAGCTCGACACGCAGGTACGCCAGGGTCTGCTGCCGCTCCTGGGAGCCGAAAGGGGCTACATCGAGGCCGCCAGCCGGCCGAGAAATCCGGAGGCTTACGAGCTCTATTTGCGCAGCATAGCTGCCTCCCACGATCCCGGCCCCAACAAGCAGGCTATCGCCCTGCTCGAACGCGCGACCACCCTGGACCCGAACTACGCGCCAGCCTGGGAAGAATTGGGATTACGTTACTACTACGATGCCACATTCTCCGACGGCGGAGAGGCAATGTTTCAACAATCCAACACCGCGTATGAGCAGGCGCTTGGCCTGGATCCCAACCGGATCCTCGCCGCGGGACAGCTGATCGTCAACCGAGTGGAAAGGGGAGAACTTACCAAAGCTTATGCCGAAGCTCGCGAACTTGTCGAGCGGCGGCCGGAAAATGCCCAAGCTCATTTCACCTTGAGTTATGTTTTGAGGTATGCGGGAAAGCTTGAGGAGGCTGCCCGCGAGTGTGACTCCGCTTCGGCAATCGACCCCGGCAATTATCTGTTTCGCTCCTGCGCCTGGGTCTACCTGGAACTGGGAAAGACGGAGCGGGTGCCGGACTATGAGCGCTTGGACGCGGGTTCCGAGTATGCCGGGTTTGTAACCATCAACCGGCTTCTGCGAGAGGGCAAGCTGGAGGAAGCTCAGCAGGCAGTCCGGAGAGTGCCGATCAATCCTCGCGATCATCGCGAATTCCTGGAAGCATGCCTCGAACCCGGTCGAGCTACTGGTTTGGACAAGCTCGCCGCACGAACCCAGAGCGCGGTGCTGGCCGAGCCCGATCCGGAGAAGTGGTACCAGCATGGAGCCATCATGGCATTCTGCGGCAGGAAGGAAATTGCCCTCGCGATGATCGGCCGCGCCATACAGCAGAACTATTGCTCCTACTCCGCCCTCGAATCCGACCCGCTGCTCGCACGGTTGCGCAGCGTGCCGCAGTTCGATAAGTTGCTCACCGCTGCGGATAATTGCCAGAAAGCTGCCGCAGCGACGCCTGACGTTCCACAACCGTGAGTTGTCTGTTAGGCTGAACGCCCCTGAAGCCCTGGAATGAATTCTTGAACCCACTCCGGTAAACTATGGAAGCTGGTACCCGGGAAAAATATTGCGTCTCACCTTTGACAAAACCAATCCCCTGGGCATGACAGAGTCGGACCGCTGGCCGAAAGCCGGATCGCGCGGCTTTTCCAGCCGCGTCGCGCGGCGGGCGCTCGGTTTTTTGTTCGCGCTCGCGCTCGTTCCAGCCCTGGCCCAGAACCCAGCCGACAAGGTCAGCCCGGTTAATCCGCTTCCCCAGGACACCGGCGCCGCGGGCCTCAACGAGATGCTGTTGCGCTTGCCCACGACGGCGCGCCTTTTGCACATCACTGCGCATCCCGATGACGAAGACGGCGGCATGCTCACGTTGGAATCGCGCGGCAGAGGTGTGACGGCGGAATTGCTAACTCTCAATCGTGGCGAGGGTGGACAAAATAAGGTCGGCAGCAATCTATTCGATGTGCTCGGGGTCTTGCGCACGCTGGAGTTGACTGCATCCGACCGCTACTACAGGGTAGAGCAACGCTTCACTCGCGTCGCAGACTTTGGATTCTCCAAGACTGCCGACGAGACTTTTCAGAAATGGCAAGGTCACGATATCGCGCTGGCCGACATGGTGCGCGTAATCCGCACCTTTCGTCCAGACGTGATCGTCTCGCGCTTTGGCGGCACCGACCGCGACGGTCATGGCAATCATCAGGCCTCGGGAATTCTGTCGGGTGAAGCTTTTCGAGCCGCCGCCGATCCGAACCGCTTTCCCGAGCAGATCGCCGAGGGGCTGCCGCCCTGGCAAGCCAAGAAACTGTATATCGACAACGTCTGCCCCTTCCGCAGCAATGAGTGTCCGGCAAAGGACTACACCGTCAAGCTGAGCACGGGCGAAATGAATCCCGCTCTGGGTATGACTTACGTCCAGTTCGCGATGCAAGGACTGAAGCGCCAGCTTTCGCAGGGTGCCGGCGGCTGGTCGGTGGATGCCGGTCCACATTACGCCTTCTATCGCCTGCTAGATTCGGCTCTGCCGTCGACCACCGACGGAGATGGGCACGAAAAGGATTTCTTCGATGGCATTGATACGACCCTGCCTGGACTGGCAACCCGTCTGGGCGATGAAGGAAAGAAGGTGCCCTTCTTGAAACCGGCACTGGTGAACCTGGACAACGTCGCTGCGCACGCGAGGGCAGCGGCTGCCCACGACCTAAACTTGGCTGTGAATGCACTCCTCACCGGGTTTCAAAGTACGAACGCCCTCATTGCCCAGATAGAAACATCGTCGCTATCGGCAGGAGGAAGGAACGCTCTGCTGGCGGAACTGATCACCAAGCAGGCGCAGTTCGAAGCGGCGGCAAATCTTGCGGCCGGGATTCAATTGGAAGTCGATGCCGACGTTCCCATCGCAAGCGATGCGGAGGACGCCTTCATGGCGGTGCCGGGGCAGACGTTCGGAGCCACGGTGCGGGTCACAGCCGGAGCCGGAGCGGTGGTAAAGAGAATCGAGCTTGACGTGCCGCCGGGTTGGACGGCTAAGCAAGTCGGCGCGCCAGAAACGGGTCTGGCAAGATTTCAGGTCACGGTCTCGCCCGAGGCGCAATATACTAAACCCTACTGGCATCGTGCCGAACCAGAGATTGACGCCATCAACACCGTCGATGACACAAATTACGCAACTCTTCCGTTTCCTCCTGCCCCGGTCGAAGCGCATGTGATTTATGCCCTGAACGAACGCGAAGGGATTGCGCGTCGGGTCTTGATGGTCAGATACAAGGAGCCGGATGGAACCGAATCCAAGCGCCCGCTTGCGGTGGCACCTCCGTTTTCAATTGCCTTGGAACCGGGAAATGCGGCCATTTCCACCTCGCATCCTGGGAACACCGAGATCACCGTCGGGTTACGCAGCAATATCGCAACTTCCGGAGAAGCGCAGCTCCGCCTGGAGCTACCGAAGGCGTGGAGTGCAGAGCCCTCAGGCCAAAAAGTCGGTTTCGATCATCCGGGAGAATCCAAGAACTTCAACTTCCAGATCCGGCCCGCGGATCTGCGCGAAGGCCATTACCAGGTCAAGGCACGATTGGACTACCGGGGCAAGTCCTATGACTTAGGCTACAGCGTGGTTACGCGCTCTGATCTCGACACCTTTTATTACTACCAGCCTGCAATCCAGCGCCTGAGCATCGTGGACGTCAAGGTGCTCAAGAACCTGAAGGTCGCCTACATCATGGGCGCTGGGGACGATATTCCGACGATCCTCAAGCAGGTGGGCGTGGATGTGAGTCTTGTTCCCGCTGAGAAGCTTCGAACCGAGGACCTGAGCCGCTACGGCACAATCGTCCTCGGAATTCGCGCCTACGACACAGAGAAGGACGTCGCCACCAACAATAAGAAGTTGCTCGACTACGTGTCCGACGGGGGGACCCTGATCGTGCAGTACAACGCGAGCGTCAGCGACTTCAACAGCGGTCATTTCACACCCTATCCTGCACAGTTGAGCCGGGCTCGCGTTTCGGTGGAGGAGGCGCCGGTCGACATTCTCGCGCCCGATGACAGCGTCTTCCACTATCCCAACCAGATTACGCCAAAGGACTTCGAGGGATGGGTGCAGGAGCGCGGGTTGTACTTCATGGATCAGTGGGATGAGCACTTCAAGGCCTTGCTCGCCTGCCACGATCCCGGAGAGGGACCGCAGAAAGGAGGGCTTTTGCGGGCGCGGTACGGCAAGGGCACGTACATCTACGCCGGCTATGCATTCTTCCGGCAGCTGCCGGTCGGCGTTCCCGGAGCGATCCGCTTGTATGTGAATTTGTTAAGCGCGGGACATGACCAAGACTTTCTTGGCGCTAGGCCCTAGGCGTTGGGAAGATAGGGTTCTCGGCCCCAGACGTAACGTCAAGAAATCAAGAGCGAAAACCTGAGAGCCTGGAGCTCAGAGCCAACTTCCATGGAACCTGATCCCCATCCCCACGATACCTCCTCTCCCGACCTGATCCGCGGCATAGGTCTAGGCAGCGCCACCGCCCTCAACATGATCGACATGATCGGCATCGGCCCGTTCATCACGATCCCGCTGATCGTGAGTGCCGTCGGGGGGCCACAGGCCATGCTGGGATGGATTCTGGGAGCGCTCTTCGCCATGTGCGACGGTCTGGTTTGGGCAGAACTGGGAGCAGCCATGCCCGGGTCAGGCGGATCATATCGCTTCCTCAATGAAATCTATGGCCCCAAAACGCTGGGCCGGCTGATCTCGTTTCTCTTTATCTGGCAGCTCTCCTTCAGCGCGCCGATGTCGATTGCCAGCGGCTGCATCGGGCTATCCCAATATGCAGCCTACTTCTGGCCCCGCCTCGACCACGTTTACGCCGCGCACAAGCTTAGTCTCGGCTTGTCCGTCCTTGGTACGCTCGAGCTGAACTGGCTGGTTTCGGCGGGGACATTCGTGGCAATTGCCGGCTGTCTGATTGCGATCTTTCTCCTGTATCGCCGGATCACGAGTATCGGGGCGCTTTCGAAACTGATGTGGCTGGTCGTCGTGGGCACCATGGCGTGGATCATCTTGTCCGGTCTCGCCCATTTCAATCGCGCGCGGGCCTTCGATTTTCCTCCCGGCACCCTCCACCTTTCCCGGCCATTCTTCCGGGGCATGGGCTCGTCCATGCTGTATGCGGCTTACCTGTATTGGGGCTACTACAACGTCTGCTTCTTTGGCGGCGAGGTGAAGGAGCCGGGAAAAACAATTCCCCGCGCTCTTTTGCTGTCCATTTTGCTGGTTGCCTGTCTATATATCGTGATGAACATCAGCGTGCTGGGTGTTATCCCTTGGCGGGAACTGGACCAGGCCGCCAAGTCGAACCGCGGGATGTACACAATTTCCCTCTTTATGCAGCGGATTTATGGCCCCTGGGCGGGCTACTCAGTGACTGTGCTGCTGATGTTTGCCGCCTTTTCTTCGGTCTTTTCGCTGATGCTGGGTTACTCCCGCGTGCCCTACGCCGCCGCCCTGGACGGTAACTACTTTCGAGTGTTTGGGCGGGTCCACCCGGAGGGACGATTCCCTCATATTTCCTTGCTCTGGCTGGGGCTGGTGGCCACAGCTTTCTGCTTTTTCAGTTTGGCGGATGTAATCGCCGCATTGGTGGTCATTCGCATCACATTACAGTTTCTTGTGCAGGCGATTGGAGTTATTGTCTTGCGGGTCCGCCGGCCAGAGATGCCCCGTCCCTTCCGCATGTGGCTCTATCCGCTTCCCGCGCTGCTGGCATCGGCTGGATTCGTGTTTGTGCTTTTCTCGCGAACCAACTCCATGAAGCAGATCCGGTACGCGCTTGTCCTCCTGCTGACCGGGCTGGTTCTCTATTTCGCTCGGGCCTTGTATAACCGCGAATGGCCCTTCGGGCGGGCCGTGGCGCCGGTGGCCCACGGAGCACCGACCCGCTGATGGCGGAAACGATCAAAATGCCGGTTGCCAAGCACCTTCCGCGCTCCAGTTCTGCATTGGCTCCTCTAGGAGAGCCGTTGTTCCGCTCCCTTTGGATCGCCGCTGTGATTTCTTACACGGGCACCTGGATGCAGAACGTCGGCGCGGGCTGGTTGATGACTACCCTCACCATGTCCCCGTTCAAGGTGGGCATGGTACAGGCGGCCGCTACCCTGCCTGTATTTTTGGTCATTGTTCCGGCCGGCGCTTTGGCCGATATGATAGACCGGCGCAGGCTTCTGCTGTTCGCTCAGACATGGATGGTCCTGGCTTCTGCAATCCTTGGAATTCTCACGCTCCTTCAAGTTGTGACCCCGTGGGTGTTGTTGCTGTTTACGTTTTTGCTGGGACTGGGCGCTGTCATGAACGATCCGGCGTGGCAGGCAATCACCCCGGAAATTGTGTCCCGCGAGCAACATGCGTCGGCGGTGGCATTGAATTCGGCAGGCTTTAATGTGGCGCGGGCCGTTGGCCCCGCTCTGGGCGGGATCGTGGTTGCGAGCGCCGGTTGCGGAATCACGTTTCTGCTGAATGCGCTCTCTTTCTTCGGCGTGATTCTCTTTCTTTATCATTGGAAACGGCAGGGGCACGAGCACGTCGAGACGGGGCGCGTTTTTGATGCGATCAAAATCGGGTTCAGTTATGTTCGCAAGTCCACCGTGGTGCAGTCGGTGTTGATTCGCACCGGAGCTTTCAGTCTGGCGGCGAGCGCCATATGGGCCTTGTTACCGATCATCGCACGACCTCATGGCGCCACCGGCTACGGGATACTTGTGGGATCGTTCGGAGCCGGAGCGCTGGCGGGCGCTGCGGCCCTGCCGCGGCTTCGGCGACAGTTCTCCGTGGATGGCGTGGTCGCGTTGGCGATCGCGGCTTTCGCCTTGGTCACGTTCTTCGCAGGCCGGGTTCATGATTTCGGCCCGTTGTGCGTGGTTCTGTTTGTGGGTGGCACAGCCTGGATCGGCATCCTAGCCTGCCTGAACACGGCGGCTCAGACTATGAGTCCCGACTGGGTCCGCGCCCGGGCCTTGTCGATGTATCTGCTCGTGTTACAGGGAGGCATGGCCCTGGGCAGCGCGGCCTGGGGAGCCTTGGCGACGAAAATCGGCGTGCGCGGGGCTCTGCTCTGGTCGGCTCTTGCTTTGCTGGTCGGGCTGACCAGCATCCGGCGGCACCGTCTATCCGCGCGAGACGTGGAATTGGCACCGTCGGTGGTGAGGGATTAGCTCACGTTCGTCGGGGGATGGCCGTCCCCGCCCTCCGTCCAGCACGCCAACCTGGCTTTTGTGCCAGCCTTTGCGCCGTAAGTTGTCGTGGTTGGGCAGTTTTGTGCAGTTACAATGTTGCATTCACAAGGAGAGCTCAATGAAAAATCTTGCTCGCTTGTTCTTGGCCCTGATCTGGCTGATGATCGGCTCGGCAGGTTTCGCCCAGGCCTCCAAACCGGCCAGCGAGAATCCTACAATTGCCCAAGTTCTGGATCGTTCGGTGTCTAACGTGGAGAACGAGTTTGTGCCGGCGGCCGCCGCCATGCCCGAAGACAAGTACAGTTTTGCCCCGAGCCATGGCGAATTCAAAGGTGTGCGCACCTTTGCGCAGCAAATAAAACATGTGGCGGCGTCAAACTACATGATTGCTGCTGCCATCTTAGGTGAGAAGCCGCCCGTGGAACTGGGTGGGGAAAATGGACCAGACTCGATGACCGCTAAAGCGGACATCGTAGAGTTCGCGAAAGACTCGTTTGCCTACGCACACAAGGCGGTCGCGACCATCAACGAGAAGAACCTGGTGGCACCGATAAAAAACCCCTTTGGGGAGGGAACTGCCACCCGTTTGGGCATGGCCACTTCGATCACGTGGCACAGTTTTGATCATTACGGGCAGATGGTGGAATACCTGCGCATGAACGGAATGATTCCGCCGGCAAGCCGGAGGTAGCAACTCAAGAGTCGGGTGTCACAAAGTCGCGGGCTGCCACTGCGGACTGACGACTGAGTGCCGACTACTAACTAACTAGCAGCCCTTCCCCCAGCTTCAGGAACCTTGATGAGCCGTAACCAACTACTCGCGCTGGTCCTCCTTTTTCTGACCGCGGCGTCGTCTTTGGGCGAGTCCAGTTCGACTGGCGACGGAATTGGACAACCCATCTACACGGTCCAGCCGATTCAGGGTCTTCGCAGGACTCTGCCTTTTGTAACCTCGAGCATCGTTACGCCTCCCATCTGGACTGGTCAGTTCACTTACAAGATGCCCAGCGGCGGACTACGCGCGTTTCGCTACCAAATGGTGGGCACGAATCCCTGGGCGGGATCGGCAAGCACGATCGTTCCAGTCGACATAATTCCAATCGCTCTGATTTTTTCCAACGGCGCCAGCCTGGACGGGGCTAGCCGCGTGGCGTCTACGATTGCTTCTCCCATCTTCCAGCCATTCGCCTCCGAGGCCGGCTTTACGCAATTCGGTGATGCAGTGTTGCGGGCATCTTTTTACGACGTGGTGGAAAAGGCTAGCCCGGATTGGCATGTGACCCTCAGCCATCCCGCGGTGTTGCCAACGCTTAACATCACGGTGCCCCCGGAGTTTGGCTTCGAATTTACCGGCTCGGTTTCGGGCGTTCCCATCGGTCTGGTCAACATGGATTGGTTCAGCAAACAGCTGCGCAACCTGCTGACCATGGTGAATCCTGACCCGCGCGGCCTCTCGATTTTCCTGACCTATAACGCCTTTCTTTTCTCTGGGACTCCCGACAAATGCTGCGTGATTGGGCTGCACAGCGCAGTAGCTTCCCCGGGGCCGGGAAACACGCAAAACGTGAACACATTCGTCTGGGCGAGTCACAATGACGCACAGATTTTCTCAGTCCCACTCGAAGACATTACCGCTCTCAGCCACGAGGTCGCGGAGTGGTATAGCGATCCGTTGGTGAACAACGTTGTGCCGGCCTGGGTACAGCCGGGCTCCTCCGCCTGTTTTTCGAACCTGCTTGAGGTCGGCGATGCGATCGAAAGTTTCCCGAACCTTTCCTTCCGCGTTCTGTTAAATGGCAGCGAATACCATCCCCAGGATGTCGCGCTTTTTTCCTGGTTTGCCCGGCAGTTGCCCTCCATCGGCTTGAAAGGCCGCTATTCTTATCGAGGCGGCAAGCTGCTCTCTGTTGCTCCGCACTGCTAACCACGGGAGCGGCCACGCGCCTTCTTCCAACCCTTCTCGTCGCTCGCACCCTTATCGGCAATCGAGGTGAGAAATAGTTCGGCGGACAGACCATGCTTGCCGAGATGCCGCACCATCGCCGCCTTGCTCTTCTTCACCAGATAGGACGGATCAAGAAACACCAGGACCGAGGGGCCCGCGCCGCTGAGGGCCACGCCGAGCATACCCTCTCTCGCCTGCATTTCCTGCACAGCGGGAAGCAGGGGACACAAGCGGGCGCGATACGGTTGGTGAATCTTATCCTGCAAGGCAGAAGCGAGGAGATCGTGCCGCCCTTGAACGAAGGCCGACAGCAAGAGCATAGAATTTTGGATGTTCGAGACGGCATCGCCTCGCGAATACTGATCGGGCAGCACCCGACGGGCCTCTTCCGTCGATAAGGCTTCGTTCGGAACGGCCAACAACAAGGGCCATTTCCCTTTGGGCACGATCTTCACCGCCTGAGCCTCGCTTGCGCTATCCATTCGCGCCACACACAAGCCCCCCATCCAGCATGCTGCAGCGTTGTCGGGATGATGCTCGCGGCGGGACGCCTCGCCGATAATTTGGCGGTCGTTCCAACCCAGCTTTCCGAAGTGGACGGCCAGGGCAATGCCGGCGAGTCTGGCAGCCGCCGAAGACCCGCACCCCTTGCCAATGGGCATTTCGTTCTCAATCCGCAGCGCTAGAGGCGTGACGCGCTTTCCTTGTTCCTCGAGCACCTCGCGGTAGGTGGTCAGAATCAGATGGTTCTCGAGTTGACCGCAAAGGTCAGCATCGCGGCCCTCGGCCTGGATCGAGAATGCCGGAGCTGCGCGGGCCCGGACATTCAGATAGAGACGGAACGCCAGGGCCGCGGCATCGAAGGCCGGTCCAAGATTGGCCGAGGTGGCCGGAAGCACTAATTCCAGCGCCGAATCTCGCTTACTCCTCATCGAGCCGGCACTCTCATTCCGCTTTCTCCGCCTGCTCCAGTGTTTTCATAACCGTATCTACACTAGCGTCGACAATTATGGGGGCGCGTTGATGAGGAGCTAGAATCTTCGCGTCCTCGGCATATTGCGTTCCCGAAAATAGGTCGCCACGATGAAACTTCAGGGTGAACTCGGGGTCCTTCAGTAGATGTCCCGTCAGGAGCAGGACTACGCTTTCGCTCGGTTTCACGATTCCTTGCTTCACTAATTTCTTAAGCCCAGCCAGTGTGACTGCCGAAGCCGGTTCGCAACCGATGCCGTCGCCGCCGATCTCCGCCTTGGCTTGAGCGATTTCGACTTCACTGACCTCTTCCACACTTCCGCCGGTCGCTTCCAGGATTCGCAGGGCCTTTTTCCACGAGGCGGGATTGCCTATACGAATCGCGGTCGCCATCGTCTCGGCTTCGACGGCCCTCAGTTGTTTTCTGCCTTCGCGGACCAGGCGGACCAGTGGATTTGCGCCCTCCGCCTGAATGATAGACAGCTTCGGAACCCGCGAAGTCAAACCCAAGTCCTTCATCTCGAGGAAGGCTTTGCCCAGTGCTGAGGAGTTCCCCAGATTTCCCCCGGGTACGATCACGTGATCGGGAACGTCCCAGTCGAAATGTTCCAGCAGTTCGATAGCGGCCGTTTTTTGACCCTCCACTCGATAGGGGTTCACGGAGTTCAGGAGATACACCGGCATGCGTTCAACAACTTCATTGAGAATGCCCATGCAACCGTCGAAGTCGGTGCGCAGCTGGCAGGTCACGGCCGCATAATCGAGTGCCTGCGAAAGTTTGCCCCAGGAAATCTTGCCTTCGGGTATGAGCACCAGACTTCGCATGGCACCGCGCGCGGCGTAGGCTGCCATGGATGCTGAAGTGTTGCCGGTCGAAGCGCAGGCCACCCAACGAAATCCTCCCTGTTTGGCAAAGGAAGCGGCAACCGTCATCCCGGTATCTTTGAAAGATCCGGTCGGATTCATTCCCTGATGCTTGGCAAACAAGCGATCGACACCTGCACTACGAGCGCAAGAAGGCAGATCGTAGACAGGCGTGTTGCCCTCGTGCAGCGTGATCACCGAAGCAGAATCGGTCACGCTGGGGAGAAGTTCCCGAAAACGCCAGACGCCGCTCTGATCGATCGGCAAGAGCGATTTACGACGCGCGCGCCAGAGCGACTTCAGGGCCGCTGCGTCCAGTCCTGCCGGGCGCAGCTTCCCTTCGATGTTCCAATTTGGATAGAAGGCCTCCAGCAGGTCGCCGCACCGGCGGCATCGGAAGTTCTGCGAGGCGCTGTCGGACACCGACCCGCACGAAATGCAGCGTAGACGCGAGGCGGCAGGCTCGAGCTGAGACTCCGACGCAGTTGGTTTTACCTTCATGTTTTACGCTTATCGCAGCAAGGGCAGGCCTCAGAGTTGGCGTATCAGGGCATGGCTTTAGCCATGCCCTTGAGCCAACCAACAACCGGCCGCGTCAGCGGCTGCCCTTCGACTAGTTCCGCTTCAATTCCTCGGCATCGAGCAGCTAAAGCCGCAACATTTTTGGCGAGAAGTTACGACATACCGCAAAACGCGCCATGATACAAGTATTGGCAGCTTTTCAGCAGCTTGGGAAGCCGCACCCTGATACCAAGTCAATCCTTCACCTTACTTGGTTCCTCGCAGATAGCTGTCATCCTTATTCATCCAATCGGCGCGCGGGGGGCTGAACACGTCCAGATCGAGCGTATCGGCCAGTGCCTCGGCCTTATGCGGCATGTTAGGCGGGATCGTCAGCACCTCACCGGCGTTGACCACAATCTCTTTTCCATCGATCCAAAACTTCAGCGCGCCATCGAGGATGTAGGTAACCTGCTCGTTGACATGGCTATGCTCGGGCACGATGCAGCCTTTCTTCATGATGACCCGGGCCACCATGATGTCTCGGCCGACCACGAATTGCCGCCCCAGCAGGGGATTTAGCGTCTCGATTTCCACCGTGTTCCACGGAATGTGCTTTACTTCGGCCTTGCGCCGCGTCCTGGGAATTCCTTGCTGCCGGAAGAGGCTGCTCTCACCGGCAACCGCAATTCTGCTTTTCTTCTGTGTCGCGTGCTTCTTGGTCTTCGCTCGAGCCATGTCAGTGTACCTTTCCTTGGTAGAGCCCGGTGGCGGTATCGTGCAAGTAAGCCTTAGCCATTTCGAGAGCTTTGGCTTCGGTCACCTCACCCATAGAAACCATTTCCGCCAAGGCGGCCGAGAGTCCGCTTCGCGCCGACTGCACTCCCAGCCAGTAGCTTTCTTCCGCGCCGAGAGCATCATTGTACGGGAAAGCGTCCGTCCCAAAGGTAATCTTGTCGGGAAAAGTCTCCAGCCACTGCTTGAGAGAACGCTTGAATTCCGAAGGATATTCCGCAATCTCCATCAGCGACGAATCCATATAGACGTTCTTCACCGCCGTCAGCCAGATCGCTTCGCGCTCGTAGGGATAGCCGCCGTGAATCATGACAAAGGTGGTACTGGCATACCGCGGATCGCGCAGGACGTTTTCCAGATTCATGATGCCGCTCTCGGTCAGGCTGAAGTAGTCTCCGATGCCGACCGCAGAGTGAATGTGCACGGGCAGATGCAGTCGGCCGCCTTCGCGGATCAGGTAACGAAACAGGTAATCCTGAAACGTCTTGTATTCCTCGGGGCTGGGTACGCCCCGAGCGACGTACTTCTTATAGATCTGTTCCGCTTCCTCCCGCGGCGGATCGCCGAACCTGGTCGAGCGGAAATACGCCACTTCGAACTTCATTGCAATCCCGCCCTTCTTCTGGTTGTCTTCGAGGGTGCGGCTCACGAACGAAAGATAGGAGGCAAAATCCGGCGGCAGCTTGGAAACGCCCTCCTGCTCGATCCAGCGGTGCAACATTTTTTCCTGCAGGGGGAGGTAGACCTCTTCATCCGGATTGCGCGAGCGCTGCTGGCTGTTGTCGAAGGGCCACATGAAGGCATCAGCGAAGAAGACCCACGAAAAGCGCCGGGGATCGAGGTAGTCGGCCATCATGGCGCGATTGGCAACCGAGCCCTCGATGTTCAGTTTATCGAGGATATTCGAGAAGTATCGAGTTCCTTGCGCTCTCTTGAGTTCAGCCTTCTTTTGGACGAGCCAGCGGGCGTGCTCGGGCGAGAGATCGGTAAACGGATATCCGAACAGGGCCTGGGCGGCCGTTACAAGCTCGGGATTGGAATCGCGTTCCCGCAGGGCAGCACTTCCCGGCGGCGCCGCCATCGCGTCCACGTCGGGATCATCAGGAAAGCCGGGATGGGCGTGGTGATCGAAGATCTCGATCTTCTCGATTTGCGCGAGCAGGCGTTGATAGATCTCGTGAACATCGGGCCCAGGAAGCGGGCGGGCCTGAGCAGAACACAATGGGGGTAGGCCGCACAGGATGATGAAAAAGACACGAATACCGACTCTCATGAGCGTTGTTCTCTCCCCCGGCAAGATCAACCGTGTTCAGAATCCAATGTGCACCATACGAAACCCAGCCGCAACCAAGCGCAAGATTAGGCCCCCCGGCGCCGGCCGTGAGTCAGCACAAAATGGGAGCGGCCCTGTAAGAGCGAACGACCGCCGAACTCAGCCTATTATCGCCCTGCCGGTGTACCCTGCCACGCGGTGGATACCTTTAAGATTCTTTCGACCGCCTCCTTCAACGTAGCGGCCGAAGACGCGAACGAGAACCGTACAAAATCGTTGCCTGACGGCCCGAACGCAGCGCCGGGAATGGCGGCCACTCCTGCTTCCTCCAGCATAATCCGGCAGATTTCTTCCGCGCTCATGCCGGTATCGGTAATATTCACCCAGGCATAGAACGCACCTTCCGGCGGCGCACAGCGAAATCCGGGAACACGGTTCAGGTGGCCTGTGAACTGCTCGCGGCGCTTGGCGAATTCGGCGACCATCCGCGGAGTCGCACCCTGACGGTCACGCAGCGCTTCGATGGCGGCGTACTGCGTGAACTCGGCCACGCACGTGTAGCTGTTCATCGTCAGCATGTTGAGTGCTGGAACGATGTGCGCCGGCGCAACCGTGTAGCCTAATCTCCAGCCCGTCATGGCAAAACTCTTTGAGAACCCGTCGATGATTAGCGCGCGCTCTTCCATCCCTCGATAGCGCAGCATGGAGGCATACTCTCCACCGTAAATAATGCGCGCGTAAATTTCGTCGGACACAACCAGCAAATCGTGTTGCACTGCCAGCTCGGCAATGCGCCGCTGGACTTTGTCGGTGTAAACGGTTCCGGTAGGATTTCCCGGGGAATTGGTGAGCAAAACCTTGCTGCGGGAGGTAATTTTTGCGGCAATCTCGTCGGGATCGGGCTGGAATTGGTTTCGCTCCGCCAGTTCAAATGGAACTGGAACTCCACCTACTCCGAGTGTGATGGACGAGTAGCCGGGGAATCCCGGGTCGGGATAAAGCACTTCATCGCCCGGCTCAATCAACGCCATCATCGCCATGAAAAGCGCAATTTTGCAGCCGGGTGCGATGACGACGTTATCGGCAGAAACATTCAGTCTGCGGGTGTGATTCAGGTAGGCTGCGAGTTCCTCGCGCAGCGCAGGTACCCCCTGCACTGGGCAGTAGCGGTCTTTGCCCTCATGGAGTGCCGATTTCGCGGCATCCAGCACCGGGGCGGGGGGATGAAAATCAGGTTCACCCAATTCGAGATGGATGATGGAGCGGCCTTTGCGTTCCAGTTCCTTGGCCCGCGCAAAAACCGCCAGTGCGCCTTCGCCACTCATCACCGACATTCGTGAGGCAAGAGGTCTCATGGAAATTGCCGGATCTCGGTTCTCTGCCGTGCGGACAAGCGATCTGACCGAGAACTTAGATTGGTCATTCTAGCGTGTTGACCGATCTCTGGTCTCTGGTCTCTGGTCTCTGGTCTTTGGTCTTTGGCCTTCGGTCTTTGGCCTTCGGTCTTTGGCTCGTTCACCTTCCCGGCGGTGGCGTGGTTGGAACGCGCAGAGCTCCGATGAACCGCGGAAAGAATTCGAAGGCCGCCGCCACGGCCGTCAGCTCCAAAATCTCCAGCTGTAGACGCGCTTCACGCGCGCATAAAACGCATCGTCGATCTCGCGGGGCGAACGGTGCAGCCGGTCCGCATACCGGAAGCCGAGCTTTTCCGCTTCGGAAAAGGGGGCCGCGTTCGAAATCTTTCAAACTGTTGATCTGGTCCTCCCCTGCGCCCTTTTGTTTGGCGGACAGCGAGTGCGCCTTGATGCCGTACTCGAAGTCGTGCAGCAGGCACACCCGGATCGCGACCAGTTCTTTGTACCAGCCCCGGGCAGCGCGCCGTCGCCAACGATCGGCTTCAGGAAAGCAGCAAAACCCTGGGCCATCGCCGGAATATGCGCGATGGTCTTGAACATGTTAGGAACGACGCCCCGCTCGGCCCGCAGGGCGTCATAGAGCTCGCCGACCCCGCCGAGACCTGATCTCGCTCCAGCATGGGAATACGGCCTGGTTGCTTTATGCTCAGTTCAGAAGGCATAGCGCAACGAAAGCTGGATCAAGCGCGGATTTCCCGCCGTGGACGTGATCTTCGCGAATTGGGGATTGTTGATGTCCTGCTGGGCGATGGCCGGGCTGGCGAAGTTCGCGTGATTCCAAATATTGAAGAAGTCAGCGGTAAATCGAAGTTGCTGACGCTCACGGACCAAGAAGTTCTTGACCAGAGAAAAGTCCCAGTTCTGCTGGAACGGTCCCCGGTAGAGATTTCTACGCAGGTTCCCGAAGCCCGTTGTACAGGCGTTTTTCGGATCGAGTGCACAACCGGCGGAATCAGCGTGGGGAGCGGTTGTGAAATTGTTGACATCGAGGTAGCCGTCGAGGCGGCGATGAATATCGCCCGAGGTCTGGCCTGATGCAATCGTCTTGCCGGGCGCTAAGGTCGCTCCCAAGGTTTCGAAAGCCAGGCCATTCGCGACGTAGGCCGAACCTGCCGTGGCGTCCAGTACCGAAAATGGCGTGCCAGACTGCGCGGTGGTGATGCCGCTAAGCGCCCAGTTGCCCAGCGCGTGGTGAGCCAAGCCCGTTCCGTGCGAGAAGAACGGCAAGTCGTAGCGGTAGCTGACCGTAAACCGATGGCTGCGGTCGAAGTCCGACAACCCGTACGAATTGCTGATATTGCTTTCGTCATTAAACGCCGTGTTGAAAGCGGTATTGCCCGTTGAGGTGGCGTCCAGCGCCTTGGAGAACGTGTAGGCGGCCTGGAAGTAGCCAGCGCCCCAGCGGCGCGAGAGCGTTGTCTGCAACGAGTGATAGTGCGAGTATGCGTCATTGGCAAACAACTGCATTCCGCCGTAGCCGTTCACACCCTGGAGGTTGGAGCGCGCCACAGCGTTTGCCGTGGTGCTTTCGCTGATCTTGTATTGCACGCCATCGGTCCCGGTCACAAAGATCGGATTGGCGGCAGTCGCCAGCCGGGACTGCACGTTCGTCCTGGTCTCACGAAGGTGGATCGTGTGATTGCCGATGTAACCGATCTCGACGATCCAGTTCTTGCCCAGATCGCGCTGGAAGGTCAGGTTCCACGCTTGCGTGGACGGCACGATGTAATGACGGGGCACAGCCAGAACGAAGAGGTCCTGAGAGGGCAGCACTCCCGCGCTCCCGTTGGCGCAGGTGTAGGCTGGGAATGTGGTCGTGTCGCCGTTCTGGAAGCTTTGTAAAACCCCTAAGCAGGGCACAAAGTTGGGGTCAATCGTGCCCGCAACCGGCAGAGCATTGGGGTTGGCGCCGTTCTGCTGGCAATTGGCCGGAGCGTTGGCGGAGAAGAACGCGGTGAGGCAACCTGGGTTATTTCCCAGTCCAGCAATCGGCAAATACGGCGCCTGGAACGACAGCTGGTCAACCGTCCCCACGTCCTCGCGCACGTAGTACATGCCGAATCCGCCGCGCAAGCTGGTTTTGTGGTCATTAAGAAGGTCCCAGGCAAAGCCCACACGGGGCCCGATCGTTGTGCTGTAGTTGTTGCTCATGGTGCTGTCGTTCCCTCGACCGCCCAGGCCGGGAACCTTGAGGCCGTTGGCGCAGCCACCGTAGACGAAGGGATCCTGTCCGCTGTTTCCCGCCGCCAGATCGAAGTTACCGATGTGGCAGAGCTTGTCGTAGAATGCGCCGAACATCTCGGTGCGCAAACCCAGGTTCAGCGTCAGGCTCCGACGTACTTTCCAGTCATCCTGCACGAAAAATCCGAAATTGTTGCTGCGGTATTCGTGGTTGGAAATACCAGAACCGCCGAAGCTAGCCTGCGCGGCTCCCTGCAAGAAGTTCTGGAAATCATTATTTCCGTCGGAGGTTGGGACAAAGAACAATTGGCCATTGAATACCTGGGGAAAGAGCTTGTCGAGGTTGACGCGCGTAAACTCGCCGCCAAACCGCCAGGTGTGGTTGCCGCGCACCCAGCTCAGATTGTCGACAAAGCTGAAATTGTTCTGCGTCTGATACTGGTCAGCAAACGGCGTGGGCCCCAGCTGAAAGCTGGAGAGAGTGAACTTGTAGATGTCTTTCGTGACATTGTTGGTTGGCCGGTCGATACCGAGCAAAGCCGCCGTAAGGGGAGCGGCAGAGCCGCCATTCAGAGTGCCGACGGGTTCGATATTTACCAGGCTGTCGTTGATCCGGTTGTAGCCAAATCGGACATCATTCACCACCGAATTCGAAAGCAAGTGGGTTTCATTCAGCGTAAACAGCCGGTTGTGGACGGGGAGATCCAGCGGAAAATTCAGATCACTTGCTGCGATGCTGGTGCCCAGGGTTCCACCCAACGAAGCCTGCAAGCCGCCTGCGCCGAACGGCAGCACCTGCTCAGAATCGGAAAAGAAGAAGCGCGCCGACAGCTTGTCATTGCCGCCATTGAATTCCTTGTCCCAGTTAGTCGTGAACTGGTCATCGGTGAATTTGCCGGGCTTGCTGATGATGAACTGCCCCGTGGTTCCCGGAACGCCCGGAATCGAAGGGATCAAGTACCCTCCGGATGAGTTGCCGAACTGGTCGCTCTTGAAATTCAGCAGGTCGTGGACAACCGGATCGATAGTGGGAACATTGAAGGCAGCCATGAGGGCGGCATCGGAGCGGTCGGTCGGCAGCACCGGGAAGCCGGGGTTGCTGATCTGTGTGCCCGGCGAGAGACCGCTACGCTGCCGGGTGCCCTGGTAATTCACGAAAAAGAATCCCAGCTTGGCATCGGATGCGATCGGTCCACCCAGGCTGCCACCAAAAATATTCTGTTTGACTGAGGGCCGCTTGAGTCCGCTTCGATTCAGGAAGTAGTCGTTCGCATTGAAGACGTCGTTACGCAGAAATTCGTACCCGTCGCCGTGGAATTCCCTCGTGCCAGACTTGAGAATCGCGTTCATATTGCCGCCGCTGTTGCGGCCCTGGCTGGCGTCATAGAGCGAGGTCTGGACCTTGAATTGCTGAATGACGTCCGGATTGGGGAGCGGGATGTTGGTGGCTTGCGCCACGTTGTAGTCAGTCGCGCTGATGCCTTCGATCAGGTAGTTGTTGTTGTCCTCGCGCTGGCCATTGACAATTACGCGAACATTGCCGCGGCCAAGTTGGGCGGAGGCGTTCAGATCGCTCTGCGCCCCGGTCGACAAGGTGAGCAGCTGTTCGAAGTTCTGGGTTGCCAGGGGAAGCTCGCGGATCGTGGCCGAATCGATAGCCTGGCCCGTGGTGGCGCTGGTGGTTTCGACTTGCTGCACTTCGGCCTGGACTTCAATCTTCTCGAGCACCCTGAGCGGTGCTACTCTGGCGCTCATCCGGGTGGTCTCGGTCACACGCACGCCGATGTCGGTGAACTTCCCTTCCTGGAAGCCGGGGCTGCTCACCGTAACGGTGTAGGTCCCGGCGGGCAGCAGCGGAGCGGTGAAAGAGCCGTTGGCATCGGTCTTCGCGGTACGCGTCACAACGCCGGTGTCCTGGTTAACGATGCGGACCTCTGCGTTGGCCACCACGGCGCCTGTGGGATCCTGCACCGTTCCCGTGATTGCCCCCGTGGCACCGCCTTGCGCAAAGGCCAACGTCGCCAGGAACCATCCCAGCAACACCAGGAGAACCGAATTTTTCCCCGACCTGGACATACACTCCTCCCCGTTTGTCGCCCCTTTTTGGAGCATGACTCCCATCTTGGTTACGGAATTCGAACCAAGAACAGAAAAGCGCAGAACTCTTTGCGCGACTGGCTTGAACGATGATTGCGACCTGCTGGCCCCATGGACACCGAACCCGAGTTCTGGAACAAGGCTTCCCCGTAAGATCGCAGGCGTATGAACCGGGGAAATTGCGCGCCAGCTTACTGGAAAATAGCAGAGTTGGCAAGGTATGTCGTAGGCATGTGTCGTTAGCACATGTCGTAGGCATGTCGTACGCCAATGTCGTACGCCAAGTACGCCAATGGTAGCCTAACTCCCGCGCGCCGATTGTCAAGACGGCATCGATGGCTTATGAGGAGCGCAACGATCAGCTGGACAGAGGCGGAAACATTGACAATCCTCAGCGATGGTACGAAGACTGGGATCAGCCAAGGACTGCAATATTGCTAGCTTTTTGCGTGCCACTTCCGCACCAGGACCCGGCTGTTCTTCATTAAGAAAGAGCTGCAGCTCAGCGATAGCGTCGATCGTCTTGGTTTTTCTGTTCAAACACGCGTGCCGCGACCGGACGCACGAAAGCAGGGCGTGCGGCATGGAATGGGCCTTGCGGCACGTAGCGATGGCCTCGTCACCCCGGTAGCAGCGGCGCGAGGAGTGGGACGTGCTCTCGCCGGATTCGGCAATCGCAACTCCTCCCGTGGAGGCCGCAAAAGATCTCCGAACCCTCGCGACCTGTGTCTGGTCAGATTGAGATTTCGTGCCGTTTGCAATTACCCGCAAGCCTTTAGTATTGGAGACGCGCTGCACGGTCGGTGAACGCCATTCCCCATTGCTGCAAGCGCTGGACAAGTTCTGCTTGGACCCCGGCATCACGGAACTGTTGTGCCGCCTCCCATACCTTCCCGCCGGTTATGTCCCCGTATGCGCGGGGCGGGGTGTAACGCTGGTGCAGCAACCCAATCGGCAGGTACTTCGCCATAGGGTATTGCAGGCTTTTGTCCATCCATGCGGCGAGCAACGACCCGGTTAGAGCCCGCCGTACCTCGGTCGGGAGAGGCTTGAACAGGGGTGCCCAAACCGGGCTGATCATGATGCGTGGATCGATGTTCTGGTCAGGCCGCCAACCCTGGCTAAAGTCGTCCGGGTCCAGGCGGGGGTCCGTAGACTGCAGCGCCTTGGTTACGGCCACCAGCACTCGCGTGGGTTCTGGTTGGTGTGTTTGCCCATAAAGGTCAAGGAATCTCCCGATCAGATATACCCAATCCACCGGGGTGCGATCTCGGTGTTGATGGTTACCGCTGTTGAGGATGATCTGCAGCTCATACCAGGAGGCTGTCAAGTATTCATTCGTCAGCGCGCTGCCGCCCGCTCCAGCTGGTCCGTCCGGTATATGGGCAGCCGACGGGGCAGTCTCTGCCGGAACGGCATTGAACCACCCGCGGGAATCCGCGCTCGCCCCAAAAAGGTCGCGCCCGCGGCCTTCAAGCCCAAACTCCTGCATCATCTCCCATGTCTTCACTAGCTGCCACAGTTGGGTCGAGTAAACCTTGTTGGTTAACTCCGATGACCATAATGGTTTTCCTTTGACCAGGCGTCCGAGAAAGGTGCGCCGGGCATCGGACCAGCGGGAGAACGCGGCCATCAAAGGGCGAATGTTGCCACTTCTAGCCTGGACTCCGGTCAGGAGTGTACGAAGCGGCGACATTGTGCCGCTTCTACCCTTGCCTTCCGGGATCATCTCTCCAAGGTACGATCTCGCGAATTCGCCCTGTGTAAAAGCTGGTCCCCAAGCATCCTTGGGATGGACACGAGGCAGCCATTGGCTCCAATCCGGAAGTTGTAATGCAATAGGAATCTCACGAGGACTGAGATTGCCGTCGGGGCGAAAAAGGTCCGGGGTAATCTGCCCCACCAGGTCAGGGAGATTGTGAACATCTCCCGGTAGACTGAGACCTGCTCTGCCAATGCCGGGGCCGTGCTGGCTAAGCAGATACGGCAATGCGTCTCGATCCCGGTCGAGGACCCAGGCGAGTCCGGCACCTGCAGCCCAGCTCGAGATCGGTTGCTCGTCTGTTCCGGGTCCCGGTTGGTAAGGAGGGTTCCACGGGCGCCCGGGATTGGGAAATGGCAAACTGCGGATGTAGCTTGCAATCTGTTCGCCCTGCAAGGTGGACAGGCCATGGAAGCGTGCGCGGGCGACAATGCTGCGGTTCGAGAAGTTGAAGTACTTCAGGTCGCGGCCATCCTGCGCATGACAGTCCGCACAGTGCGCCTGGATGGGTTGACTGTTGGGCAGGCTGCTTGCCACCAGCGAAGCGGTCTGCCAGAGTTCCCGCCCGGCCTCTATAGAAGCTGCATCGGGCAAGGGTGGAGTCCATGCATCCGGTGCATCCTCCGCAAAAGAGTCTGCGGGCAGGATCTTCCTTCCCTCGGTAGTTACGAAGTTCCACGCGAGAACGCGATAGCCGCTGACGACTCCGTCGGTGTGGTTGAACCGGAAGCGGATTGTGTCAGCACCGCTGATGACCACGCCCTCTGGGAGGGCCAGAGTCATCACGAGCGTGCTGAAGCCTCCGCCAATTCCACCGAAACTCCTGCCGGGCTCGGCAATTGTGACCGTATTGTTGTTGAGAGGTATCCAAGCGCTCGTGTTGACCTGGACGCTGGCTTCGTCCGCATACCGCAGGCCATGAATTTGCATCCAGAGAAATCGGACCGACTCGGCTTCTCCAGCCTGGAGCGTGACAGTCCTATTCACCGCCGTCCCGGTTGCACCCAAGACCTCGATCGGAAATAACATCCGGTTTGTGGTGGTATCTACACTCCCGGTGGAGATTGTTGCAACTGCCATGAGCAAAGGTGCCAGCCGCTGGGGCCCTCGTGCTGCGTGCAGGATACGAGAGAGCCAGCCGGCACCCGACTGCGCATTGCCGGCTAAGTCGTTTACCGTCCGGCGAACTAGATCACCAATCTGTTTCAATCGGGAAACAGCAGGGTCCACCAGGTCGGACGAGGTCATCTTGGCCATTTGCACGATGCTCGGTTCCTGCCGCCTTGCTCGGCGGCTTTTCGTCTTAATTACTTGCTCCGCTGCGGCCCTTGGGAGGCCTGATCGCACCTCTCGGCGCTGCTTTGGAAGGGCCACGCGGGTCCTACCTAATTTTATGCAAATGAGCCTGATTATATTAAAAGCAAATTTTCCGATCGCACTTCCCATGCCGGGCGAAGATCTCGCTGGCGCGCTCCGATCAGTTCAATAATGCGGATCGTTACTGCGGTTCTCGGCATTTTGCAGAAGGGAGCGAGCAAACTGTAGCTCGATGAACGACCATCGCGGGATGGCACAGAAGTGGGGGCTGTACCTCGCACTACGGGCGGCGAACTCTAACGTGCGGGTTCATCAGCATCCGGCGGAACTCTAAGTATTACCTACGGGCCACACCACCTGGGACGCTACACCGCCGGAGCACGGTCCTCGCATCAATGCAAAACGGGGCGCCGGCTGGCTACAGACCTTTGTAAGCTCCGCCGTCGACCAGCAGGGTTTGCCCGGTGATGTACGAAGCGCGTTCCGAGGCCAACCAGACAACCGTCTCCGCCAATTCCCTTGGCTCGCCCACACGTTTCAAGGGAGCATCCGCGGCCCAGCTTTCAAAAATCTCCTTCTCGTTTTTCCCCAAAGCCGCCGAGCGCGCCCTGGCCAGCTCTTTGAGGCGGTCGGTAGCGGTATAGCCAGGGCCAACATTGTTCACGAGAATACCGTCTTTCCCGAATTCATTGGCCAGGCTCTTAACCAGGCCCACTACGGCTGCACGCACGGCATTGGAGAGAACCAGGTCGGGGATGGGCTGTTTCGTAGTCAGCGAGGTAATGGTGACGATTCGTCCCCAGTGCTGCTTCTGCATGTAGGGGATCACCTCGCGGAGGAAGTACACCACGCTGAGAAAATTCAGGTCCACCGCTTTCTTCCAGTCCTCAAGGGTAGTAGCGAGGAACCCCTTTGCGGGAGGGCCCCCGGCGTTGGTCACGCAAATGTCGATTCTTCCGAATTTCGCAGCTACGCTTTCCACAAAGCGGTGCACGGCGCTCGCATCCGTCACGTCAAGCGCCTGCGCGTAGACATCCACCGCGTGTTGGCTGTGGATCTTATTGGCCACAGCCTCGAGCGCTTCGGCATTCCGCGAACACATTGCCACCCGGCAACCCTCGGCGGCAAAAGCCTCGGCGGTCGCCTTGCCCAGACCCTGGCTGGAAGCCGCCACAATCGCGACCCGGTTCTTCAGTCCCGTTTCCATAGGCACCGAATTATAAATGCGGCTTTGCGAAAATCCGGTGGCACCGGTGGCTCCGGTGGCTGCCAGACCTTGCCCCACGACGCAGGGAACGGTAGTCTTTTAAGGATTGACTCCATAGGGGATTCCATGGCACCCAGCTCAAAGTACATCTGGATCGAGGATGAACTGAAAGACTTCTCCCAGGGAACGGTTCCCTTCATCACCGCCGGGCTGCATTATGGCATCAGCGTCTTTGAAGGCATCCGCAGCTATGCCACCGCGCGCGGTTCTGCGATCTTCCGCCTGGAAGAACACGTCGACCGCTTGCTGGATTCCGCGCACGTCCTTGGCTTCCGCGACTTGCCGTTCACACGATCCCAACTAATCGACGCGATTCACCAGACCGTTGCCGCGAACGGTTTTCCGGCTTGCTATATACGTCCGCTGATTTATCTGGACGGCGGAATGAATCTGGTTATCGACACCGGCGCGCCGCGTCTGGTGATTGCGGTCTGGGAATGGAAAACATTTTTTGGTCCGGAAGCAAAGGAACGCGGTCTACGGGCCAATATTGCATCGTTCACGCGTCTCCATCCCAACGTCTCGATGACGAAGGCGAAGATTTCCGGAAATTATGTTGGCTCCGTTATGGCGAAGACCGAGTCCGTGCGCCTGGGTTTCGACGAGGCCATCATGCTCGATCCGGGAGGCTATGTCGCCGAGTGCACGGGGGAAAATCTGTTTGTCGTCCGCAAAGGCACGATTTACACCGTACCCAAGAGTTCGATCCTGGAGGGCATCACGCGAGACAGCCTCATGGTTCTAGCTCGCGATTTGGGATATACCGTCGTCGAAGAGCCCATTTCGCGAGACCAACTCTATATTTCTGATGAAGTCTTCGTTTGCGGAACCGCGGCGGAAGTCATCGCCATCCGCGAAATCGATTTTCGTACCATCGGCGCCGGCAAAGCCGGCCCGGTTGCCCGCGCCTTGCAGGCAGCTTTCGACAAGCTGACCAGCGGCGCCCATCCCCGCTCCGCCGAGTGGCTGTCTTATGTTCCCGCTTTCGCCGCCAGCGGCAAAGCTTAGAAATAGAAGAAATAGAAAAGGAGATCGGTTATGAAACCGCATCAGCACCGTCCGGAAACGGAGGCCGTTCGTGGGGGCAGTGACCTCAGCAAGAAGAATGGTCCGCTCGCCACTCCCATCTACCAGACCTCCACCTTCGAGGTCACCGACTCCGATCAGCAGGTGCGTGCCACTCACACCGACATGTTCTATACGCGTTACGGCAACCCGACCCACACGGTTGCCGAAACTGCGATTGCGGAACTGGAGGGCGCCGATGCCGCTCTGCTTTTTTCCTCGGGGATGACGGCGATCACGACCACGGTTCTCGCCCTGCTGAAAAGCGGCGACCACGTCGTCGCGCAGCGCGACATTTATGGCGGGGTCACGAAATTTTTCACGCAGTGGCTGCCCAAGCTCGGCATCGAGACCGCGTTTGTCGGCACCACGGACTACGATCAGCACGTCCGCGCCATTCGTCCCAACACCAGGCTGCTCTACCTGGAGTCTCCCACTAACCCGACGCTTCGGGTCGTGGATCTGAAGAAAGTGTCGGCAATCGCCCGCCAGCACAAACTGATCTCCATGATCGACAGCACGTTTGCCACGCCGATCAATCAGCGTCCGCTTGAGTTTGGCATCGATCTGGTGATGCACTCCGGTACCAAGTATTTCGGCGGTCACGCGGACGTGATTTGCGGAATTCTCGCGGGCCGGCAGGATCTGGTCGACAAAGTGCACGAAACACGCACCACTCTCGGTGGAGTAATGGATCCGCACGCTGCATGGCTGCTCCTGCGCGGGATCAAGAGCCTTGCCGTCCGCGTTCAACGGCAAAATGAAAATGCACTGCGTGTCGCCCAGTTCCTGGCAAACCACCCCAAGGTGAAACGCGTGCATTATCCCTTCCTGGAAGGACATCCGCAGCGCGCCTTAGCCATGGAGCAGATGAGAGGAGGCGGAGGCGTGCTCAGCTTCGAGGTAGACGGCAGCGGCGAAGACGCTCGCCGCGTGGCAGAATTTCTCCGCCTGTTTACCCTCGCGCCCAGCCTGGGCGGCGTGGAATCTTTGGTCACGATTCCTGTGCTGACCTCCCACGCCATGATTTCTGCCCAGGAACGAGCGGAGATGGGCGTGACGGAGCAATTGATACGCCTGGCGGTGGGAATCGAAAATGCGGACGACCTCATTCACGATCTCGATCACGGATTATCCGTGCTGGCCGCCTCTGGTCAGCACGCTGAAGTCGCGCGCCGCTAAAGCCGTCGCTTACCCTCAGTTGAGGAGAATATCTCTCTTACGTGCGCCCAGAGCCTTTTCCACTCCGATCTCGCGAGTGGGTTGCGTTACGGACACCAGCATGATGCTCGTGAGGCCGACGCCTCCGATGCCTAGCCTGGATTATTCATGTTTTTTACAGACAGCAAAGCCTCCTCGTGGTACAAAGCCGTTAGTGACGCGGGTTTGAACCGAACAAGGAGGCTTTCGCTTGTCCCAACATACCACAACAGACTGTTTCCTGTTTCCAGACCTTTTTGACCAGACCTTTTTGATCGTCCGCTGGTAGCCCAGTTTGATCAGCCGCAGGGCAGTTCGGATGGAGGAGCCATTATGCTCAAGGCGGCAGAGCGGCGGTTAGGCATTATTTTCGCGTTGGCCGATGGTATGAAAGACGAGCGGCAAGCGGGCAAGGTGCGGCACGAGTTGGACGAGCTACTCATGCAGCGGGTAATGGCGATCGCCTGTGGCTACGAAGATGCCAACGATGCTGCCCGTCTGGCTTCCGATCCGGTGCACAAACTGCTGGTGGGTCGAGATCCGAAGAAGGGAGAAGATCTGGCTTCGCAGCCTACGCTATCGCGTTTCGAAAATAGTGTGGATCGTAAGGAACTGTTTACCATGATAGAAGCGCTTGCCGAAACCGTGATCGAGCGCCATCGCCAGCGTCTGCATGGGCGGGCCCGCCGGATCACCATCGATCTGGATCCCACCGATGATCCCACCCACGGCCAGCAGCAGTTGTCGTTTTTCAACGGTCATTACGACAGCTATTGCTATTTGCCGATGGTCGGGTTTCTCACCTTCAACCATGAGCCGGAACAATATCTGGTAACGGCGGTGTTGCGGGCGGCAATGCGGCGGGGTCGCTGGGTGCGGTGGGGATTCTGAGCCGGCTGATTCCCTTGCTGAGGAGGGCCTTTCCCAAGGCCGTGATGCGGGTGCGGCTGGATGGAGGGTTCGCCGCCCCCGAGGTGTTTTGATGTCGGGAGCCTCATTCTTGATATCCAGGTAGTCTTTATAAGTCAGGTAGTACTGGCGCAGGCCGGTGAAACTGCCGCCGATCGCCGGAGTCCGCCCCGACCAGATGAACATCACGAAAGCCCGCGCCCCCAAACCGGCCAGGAGAAGCAAAGAGCCCACTCCCCAGGCAATCCCAAACATGCTCAGGAAGGAACGCAACTTGTGCGCCCAGAGGTTGTGCCGGGTCTGGCAAAGATGTCGAGGAGGCTGTGCACTCCAGAACAGGGATAACTTGGCTCAGCGAGAATAAAAAGGCGGCATGACTGCGCGCCATAAGAATGACAAGGCCCGGGAAGACGCTAGCACTCGAACGCGAATTCGCTGATCCCCCCGCGCTGCAGGAGATACATGCCCGGACCTTGCTGGCCTCGAATGTTGCGGAAGTATTCGCCGGCAAAGAAACCGGCTTTAAATGATTCTGTAAACCCCCAGCGCGTGGCCAGGCGCCATTCCCAGGCCAGCGCCGGATCGCGTTTCTCGACTTCGATAATGTCGCCCGGAATTTCAATGCAAATTCTCTGGCGGGCGAGCGCGGTGAGGAGATCTGCCCGCGCTGGGCGGCCATCGCCGTTGAAGCTGACCAAGGGCGGAATCGCAGGTGAAAGATCGAACGTCGGATTTTGGGGCGCTTGCACTCGCCGCTGAACTCGACGGCTGGCGAGCGGCCAGGTGACCCAGAGACGATCCGTGCCGTTCTGGTGCAGGACGCTGCTGCTATCGTGCCCGTAAAAATCAACTTTGTACCGGTCCGAGACCACGCCCAGCTTGGCGAAATTGAAATGCGCATTCCGGCTCTGCAGCGGATCAAACGTCCAGGTCATCTGCTTGATCCCCAAAGCCAGCGCGCGATCGCGCTGCGCCAGCTTCAGTTTGTACCCCAAATCCAAGTCGCGGTACTCAGGCAAGACCGCCAGCATGTGGGAATGGACGAAGAGGCGCCCCTGGTCCAGCGCGGGAAAGCCAAAGGCGAAGCCAGCCAATTTGTCGCCATCGAAGGCGCCGATCAGGATCGACCCGGCTTCCTTGTGTGCGATCAGGAGAGTCATAGGGGAAAAATCGCGCTCCGCCAGGCCCCACACCTCTTTTTCGACGGGCTCGATCTGGCGCAGGTCTTCTATGCTTTCCAGGCCACGGATGACGATCTTGGGTATCGGCTTGGGCTCGGTCATAGCGCGCCGTGGACGTCGGGATAGTGCTTCCATTCCGCCTTGCCTTCTACTACCGTGATGCTGGACTGTCGTGACGCTGGGCAGGTCGGCACTAACTTACGGCTTGAGCGGTCGACTCGCGAACCACCAGTTCGGGTTTGACAGCAATCTGACTGGGATACTTCTTCTGCCATTCGATCCGGTTGACCAGCGTCTGCGCGGCAATCTCTCCCATGTTGCGAAGCGGCTGTCGCACCGTAGTCAGGCTGGGAAGATGGTAGGCAGCTTCCCGGATATCGTCAAAGCCAACCACCGAGACGTCTTGTGGCACCCCGAGCCCGCTCTCCCGAATCGCGCGTATGGCGCCGATGGCGGAGATGTCATTGTAGGCAAATAGCGCCGTGAACGGTCGTTTTCGGCAGAGCAGTTCTCGGGTAGCCCGATATCCCAAGTTGGGGGAAGGATCATCCTCATTCAGCTGCACCGTCAATTCCGATGGCATCGAAATCCCCAAATCGGAGCAGGCGTCACAAATCGCGCGCCAACGGTCCGCCGAGTCAGAACTGAAAGGCTGACCTCGAAGGAACGCGATCTTACGATGACCCAGACCCACCAGATGCTTTAAGACGTCCTGTACCGCTTGCACGTGATCCAGCACGATGTTGGTGACGCGGGCCATGCGACGATGCCCAGCCACCGCGACGGTCGGCAGCGGAGGAGGTTGGGTCAGGCTGGTGTCGACCGTGATGAAGCCTTCCACGCCTCGCGCCAGCAGCACGCCCTCATATTGCTGCAGCATCTCCAGGTTGTGGCGATGGACAACCGTTAAGAAAAAATATTTCCTGGCACTAAGGAAGGCCTCAATGCCGCTGATAACCATGGCGCCATAGGGATCGCCGATTTCCTCGGCAATCACCCCGATGGTGAACGTTCGCTTATTTCGTAAACTGCGCGCAAAAAAATTGGGCCTATAGCTCAGGTCTTGCGCCGCGGCGAGGATGCGGTCCTTGGTGCCTTTGGGGATTGCTTTGGCCGCAGGCGAATCGTTGAGCACGGCGGAAACCGTACCTTTAGTCAACCCGACGCGCTCGGCGACCTGCTGCAGGGTAACCACACCATTATTGGAGGCACGATGTTTCTTCATGGCGCGAGAGTTACTCGAAGAGTTTAGTTCATGATGGCGATTTTCAGCAAAAATTTTATATTGGATTGTGTGATTTTAGCGCGTACAATAACGATTTTGTGAACTCACCTCCCGAAATTCAGCACTGAGTCGCCAGACTGCGGAGCAGAGCGTATGAAAAGTCGGTTCGCCTTATGCGCGGTCCTCTTGAGCTGTCTTGAATTGGCTCCTGGTTGGGCTTGGGGGGAAGATCTGATCCCCCGGGCTGCGTGGCACCGGGCAATCGGGGCCCCTCTGTCCGACCCGGGAACCAAGAAACCAACCTTGGAACCGAGTCACATTGATGACGGATATTGGCAGGGAGCTCCGCTCGGCGGCTTCGGCGCGGGGACCTTTTCACGCGATTATCGCGGCGATTTCTCGCGCTGGCATCTGAAAGCCGGAGTGCACAAATATCAGACGATTTATGCTAATCAGTTCGCCATGTATCAGAAGGCGGAGGGAGCAAGCGAAGGCATTGCACAGGTCTTAACGGCGGATCATCCTTCCGGTTCCGGCCTCAGCAGCTGGAAATGGGACTACCCCGTGGGAGCAGGAGACTATTATGCCCTCTATCCCAAATCCTGGTTCGACTATCGCTGGGACAGGTTTCCGGCTCATGTTGTACTCGAGCAGTTCTCGCCCATCCTTCCCGACAACTACCGCGAAACGAGCTTCCCGGTTGCGGTTTACCGCTGGCATGCCACGAACCCGACCCAGCAAGCCGTGACGGTCTCGGTCATGCTGTCGTGGACCAACATGGTGGGCTGGTTGCGAACATTTTCCCGCGATTTCCGCGGCCACTTGAGTGCCGGAAACTTCAACCGCTTCGTCAAACAGGATGGTACTGCCGGATCAGTTAAAGGAATTGTCTTCGATCGCAACCGGACCGGCCCGGTGCAGAACGAGTGGGATGGACAGCTTGTGATTGCGGCACAGGAGTCGCCGGGTGTCGAGATCTCATATCAGACCACGTTTTCATCCGACACCGACGGCAAGGCGGTGTGGGCTCCTTTTGCCAAAGATGGCAGGCTCGCCGACAGCGACGAAAGTTGGACCAGCAGCGACGAAGATTTGGCAGGCGCCATCGCGATGCGATTCACGCTGAAACCGGGCGAGAAGAAAGTGATAGCCATGGTGATCGCCTGGGATTTCCCGGTGGTCGAATTTGGCTCGGGACGGAAGTGGTATCGGCACTACACGGATTTTTACGGCACGAGCGGAACCAACGGCTGGAACATCGCGCAGGACGCCTTGGCCTCGGCAGCGCGTTGGACGGACGCCATTGCCGCCTGGCAGGCACCCTACATCAACGATGAAAGCAAGCCCCTCTGGTATCGCGGCATGCTTTTCAACGAGATGTATATCGTCGCCGATGGCGGTTCGTTCTGGGGAAAACCAGTGGGCGCCCGCGCCAAAACGCCAGACACGTTTGCCTTTATGGAGTGCTATGACTACCCGTATTACGCCACCCTCGACGTGCTTTTTTACGGTTCCATGCCTGTCGCCAAATTCTGGCCCGAACTCGACAAGCAGGTCCTGCGCCAGTTCGCCGACACCGTGCCGGAAGATTTGACGGGCAAGTATCTCTGGGTCTGGAAATCCCTCGAGACCGGCAAACCGGAATTCCGCGTGCGAAAAGCGAAGGGAGCCGTGCCGCACGATCTCGGCGTCCCCCAGGAAGACGCGTTCGCGGTACCTAACCAGTTCAGTTGGCAGAACACCAATGACTGGAAAGATCTGAACAGCAAGTTCGTGCTGATGGTGTGGCGGGACTACGTGCTCACCGGGAAAAAAGACGCGCAGTTCCTGAAATACACCTGGTCCGCCGTGCAGCAGGCCATGCAACATCTACAACAGTACGACCGCAACGGAGATGGAATCCCGGAGAACGACGGCTACCCGGATCAAACTTACGATGAATGGGTCGTGAAAGGTGAAAGCGCCTACTGCGGAGGCCTCTGGCTCGCCGCGCTGCGTGCCGCGGAAGAGATTGCGCATGCTCTCGAACAAGAACAAGCCGCGAAGAGCTACCACTCTGGATTTGAAAAAGGACAAGCCAGCTACGTCAAGAAGCTGTGGAACGGGGACTACTTCCTCTACGACACCGGCAGCGAGTACAAGGACGACATCCAGGCCGACCAGTTAGCCGGACAATGGTACGCCAACATGACCAGCCTGGGAGATTTGGTCCCGCGCGAGATGCAGCAAAAAGCTCTGAAGAAAATCTTCGACTTCAACGTGATGAAGTTCGCCGGCGGCGAGATGGGGGCGGTAAACGGAGTATCCGCCGATGGCGGCATCATTCGTAATCCGCGCAATGAGCAGGTGCAGGAGGTCTGGGGTGGGACTACTTTCGCATTGGCTGCGCTGATGCTCAGCGAAGGAATGAAAGAGGAAGCTTATCGCACGGCATGGGGCATCTATAACGTCACCTACGAGAAGAAAGGATATTGGTTCCGCACGCCGGAAGCATGGGATATGAGCGGCAATTACCGTGCCTCGATGTACATGCGTCCAGCTGCAATCTGGTCGATGGAAATGATGCCTCCGGCGGGCCAGCAGGTCGCAGCCGGGAGAAGCGTGATGAAAGTGCAGCACTAGGACTAGGATTTGGATCCCCAGTGCTACACTGTCACGCGGCGGGAGACAGATGCCTCGAGTCCTCAGTTGCGGCTGACTTCGGTCTCAGGAGCAACCCCGCGGTAAGCCCCAGGGTGAAGTTCTGCGTGAAGATCTCAACGATATGAACCAACCGTTGAGCAGTTCCCATCAGTTCATTCGGCACGATTAGAGGCGCGAGTCCTCCCCCAACCCAGATCAGCATCCCCGCGCAGATTGCGGTTTGTAACCGCTCCATTCGCAACGCATACACCACCGGAACCACGGCCAGTGTCATCAGCAAGCCGCGGGCAATCTGGATTCCCCAGAACCACAGGCCAAGGCGCCCCACGAGGGTGGCCGCATCCGGATAGTAAACCCTCGTAAATAAATGGTACGTGATCGCGCCAAAGACAAAGTAGTACACCATGTACGCAACCGCGCAAATCACGAGAATGCCCGCGGTCTTTGCCAAAGAACGCCGAGGGAACGTTTTGCCCGAATCGTGCGCCAGCTTCAACGCCCGTGAGAGGACGGCCAGAACAATTGCCACGACCAGGTAGAGGGCAGTCTCACTGAACAAGTTCCGGATCGGGTGCTCGTGGATCAAGGGCAGCTTGACAAAGACCAAACCCTCCGACCACGTGGTGAGGACCGTGACAATGAACAGAATGGGAAAGATGATCCCGAACTGCCCTCGCACGGTCCATGGCCCGAACAGTGCGACTGGTACGAATGATGCCGCCAATATCACTCCCGAAAGATACCACCACAACAGGTGGCCAACCTCCAAGGCGGGAACTAACAACACGACTCCGCCCAGCAAGCAATAAAGAGCAACTCGGAGTCTCATGATCTCCTCCTCCCCTTTCGCTCTTCGTAGTTTGCGATTGCGTCCCGCGCCCATCGCAACAAGCTTTCATAGCTCAGGACTCCGCTCTCCAGGGCAAGACGTCCGGAGAACGGCATGTCACCGCCATGATTTTCCAAATAGGCCCGCAGGGTCGGAGTGTAATCCCTCAATTCAGGCGCCATAGAAGTAAGAAAGCACAGCGACTGCGCCTGCCCGGGCGATTCGTCCATGAAGCCGAAGCTCAGCATCAACTCATCCACGCCCCGGACCACGTCATCACGGACGATGGGCCGTGTCTGCAGCGCTTCAGCTCGTTCGCCCCCGCTGTCGTCAGGCGGAACAGGCGCCCTCGCCGCAATCCGGACCTCTCCTCCACCTGGCTGCGGATGAACCCCTGTCGCTCCAGGCGTTGCGGAGCAGGATAGATCGACCCCGTTGTCGCTGAACGAGGTCGGCGGCGTCGAGGAGAAGATTTTGCGCAGGTTATAACCTGGCCGCGGCTCTGTTGCAAGAGTCCGAGCAGTGGGTGCTCATGCAACCCTGCGCCGCTGACCTCCCGGTCAGTTCTTAGGGCCGGGCCGCGTATTATACTAGTCTTCTCCGCTTTGCACCGGATCGGGGCGTCGGGGCGGGCGGTCCTGGCAGCCTGCTCGCTGGACAGGTCCCCCCGAAGCTAAGCCGGCGTGGTCACGAAGAAACACGTAGCGCTTTTGGGCGTCCGCAATTTCTTCCTGAGTGATGTTGCTGTCCGGCCTGACGCTGTCCAGAAACGGATCATAGCTGTCGGCCAAGTCCCGCTCATGGCAGCTTCGCTGTTGGCAATGTGTTTGAGGAGACCGGCATCCACTCTGCCGTTAAGCCTCTGGGCATCGCTGAAGATCTGTCTCCAGTTCGCGTGTTGCTCGTTCGCGATTTGCCAGATGTTTTGCCGGTCTTCTTCTGGTTCTGGGCGGGCAATGTCGTTCGTCTTGCCTTCGCTATGGTGGCAAAAGATTGCCTTTCCCGCCGCACTCTGCTCCAATTCCGGTCCTAGACGAACCAAAATCAGTCACACAGGCGTGCCAATCGGGCAATCGCGCCTATTTGCTCCTGAGATCAAGCGCGAGTTCAGCAGTTGCGAATAGTCCGGTGCGGTTGTCGCGCACGCCGAGATGAAGGAAATAGCGGCCGGGCAATAACTTGACTGGCACCTTCACAGGAATGCCCTAGTTTGCACGCCCATGGAGATTGGTCACCGTGGGGCCGTTCGCTTTGTGAAGGCGAATGCCATCGATCAGCGACAAGCCCAACGAGCGTTGGCGTTGCAGGGCTGCCGTCCTGCGCTCGCGATTGGCAATGCCGAGAAGGAATATCAGATGTCTCTGAAGGCGACCCCGAAGTGTGAAGACATCGTGAAGCTGCAGAGAGAAGCGGCTTCGCTCCATTCCGTTACGGGCAGCTCATTGATGCGAAGTCTCCACGCAGGGAGAGGGAGCGCCATCAGCTATATAGCTGGCGACCACACCGACTGAATCCGTCAGCCAACATCATCTTTTCCGTCATTCAATCTTGTAATGAACCCGTATAATGCTCTATAGCACATCCAAACGCCGCCTGCACGCAGGCTGGCCTTTCATATTTCTTCGGGGAAGCAGACATGGCGCAAGGCCGCCGCAACGGGACGCCCGCATATCAAAGAATTCAGGGCGCGATCCTGAAGCGAATCGAAGCTGGTCAACTCAAGCCGGGCGACGCGGTCAGTTCCGAGCGCGAACTGGCCAGGATTCACGGCGTGAGCCTGATGACCGCCCGCCATGCCTTGGCGACTCTTGAAAGCGAGGGCCTGGTGGAGCGGCGCCGCGGCGCAGGTACGTTTGTTGCCCCTCCCAAGATCCACTTTAACAAGCTGATGAGCTTCACCGAGCAAATGGCGAGTCGCGGCTTACCGGCCTGCTCCAAAATTTTGTCGAGCAGCATCCTCGATGACGAGCCCGACATAGCCGCCCGCCTGGCTTTGCCCTCGGCTAGCCGTTTAATCCGGATCGAACGGACCCGGCAGGCGGCCGATGAGCCGTTCGCCTTGGAAACAGCCTATCTTTCCGCCGAGCAATTCCCTGGTTTGACCCGCGCCGGCCTGGAACGTGGTTCATTGTTTTCTGCCCTGCAGCAGGATTACGGGGTGGTCCTGGCTCATGCCGATGAAGAAATTGACGCCACTGCGGCTGACCCCAAGAGTGCTGAACTTCTCAATGTAGCGCGCGGGGCTCCGCTGCTGCGAATTCGCCAACTCATCTTTTCGATTACAGGAAAACCCACCATCTACATGCTCGGTCTGTATCGCTCCGACCGGCACACCTTACTGATCCGCCGGTTCAGGTAGCCGTCCCGCGAATTCGAAGCGGGCTGGTTTATTTCCTAACCTGGCACGCGCCGGCACTTGAAACCGCATCAATGAGTTTCTCGATGGGCGCAGTGATCATCAGCAGCAACTGGGCTGAGCCGGGCTTGCTGGCATTTTCAAGCAGGGCCACATGATCTCTCTTCCATGTGTGCGGCACGGCGGTTTTGTTATCCAGGTACTCCAACGCGCTCAGACCGGCGGCGCTTACCAGCAACAGGTTGCGCGACAAGAACTCAACTTCTCCCAACAAGAAGGATTTGCCCAGCGCGGGCTCGAGTTTGGCTTGATTGTCGCGCCAGGTGGTCAGCATTTTGCGAATTTGAGTTTTGTTGGTCGCATCTCGGCATCGGCCGGCCACAAACGCGTTGACACTGTTCGAGAACAGGCGCGCCGTCTCGCTTTCCGGACGAACCGTGTCCACCAGCCGGTTTAACGGGTCCATGCTGCGGGGCTCAATTCTGGCGAGTTTCTCCCGCTGGTAACCCTTTACCGGCTCGACTACATCGGTTAGCACGCGCACGGCTGTCACATCCTCCCGGTTGGCGACGCGCTGCAACATGGGAATGTAGCCGGAATTGTGAGTTAGCCCGAGGAAGTCCAGACGCCAGCTGATTTGACTGAGGCGCTCATACATCGAGTTCACGTCCCTTACGCTCTCAGGCGACCAGAACCGCTCGGCAATCGCCGCGGTGCGTGGCCAAATGCGCGAATCGATATTTTCCGGCGACACAAACTCCGACCACATGGTGGCTTCTCCGCCCAGAATGCGTTGTTTTTCCGCCGGGCTGAGCTCGGCTGCCTTGCCCCCCAGGGGATCCACCGTATAATGTCGCGATGCCGGCCAAATCAGATCGATGTAGTAACCGTTGGAGAGCAGCCCTTGATAGCCCTGGCGAGCCGCGGCGGCCAGTGAGTCGGGCCCGCGCCAGGATTGAATCACAATGTCTTTCGGGATATCCGGAGTCAGAATCTCGTCCCAGCCAACCATGATTTTGTGGTGCTTGCTCACGGTCTTCTGAATGCGGGCCGTGAAATAGGCTTGCAGCTCCTCGTTGTTCTTCATGCCGTTGGAGCGCATAAAGGTCTGGATTCGCGGATTCAGATTCCACTGCTTGCCGTTGACCTCATCGCCGCCGATATGAAAATAGCGATCGGGGAAAAGTTCGGCCATTTCTTCGATTAACTCGTCCAGGAACTCGTAGCTTGCTTCCTGGGTGGGATCGATTGCGGGATCGAAGATGCCCCAGCGGCGCTCGATCTCGTAAGGACCAGGGCCGCTCGCCAGTTCCGGATAGCCGACGAACCAGGCGGTACTGTGTCCGGGCATATCGAATTCGGGAAGCACGCGAATCCCGCGATCGCGGGCATAGGCGATCAGATCGCGCACCTCATCCTGCGTGTAATAAAGACCGTCGGAACCCATTTCGTGCAGCTTGGGGTACTTCTTGCTTTCCACCCGGAAACCCTGGTTGTCGGACAAGTGCCAGTGAAAAACGTTCATCTTCACGGCAGCCATGCCGTCAAGGTTGCGCCGGATCACATCGAGCGGAATGAAATGGCGGCTGACATCAATCATCAAGCCGCGCCAGACGAAACGCGGTGTGTCATGAATTGTGATCGCCGGCACAGCAAAGCCGCTGGACGTCACCTCGATGAGCTGCAGAAAAGTCTCGAGGCCGTGAAGCGTTCCCAGGGGATTGAGTGCGGAGAGTTTTGCGCCTGACGGAGTCACTTCCAGCGTGTAAGACTCATCCTCGCCAGGTTCCTGGATTTCTTGGCTGGGCTGGTCGGTGTAAATGACCAGAGAACCATTCCCGCCCTCGACAATTTGCGCCTTCAGCGGCATTCCCGTGCGACCGCAAATATCTGCTATGAGCCTGTGAGCGGCATGTTCCAAACGCGCCTCTGAGTAGCCCGTAAGCGCAATGGAGAATGACTGGTCAATCGACAGCTGGCCGCTTCCAAGTTGCAAGTCGGACGGCATCGGCATGAGGTTCAGTTGCCGCGGCGGTTGCGCGTCGGCAACAAATACGAAGCAGGGACCTAGCACCAGGATGACGTACAAAGCTCGCATGAAGGGTCCTCGAGGTCGTCAGCATAGTAACAAAACAAAGTCTGTGGACAGGATTAGACGCTTTGCACCCATGTCCTTCCGTTTATTCAAGTTAACTAGGGCTTGGAGAATCTTCCACAGGCGCTTACCGAGAGCGAAATCCCGCGTCTATTCAGTTAATGGAACTGCTGCCAGAGTCAGCTCGTACCTAAGGAGAGGTTCCCAGTCGGAGTGAAGATCATGTTGACGATCAAGATTGAGAATAACGCAGAAGCGCTCATCCTGCATTGTGCGGGACGAATTGTGGCGGGGGAAGAAGTGGCGTCCCTGAAGGCGGCGGTGCTCTGCCATCAGGACAGAAAAGTTGTGGTGCTGGACCTCGCCAACGTGCCAATGCTGGATGGGGCCGGGATGGGACTGCTCGCTTTTCTCGCAGGCTGGACGCGCGTGGTGGGAACCCGGCTGAAGATCGCCAATCCCAGCCGCCAGGTCCGGGAATTACTCGAGCTCACGAACTTGGATTCTGTGCTGGAGATCTGGTTTTGCGAGGCGGCGACCGATGATATCAGCCATCCGGCCGCCGTTTCCGGTCACAGCAGGCATCTTGCCGCCCGGGTCCATGGATAGAGCTTTCCGAGCAGCACGTCGCCCGCAATGAAGAAAAAGAACACGACCGAGATGACGCCATTCATAGTGAAGAAAGCGGCATTCAGCTTGCTGAGGTCGTGTGCCGAGACCAGCGTGTGTTCGTAAGTCAGCAGCATCGCCACGACCACCACGCCCATCACCGCCAGCTTTCCTAATCCAAAAACCGTCACCAGGCTGATCAGCAGGAGCAGCATGAGGACATGAAACAGGCGCGCCACCCACAGCGCGCCGGGAATTCCGAGGTAGCACGGAATGGAATAGAGACCTGTGCGCTGATCAAACTCGTGATCCTGGCAACTGTAGAGCACGTCAAACCCGCCGACCCAGAAGGTGACAGCGGCGGTGAGCAGCAAGATTCGCGGATCGAGCGAATCCCGTACCGCGATCCAAGCCGCCGCCGGCGCGATGCCAAGAGCCAACCCCAGCACCAGGTGGGACCAGCGCGTGAATCGTTTCGTGTAGGAGTAGACCAGGACGATGGCAAGCGCGACCGGCGACAGAGCCAGAGTCATGCCATTCAGTTGCGACGCGGCCAGCACAAACACGGCGCAAGACACAACGACGAAGGTTGACACGAATCCCCTGGTCAAGGTTCCGGCAGGCAAGGCTCGCGCCTGCGTGCGCGGATTGGCAGCATCCATCGAAGCGTCTGCGAGACGATTAAACGCCACGGCGGCTGAACGTGCCGCCACCATGGCAACTACGATCCAGGCAAGTTGATGCAGGGAAGGCAAACCGCGGGCCGCGAGCATCGCTCCACAGAGGGCGAACGGGAGCGCAAAGATCGAGTGCTCCCATTTAATCATCTCCAGAGTGACTCGCAGATTATCGAGAATGCCCACGAAAGGATTGTAAGGGGTCGAGAGGTCAGGTGTCAGGTCGCAGGTGGCAGGTGGCAGGCGCGAAACGGTTTACTCTTCCGTGAGAACCACTCCACCAAGAAGGGGCACAAACCGGCAACCTTCCAACCTGTCAGTCACTGGTTGACCATGCTCTTTGCGTATCCGTTGCAATTCCTGAGCTTCGAACCCGCCGACGGGGATCACCAGTCGCCCACCTTCGCTCAACTGCTCAAACAACGCCGGAGGAACTTCCGGCGCGGCAGCGGAAACAATAATGGCATCGAACGGCGACGCCGCAGGAAGTCCTTCGGTTCCGTCCCCGGTCATCACCACAACATTGAAGTAACCGAGGCGTGTGAGGGTTTCCTTCGCAGACTCGGCCAAGCTGGCCTGGCGCTCAATGCTGTAGACCTTGGCAGCGATTTCCGCCAGCAGTGCGGACTGGTATCCCGATCCTGTGCCGATTTCGAGAACCTTATGCGAAAGTTCGAGAGCCAGATATTCTAGCATGATCGCGACGATGTAGGGTTGCGAGATGGTTTGAGACTGGCCGATGGGAATCGGGTGGTCGGCGTAGGCCTGCGAGCGAAGCTCATAGGGCACGAACTGGTGTCGTGGAACGCGACCCATCGCGGCCAGGACGTTTTCGTCGCGAATGCCTCGTCCCCGCAGCTGCGTCGCCACCATGCGTTCTCGCGCCAGGGCGTAGATGTCGGATTGTGCTTCGGCAGACACGCTCAACCGGCAACCAGCCGGCAACCTGTAGGGAGCGGCATCCTGCCCGCCCGCCCCTCTATTTTCTCCTTTGACGCAGCCGAACATCAAAGCTGACCACACCATTCTGGTCGCGCACGGCGCGGATGGAAATACTATGAGTGAGGTTGTATTCCGCCTGGATGATCTGCTGCGACGTCTGGGAGACTTCTGTGCTGTAGGTCAGCGTGAGATCGTTCGAGACCTGCTGCTCGATGGTCACAGCCGGCGCGGTGCGGGTTGGTGTGGTTTCTGTGTTGAGGCCCTGGGGATCCACCTTGATGCGGCTGATCCCAAACAGGCGCTGGGCGCGGTTACTCAAAGTGGCGTTGAGCGCCTGGCTCAAGATGGCGTTGGAGGTTTCCTGGCTGAAGGCAGCCTGCGAAGAACCGGACAGGGCCGCCGATTCACTCTGGGTGCGCCCGAGCGCCAGAAGCGCCATGATGTCGGCGGTGGGCAAGGGCGGTTCGGAACGATAGGTAAAGTTCAGCTTATCCGGCGTGCCGTTTACTCCCAAGGTGATGTCGTAGTCGCGAACCCGGGTACTCGCCTGCAAATCCAGGATAGGCTGAATACCGACTGGCCCGCGAAAGGCGACTTCACCGCGCTCCAGGCGGTACTTGGTTCCGCTGAAGTAAACGTCCCCCTCGACGATGTCCACGCGCCCGAGAACGGTCGGCCGAGTGGCGGTTCCGCGCAGATGGAGATCAGCGTCCCCGGAGAGTTTGGCCAGCGTGGACTGCATCTGCAACTCCGGGGTTGTGACGACATGCACGTCGAGCCGCACTTTGTTCAGAATCGAATTCGCCTGCTCCAGAGTGGTGGTGGTTTGCCGGCTTCTTTCGAGGTAGGACGCGAAGTCGAAATCCGGGGCCAGACTCAACTTCATGACCACCATATCGCCCGCCAGCATAGCGTCTGCGGCAGTTCCGGTAAGACGGAGGTCGGCCTCCGTGGTTGCGCTGATGCCCGCCGGACGGAGGCGCACGTCCTGGCCGCGAATCGTGACATCCAGGCTCACGCGCGGGCTATAAGTGATAAAGCCGCCCAAATTTACCGTACCTCCGCCGACATTGGCGGTGAGCGATTGAATCTGCAGACGATTTTGATTGAATAGCAACACACCCTTCATGTTGCTCAGTCCGTTGGGCAGATCGACGGCGGCGATGCTGCCGTTCACAACTTCAAGTTTTCCCTGGAGTGTCGGCTCAGATAAGGTGCCGCCCAGGTTGGTTGCCACCGACACCATGCCTCCGGCAGTCAGGTCGGGACTGAAGTTCTCGATCAATTTCAGATTCAATTGGCCGTCGGCGCGCAGGTCGAGCTCGTTTTCGCCGCCCAGTTGAACCTTTCCGCGAGCCGCAATATCTGTCCCCTCACCCAGCAGGCGCAGGGGATCGAATGCAAGAGACTGATTGTCGACACGGAAACGGACCGGGCCCTGATTGCTTAAATTGACGTTCGCGATATTGAGAGAAGCCTGGCTGAGGTCGCCCACGGCGGTCAGCTTGCGGGTATCGCGGAGCGGACCGCGCAACTCGAGCCCACCGGCTACCGAGGAATGTCCGGTGACTCCACTATGGAGATAGGGGCGCAGCAAGGAATCGATGTCGAGATTATCGAAGCGCAGAGCAAGCTCGGCCGGCCAGTCGCCGCGCAGATGCACGGTTCCGTCGATCGCCAGCTGTCCCTTCTCGAAGCTGGAACGGCCTGTGAGTTGTAAATCAGCGCCTCGAGTCACTGCCTCAAAAGTGAAGTTGCCGGCGCGTTCTTTGTCGAAGGTGAGATCGCGCAGCTGAACTTGCGCGTTGATGACAGGTTCGTCCAGTGTGCCGCTGCCTTGCGCAGTGTAGTCCATCCGGCCTTCGACAGTCATGCGTGCTTTCTGGAACTCGGGGAAGCGCAGTAAATCGAAGTTCGTGCCGCTGAGATTGAAACGGAAGGCACGCGTCTTCGGGCTATAAGCGGCGCCTCCCGTCAGGCGTGAGTCCCGATAGACAAGAACAATATTGTTGAGCCCGGTCTCGCCCCCGTTGAAACGAAGGTCACAAATAAGACGCGAAACTTGCTGGCCGTAGAGGCTCGCGTTGGTGAGCTGAAGCTGGCCATCGCCATGGGGATTGAGTCTGCTGCCGGAGGCGTTGAGCGAGAGGTCCAGGCGGCCGCTGACGGGATAGTTGTAGCCGAGGAGGGACTGGACTTGTGCCAGTTCGGCTTCGCGCACATGAAACCGCGCCGTGAACGGGCTGACTTCGGTCAGCTCTCCATCCTCGAGCATTGCGCTCACGTCGAAGGCAATCGTGGCGGGACGGTGAATCAACATTCCATTGCGTGCGGAAATGGCATGCGGCGAGGCGCGAACATCCGCCACCAGGGAATCCCAATGGATCTGTCTCTCCGCAAGCTGCTCGGAAGCCGGAAGCAGGGTGTCAAAGTCATTCATCTGCAAACGCCCCGTCAGCATGAAATCAGAAAGCTTGCCGGTTGCGGTGCCGTTGAAGCTGGCGCGCCCCTTCAGGGCGACGGGAATCTGAGGTCCACCGAAGGCATTCAAAATCGGTTGCCATTCGCGCAGATCCGTTGTAGTCGCCGCAAGCCGGACGCTGGATGAGAATGACAGCTTCCCGGCGGCACGGAACTGGGTGGCGCGGGTGGCGATGTTGAACTGGGAGATCTCCAGCTCTTCTGCCGGTTGGCGGTAGAGACCGGCGGTGCGGGCGGAGATCGGAATCTCTCCGGCGGACAGCTTTTCGGGCGACACTATCTCGAAAGCGAAGGAAGCGTCGGCATTCTCGGGTGATCCCTTCCAGCGGGCGGCGATGGTCCCACCACCGGAACCAACAAATTTAAGGCGGTTGAGTGGAAGTTTCTTAGTTGCGAAAGCAGTCGCCAGCGCAGAGACAGAAATGTCTTTTAGGCGCAGGTTCACAGTTCCTCTCTGCTCGGCGGCCACCCGCGTTTTCGCCTTGGTACTGGGCGGCGCCGAATTCAGAGAGTTCACCACGTCCACATCGCCGGCCGCGCTGCCGCCTAGCAAATGTGCCTGCAAGCCGGAGAGTTTAAGGTGCGCGGGGCTTGCGTCGTACTGCGTGCTCAGGCTGGCATTCCGCAGATCAACGCGCTGGTCGTGCCAGTCAAAATCCCGGATCACGATCTTGCCCGCGGTGGCAAAGTCACGGGCGGAATACCTGCCTTTCCCAGCCAGCTCAAGGGTCCCGCCAGCGAGTTCCTCGCGGCGCGTCACCGAGGCAAGTTCGGCCAAGTCAATGCGGGCGTTGTAGGTTCCCTCCAATTTGGGCTGGCCGAGATCATCAACGCGCCCCGCCGCCTCGATGTGGGAGCGTCCCGAAGACCACTCCAGCGAGCTCACCTCGAGATGGTTTTGTCCCAGCTGGAACTGTGCCTGCAGCTTGGACGTAAAGGGGCGGAACTCGCCGAACTTGGTTTCCACTTTCCCGATGCGCACAACGCTTTCAAAGCGGCGATGCAGGAGAGAATAGTGCAATCCTGTGGAGAAGTCTTCCGCCGTAAACTCCAGGGGGAGCCGCTCCTGCTGCCACAGCAACTCGCCGCGAAGTACCTCGAGGCGTCCAATTGCCAACGAAAAAAGCTGATCGATCGGCGCCTTGGCTTTGACCTTGGGTGTGGGTTGGTTTGTGGTTCCGTCGGGATAAATGATGATGTGAACCACCGGGTGATCCAGCACCAGGGAATGGAAGCCGAATGCGCGCTCGAAGACCGAAATGATCTTGATGTTCGCAATCAGGTGGTCCACGTGCGCATAGGGAACATTGTCGGCAGCTTCTTTACCGTGGATGGTCAGACCGTGAGCTTCCACCCGCAAGTGAAACGGAACCACGATAAACTTCCCCAGTTCCACTCGGCCCCCGGTCATCTGCTCCAACGCCGCGACCAGACGGCGATGCGCCATGTTTTGGAAAGAACTGGTGTGGAGATACCAGGTGACAACCAGTACAGCTAGAAGAGGGGTTGCAACCGTCGCGACGAGAATTATCCGGAAAGGCCTGCTCCGCGGGCTGGCCTGGGGCTCACTCAAGTCCTCCGCCTCCTGTGGTTGACGACTCGAAGGCGGTGTGGATGTTGCTCTCGGCACGCAGGCTGCGCAGCCACGTGATCAGAAGATCGTTCATCTTTTGCTGAGCCAGGAGTTCTTTGATCTTGGGGGCGACATCCACGAGCGGAACTTCCTTCGCTCCCGACGCGCGCAGCTCGGGAAGCAGCTTTTCGCGATAGTAGGCTTCTACGCTGGGGGTATCCACCTGCACGCTGGGCCGGAGATGCGCGTCGACCATGCGCATCTCGTCGAGTTCGGCCGCGACCTTCTCGCGCAACTCGCTCTCTGAGAAACCGTAGAGTTCGAGGGCGGCTTTCCAAGCCAAGTCATCAGCAGCTGCGGCGTGCTGCATGCGAATTTCTGCGACTCGGTGGTCAATATCGGTCGCAGAAGGATGCTGAAAATCCCTGGCATGTATTTGCTGGCGAATCAGCTCCTGGTCAATCAGGCGGTCGAGGGCAGCTTTCCGGTCCCCCAGGGTAAGGTGATCGAGCGGTCGCCGGTTGACAAAGGCTTCATAGGAGACCGCTTCGTCCCAGTCGCTTTCGAGGATGATGTGCCCGTTCACGGTGGCCACAATGCGGTCGATGATGTTGCCGGCGCAAGCGAACGCCGCTGTGACCAGAATCACCAGTCCGAAGTGGGGCAATTTCTTAGGCATCAGAATGTCTGCCCAATACTGAAGTAAACGTTGAAAGGACTCGCCTGTCGCGGGCGAAACACCTGTTTCGGCGGCGTTCCCTCAAAGCTGGGAAACGATGGCGGATTCAGGTTATAGCCGAAGTCAAACCGGACCGGCCCGATGGGCGTCTTGTAGCGTACTCCAACCCCGATGGCGTGGGAAATGTAATTAAAGTCACACTGCCTGTAGGTACTTTCTTGCATACAAAGCTGGGGATCCTTTTGATGCCATCGTAACAGGCTGTGCAGCATGTCGTTGCCAGTACTAAAGACATTGCCGGCGTCATGAAAAATGGCAAAGCTCAGGTTGTCCTGAAGGTAGGGTAAGGTGAGCGGCGGGAAACGGAGTTCCAGGTTGTTTAAGAACAATGCGCTGCCTCCGACCGGGAAGCCTGATTGCGGATCCCGCGGACCTGCTTGATTTAACCCAAAACCGCGATGCGAGTTGCCGCCACCGGAATAGAAACGTTCCGGCAGAGGAATTACCGTCGTTCCCGGACAACTGGTTGCTGTGGGATCTACACATGCCTGGCCCGGAGGGAGATTGCGAGTATGGCCAAACGGGTTCTCCAGTCCGATGCGCAGGGAGCGCGCAAATACCGACTTCTTCTTAATGCGATGGTAAGTCGAGTTCTGAAGCAGCAAGCGGCTAAAATTGGCTTCCGAGCCGAAGAAGCCTGCTGCTACGCCGGCGTCCACCGTGTTGTAGCTCCCCTGGGTGCTCTCCAGATCGCTGTCACGCCGATTACGGATATAGCTGAATCCGGGCATACCTACCCGCGTGGGTTGGGAGAGCAGAGGGACCTGGTTGGGGCTGAAGTTGGCGGCGAAATTGGCTGCTTGGACGCGGCGGTACTGGAAACGGTAAAACATCGTACTGGCCTTACTGAGCCTCTGCTCGGCCTGCACGGATCCCTCCAGGCGCCGGGAGGTAAACGTGGTGACGTCAAGCGTGTTGTCATAGAAGGTGGTGAAAGTCAGCCGCAGGTTGTCGCGGTTGAACCAGCGGGGCGCATCGTAGCTGACCAGGGCACGTTGCTGAAGGCGGCCTACGTGCGACTTGAAGGTAATGGTGTGATTCCTGCCGCGGAAGTTTAGCCGCGTGACTTCAAAAGAAACCCGGGGGCTCACACCCGCGCGCCCGGTAGGGCTGGCCGCCCCGGTTGGCTGCCCAGTCTGAAATTCGAAGCCGAGACCGTAGTTAAAAGTATAGCGCTTGGCCTCCCGGAGATTTACCAGGATGTTCTTCTCGCGCTCCCTCCCGTCCGGATTCTGAATCGCGGTGTCCACCTGATTGAAAATGCTGAGGTCATAGAGCCGGCGCTGAGTATCCAGCATGTCGATCTGGCTCACCGGATCGCCGGGATGGACTTCGAGTTGGCGCTGGACAATGTAGGGGCGGGTGTGATTGAGCCCTGAAACCAGCACCTGATCGACGAAGATCTGATCCCCCTCGTGAATGGTGAATGTGACATCCATCCGCTTAGGCTGGCCTGCCTCGGGTGTAGCGGACGCTTCGAAGCTGGCGTTGGGAAAGCCGTGGTTAAAATAGTCGTTCAGGATGGAATCGCGGTCGTTGGAAACGTAATAATCAGAAAATGGCTGCCCCTCCTGGGTATAAAGCAAACCGCGCAACTCGTCCTCGGCACGGCTGTTATTCCCAACGATGTCGAGCGCGCCCACCAAGGCCTGGGGACCTTCGTCCACTTGCAACTCGACCGCCAGCTGGTCCTGTATGCCCCCGTAGTTATCGATCACGTTGCTCGTGATCTTGACTTCAGCAAAGCCCTGTGCCCGGTAAAGCGCCTCCAGTCCCCGGATGTCACTCGCCAACAGCGATTGGCTGTAGCGGCCGTGGGATAGCAGCCGGCCCGCAGGTTGCACCTGCATACGGGAACGCAGATCTTGTTCATCAAAGTACTTGGTTCCTGCGGGTGAAAGCGTGCGAATTTCGATCGCTATTTTCACCAATTTGTGGCGGGGGCCAGAGTCAATCACGTAAATCACACGGAGATGGTCATCTTTAGCTCCCCCCGTCTCTCGTTTGATGGCCACCTTTGCCTCGAAAAAACCGCGGGTCTGCAGGTAATCCAGCAAGTTGCGCCGCCCCTCGTTGAGCAAATCGTCGTCGAGCGCGTTCTCTTGATAAACCGGCACGTATTTTTTTATTTGGCGGCCGCGCAGACGAAATCCTTCAACCGCCACCTGGACCAGCGGGCCAGGATCGACATCGAACGTGTAATCCACGGAGTTCTTTTCAGGGCGATAGCTGTGGTCGACGGAGACCTGCGCCAGCAGGCGATTCTTCTTCTGGTACTTCTTGCGCAAGCGTTGCAAGGCGTTGGTCAGGCGATCGGCGGAAACCGTGTCGCCGTGATAGAAGTTGGCAATTTCTCGAATTTCCTGGGGCGAATAGCCTGGCTTCCCAGTGATGTTGACGCTGCCCACGTGGGCCTGTTCACCAACCGAGACCTTGAACCGAACACCGACTTGCTGCGTCTTGGGATTAGGCTGCTCGGCGTCGGAAATCTGCGAGTGGTAGTACCCGTTCTCTTCCATCAAACCGCGGATTCTGAGCAGGGCGCGATCCATTTTTTCGCGCGTAAACAACTCGCCGAGCTGCAGCTTGCCGGCATTGATGATCTGCGTGTCGGTGGGGTGGGCGGGAGCACCGTCCACGGTGATTTCGCCGATGAAATAATTGGGGGTGGTAAGAAAGACGACTGCGACTTGGCGATCCGGGGTGCGCTCGGCTTCCACTTGAATGTCAGCGAACCGGCCCGTGGCATAAAGCGCTTGTATGCTCTGGCGGAGTTTTCCGCGTTCCAGGGGTTCGCCCGGCTTCAAGGCGACCAACTGCTTCAGTTCTCCCTCTTGCTTGGACTCGATTCCTCGAAATTCAATATCCCGCACCGGCAAGCCCTGGTACTCGGCGAGAGCGCTCACCACCGCAAATGTCTGTTCCGGAGCTTGCTCCTGGGCCGAAGCCGTCGCCAGGACGAGAGCCAGTGCGGCGCCTACGCTAACCGACGCCAACACCCGCCCCCACGCGCTTCTGACCAGCGTGCCCGTTAACGGCAAGCATTCTCCTCGCGAGAGGCCCGTGCGCCTGTGTGGACCCTTACCAGGTTCGATGAGCAACTCTCGGCCAATGTTGTACTTCGCGCTTTCCGACTACTCCAGAACCGACCCTTATAATAATCGGTTACGCACCTTTCCTCAGGTGATGGGTTTGGAACTCGACGATAGGTATTCGCGACAGGTACTGTTCCGGGAAATCGGCCAAGAGGGTCAAAGACGGCTGGCAGGAGCGCGAGTCGCCGTGGTCGGCTGTGGTGCTACTGGTTCAGCGGTCGCCTCCCTGCTGGCGCGGGCCGGCGTAGGCAGGTTACGCATCATTGATCGGGACTACGTTGAGCCGAGCAACCTGCAGCGCCAGTCATTGTTTGACGAAGCGGACGCCGCCGAATCGCTGCCCAAAGCGATAGCCGCTGCCCGCAAGATTGCCGCTTTCAATTCGCAGATTGTGGTTGAACCAGAAGTTGCGGACTTAACCCCGGACAACATCGGCCAGCTAATGGCGGGCATCGAGCTGGTTCTAGATGGAACCGACAATTTCGAAACTCGTTACCTCCTCAATGACTATTGCGTGACCAACTCGCGGCCTTGGATCTATGCCGCCGCAGTCGGCAGTTACGGAGTGACCATGAACATCATGCCCGGCCAGACGGCTTGCCTGGCTTGCATTTTCCCGGATCCACCTCAGGGAACCTTCGAGACCTGCGAAACAGCTGGGATTCTGAATTCAGCCGTTAACCTCGTAAGCTCGATTGCGGCATGCGAGGCCCTGAAGTTTCTGGTCGGGGCAAAAGACCGAATTCGTCGGACTCTGATGTCCTTCGACGTGTGGCGGAACGACCGGGCAGAGGTCTCAGCCTCGAAGCCGCGCGCGGGTTGTCGCGCCTGCGGCGAACGTGATTTCATTTACCTGATGGGAGAGGGACGTCCGCACATCACCTTGTGCGGCAGGAACTCGGTGCAGATTCATGAGCGCCACCGGCCCATTGACTTCAGCGAGATGAGCAAGCGCCTCACGCCTCACGGCGCGGTGCGTCATAACGACTTCGTGCTGAAGTTCTGGCACGAGCCTTATGAAATGACACTCTTTCCTGACGGGCGTGCCATTATCAAGGGAACTACCGACACGGCGGTGGCGCGGAGTTTATACGCACGTTACGTCGGGAATTAGAACTGGTTTCATGAACGCAGCGGTCGCGCTCGCGGACGCCACCTTGGCGGCTAAACGGCCGTAGCTGCTAAGGGCCTCAGCGGCACGGCTGAACCGGCCGCAGAAAACCCTCAGTGGCTAACGCCGTTAATGAAAATAAAGTGCTTCTTTCAACTCTTGTAATTGTCAGCGCTGTGCCACGAAAACCAGAGTTTTTCCCGCAGCCACCTGCCCTAATATGAATCCGGCTTATTAGCCTTGCGACGGGACAAACCCCCGCTCTATCGCAGCGGTTGCCCTTGGACGGCATCGAGAGGCCCTGGTTTCTGCACGATGGCGTGAAATGAAGGGTGAGGGAATATCCAAGCAGATTCACGTGCGCGTCGTATTGCGCCCTAAGGGCAGACCTCGAGTGCTTTGGGGTCGCCCCGCTCTCCTGTACCACACCTGCCGGGGTGCAAGGTCGATTGCGTGTTGTTTGGCTTTGCGAATGACGGCGCTGCGCAGGTTCCCGTCCACTCGGGACGGGTTGAGTCCGATTCGCACCCACAGTTCTGGGCGGACCGGTCTCGCATATCGTCTGCAAGCTCAACGCTGGCCAACCCGCAGGCGGCAATTTGCCAGCATGCGCTCACGAAATAATGGGACAACGGCGAGCGCACGGATGAGTCTGGCTTTCCTCATGACAACCTCCACCCGGGAAACCCGCCTATGGGGGCGCAGAAACCAGCTTCTGGGCTATCCGCGGCGGACTTCGTCACCTGCCAAAGGCTGCATGTTTTGCGCAACGATTTGCACAAGGAACTGGCCCTTGTTCGGTGAGTCGCGGGCAATCTTCCAAAAACAACGGCTAATACGCGGTCAAAACCCGGTATCCAGAACGGCTTGAAAGACTGGCACTCTGGCTGCTCTCTTGCCAATCAAGGTAGGTCATCCTAGGAGGCGGTATGCGTCAACTCACGGTTCTGTGTGCGATTCTCCTGTTTTCGGCTTTGGCTTTGGGCCAGGCTCCAGGTAGAGGCATTGCGGGCTATTGTCCTTATGGTTGCGGGCCGTACATCCCGCTGGTCACAACGCCGATGATTTCGCTGGACACGGTCTCAACGACACCGGCAGGGGCAAGGAATGCGACCGGCGGACTAGTTGCCGGCGCCACCGATTCCACGCTGTCCCAGAGCAACGGATCGCCCGATTCGGTCTACACCCAGCCCGTGTGGTACGCAGGAGGCACAACTCCCAAAATCGGCCCGGCTGTGCGCACCCGCCCGATCGCCAGGCCAGTTCACCTCGAGCGTGAAGTTGAGCGGATGAAGGGCGAGGGCGAACGGCCCGCCTGGCGGTACTTCGCCCCATCTGAAACCGCCAGCGCGACCGAAGCCATGGCCGGCGCAAGAGGCGCGAAAAAGGCCACCCGCACCTACACCCATCAAGATGTCGAACGCCAGAACCAGAAGAACGGCGAGTTTAAGTACGACGGCAAGGCGGGGAAGATTCAGTAGGCTCCATTCTCGGCTTTGGGCTCTAAGCTCGGGGCTTTGGGCTTCCTTAATGTTAGTGTCCTCATCCCGTCAAACCGGCGTCAGCCGGTGAAGGATCTCGCGGGCCGAGCCTCACGGTTTATACGCGAGCCCCTTCGCAGCCTGAAGGGCTGGGCAGGATGACGACATCTTTGGCAAGCTGAAGGCCCCAAGCTAGTAGCTCCCCTGCCAATCTGCTATCTTCTACACTTCGTATTCCGCTCTCCAGAAAACTTCGCATGCCTGACCCTGCGCCTGCGCAACCCTCGCGGCTCTATCGCTGGATCGTGCTGGTCTTCGTGAGCCTGGCGATGTTCGGCAATTACTACTTCTACGACGTACTGAGTCCTCTGGCGGACGTTCTCAAGAGGCAACTGGACTTCTCCGATTCCAACATTGGCTTGTTGAATTCGTTCTACAGCATTGCGCCCATCGCGACCGTGCTGATCGGGGGCTTCATTATCGATCGCGTTGGCGCCCGCAAAGCTCTCCTGCTGTTCGGAGTGATTTGCCTGATGGGAGCGATCGTGACCGCCGCAACTCCCTTGTTCTGGGTTATGGCCACCGGCCGGCTGATTTTTGGCATGGGCGCCGAGTCCCTGATTGTGGCCGTAACCACGGCTATTGCAAAGTGGTTCCGGGGCAAGGAACTGAGTTTTGCGTTCGGTATCAACCTGACGATTACGCGGATGGGGACCTGGCTCGCGCAAAACTCTCCCACTTGGGCCAAGTCAGCCTATGCCAGCTGGCAAACACCCTGGCTCATCGGAGTTGGCTTTGTCGCTTTGTGTGTGATTGGACCGATCTTCTACTGGATCCTGGAGGTTCGGGCGGAGCGGCGCTATGAACTCGGCCATGCCGCCCAAACCGATAAGATCGTGGTCAGGGACATCCTTAAGTTTGGTGTCTCCTATTGGTACCTGGTGGCCCTGTGTGCCATTTTTTACTCGGCGATTTTTCCCTTCGAGACCTTTGCCGTCAAATTCTTCATCGAAGCGCATCACACCAGTCGCGAGTTGGGCGGGTTCATCCTCAGTATTCTGACCTTCTTCACCATGTTCGGCACCCCGGCGTTTGGGCTGCTTACGGACAAGTTCGGCAAGCGCGCCCTGCTGATGACTCTTGGCTCTTTGCTGCTAATTCCCTCCTTCCTCATCATGGCTTACAGCAATATCACTCTATACGTGCCGATGTCGATGATGGGGCTGGCCTTCTCGCTGGTGCCCGCCATTATTTGGCCTTCCGTCGCGTACATCGTTGACGAGAAAACGCTGGGCACGGCCTATGGATTGATGACCATGGTCCAGAACATCGGGATGGCCAGCTTTAACTGGGTTCTGGGCTGGGCGAATGACCGTTCTCTGGCTGGGCCGGCCCGGCCGGCCGGGTATCACCTGATGCTCCAAATCCTGACCGGACTCGGCGCCGTGGCATTCATCTTTGCCTTCCTGCTCCGACAGCGCGAAACTGGCCCCCAGGGTCATGGGTTAGAGACTATAACGACCGCTACCTCGGCGGCCTAGATTTGCCAGGTTGACGGGGCCGGGTAGGCCCTTTAGGCTGCTAGAGGAAAGCAAGATTTGTTGGTTTTGGGCGCGGGGGGCCTAGATAAAAGGCGTGTGTTGTTCATGTTAACTGGAGCTTCAAAGTCCTTTCGGGCACTGCCAAAGGCGACCTGCAAGCCGTACAACAAAAAGCTACTTAGCCGCATCCGATTAAGTGCGGCCGGGAAAGGCAATTTGGCCGGCGCAAGCAAAAAACAGGGCGAGCAGCTTTCCGAAGCAGAGGCAATTGAGCGGGCCAAGTCAGGGGATGCCGAGGCTTTCGAGGTTTTGTATAACCTCCATAAGCGGCGTGTTTATTCGTTGTGTCTGCGCATGACGACCAACACCGCCGAAGCCGAGGACCTGACTCAAGAAGCGTTCCTGCAACTGTTCCGTAAGATTGGAACTTTCCGCGGGGAGTCAGCCTTCTCGACTTGGCTGCATCGGATGGCGGTGAACGTGGTACTGATGCGTCTCCGCAAGAAGGGTCTGCAGTTGGTTCCCATCGAGGAAACCGTGGAGACCGAGGAGGAAGCGCCCAAGAAAGAGCTGGGCGGGCAGGACCCGATCCTGGCCGGTTCGATCGACCGGCTGCAGATGCAAAAAGCAGTGGACAGCCTGCCGCCCGGTTATCGTACGATTTTCGTGCTCCATGATGTAGAAGGCTACGAGCACAACGAGATTGCCGAGATCGTGGGTTGTTCGATCGGCAACAGCAAGTCACAGTTGCATAAAGCCCGCATGAAATTGCGGGACCTCCTGAAGACGAGCAGAACCGAAAAGGTCAACCGGCCGTAAGGGAGTGGAAGCGGTACAAGTTGCGGTATCGGGGAGAGAGGATCGATGACGTGCACTGATTTCCAAAATAAGCTTCCGGACATGATTGATGGAGAGGCTGCCGGCGAACACGCGGCCCATTTGAAGGCATGCGCCGTCTGTTCGGATCTGGTAGCAGATTTGCGGGCAATTTCGACCGGCGCCAAAGTCTTGTGCGCAGCCGACGAGCCCAGCCCGCGGGTGTGGGCCAACATTCAACGCGCTCTGGAAGTGGAAGGACTGGTACGCACCCCCCGGCAGGCGGGGGGTGTTCTAATCCCGGCGCGAAGGCACTGGGCTCCCGCCTGGCTGGTCGCAGTAGCTGCCTTGGGGCTGGTGGGTTTCGGCATTCTCATCTACCAGAACCGCTCCGCCCAGCCCATTCCGGTGGCCAAAGAAACTCCCGCCATCACGACCGTAGCCACTGAGCCCGCGGCGGTTGCCGACGATGATCAACAAATCCTTGCCCAGTTGTCGCCGGCCATGCGAACTACCTACGAAAACAACTTGAAGGACGTGAACGCTTTCATCAAGGACGCCGAGGAGAGCCTGGCCCAGAATCCCAATGACGAAGAGGCTCGGCATTTCCTGATGGACGCTTATCAGCAAAAAGCGACGGTATACGAACTGGCGATGGACCGCACGCAGTGACACATGCGCTTGCGGCGAAGGAGAAAGAGAAGGGCTCTTATGTCAAGCAGGCAGCGCGTGGGAGCAGTGGCGGTCGTGATGATCGCCTGTGCCATCGCCGTTTCCGCCAGTGAGAAGAAGGAATTCAATTACACCGTCGGCCCCAAAGCCAGCATCACCATTAACAATCAATTCGGCCCGGTTTCCGTGAAGCCATCCACCGCTAACCAGGTGATCGTCACCGCCATTCTCCAATCCAACAAGGTGGAGGTCGATGACAGCAAGATCGGCGACCGGGTGGAGCTGAAATCGCATCTTCTACCAGGAGCCAGCCCGGACAATGCTCGCGTCGAATATGAGGTGCTGGTACCCGCCGATGCCAGCGTCTCGATGCACTCGACCAATGGGCCTCTGCGGGCTGAGCAACTGCACGGTGATTTAACCCTGGAAGGCGACACCGCCACGATGGAAGTTCACGACGTGAGCGATTCTCATGTCCACGTAAACAGCTTGAACGGGCCTATTACTCTAACCAATATCCACAATGGCCACGTTGAGATCAGCTCGGTAGGCGGCGAGGTTGTGCTGAACTCCGTTAGCGGCCCTCTGGTATCAGTTACTTCGACCAGCGGCAAGATTCATTATGACGGCGATTTCGGCACCGGCGGCGATTACAAGCTGACCAGCCACACCGGCGACATCGAGGCTATTATCCCGGCGGACGCTTCCTTCGATGTCATAGCCAAGTCCATGCGCGGCGACGTCCAGAATGACTTCCCGCTTCAGCCCAAGAAACACATCACTTTCGTCCCGGAGAAGGGACGTTCTTTTGTAGGTACGGCCGGTAAGGCCGCCTCTTCCGTTCTGCTCCGAACGGTCAGTGGTAAAATCCGCCTCAAGAAACGCTGATAAAACTGAATATCGGGGCCGGTTTCATCACCGCTAGCTTTGGTTAGTTCTCGGTTCTCAGTTCTGGGTTGAAATCTCCCGATCGCGCTCTCCCCTGAGACGGGTTGGGAGGGCCGGGCTTTCAGCCGAGCCGCCAGCCGCAGGGGGAACGCGTGAGGCTTAAGCCGCTGTCTCCCGGGATATGAGCAAGACACCATCACTCCGCCGGTCTAATAAGCCGTTCCGTGCTCTGGTTCTCGTCGGCTTCATGGGTTCCGGCAAGACTAGGGTTGGCCAGGTTCTAAGCCGACGGCTGGGGTGGGATTTCCTGGACCTCGACGCCCGCGTCGAGGCCCGCCAGGGCTCGACCATCGCGGAAATCTTTCGTAACCTTGGAGAAACCGGTTTTCGGCAAGCCGAACGCGAAGCGCTGCTAGAGTTAATAAGGGAGATGAAAGCCTCCCCTGCGGTTGCGGCCCTTGGCGGAGGCGCCTTCGTACAACCGGAGAATTTACGCCTGCTGGAAGCTTCAGGAGTGCCCGCCGTTTTCCTGGATGCTCCCGTGGAAGAACTCTGGGAACGGTGCCGGCTGGAAAAACACCGGCCCTTAGCCCAGAACCTGAACCAATTCCGGCAATTGCATGAAAGCCGAAGGCCGCTTTACATGAAAGCAGCCCTGCGCATCGAAACCAGCGGCAAAGACGCGGACACGATTGCGGACGAGATAGCGGCGCAGCTAGAGCTCACCTGCGCGCGGAAGGAGAAGTGAGGTGAAGTTGAGGAGGGCAGTGTTGTTGGGCGTAGGTTCGCTGCTGGTCGCATCGGCCGGTTCTGTCGAAGCCAGCAAAGAACCGGCTGGCCAGACGATCGATTCCGGTGCGCTGGTGGTATATGTGAACGGCCAGCGCGTGGCCGACGAGAGCTTCACCATCGTGCAAACTACCACCGGAAGCGTTATCAATTCACAATTGCGGGAAGAGGGCAGTGGCAATAAGGCTACTCAGACTTCCCAGATGCAGTTAACATCGGCCGGAGAATTGATCCGCTACGAATGGCACGAACTGAGCCCGAACAGGACTGAACTAGAACTGCTGCCCAACGATCAGTTTTTGACCGAGCGGGTAACCGTCAACCCCGGCGAGAAGCCGACCGAACAGCCTTTCCTGCTCCCCACTTCCACGGTGGTGCTGGACAACAATTTCTTCATCCATCGTGAACTGCTGGTCTGGCGCTACCTGGCCCAGAACTGCAAAGCGGACCCTGGCCAACCGCTCCGGTGCACCTCAGGCCCGACCTCCTTCGGAGCTGTCGTGCCTCAGGATCGCCTGTCCATGCGGGTCAGCCTGGAGCCGGTCGGTCGCGAGAAGGTGCAGATCAAGGGCGCGGTACGCGAGTTGCCTCGTTTTGCTCTCAAGTTCGAAGGCGGGGAATGGGCCTTGTGGCTGGATGATCAGGACCACTACAAAATCGTGAAGATTTCCATCCCCAGCGAAAAAACCGAGGTCGTCCGGGATTAAGATGGACGAGTGCGGCAGTCCTAGCAAGGAGAGCTGTCTTTGGTCCTGATCGACACTCGGACCGCGCGTGGTTTGTTCACCGCGTTGCTTTTCGCTGTGGGCATCGGCTTCCTCTATGCCGCCCGCCATACTCTGGTTGCATTTCTGTTTGCCATCTTCTTCGCCTACCTGGTCGATCCGCTGGTTTCTAATCTGGAAAAATTAGTCAAAGGCCGGGGCCGCGCCATTGCCATCATTTACCTGCTCCTTCTCATTCTTGTGGGTATCTTCTTCTCCTTCGTGGGTCCCAGGATCGGTCACGAAGGCGCCAAGCTTGGCCAGTCCATGCCTACCTTGCTGGGAAAAGTGAGTTCGGGAGAAATCGTGGAAGAGATTGGCCTAGAGCGCCACTGGACTCTTAACACCCAGCAGCAGCTAAAAGAATATCTGATTGACCACAGTGCGCAGATCAAGAGCGTCGCCCAGCGGGTTGGACTGCGGATGGCCGAGGTCGCGCAGAATGCCTGGCTTCTGCTTCTAATTCCCATCCTTGCCGCGTTCTTTCTCAAAGATGGTCGAGCGTTTAGCGATGCCTTTCTCAGGTTCGTTCACAGTAAGCCCAAGCGCGAGTTTATGGAAGGCGTAATCGCCGACATGAACCAGATGCTGGCTCATTTCATCCGCGCGCAGTTGACTTTGGCGGCGCTGTCTCTGGTGTTCTACACCAGCCTTCTCGGAATCATGCGTGTACCCTACGCGCTGGTTCTAGGGACGGCGGGTGGCGTGATGGAGTTCATCCCGGTTGTGGGACCGCTGGTGGCGGCGCTGCTGATTGTTGGCGTCGCTGTACTGATGACTTACAAGCACTGGCTCATTCTGGGCCTTTTGCTGGGCGTGTGGCGTCTGATCCAGGACTACGTAATCTCTCCTCGAGTCATGGGTGAAAAAATGGAACTGCACCCCCTGGCCGCGGTCTTTGGGGTGCTGGCGGGCGGGGAGATTGCGGGCGTGCTGGGTGTCTATCTCTCGATCCCGATTATGGCCAGCCTGCGCATTGTCTGGCGACGCTGGCAGCTCTATTCCGAGAAGAAGCGCTTTGGTCCTTTGAATGAATACGCATTTGGCAGCGGCGAGTTCCCGCCGAGAGGTTAGATAGAAAACCCAGCCTCTCCCCTTTCCCGAGTCATGAATCGGCTGCCTCTGAGCGCCCCTTCCAGCTGCGGCCAAATCGTGTTGTAAAATCCAATGTTTACTGCCTATGTCCAATAAGACTCCCGTAGGAATCCTGGGCGCTACCGGCATTGTCGGCCAGCGTTTCATTCAGATGCTGGAGCAGCATCCCTGGTTCGAAGTTGGCTGGCTTGCGGCGTCGGAGCGCTCCGAGGGGCGCCATTATGCGGAAGCTGCTCGCTGGCGCATGAAAACGGCATTGCCGGAGCGCGTTGCCAGAATGGTGGTTTCGCCGGCGACCCCGGACGGCGCTCCCCGGGTGATCTTTGCCGCGCTCGACGCAGCCGCTGCCCATGAGCTCGAGCCACGGTTTGCGGAAGCGGGCTGCGCCGTGATTTCCAACTCAAGCGCGTTGCGCATGAAGCCCGACGTGCCCCTGGTGATTCCCGAGGTCAATGCCCAGCATGTGAAGCTGATCGACCGTCAGGCCTGGCGGCGGAAATCCGGCGGCTTCGCCGTGACCAATCCTAACTGCTCCGCCATCGGTTTGGTGTTGGCGCTGGCTCCCCTGGAGCAGCGATTCGGACTGGAAACGGTGATGGTGGTGACCATGCAAGCCGTCAGCGGCGCCGGTTATCCGGGAGTCGCCTCGCTGGACATTCTCGGCAACGTCATTCCCTACATCGCGAAAGAAGAAGAGAAGATGGAAGAGGAGACCCTGAAACTGCTGGGGCAGCTAAACGGGGCAGCCATTAAGCCCGCGACTTTTGGGATGAGTGCGCAATGTAACCGCGTGGCGGTGGAAGACGGGCATACCGAATCGGTTTCGGTGAAGCTGACCAAGAGAGCACAGCCGACAGAAATCATCGCGGCGTGGAACGAGTTTCGCAGTGTGCCGCAGGAACTCAAGCTGCCCAGCGCGCCGGAACGGCCGGTTATTTACCTCAATGCCGCGGATCGCCCGCAACCGCGATTTGACGCGGATTCCGGGGCAGGCATGACAGCAACGGTCGGGCGTTTACGGCCGTGCAGCGTGCTCGATTGGAAATTCACCGTCCTCTCGCACAACACGATTCGCGGAGCCGCGGGCGCCGCCCTGTTGAATGCCGAACTGCTCAAAGCGCAAGGATATCTCGATTGACTCTCCCGCAGCGGCCGAAGCCGTCTCTCTTTTGGGCCGTGGGGGCGCCTCTGGATAGGGGCCCAGGTCGCGCACACCGCATGTTGCCTGAGGTTAAGCCGACATGCTGGTCATGAAATTCGGCGGCACTTCCGTCGAGGATGCCACGGCCATCGACCGCGCTGCTGGAATCGTCAAAGGACGTGTCTCGCAAAAGCCGGCGGTGGTGGTTAGCGCCATGGCCAGAGTCACCGACCAACTGCTGGCCACGGCGCGCGCCGCGGGCGCCGGAGACCGCGAAACCGCGCTGAAGCTCTCCCGCAACCTGCGAGAACGCCACTACAACACGGCCGGGGAGCTGCTGGGGACGGCTGTTTTTACTCAATTTCACAGCGAACTCGAATCCGAATTCGATACTCTCGATGAACTCCTGCGGGGCATTGCTGCCGTCGGTGAGTTGACCCCGCGCACCACGGATCACGTCGCCGCCTATGGCGAATTGCTCTCCAGCAAGATCGTGACTGCGGCGTTTTCTGCGCGGGGCATCCGTTCCACGCTGGTGGATTCGCGCGATTGCATCATTACGGACAACACTCACACCCGCGCTGTGCCTCACTTCGAGGACACCGATGAAAAGCTGAAATCGAATGTCAAACCGCTGATCGAGAGCGGGCGAGTGCCAGTGATGGGAGGCTTCATCGCAGCCACGCGGTCGGGAACGACGACCACCATCGGCCGCGGCGGGTCGGATTTTTCGGCGGCCATTGTGGGAGCCGGACTCGGCGCCGAGCGCATCGAGATCTGGACTGACGTGGACGGCATGATGACCACCGATCCCAACACTTGCCCGGAGGCGCGCCGCATCAAGTCCATTAGCTTCGACGAAGCGGCGGAACTGGCTTACTTCGGGGCCAAGGTGCTGCATCCGGCCACCCTGCTGCCTGCTATCCAGAAGAACATTCCCGTCTACATCCTGAACTCGCGCAATCCCAACTGCGACGGGACACGCATCCTGGCGCGCGCTCCCCACTGTCGCAACGTGTTTAAAGCCATCGCCGCCAAGAAGCGCATCACCATCATCGATCTCACCGCCACCCGCATGTTGATGGCGTACGGCTTCCTCAAGAATATTTTCGACGCCTTCGAGCGGCACCGTGTCGCGGTGGACGTGGTTTCAACGTCCGAGGTCAGCGTCTCGCTTACGGTCGACTCGAACGAATCGATTCCTGCTCTAGCCGCTGACCTGGCCAAGCTGGGTGACGTAAAGTACGAAGGCCGCAAGGCCATTGTCTGCCTGGTGGGCGAGAATTTGCGGGAGACGCCCGGCATCGCGGCCCGCGTTTTCAGCGTCCTGCCCGACGTGAATATCCGCATGATTTCTCAGGGCGCGTCGGAGATTAATCTGACTTTCGTAATCGAGGAAGACCTGGTGCCCGAGGTGGTGCGCCGGCTGCACAAGGCATTCTTCTCCGAACTCGATCCCGAGATCTTTGAGTAAAGGTTTTCCACCCCTTCCCGGGAGTTCTACGGCGCGTCTCGGGGCAAGGGTTTCCCGGAAAATGCGCCCTGGAACCCTGTTACCTCCGTAACGTGCGCCGGTCACCGTTCCGCTATACCCTTACGCCATAAGCGTGTAGCAGGAGCTGCCTTATTCCCAGCATCGGCGCCAATTCAGCCCGTGGCGAGTCCGCACGGGCATTTGTCCATAGCCTCAACATCCTGGTGAAGTACGCCCGTTTGTACGGGTTTGAGCACAAGCGCACGGAAACGCAATTCGCTACGGCGTGGAAGGAGTTGCAGAATGGGCTGCCCTCCGCCCGTGAAAGTGGGTTTCTGCTCGGGGTTACCGATTCCAAGCTATTGCTGGACGGCATACCACTGGAAACCGGTCAAGCTGAGCGCAGCTTTGCGCAACTGCTGACTGCCGCTGGGCTGGCCAGCATCCATTTTTCCGCCCAAGTCACGGTGGAAGACTTCACACGCCTGGTAAAAGCTTTCGCCAATGCGGGATCGAAAGCCCAGGACGTGGCTCAGCAGATCAAAGAAACCCTGGGCGACAACAAGAAATCCAGCATCAAGATCAATGAAGTGAAGTTCGTGGCTGCCGATCCTGCCACCGGCGAAATCAGCGTGGCCGCCCAGATCGCAGCCCAGACGCTCGGCCCTGAGTTCAAACAGTGGCTCAACGAGCCACAGAAACTCCTGCAACTGATCGCCGCCGCTGAAGGTGCACAAACCGGTGGCATACCAGGCGGAGCTCCGCTGGGGAGTACCCCGATCGGTCAAGGCCGCGCAGCAGGTCAGCCAGGCACGGCTGCCGGCGGCCCCGGAACGACTGTTCCTCTCGAAGAAGAGGAAGTCATCCAAGCCATTCGCCTGCTTACACATTTCGGGCAAGCCAGTCAAGATCCAAATGCCAACCCGGAAGCGCTGCGGAAGGAGTTCAGCCAGGCCAGCCCAAATGCGAAGGTCAATCTGCAGCAACTCCTGGAGACCCTCGCCTCGACCGTTTCTGAGGACGACGATCGACGGGCCCCGCTGCTGATGAAAGCGGCCGAGCATATGGCCATTCGCTTCGCCCTGGAGCGCTATCAGAAAGGCGAAGTGAAGGTCAACGCCGTCCACCAGATGCTGGAGCACATGAGCCGGCAAATGGACACCTTGCGCCAGATCCTCCGCATTCAGGAGGAAAAAATGAGCAAGGCTGGCATTCTGGTGGAGTCGCACGCCGACATTCTCGACCGCATGTTCTGGGCCGAGGTCCCGGAAGCCGGCAAAAAGAGCGTTTTGACGTCCAACGAGGCGGCCTGCGTTCCTCCCCGCAACATCCGCCAGTTCCTGGAACAGTTGCTTGAGCGCGGAGACAAAGAATCGGTCGACAAGATTCTTCGCAATTATTTTGCTTGCCTGAATGCCAAAGATCAGGAGAACCGGCGCAAAACCGCCATAGGCATGAGTCAATTGGCAGACCTGTACGCCGGCCCGGGGGGCGACCTGATGGCGGCGGCGATCCAACAGATCGGCGACTGTCTGACCAAAGAGCAGGACACCGAACTGCAGAGTTTAATGGGCGCAGCCTTTGTCCGCCTCAGCCAGGAAGCTAATAACCGCAAGCAGTTTGGCGCCATTGGCCAGGTGCTGGTCTCGATGGAGATGGTCGGCAAGAGCCGTCCCCTGCTGGCCAAAGATATCGAGCCGCGCATCGGCGTTGAGAACCGTCTGCCGGAGTTCATCGACGAAGCCATGCACTTGCCGGAAATCCCGCCGGAACTACTCGGGATTTTGCGCCACACTTCCGAAGCCTCGGTCGAGCACCTGGCGGACCGCTTCTTCCGCTGCATGCAGCGTGACGAATGCGACCGCCTGGTTGGATTGGTCAAGGAACTGGGCGCGGGGGGACTGGAGCGAATGCGCGCTATCCTGCGCACGGGACAGCCGCGGCAGGCTGCTGCCGTCGTAGGCCTGATGAGCCGTCTGAATGTTCCGTCCTTGCTGGAACTGCTGCCCATGCGTTTGAAGGAATGGAATCGGTTCTACCACGATGTAGTGGTCCGCCAGATTGCCTTTGGGGCGGCCGGGGATCGTGGCCTCAGCTTGCTGGAGTTGCTGGAGATCCTCGATCCGCTCGTGATACCACAAGCGGTCGATGAAATTGGTATGAGCGGCGACCGATCCGCCGCACCGTCCCTGACCATCCTTGCCGAGCCGGGAGAGTCCGCGTCGCGCTCGCCCCTGCTGCAATTGAAAGCGATCGAGTCCCTGGGCCGTTTGCGTGATCCCGATGCCGTGCCCGTCCTGCGCAGCATCGTGGAGGCGAAGAGAATGTGGAAGTGGATGCACCATCGCGAGATGCGTCTCGCGGCTGCCCAAGCCCTGGCCAAAACCGACCCGCGCTACACCAGTCAGGTCCTCACCGACAATGAACTCGACGCCGACGAAATCGCGGTAGCGCCCTTGGACGCCTCCCCGGCCTGCGCCTGGGTTCGGCAGCGGCGATACGAGCGCTTTGTCCTGGGCAAGAGTCTCAGCGGCACGCTCAGCAGTTCCTGGGGCAAGTGCGGCCTGACCGTGCGCGAACTCAGCCTGGGCGGCGGTATGGGGACCAAAGAAGACAATATGCGCATCGGATCGGAAGCTAATCTCGATCTTACCGTCGGCATACGGAGAATCCGCGCCCAGGTTCTGCTGCGGCGTACACGCGTCAACGAGCTCGGCTTTGAGATCGTCAATATTGACCTGGAAAGCCGCTATCGTTTGCGTCGCCTACTGGTCGACGCGATACGCGCCCAGTCTAAGTCCTCGGAGTGGAACGGCCGGCGCAAGACGAATCCGTAAAGCTCACCCGAGCGTTTTCTTTGCTCTTTTTGCCTCTCCTCTTGCTCGGCGCTCGCCGCGCTCTCGGCGGTTTGTTAGGCTTGCTGGAACGCGCCCAATCGTTCTCCTCTGGCCAATCCCTGATCTCATCTGCTTTAATCTCCGGTTCGTCTTCTAGGGGATAGACTCTGATGATTATGAGAGTTCGCTGCTTTCGGCGCAACCCGGTTTTCCTTCTTCTCTCTTCGGCTGTCCTCGTTGCCCAAGTCGCTCCGCCCGCGGACCTGGACGCCTATGTTGCTCGCGTGATGCAGACATTTGACGTACCCGGCTTGTCCATCGCGATTGTCAAAGACCGCCAGGTGGTCCTGGCCAAAGGCTATGGAGTGCGCAAACTGGGCGAATCCATTGCCGTCGACGAGCACACCTTGTTCGGCATTGGCTCCAATACCAAGGCCTTCACGACGGCAGCTTTGGCGATTCTAGGAGAGGAAGGAAAAATCTCGTGGGATGACCCGGTCTATGAGCGCCTGCCAGACTTTCAAATGTATGACCCATATGTCTCCCACGAAATGACCATTCGCGACCTGCTCACCCATCGCAGTGGCATGGGATTGGGAGAGGGCGATCTGCTGTTCTGGCCACACACCACCTACACGCGCCAGGAGATCGTCTACAAACTGCGCTTCATGAAACCGGCCTCCAGTTTCCGTAGTAAATACGCCTATGACAACCTCATGTATATCGCTGCCGGCCGGATCATCGAAGCGGTTACAGGCAAATCGTGGGAAGACTACATTCGGGAACGGATCCTCACTCCTCTCGGGATGCGTGATACGAATCTGAGCAATGCGGCATGGAAGGCGGGTGACAACTATGCCTGGCCGCACTCTAAGCTTCCCGGCAAGCTCCAGGCCATTGATTTCGTGCCGTTGGACAATGCCGCCCCGGCGGGATCCATCAACTCCAGCGCCGCGGACATGGCGAAATGGGTCCGGCTGCAGCTCAATCGGGGAAAATTTCTGGACCGCGAGGGACGACTGTTCAGCGAAAGGCAATCGGATGAAATGTGGTCACCGCAAACCATTGTTCCGGTCAGCACGCCACCCCCTTCCCTGGCGGCATTAAAGCCTCACTTCGCCGACTACGGTCTGGGATGGTCGATGAGTGACTATCACGGCCGTAAGATCGTGGGTCACACGGGCGGGGTAGCGGGATTCGTCTCGCTCGTGCGACTGGTCCCTGAGGAGAACCTCGGCCTGGTGGTTCTGACCAATGCCGAGGAAGGCGGAGCCTTTTCCGCCATCGGCTGCCACATCCTTGACCACTACCTGAACTTGCCCGAAACCGACTGGATCTCTGCCTACAAAGAAGCCGAAAGCAACGCCGAGCAGCATGCTGCCGACGTCATGAAACAGCAGGCTCGCTCGCGGGCGGCCAACTCCGCGCCGTCGCTGCCCAGGGAGAAATACGCAGGCCTATACCGGGACGCCTGGTACGGCCCGGCGACCATCCGCATGGAAAATAACCAGCTGGTTTTCAGCCTGGACCACACTCCCAAAGCGGTCGGCGACCTGGAACACTGGCAATATGACACTTTCCAAGCCCACTGGCGGGATCGCACCCTGGAAGATGCTTTCGTCACATTTGCTCTCAAGCCCGATGGCACCATCGATCACTTCACTATGCTGCCGGTCTCGCCTCTGGCGGACTTCAGCTTCGACTACCAGGATCTATACTTCACGCCCGTGGTGACCAGGTCGGGAGAGAAAAAATAGGCACGCGCTCAGCGGTTAGCTAACACCCGGACGCCCGCAGCCGTAGGCAAACGCTCGTCGGAGGTGACCAGCGTCAGATCGAACACCCGGGCAGTGGCAAGAAGAAATCGGTCCGCCGTGTCCTGGTGGCCAAGTTGAATGCGACTGGTCTCAAGCGCGACTTCATGCGTGATCGGCGCTTCCAAAAGCGGGCCGACCTCGATCATGCGCGCCACCAGCTCATGCCGGTCTTCCTTGAGCACGATGCGGCCTTTCGCGCACCAGATTAGAAACTCCCAGAGGCTGAGGGAGGAGAGCCACAGTTGGTTTTCTGGTTTCTCCAGCTCGCCTCCGGCGCGACGGGTGAGCCGACTGGGCTCACGCAAGCTCCACAACCAGATGTGTGTGTCCAGGAGCAGTTTCAATCCTGGAGTGCCTCCCAATCGCGTTCGTCCACAGCGGGCGCGACAATGCCTCCAAAATTTCCATGCGCTCGGCCATCGAACCCATCCAGTTCGAGCGACGTGCCCGCACTGAGGGCGGCACCGCCTCTGCGATCGGCTCACCGAAACGGGTAACCGGGATCGGCTTCTTGGTCTTACGCACCCGTTCCAGGACGGCCAGGCAGGTGGCTTTGAATTTTGAAATGGCCATCTCCGCCAGGGGTTGGTTGGACCATGGTCAAGGACTATGGTCCAACCACGTGCCAGCCGGCCACCGCCTCCCCGCCATCGCCTCCGCTCGACGCCGCCGCTTGGCCAAGTCCGGATACAATGTCAGGCAACACTGTTCTGCAAGGGGTTCATCGATGTCCACTCGTACCATGCGTCCGGAAACCGCTGCCGCGGAAATGCCCGCTGTGCCCCTGACCATTGAAGGCTACAGCATTCTTCACCAGATGATGAAGTTCCGCTGGTCAGCCTGGCGCGCACTCGGCGACGCCCAGCGTGGCGAGATTCTTCAGGAAGCCAGCGCCGTTCTAGCCAGGATGGAACAGGACTTGAAGGGACAGTCGGCGCTGTACTCGCTGCTGGGCCACAAGGGCGACCAGATGCTGGTTCACTTCCGTGAGTCGTTCGACGCGCTCAACCAGGCCGAACTCGAGCTGGCGCGGCTGAAGATCAGCGATTTCTGGGAGCCGACGACTTCCTATCTGTCGATTATCGAATTGGGCCTGTATGAATCCACCATCAAGACATACAAAGCCCTGATGGATCGCGGCATTGAACCCCACAGCGACGAATGGAAGCGCGAGATCAACGATACCTTGGAGCGGCAGAAGGAAGCCATGCGTCCGCGGCTCTTCCCGGCCATGCCGCCGAACCGCTACATCTGTTTTTACCCGATGGATCGCCGGCGCGGCGAGGACAAGAATTGGTATACCCTGCCTATCGAAGAACGCCAGCGGCAAATGAACGAGCACGGCCTGGTCGGCCGGCGCTACGCAGGGGAGGTGAAGCAGATCATCTCCGGCTCGATCGGCTTTGACGACTGGGAGTGGGGTGTCACTTTATTCGCTGACGGGCCCCTGGTCTTCAAGAAACTGATTTACGAGATGCGCTTCGACGAGGTCAGTGCCGTCTATGCCCTGTTCGGGCATTTCTATGTCGGGGTTCGTTGCCCAGCCGGGGAGTTGGGCAAACTGCTATCAGGCGAGTTGCCGGGTCGATAGAGACGCGGCTGGCCGCGTCTGGGCTGGAAGGAGACGCCGCCAGCGGCGTCTCTGCCACAGATCAATTGGTGGCCGCGAAAGCGCAAGCACGATTAAAAATACGACCCTCGCGAAGCGACTGCCTCCGAATCTGGCTGAGATTCCACAATCCACCTGGCTTGTTCTGAGCGACTTCGCCGCAAATTCAAGCCACTTCTGTGCCTGCCCCTGAATATCACATATAAAACAGCCAGTGCCCCGAGTCCAGCCAGACATGCAATCCATCCACCTGGGCCAGACCTTCTCGCGCCGGCATGCGCAACCCGGTGAGCGGTCCATACTCGAAGCGTGCCTTTTGCCAGGAGAATTGGAGAACACTGGAGTCGTTCCTCAGTACGCTCCGGGAAGAGACTTCAGTGATCGGCGCGAGTAGGGTTGATGTTACGGCGCCGCCGCGTCCCGCGAAGTGCAGTCCCAGAGTAGTTCCCTTCTGCTTGCAACGTTGCAAATTATTGAGTGCTTGGTCACGAGAAATTTCCATGGAAACGACTTTAGCCCAGCGATGGGGATTACCCGAATGAGCGGATGATGTTATGTTCGTCTGCTGCGCCGCTGCGCAGACTTTCCGTTCGGAGCGATTATGGCAACCTTGGGACTTGTCGAATACAAAAACGCCAGCCCGGAAGTGCGCGCCGTTTACGACGAAATCATGGCCACACGCAAGACCGACTGGATCAATAATTTCTGGAAAGCCATAGCCCACGATCCGGTCACACTGAAGCGCACGTGGAACGACATCAAGCAGATCATGGCGCCGGGAGCGCTCGATCCTCTCACCAAGGAAATGGTTTATCTGGCTGTGAGCGTAAGCAATCAATGTAATTACTGCATTGCTTCACACACGGCCGGCGCGCGCAAAGCAGGCATGAGCGATGCCATGTTCAAGGAGTTGATGGCGGTGGTAGGCATGGCCAATGAAAGCAACCGGCTCGTCTCAGGTTACCAGGTGGAGATTGACGACAAGTTCAAGACTTAGTCCTTGGTCTTTGGTCGCTGGCCCGGCGCTTTGCTCTTTTGGCTGCAAAGCGGAACTCGTGCCGTTTCATGTCCACACGGCGTCCTCGAAATGCCACGCCTTCTGATTCCAGGCGCAATCGCTGCTCAATCGCTGAATCACCACGCAGCTTGATTTCGCCGCCAGCTCCCAGGACTCGGTGCCACGCGAGACCGAAAGACGACCGCAAGGTTCCCACGACCTGGCGCGCTGCGCCCGGGAATCCTGCCGCGCGGGCAATAGCGCCATAGGTGGACACCTTGCCGCGCGGAATCTGCTTGATGGCGGCGACAATGGCTGTGCGCATTCGAATCTCAACCCGTCAAGAGCGCGACGAGTCGGGCACCCCAGAATTAGATTAATGTCCGTGAAGCTCAGAGTGGGTCTGCAGGAAGCGCAACACCTGTCCCCGCGAGAAAACGCCTTCCAAATGACCATGCGAGACTACCGGCAGCTGGTTAATATCTTCGCGAGTCATCAACTCCAAAGCCTGCACCGCCGGAGTGTCGGGAGTCACCACCTTGAGATCCCGCAAGGGACGCATCACGCTTTGCACACTGGTCTGAGGCCACTGGTCGCGCGGGACCTGCTTCACCTCGTGGGGCGTAATCAGTCCGACCAGGTAGTTATTTTGGATGACCACGAAGCATCGGCGGCCGCTGCGTAACATGTACTCATCGACGAAGTCCTCGAGGCTAAGGTGCGACTCCACCGTCCCACAATCCCGCTCCATGATGTCGGCAACTCGACGATCGCGGAGGCCCGACATCAGCTCCACGTGTATGTAACTGCTGCGTGACGCATCCAGCAGGAACCAGCCAATAAACGCGATCCACAGAGCGCCAAAGCCCTTGCCGCTGAAGAATTGTATTAATCCCGAAATAATGAAAAGAAGAGCTACAAGCTGCCCCACCTGCGCCGCGATCCGTGTGGAGCGATCGGCATTGCCGGTGATCCACCAGGTAACCGCGCGCAAGACGCGTCCGCCATCCAGCGGATACCCGGGAATCATGTTGAAAGCAGCCAGCGCAATATTGATGTAGCCGAGCCAGAGCAACACGGCAGGCACCGGAGTGTACGGTTCCGAGCCGGGAGCCCAGCCTGTAAGCCTGGCAATACCGAGACAAATCACGCCGATCACCAGGCTGGTCAGAGGACCGACAAAAGCAATCCAGAATTCCGACTTGGCGTCGGAGGCCTCCGATTCGATCTGCGAAACGCCGCCCAGGGCGAATAAAGTGATTGCGCGTACGCGCAGCCCACGCGCTTTGGCCAGGACAGAGTGCGCCAGTTCATGGGCCAGCAGGGCGGCAAAAAAGAGCAACCCCGTGATCACCGCCACGGACCAGAGCGCAACCGGACTCCATCCCGGCATGACCAGGTGAAAGTGGTCGGCCACCGTTATCGTGATCAGCACGGCGATGATGAACCAGCTGTAATGCAGGCCAATCGTGATCCCCGCGATCCGTCCGAGTTTGATTTGCGCGCGCAGAGCAGGGCCTCTCCTACACGAGCATTGTAGTTTCTGCCGGTTTGATGCAGGGAAAATTGTCGGGGGTGCGGAAAACCGCAGCGACCGGGCTTGGTTGCTATTTCAGTTCGAGGCTATTCAGTGTCTTCTGGTAAGTCGCACGCAATTTGCTGAAGTCATTCTCCGGAGCGATAAATACAAGGTAGATCAATCCTCCCTGGGAACGTGGCACGGTCACCAGCCAATCCCGTTCGGGCTCCGGTTTCCCATTTTTCTCGATAGGCGAGTTTCCCTTGAGAGTTAGAGACCGGCCCTCCATTCCGTTAACCCGAATAGGCTGCGGATTTCCCGACGCCTCGAGTCCGGGATTCGACTGCTCGAAACTCTGAACCAGATCTTGCGTCGCCTGGTCGAGCGAATTGGCATTCTGATCCTGGCCGCCGCCGATCACCACGCCGTAAGCTATCGCTCCCTGCCCCGCCGCTGCCGGAGGCGCGATCAGGATCCCGCCCGAGCTCTGATCGTTGCCGGCCCGCCAGTTGTCGGGATAAGAAATGTTCAACATGTCGCTCTCGAACTCTTTGAAGTTGCCGCTAGGCTTCACTTGATCCCAGCTCACATTGCCTAAGGTGGCATCACCGCCGCCACTCGCTCCGCTGCTGGCGGAAGCAGTAGGAACATGGGGGGGAATTGCGCCATTCTTGCGATTTTGCCCGGCCCAAACCCCTTGTTTCACGCCCGCCTGAATCTCCTGGGCGGTATACGTCTTCACGCCATTCGCCTGCTGCTTGGCGCTGGCAAAGTTAGGGCTGTCGGACTGGAAATTCTTAGCCGGCCAGTTCCTAATCTCCTTATCCACCGCGGCGACGCGGTTGCCGGGATCCGGGTGGTCGCTGAGAAATTGCGGACCACCTCCGCCACCTTGCTTTTCGAGCTTCTGGAAAAACTCGGCCATGGAACGCGGGTTGTAGCCCGCTTTATACATGATGATTGCGCCCACGGCGTCCGCCTGCGCTTCATCTCCGCGCGAGTATTTGAGGAACATTGTTCCTGCCCCGATCTGTATGCCCAAGCGCGCCAGGCTCCCGGCTGTGCCTCCCGGCAGCACGCCGCCTAGCACACCGAGCACCGCCTGGGCGATGGATTCCTTGGACGCCTGTTTCACCGAGTGCTGCATGTACACGTGCGACATCTCGTGCGCCATCACACCGGCCAGTTCCGCTTCGTTATCCGCGGCGGTAATCGTGCCGACGTTTATGAAAATCGGTCCGCCGGGCAACGCGAATGCGTTGATGTCTTTTTCCGGAATGACATGGAACTGATAAGGCCACGATCGGTCTTGCGGAATAACCGTCGCCAGCTTCTTTCCCAACTCCTCGACATACTTGGTCACAGGACTGGAATCGGGCAGCACGGGAAATTGCTGGTAAACCTCGCCCATCGCCTTGATGCCTATTTGTTCTTGCTGCTGTTGGCTAATGCCTGAGACAGAACCCGGATCGGGCAACTCTGGACTGGACGTAGGCGTCGCGGACCAGACTTCGACCGCCATAAGCCAGAGCAGAAGACGGGCTACCACTCTCGTCATTGATGTGCGCCTGTCATTCATGTTGATGTGCTCCCACGACGGCGAGCCAATCCCGGCCGGCCCGCCCCGCCACGGTCAGATGCGCGGTTAAACCAGTGAGGATGTCCAGATGAGAGTGGCCTTCTCTGCGCGTAAATACTTGAAAAGAGTTACTCCTAGCCGTCTGGATTCGGTCCTGGCCGCGACATAGAGGCGGTTTATCGGCGCCATAAAAACAATCAATTTCGCGGCTGGATTTGGGCCGCGTAACATCTCTCCAGCCATTCGGCCCGCTTTAGGGCGCTGAGTAGCCCCCCTCAACTACGCCTGCACGCTATGGATTTTGGTCAACTCACCACGTTTCTGGAAGTGGCCAAGCTGGGCAACTTCTCCCGTGCGGGAGAAAAAGTGTTCCGCTCGCAGTCGGCGGTCAGCGCGCAAATCCGGCAGCTCGAGCGGGACTACGGGACCAAGTTGCTCGATCGCGCGGGCAAGAGGGTGAGGCTCACTCCGGCCGGTGAAGTTCTCTTTGAATACGGCACCCGGCTACTGGCTCTGCGCGACGAGTCCATGCGAGCCGTCGCCGATCAGGACAAAACGCCGCGTGGCGTGTTGGCGATCGGCGCCAACGAGGCTACTTGCCTCCATGTTCTGCCGCCCGCCTTTCGAGAATACCGCCGGCTCTATCCCGAAGTTCAGATCAGCATTTATCGGAACTTCAGCCGCAAGATCCTGGAGCGAATCCAGGACGGAACGATTGACGTCGGCATCGTAACCATGCCGGTGAAGTCACCGCGCCTGGTGGTGAAGAGGATTTTCCGCGACCGCTTGATGCTGATGACGAGTCCTTCGAATCCGCTTGCCCAGCTCAGCTCGGCGCCGGTGAGTGTCATCACAGAGCAGCTCTTGATCTTTCCCCAAGCCGGCTACACGCGCCAGATCATGGACAAGTTGTTTCGCCCCTACCAGTCGCGCCTGAAAATCGCCATGGAACTGCCCAGCGTGGCGATGATCAAAAGCTTCGTGGCTTCCGGCATGGGAGTCTCTCTCATCAGCGAGAGTTTCGCGCGCAAGGAACAGCGCGCGGGCGAGGTCTCGCTGGTTCCACTCGCAGACGTGGAGTTATGGCGGGAACTTGGCATGGTTTACGATCAAGATCGAACCTTGCCGCGTGCCGCAGGCGCCTTCATCGAGCTGATTCGCAATGGCGTCGCGGCGAACAACCCATCCCCGAGCTTGTCTGTCATCTTGAGCGAGGCGAAGGATCTATGGGTTGCCGAAGCGCAAGCAGAATGCATAAATTCGCTTCGCGAAGAATGACAAAGAAGGGCTTGACTGCCGTGGTTCTGCCCGAGTGGGACCCCGCATTTTTCTGATGGCTGCCATCACAATTACACCGCCTTCATCTCGGTCGACCACGATATTCAAGCCGACGGCAGCAGGCCTAATCGGCAACCCTTGCGCGTTGGCGAACATACGATTTACGGCCATTTTTCGCGCATAAACCGCACCACAGATTCGCCACCGGCCGGCTTCGATGGTCCATCACCATAAACGCGTTTTATATCGTCCATAGACATAACTTTTCAGAATATTTCTGATGCTTACGAGAAGAACTATGCGTTGGACTGTTCACAGAGACGTTCGCTACTGTGCGCTCACTGGTCACGGATCGCGTTGCGGGGTAAGCGCGACCGAAGGGGAAGAAAGCGAGCAGTCACGATGAAGGTTTTCTCCCGGATGAACGTCGCGATATTCAGCTTGTGCCTGGCGTTCCTAGTGGCGCCGCTATGCCCTGCTCAGGGACAGGCCGATACAGCCCAAACTTCCTCAACCGACGTTTCACAACGGATAAAGGAACTGGAAAAACAGGTCAACGAACTGCGCAGCGAACTGGCGGCTCTCACAGGCGGTAGCGGATCAGCGGCCATGGCAAATTCAACACCGCCGCCACAGAACAATCTTGCGCCGACATCGGGTGCCGCGACGGCCGCCCCGACCGGGCCTTCCCTGGCCGGCTTGCTGGGTCCCACTACTTTGAGCGGGTTTGTCGATACCTATTACGGACAAAACTTCAATAATCCAGCATCACGAACCAACACCCTTCGCGCATTCGACCTGTCTACCAATCAGTTTGGCTTGAATCTTGTGGAACTGGTCGCCGACAGGCAGCCCGATGCCAATAACAGCCGGACCGGATACCACATCGCGCTCGGCTTTGGCCAGGCCATGAACGTGGTCAACAGCACAGACCCCGGCGGGCTGGGCTTTGGGCAATATCTGAAAGAAGCTTACTTCTCTTACCTGGCGCCGGTCGGCAAGGGTCTACAGGTGGATGCCGGCAAGTTTGTTACTCCCCATGGCGCGGAAGTGATCGAAACCAAGGATAACTGGAACTACTCGCGGGGTTTGCTCTTCTCCTACGCGATTCCCTTCTATCACTTCGGCGTGCGTGCGAAATACACGTTCAACGACAAATATGCGATCGCGGGCTACCTCGTCAACGGCTGGAATGACGTGGTTGATAACAACTCCGGAAAGACTTACGGTGCGACCTTCGCCTGGAATCCGACCAAGAAGTTCGGGATCACCCAAAACTACATGGCGGGTCCGGAGCAGACCAACATCAACACCAATTGGCGCCAGCTCTCTGACACGGTGGTTACTTACTCGCCGACCGGAAGGTTGTCGTTCATGGTCAATTACGACTATGCCCGCGGCGACCGCATCCCGACGGTTCCCAAGCCTGTGTACTGGACGGGCGCCGCCGGTTATGTGCGCTATCTGCTTAACCGTTCGAACGCTCTTGCCACCCGCTACGAGTATTACGACGACAAATACGGAGTGACTACCGGAGGATTCACGAATCCGACCCCGCAGCACCTCCACGGGTTCACCGAAACCTACGAACACCTCCTCGCCCATCACATCATGACGCGCTTTGAGTTCCGGCGAGATATGTCCAACCAGCCGTCGTTTATGAAGGGCACCACTCCGGTGATGGCACAGAACACGGCGACCGCCGGATTCGTCTTCATGTTCGACAGCCGGGAGGCCAAGTAAGCATGCTGACCGGCTTCCAACGACGTTCGTCAGCAGCCGCTTGGGAGCTGCTCTCATGTGGAAAGGCGGCGGGGGCAAGCGAACAATTCGCCCCTTTGACCAGGGCTTCCGCCGCCTCCACTCCCTTATCGATTGCAGTCTGTCTGATCGCACTCACCGGTTTGTTGGCTGGGTGGCTCACGCCGGCAACTCATCCGCTAGCCGCAACCCTGCTGACGCTTGGTGCAATGACATTACTGCTGCGCGCAGCGGCAGAGTTCTATCGGGGTCCGGAATCGAGTCACTCATCCTGCAAAGGAAACAAGGAGAAACGAAATGGCGAATAGCGCCCCAGAGATGAAACCAACCCTAGGCTTGACCGGCTTGACGATGAACGCCATGGCGCTCATCGCGCCCGGCGCCTTCCTTTGGCTCACCTTCTACATCCAGGCCACAACCGGCGTGACCGCTCCGGCCATGTGGATGGGCATTCTGGTCGCCCTCGTGCTTTGCCTGGCGACGGCCGTCTGCTACGCGGAACTGGCGAAGCTGTACCCCGGCACGGGAAGCTCCTATTACTTCGCCGAACAATCGTTCCTGAACCACGACAAGGCCTGGCGCTACGCCCGGCTTTCCAAGTTCGTGGTCGGCTGGGCGTCCCATCTCTATTACTGGATCTACCCTGGCGTGATGGTTGGGGTAATGGGAATCCTCTGCGGCTATCTGGTCGGCACGCTGTGGCCTAACGTCATGAGCGCCTCCAACCCCGGTGTCGCTTTCATGATGGTGGTCGCGATTGTCTTCTCCTTCGTTGTGGCCTACATCGCCAATCGCGGTGTAAATGGCTCGACGGCCGTGAGTATCGCGATCAACGTAATCCAGATTGCCGCGCTGGTCCTGTTCTCGGTGGTGGCTCTGGGCTACCGCATGAACCATCCGCCGGGAACGATCGCCTACCAGTTCGATTCGACTTCCGGCGCAGCCTACAGCTATGAATTCGCAACCCAGAAAACTGTAGTGGAGGGCAAACAGACCGAAACCATCGTGCGCGATACGGCTGGCGTGCCGCAGCCGAAGCTGGACGCGAGCGGCAAGCCGGTGCCTTATCGCATCAGCTATCCGGCGACCGACTCGAATGGAGCGTTTCTCACCCATCCGACGGGAACCTCGATTATTCGGGCGCACAACTGGGGATGGGTGTTTATCCAGGCGACCGTCGCCATTCTGATTCTGGTGGGATTCGAATCGGTGACGGCCATGGGGGGCGAGGCGAAAAACGCCAAACGCGATGTCCCTATCGCGGTCATCGTTTCCCTGCTGGTTCAGGGATTGATCTGTTACCTGTTCGAGTACTTCGCCGCAAATTACTTCCTGAACAGCGGGTACACCATGCAAAGCGCGTCAGGGTCCGCCGCGCCCATCGGTGACATGATGATCATCGTGGGTGACGCTCTGTTTGGCCCCGGTCGCGGACGGATCTTCATGTTGTCCGAAGCGTTCACCGTCTTCCTGGCGCTGATCGGAACCACGCTCTCCTGCATGAACACGGGGGCGCGCGTTACCTACGCGATGGGCAAAGACCGTGAGGTGCCGGAGCACTTCGGCATGTTGCACTCCAAGAACCTGACGCCGCATCGTGCCATCTGGACCTTGGCGGCCATTTCCGCAGTGGTCGGTTCGATCGGCGTGGCGATGGCCTTTGGCGACGCCGGAGCCCCCGCCGACGCTGCGATTCAGGCTCTGCCGCACGGCTTCTGGTCGAGTTTCGGATACACGACTCACGACCAGATGGCGGCTTTGCCGAATTCTCTGCTCACGATCACGCTGGCTTCGAATTTCGGCACGTTCCTGCTCTACGGCCTGAGTTGCATCATTTGCCTGGTGGCTTATCACCGTCACAGGAAATTCAAGTGGGTACGCCACCTCCTGATTCCGATCTTCGGGCTAGTTGCGAATCTGGCCTGCATGGGCTTCTACCTGGTCGGACCCTTTATGGGTTACGGCTCGAAGATGGAACCACTGCTCGCCTTGGGAATTGCGATGGTCTGGGGCATTTATGGCGGCATCTACTTTGTGCGCGCCAGCAAGAGCACGGGGCGCACCACGCTGATTGAAACTCGCGCCACGGCGGTCTCCTAACCGCAGGGGGCGCAGTATGCGAGAGCCGGGCAGGCCCACGACTGCCCGGTTCTTCGCACCAGAGAGGTCTAACTTCCATGGAGCGTCGGCAACGGATCACGGACAGCGGACTGAGCGTCGGGGGGGCCTACCCGGCGCCCGACGGTTCTATGTTGGATGCGGAGTTCGCGCAGCTTTCCGATTGCGGACGCGTACGCGAGCTGAACGAAGACTACGTCGGCCACGTAGCCCCGGCGACACGAGCGCAAGTGCGCTCGCATGGCTGGCTGTTTGCTCTGGCCGACGGCGTCGGAGGACACCGCCAGGGGGAGGTCGCCTCCCGCGTCGCAGTCGAAACCGTCCTCGCCGGGTTCCGCCAGTCTACGCCGGGAGAACCCCACGGCAGCCTGCTGCCTCGGCTGGTTCAATCCGCCAACACTCGCGTCTACGAGACCGGATTGGCTGCGGGTCCAAGTGGTGCGGGAATGGCTTCCACTCTCGTCGTGTGTGGGTTGCGTTTTGACCGTGCGGCTGTCGCTCATGTTGGTGACTCGCGTTGCTACCTCATTCGCAGTGGAAACGCCAAGTTGATCACCCGCGATCACACTGTCGCGAATGAACAACTGGGTTTGGGGGTGCTTTCCGCACAGGAAGCCGCCGAGATCTCAACCAAGCATGTGCTCAGCCGCTCGGTTGGTGCCGACCTCTTCGTGAATGTGGAGACCAACGAAGTCCCGTTACTGCCAGGCGACGTTCTCTTGCTTTGCTCCGACGGGTTGCACGGCGCGCTGCCCGCGGCAGAACTTGCCCACATTGTCAGCCATGGTATTGAATTGAAGGCAGCAGCCCGGGAACTGGTGTCGGGCGCAAACGAGCGGGACGGAGGCGATAATATCAGCGTGCAGCTGATCCGCATCCGCAGCATCGAACGCATGGGTATCTATCGCGGAAGACCCTATAAGCTTCGGTAGGGCTTTGGCTCCCGGCCACATCTCCCTCTGAAAAACATTCAATGATGAGGCGGCTTGCGAGGCTCTTGCAGGCGTGCTCCTGATCAGAACCAAATCAGGCAACAAGACTCCGGTTCCGGTAGCTAAGCGCTAGAGTCTAATCGCTAAGAGCTTGTTTTACAAATTCTTTACGTTCTACCTGCTATCTTCTAGCTAGCATGATGGATAGATTGCTGAAAATCGACGCACGATGAACCTAGTCCATCCGGGCGAGCAACTCGATCACTACAAGATTGACACTCTGGCTGCTCGCAGCGGAATGGCTTCCATATTTCGTGGCACTGACCTGACCACCGGACGTGCCGTCGCCATCAAGATTCCCCATCCTGAAGTGGAAAGCGACCCCGCCCTGTTTGACCGTTTTCGTCGCGAAGAAGAGATCGGCAAGCACATGGATCATCCTGGCGTAATGAAGGTTTTTGCCGACGAAGACCGCAGCCAGGTCTACATGGTCATGGAGTGGGTGGAAGGCCGCTTGCTGCGCAAGCTCCTCAATGAGGAAAAGAAACTCCCGCCGGACCGGGCCCGGCGAATTACCTTACACGTTCTGGATGCGCTCGATTACATCCACGCTCATGGGGTCGTGCACCGCGACTTGAAACCAGAAAACATCATGGTAGACGCCAATGACAACATCAAGCTGATCGACTTTGGCATCGCGTCGAACGCCGCTTCTCGCCGGATCACCTTCGCGAAGCTATCCCAAACCATGGGCACGCCCGACTACATTTCTCCGGAGCAGGTCAAAGGAAAACGGGGTGACGCACGCAGCGACCTCTACGCAACCGGCATCATGCTTTACGAAATGCTGACCGGGAAGGTGCCTTTCTATGGGCCGAACCCCTTCGTCATCATGAATGATCGGCTTCTGAATAACCCGGTTCCGCCGCGCGAAGTCGATCCCACAATAGCTCCGCAATTGCAGGAGATCATCTATCGCGCTCTGGAACGGGACCCGAAGAACCGCTATGCCAGCGCCAAACAGTTCGCCTGGGACCTCGAACACCAAGATCAAGTCGGAGTAGCCGATCGGCCCGAACTGCGCGATTGGAAGCAGCGACGCACGCCGTGGCCCCGCAAAATTCTGTTTTACGTGTTACTGGCCCTGATTCCGGTCGTGATCTTCGCGCTTCTACTCTGGGTTGCGCGACCCAGCTGATAGGACTGTGACCACATTGGTTGTCCACCGCACGAAACCATTTACCCCACACAGTCGAGAGGACGCCGAGAGCTAGCGTTGAATAAATTCGTCGCTGTGCACGACGAACTCCGGATACGCCCCCGCCCCCAATTCGTACAGGTCCATCCCTTGCCGCTCGCCTTCCAAATCCACCCGTTGCGGATAAAACCGGTTCAGCAACCAGTTCAGACCGTAGGTGAGCGGCAGCACAAAACCGAGCAGGGAAGCGATTCCCACCAACTGCGCGAGCCACTGCCCGGACTTGCCACCTCTGTTGCCGACGTCTGCGAACAGAGCCACCGCGACGAGACCCCAAATCCCCGACACCGCATGTACCGAAATCGCCCCCCCGGGGTCGTCCACGGCCAGCCAGAATTCGAATCCCTCGATAGCCAAGAGGGTCACCGCTGCTGCGATCACGGCTATTAGGATCGCCGCCGCCGGTTTCACAAAAGCGCCGGAGGCGCTGCTTGCGACCAGGCCCGCCATCCAGCCGTTGGCGGTGAGGGTCGCATCCGGCCGGCCGAAACGTCTTCGCGTGATGACCGCCGCCACTAGCGCCGCCGATCCCGCCGACAGCGTGGTATTGATTGCAACCAGCACCACCCGCGCCGGTTCGACGCCGGCGAACAAAATTGCCCCCGCGGAATTAAGACCCATCCATCCCACCCATGCCAACAGACAACCGAAGAGGACGAACACGGCATGGTGACCGGGGATCGCGGCAGGCATCCCGTCGTGAGAATACTTCCCGCGCCTCGGCCCCAGTATCCACGCAATGGATAATGCGGTCAGCCCGCCGACCACCTGAATGCAGCTTGCGCCTCCGCCATCCACGAAGCCACGGCCCAACCCGTAATTCACGCCCAGTTGTGCCAGCCATCCTCCACCCCAAACCCAGTGGGCAAAGAGTGGATAGGCGATGCCCGCCAGCAAAACCGTCGAGACACAGCTGGCGCCCAGCCGCCAGCGATCGGCTCCAGCACTCAGCGGGATCAGAGCCGCCAAAGCGACGCTGAACATCTGAAGTAGCATGCTGAGCGAGACCGGCGAGCCGTCGAATTCGACTCCGCGAAGAAAGAATGGTTCCTTAGCGACCCAGTTCCAGGTCTTCCCACCCGCTACCAGGAAATGTCCCGGTCGACCGACGAATCCTTCCAGCGAGAATCCCCACATGACATGCACTATGGCCGCGATCGCAACCACAAAGAGCGAAGCCAGCAGGGCATGTGCCGCGCTCCGCGATCTGCCCAGTCCGGTATTGATCAGCGCCAAGCCGGCGCTGGCCAGGGGCACCAGAAATATCAGGAGAAGACAAAAGGCTGCTGAGGTCTGGGAGAAGCCAGGAAGCGTCACTCTCGTGCCTCACCGAGGACGAGATGAGCCCGAACCACCAGAGCCAGACCCAATAGCTCGACGGCGATTCCCGCCAGCACAAATGCGGTTTGCGCCGGAGCCGAATGGAGGAGCGCCAAGCTGGACAGGACGATCACCCATCCGGCCAAAAGGAGCAGAAAACCCGCAAGCTTCATGCGATTCCGTCAAAGAAGTGGAAACGGTCTGAAAATCTGTCTGAGTAGCGAAACTATCCAGTATGGAACTTAATGCTCAGTCCAAGAGGCGTCCAATTGATTTTTTTTATCCGATGGAGCGTAAAACCTCG
>QIAU01000131.1 GCA_003225055.1 Acidobacteriota bacterium
GTTCCCGTTTGTTTTCATTAGGGCCCTGGGGGCAGGCGATTGGAAACTGGTGGGCGCGATCGGTGGCTGTCTGGGCAGCCATGAGATCTTAACCGTGCTCGCAGGTGCGGTGCTGGTTGCCGGGGTTATGGCCATGGCGCTGGTGATTTACAAGAAGCGTTTTCGGGAAACGGTGCGCAATATTGGAAGGTTGCTGCTGGCCTTCCTTTCGTTACATCCGGGAACGCCTTCCATCTCGCTCGACAACCCGGAGACCTTGAAGGTTCCTTTTGGTGTCGCCGTGGCCATTGCCGTGATCCTCGTGGTGAGCGGCCGTCTGGCTTTTAACATCTCGCTTTAGTACATGAAGAAGCTGCTCAAACTCGTTGGTGATTGCTCTGCATCCGAAATCGCTGAATTTGCGGTGGTCGTACCGCTGCTGATGACCGTCATTCTCGGTATCTACTCCTTCGGGCGGGCGTACAACATCTATTCGACCGTAACCCGGGCAGCGCAAGACGGCGCGCGCATGGCGGTGACCCCAGTCTGCGCCTACTGCAGCTACACGTGCGGTGGGGTAAGCTCCCAGTTCCCGTGTGACGCGGATGTGGTCGACGCAGTCACGAGTGCCCTGGCGGCCTCGCACCTGGATCCGATGCGCACTTTGCAGCTGGTGCCGACGACATCGGGTGCTGCCTGTCCTGCCCCGGCCCCCGCTAAAACCTGCGCGGCCGCGACAGGTGCCGGCGGAACCACGATTTACATTTGCCGCAATGTGTTGATCAATCCCAACACCAACCCGCAGACTTGCGGCACCATTGTGAGCTTTCGGTATTCCTACCAGTTCCTTCCCATTCTCTTTGCGCCGAGCATTTCCATCAATATTCCGGCCCAGGGCCAGATGCGTATGGAGTACTAGATGTTAAGCCTGCTGCAACTCATCCGGCATCGAGGACGCAACCGGTTTTGTGTCTTGTGGGCGCGGGCCTGTCGAACCGAGGCCGCGCAGATCGTTGAGCTGGCTGTGACCTTGCCTCTCCTCATGGTTCTCGTCGTCGGGATCTACGATTTCGGACAAGCCTTCAACCTCAAGCAAAAACTCGCCGGCGCCGCTCGTGAGGGTGCGCGCTTCGCCGCCAATCAGAGCACCGGTGACCTGAGCAACCCATCTCCTGCTTCCCTGCTGGCCGTGCGCGACGTCGTGGACTCTTACCTCAAAGCTAATAATGTCAACGATCTAGGTCTGGCCACAGCGAGCCCGTTACCCCCAACCAACTGGAGCTGGACTTTCCCGGGGACTGGCACGACCTGTATCGATTCGATCGGAAACTCCAAGCAGTTCACCATGATCGTGAATCGCGGATTCTCGTTTAACGTGACGAGTGGCGGCAATACCGTAACCGTTGAGGCTACTCAAGTCACACTGAGTTATCCCTACCAGTGGCAGTTCAACCGGGTGATTAAGCTTGTCGTTGGAAGTGCCAGCTATGCTGCGACCAGCTGTATTGCGACCAGTGCTGCGATGCAGAACCTGAACTAAGGGGGATTGTCATGGATCGAAGCGCATTCCGCGATCGGAAGAAGGAGCGCGGGCAGACCATTATCCTGGTGGCATTGTCCATGACGGCCCTGCTGGCTATGGCGGCAATCAGCATCGACGTGGTCAGCCTGTATGTGGCACGTAGTGAAGCCCAACACTCCGCCGAGGCCGCCGCGCTGGCGGGAGCTAAGGCTTTCGTAACCTCTGGATATACCTCCGGGTTTGTCAATGCCACCACGCTGTGCAGCGGGGGCGCCGGATTGGCAGAATTGCAGGCTCAGGCCGCCGCTATCCAGAACAAGATTGCGGGAGTTGTGCCTTCCATTGTCTGGGCAGGCAGTTCCTGCGATTTGAACACCCAACCGGAAAACCCGCGCATCACGATTCAGGTGCAGCGCACCGGCCTGCCGCTGTTCTTCGCCAAAATCTGGAATGTGGCGGCTCCCACTGTGACCGCCACGGCCACGGCCGAGGCCTACAATCCATCCGGCGGCCCGGCGCCCATTCAAGTCAGCGGGGTTAAGCCATGGCTCGTGCCAGACTGCGCGCCTAGCAATGCGCTACCCCCGAACCCAAAATGCCAACTGCCTTATTCGCCTTATTTTGTGAACGTCACTGACGGTACCCTCGCAAATGGTGGCTCGTTCATCGGCCAGAAAATTACACTCACCATTGGCTCTGGTGGGCCCCTTACGGGACCGGCAGCGCCTCTGCCGAATAACAGCACACTGACTTTCTACCCTTTAGTAATCGACGCCCCAACACCGCAGTGCCCCTCGCCTAACCAGCTTGGTTGCAACAACAATCCAGGTCCTTACTACAACAATATCTCTTGCTTTAACCCAACGCCGCTTGCGTGTGGAGAATCCATCACCAATCCCCCCCTTCCTCCTCCGACGATTGCGGTGGATGACCGCATCTATACTGGCTTACTTAAGGTACGAACTGAGCAGGGGACACAGTGCCTGATCCATGCTGGCGGATATGGACTTGGCCAGGGCCAAGATATTTTCCCGACTCCCCCAATCGCGCCAGGCCAGCCGGTACTTATTAGCCCGGGCTCTGACAATCCGGATGTGCCTCTACGAAGTGCAGCCTACGTGAGTCGCAGCGATTCGGTTGTAACCGTGCCACTGTTTGACGGAAGCCAGCTGTGTCCTCCAGGAGGCGGTAGTACCAATTGCGCTGGTACTACAAAGGTGGTTGGATTCCTTCAGCTCGGAATTATTGACAGTGCCCCAAATGGAACAGTAGATGCAATTATCCTCAACGCCTCCGGTTGCAATTCAGGAAGCAGCGGAACGGCTGTATCTGGCGGAGACGTCTCGCCCATTCCGGTCCGCCTGGTACGTCCGGGTGGATAGAAGAAGGTTCCCGTTTTACTGCGGTTGATCGGGTGGCGGCTCCGCGGGTGGGACGTTCTGGTCCGGCGGAAGGGGAACCTGCGGTAGGCTGGAGACCGGTGGAGCTACTGCTGGCATATTATCATTGCCTGCAGGCACCTCGCTGGGTACTTCCTCGCTCACTGCAGCTGGTGATTCAGGAAGAGGCGGGGATTCCTCTCCATTCTTCGCGATCAGAATGATTGCGCGCAATGCATTCTGATCCTGCTCAGAGCCCACAACCACGAAATTGAAACGTGAGCCGTTGAGTACGGTCGCCATCACTTGGGTTGCCGGTCCAGGTCCCGCCTTGACGATGACTGTCTCCCGCTCCGCTCCGGCGGGAATGGCAATGTCCGCTCCGGTGCTCATGTGGACCTGATACAGCACCTCGGCCAAAGTGGCTTTGTCGGTCTCGATGCTGAGCTGCCCATCTTTGAAACTCACCGCAACTCGAGGCAACGGCGGAAGCGCCGCACGTGGCGGTGGCGCAGAGTGCGCAAGGGCGAGCCCTGCTGAGAGGTTCGGTCGACTGCCCAGCTTCACCAGAACCGTATTGCCGGAAGCAAAAACCTGGTAAGGGTTGGGCGCATTGAGATCGACGACTACGCGCGTGGTAGGGGGACTAGACGAAAGAAGCCCGACCCGCACTCCCTTCATCGCGCCCTGATTGACGGCAAAACCCTTCAGCTGATCCCCTGGGACTGCACCCGGAAAGTCGATGACCACGCGATCCGGATCGGTCAGCACTCGCGTGTCAGTCGCGACGGGTTGGCTGGCGCTGATTTCCAGTTCCATCCCTGTCTCGCGGCCGAGAAGCGCTATGCGCTTGATCGTCGCTTTTGGGGGCAATGGCGCCCGAGGCGCCCGCACCACTATCGGAATCAGGGCCCGAGGGGCCGGGTCGGGAATCGGGGCCGCAGGAGCCTCATCAACCGCTCCGCCCACCGGTCGAGCCGGAGTCCCGCCCAATTTCACAATCACACCACTGCCGGAGGCAAGAACCTGATAGGCGGTGGGGGCTCTCAGATCAATCACCACCCGTGTTATGGGCGGATTCGATGTGTATAGTGCCGTCCGCACTGCTCTGATTGGCCCCCGATTCACAGGAAAGCCCTTTTGCACCTGGTTGCCCGGCAATGCACCTGGCAAATCTATGACTATGCGATCGGGATCGGTAAGCACTCGCGTGTCTGTGGCAACTGGCTGGTTGGCGATGATTTCCAGGTCTGTGCCCTTCCCGCCTTCCGAGATGGCGACGCGCTTGATAGTCGTGCCCGCAGACGCTTGGGCAAAAGTTAGTGATGGGGACAGCGCCGCTAAGAAGGCAGAAAGAGCCGCTACCCAGACGAAACCGAGCCTGGAAAACTTCTTCATGGGGAGGAACTTACCCAGGCGATTCTATCAGGCTTTCGGGATGGGTGCTCCTATTCCGTTGGTCGTAGTACCAATCGCAGGGGCCAATAGGAACGTACGCTGAAGGTCGCGAGTCGAAGGGGATCTCGCGTGGGCCAGAAGGCGTCGAGCGTCACCGAGAACTCTAGATTTATTGCTGATCCTGAACCGAACCCGTCCACCCTTCCTGACGGGCTTTGTCGAGAAGCCACTGCTCGAGTTCCCTCTCGAGCGCGGGATGTATCTCCACAAAACTCAAGCCGGCCAGGCCTCCGGGGCTGGTCCACGCCAGCTTGGCCTTGGCTTCCAGAGGAGAAGAAATTCCCGGCAAGGGCAGACTGATATCGAAGGTGGAATCATGCTTCAAGGAAGTGAGCGACCTGATTGCAATTCCGCCGGAGCTGACATTCACAGTGGTCGCATTCACCGGCTCACCTTCGGGATCGCGAATCACGATCGGAACTTCGATGCTGACGCGGAAGTAACGTTGCTGCTGCGCGCTGATCGTGCCCAGGGAAACGCCTCCGGATCCTTCCATCCCCAGGGCGCGATACTTCTGCAGTTTTCGCCGCAGGGTGCGGCTAGAGATTCCTAACTGCTGTGCCGCCTTGGATTGATTGCCGCCGGCCTGATCCAGAGCCTGGAAAATCATGCGCCGTTCCATGTCATCCAGATTGCCGGTAAGTGCCTGGTTGGTAGCCGTCTCCGGAACTCCGCATATAACCGCAGGCAAGTCTCTGCCGCGGAACTCATGCATGCCCGGCTTGGCATTCAGCGTAGTTTTGAAAATCACGTTCTTGAGTTCGCGAACGTTTCCCGGCCATGGGTATTGTCTGAGCGCTTCGAGGGCATCCTCGCTGAAGTGCGCGGCGGGACAGTGCTTTTTCAAAAAATGATCGGCCAACGCGTCAATGTCCTCTGCCCTCTCGCGGAGCGGTGGTACATGCAACTGAAATTGAGTGAGCCGGTGATAGAGATCGCTGCGGAACCTGCCCGCGGTGACTTCCTCTTCCAGATTCCGGTTGGTGGCCGCGATGACCCGGACATTCACACCCACCTTCCGGCTTCCACCCAGGCGATAGTAAGGAACTCCATCTAGTACACGTAACAGCTTGGCCTGAACCTTGATGTCCAGCTCTCCGATTTCATCCAGAAGGATCGTGCCGTGGTCAGCCAATTCAAACAGTCCTGGCTTAGTGCCATCGGCCCCGCTGAAGGCCCCCTTCTCGTATCCGAATAGCTCGCTTTCGACCAAGTGCTCGGGGAGGGCCGCACAGTTCACGTCCACAAAAGCCTTGCTGCAGCGTAAGGAATGTTCATGGATAGTGCGGGCCACTAGTTCTTTGCCGCTTCCGGTTTCGCCGACGATCAATACGGCTGCGTCACACCTGGCCACGCGCTCCACCATAGCCATCAACTGCTGCATGACCGCACTGCGCACCACCGCAGTCGTGCCGTCGGTCAAATGCATTCGCGCCGCAGATTCCATGTAGGTGGGCGCCGGTTGAGGAGAGACGCATTCTGGGCTTCTAAACCCAAAACGTGCGCATCCGGCATGCCTCTTGGTTAACACGTTTGCCCGGGCACAGGAAGGTTACTTCGGTTATCTCACCAAATGGGAGAACCGACCCTGGGTTCCCAGAACTGCGAAAAAGATCCCGCACCGGGAAGACTAGTTATCGCCGTTGATGGCGATGGACATGGCCTCGGTAGTATTGTTGCCCCAAACTGCGCTATTACCCCAGACTGCGCTGTTGCCCCAAACCGCGCTGAAGCCAGTATTGTTGCCATTGCCCCAAACCGCACTATTGCCCCAGACCGCGCTGTTGCCCCACACAGCCGAGTTTCCCCAGACCGCTGAATTGCCCCACACGGCGGAGTTCCCCCATAGCGCGGAGGCGTCATAGACGAAACCTACGGTGTGTGAAGCTGAGTCGTAATAGACGGCGAGGGATTTAGCGGATATTTGATTGGGTACCACATCGGTGTTGTTCAGTGCGGCTTGGAGGTCCAGGTAACCGGCGCCGACCGTGAAAGCATCGTAATAATCCGTATAAGTTGTGCCCGTGGATGGGTCTGTGACGCTGCTGGAAAAAGGAAAGATCTTGTACGCGGTCTTCATCAGCCGCGCCTTCACCTGGTCAGGCGTCAGTTGCGGCTGGGCCTCCAGCAGGTCCGCTACCCCACCGCTCACCACGGCGGCCGCCATGCTGGTGCCGCTCAAAACGTAGTATTTATCCGAATAGCCTGTCTTCCCTGTTTGGTATGACGAGAGCAGCGACCTGTTGTTGGGATAACTATGCTCCAGGGTCGCTCCCACTTGCAACGACGTCATGACATTGCCCGGCGCAACCAGATCCGGTTTCAAAATATGATCAATGCCGGTCGGACCCTTTGAGCTGTAACTGGCCATCAGGTCGTCAGCGCGATCCGGTGTGCCCATGGTCCTCATGGCACCCACCGTGATCACATAGGGATCATTGCCCGGCGCAGTGATGGTTCCATACCCCTGCTCGCCGACAGAGTTGTCGCGGCCATAGTTTCCGGCAGCAACGACGACCACAATGCCAGCCTTCCACGCGGATTCAACAGCTTGGCAGAGCGGGTCTTGCGTGTAGCTCTCGAAGACCGGACGTCCCAGCGAGAGATTCAGGACGCGAATGTTATACGTGCTCTTCAACTGAATGGCTTTGTTGATGGCGTTGATCACCGAGCTGTCACTGCCCTGCCCATTCTTGTCGAGGGCACGAAGATTGATGAACGTTACCTTCGGGGCAATGCCTTTAATGACCGCAAAACAATTGCTGCAGGTGGAATCCTTGCCCGTGCCGCCAATAATGCCCGCAACGTGCTCGCCGTGCCCGAAGGCGTCGCCGGTGCCTCCATCCGAAGCAAAATCGGCCTGATAGACAATGCGATTGTGGCCACTTGAATCCTTGAGGTCATCGTGGTCGCTGATGCCGCTGTCCACAACGGCTACGCCAATTCCGCTTCCGTCGTAGCCTAGGCCCCAGGCGTAAGGAGCATTGACGGCGGGAGCGGCATTGCTGAGAAGCGATTTCACCGGGCGATCGGGACTGATGTAGACCACATCGGGATCGGCTGCCAAATGCTTAAGAGCCTGGGCCGGCAGATGAAAGGCTGCTCCCCGGATTGAAGGCAGTTTCGTTATTGTGGTTCCACCCAGTTGGGCAGCCTTCGCGTAATGCTCAGCAGTGGGAATAGGACCGTACTGAACGATGACATCCAGATAGGTACCAGGCTTGACGTGCGCCAGGTCGGCAGAGAACTTCTCATACGTGTGGGAGGAACGGGCAGCTTGCGCGAACACCAGTTGCGCACCAAGCACCATCAAGACCGCAAGCCCGGTTCTCAACCTAAAACTCTTGGTGTTCTTGTAACCGAAAGCCACCGTGCCCTCCGTCATGCCCGTTGGTATCCCGTGATTGTCAATATCCCTTGCTTGCTAACTGCCCCACACCGCCGAAGCGCTGCACGCCAAAGCCAGCACGGTTACCACTGCACCTGCCAGAAGGATGTGGCCAAGTGCCTTCAATTTCTTCAAGCCTTCCTTCATACTCTGCTCCTTCTCCCAGAATTTTTCTTTCCAACGTCTTTTCTATCTACTGGACGCTTCCCGCATCATCGCCGAAGCCGTCGACACTCAACGCTGCGGTGCCATTTACGCTGCTGCCCCAGATGACGGAGTTGCCCCAGATCACGCTGTTGCCGGCCAGGGTGCTATTGCCCCACACCACCGAGTTCCCCCAAATCACCGAATTGCCGCCTAGGACCAGATTGCCCCAAACCACGGAATTGCCCCAGATCACCGAGTTCCCCCAGACCACGGAGTTCCCCCAGATCACCGAATTGCCGAACAGCGCCGACAAGTTCGTCTCGAGAGAAATGGTGCCATCTGCGTTCTCGACCGCCACTGGCGAGAATGACGCCCCTTGCACCGGGTCGTTGTTGCCCATTGCCGCCGGGATGTTCAGATATCCCGCGCCCACAGTAAAAATATCGTACTGTTCCGTGTAGGTAAGCCCTGTAACCCGATCGAAGATGGTCGACTGGGACGGGAACGTCTTGTCAGCTGTCTTCATCAGCCGGCCTTTCACCGTGTCCGGGCTCAAGGCGCTGTTCTGCTGCAGCATCAACGCAGCAGCGCCACTAACCACGGGCGTGGCCATACTGGTGCCGCTTAGTGTGAAATAGCTTGGTAGAGCAAAGACACCATAGGTCAGGGGAAAGACCTCGTTGAACGGCATCAACTTGTCCAGGGTGCTGCCGGAAACCAACAGTGACCGCATCTTGTTTCCGGGCGCCACCAGGTCGGGCTTCACGACATGATCCACCGGACTGGGTCCCTTCGAGCTGTAAGTTGCGATTTGGTCATCCGACTTGGAAGGGCTATTGCGGGTATTCATCGCGCCCACGGTGATCACAAAAGGATCATTCCCGGGGGCCCCCACGGTGCCGTATCCGTTGATACCCTGCGTGTTGTTACGGCCCCAGTTGCCGGCCGCTGCCACCACCACCAGCCCGGCATTCCACGCCGCTTCCACCGCTTGGCAAAGCGGATCTTGCGTGAAACTCTCATATACCGAGCGCCCCAGTGACAAGTTGACAACCCGGATGTTATAGGTGGTCTTAAGCGCGACAGCTCGCTGCAAAGCGGCGATTACATAGGAATCCTGGCCTGCGCCATTGCTGTCCAGTACCTTCAGGTTGATCAAGTTTACATGCGGCGCCACACCAAAAATCAGGCCATTCGACTTTGAGCCGTTGCCGGCAATGATCCCGGCGACGTGCGTGCCGTGGCCGTAGCCATCGCGGGTATCTGTTCCGGGGACAAAGGTCTCGCTGTATACCACGCGGGATAACCCGGTGGCCGGGTCGTGCAAGTCGGGATGATCGCTGATCCCGCTGTCAATCACAGCTACGCCTATGCCGGTGCCATCCCAGCCGGCGGCCTGCTCGATATTGGCGCCTACCGTCTGCTCGGCATAGTCCGCCGCGCCGCTCACCGACCGGTTAGGTGAAATGTAGAGCACATCGGGATCTTCGGCCATCTGCGCAATGGCGCTGAGCGGGAGATCGAAGACCTCACCCCTGATCAGCCTCAGATGGCGTATATATGTGCCGCCCAGGTTCGTCATCTTTAGCCGTTCAAGCCGGGTAGGCCGCGCTCGGAACTGAACAATCACTTCGAGCTTCTCGTTCGCGAGCGGCGTATTCTGAGCGGCGGCTACGAGCTGCTCTAGTTCCGGAGATGTACGGTCGTCGCTGCGGCCCTTTCCCTTTGTTCCCCCCGGCCTGGCAAAGCACATGCTGGCCGACAACAGCAGCACAATCAGTCCTGCGAGTTGCCATCTCCAATTGCGGCCCTTGTTGCTTCTCTGCCAGCGGTTCGTTCTCTGGTGCTGACCCATAGTTAAGTGACTCCGCAAACAGCCAGTCTTGATTCGCTGCGGGGAGTGTGGGACGTATTTTCAATTGCAGCCTTGATTCCATATCGCCCCAGAACCTAAATCGTTGAAAAGGTGTTGTTCACGGTGAATGCGCCCGAAAGAAGGGGGACAATCTGTCCTATAAAAGCCGTGGAAAAACCGCACCGGGACGATCTAAGCCAATCCCACTTAGCCACTTAGCCTGAAATCCTCTGGCAGCGGACAAGTTGTCCTAGCCAGGCAAAACCGCTGAGTCGGCATATTACGGACAACACGAAGGTTACTAAAGTTCTCTCCCCACCCTACTAATCGTTTGGTTTCTGAGCACTTAGTTGGTATTCAGGTATCTACCAGGCCCAGAGTCTGGATGAGGAAGGGGTTTGTCTAACCAAGAACAGTCGTGGCGCTACATGTCGCTGCGGGCACGCGGATTTATCAGCGTTGTCACCGCTGCCGGTGTGTGTGTGCTGGGTTGGGCCGTGCTGAATTGGTCTAGCCACGAACCGGTCAAGTTTTTCTGTTATCTGCTGGTGGCGCTTCTCGCTTCACGCCTCAAGGTTCATCTTCCCGGCATTACCGGCACGATGTCAGTCAATTTCTTATTTATTTTGTTGGGCGTCGTGGAACTCAGCCTGCCCGAAACCCTGGCCATGGGCTGCGCGGCGATTCTCGTGCAGTGCTTTCACCGCGATCGTCCTCAGTTTGTGCAAGTGGTCTTTAACGTTTGCGGATCGGCTTGGGCAGTTGCCGCTGCCTATCAGGTTTATGATCTGACCACGCTGCGCGCTCACGGTACTAACTTCTCTCTACAGCTGATTGCCGCAGCCTGCACTTACTTCGTGGGCAACACGGTTCCGGTTGCCACCGTCATTTCTCTTACCGAACACAAGTCGCTGCGCAAGATTTATTCCGAATGCTATTTCTGGTCCTTACCCTACTACTTGATGGGTGCAGGCGTTGCCGGCCTGGTGAGCTATTTCAATCGGATGGTGGAATGGCAAACCTCGCTGCTTGTTTTGCCCGCTGTTTACCTGATTTACCGGTCCTACCGGCTCTATCTCGGAAAGCTGGAAAACGAGAAGAAGCACGTTGAGGAAATGGCCAATCTGCACCTGCGGACGATTGAAGCGCTGGCCCTGGCTATCGAAGCCAAAGACCACACCACCCATGACCACCTGCAGCGGGTGCGGGTCTACGCCATTGAAGTGGCCAAGGAACTCAAACTGCCGCCTGGCGAGACGGAGGCCTTGCATGCCGCCGCCCTCCTGCACGACATTGGCAAACTGGCCGTCCCCGAGCACATCATTTCCAAGCCCGGCCGCCTCACCCCCGAAGAATTTGAGAAGATGAAGATCCATCCCGTGGTTGGGGCGGAGATTCTGGAGCGCGTCCGCTTCCCCTATCCTGTGGTTCCCATTGTTCGCGCTCACCACGAGAAGTGGGACGGCACGGGATACCCCCATGGCTTGAGAGGCGAAGAGATTCCCATGGGCGCCCGCATTCTGACCGCCGTCGATTTTCTGGACGCCTTGTCTTCCGATCGCCAGTACCGCCGCGCCATTCCCCTGCAGGAAGTCATGTCCCGGTTGAACCAGGAGTCGGGCAAGTCATTCGATCCGAAAATCGTGGAAGTTCTCCGGCGCCGATACCTGGACATGGAGAGACTGGTACAGCGGCAGACGCAACAAGTAGAGTGGTCGAAGCTTTCCACGGACGTTAAAGTTGAACGTGGAGAGGCGCCGGCCACCGGTTTAACCCATTCCGAGGAACGACAGCAATCCAATGAAGCCACCTTTCTGGCCTCTATTGCTGCTGCCCGGCAGGAAGCTCAGGCTCTCTTTGAGCTGAGTCAAGACCTCGGCGCTTCTCTCAGCTTGGGCGAAACCCTGTCCGTCTTTTCGGTGAAACTTAAGCGACTCGTTCCCTACGATTCGATCGCGATCTACATTCGCCGCGATGACCAGCTGGTTCCCGAGCACGTCAGCGGGGACAACTTCCGCCTCTTCGCGTCCTTGCGCGTTCCGGTGGGCGCTGGCGTCTCCGGCTGGGTTGCGCAAAATCGTAAGCCGATGATTAATGGCAACCCTTCGGTTGAGCCCGGCTACTCCACCGACGGCGGCAAATACACGACCATGCGCTCCGCCCTGGCCGTACCTCTGGAAGGCCTGGATGGCGTCGTCGGCGTCCTCACGCTTTATAAGTTGGAAAAAGATGCCTTCACCGCGGACCATTTGCGCGTTCTGCTGGCAGTCAGCTCTAAGATGGCCCTCTCCATCGAAAATGCTCTTAAGTACCAGCAGGCTGAAAGCTCCGCGACGACTGATTATCTGACGGGACTGCCCAACGCCCGCTCGTTGTTTCTACAACTGGACCGCGAGTTGGCGCGCTGCAAGCGGAGCAAGTCCACTTTGACGGTGATGGTCTGCGACATGGACGGCTTTAAGCAGATCAACGATCGCTTCGGACACCTCGAAGGTAATCGCGTCCTCAAGCTATTTGCCCAGCGATTGAAGGAAAGCTGCCGCGAATACGACTATGTAGCCCGCATGGGTGGTGACGAATTCGTTGTCGTTGCTCCCGGTCTCACCGCCGACGCGTCACGGGTCAAGACTTTGACGCTGCGCGAGATGGCCAAGAAAGCCGGCTTCGAAATTTGCCGCGAAGATATTCTTTCCCTCAGCATCGGTCAGGCCGTTTACCCGGAGAACGGACTGGACGCGGAGGAATTGCTGGCGGAAGCCGACCGGCGCATGTATCTCGAGAAACAGCAGCAACCCTGGCGCAAGAATCGTCGTTCCCAGCCGCGCCTCGTGTGTCGCGTCACGGTCACTCTACAGCCTGAAGGCAGCACCGTTCCGATTCTCGGCAACCTGTCCAATATCAGCCTGACTGGCGGCTATGTCGAGACCGGCGCGCTCCTGCAATCGGGCGCACGGGTCAGGATCTTTTTTTCGTCTGAAGACAACAGCCTGCAAAACGAAGGCACGGTGGCGCGCAGCAATCCTGGATCGGGTGTCGGTATCCAGTTCTCCGACTCGGAAGATCGCGACAAAATGCACCGTATTCTGGCACACGTGGAGAGTGCTACCAAGTTTTACGACCGCGAACTGGGCTACATTGCCAGGATGGTCGCGCATTAAGCTAAGATATCGCCGGCATCCCCCGCCGGCTGTCGCGAGGACGTTTCGCCCTCGCCTTCACTTCTTTCGAGAAAGGCCTCCGGATTGCGTCAATTGGCAAAACACGTTGCAATCATCCTGGTCACGGTCCTTCTTGGCGGACTTCTCGGTGCCACCCTGATTCGCTTTGCCCCCGGCTACGGCGTGGATGAGCAAGAGCTGGACGCTCGTTTGAGTGCCGGCAGCATTGAGGCGCTACGCCGCGCGAGTGCTCCTGATGAGAATCTATTCCTCTTCTACGGCCACTACCTCAAGCGGATGGTTCACGGGGACTTGGGAACCTCCCGCACTCTTCAGCGCCCCATTGCGCAACTGCTGCGCGAGCGCTTGCCCGACACCATGAAGTCAGTCGGACTTGGAGCGCTGCTGGGCTGGGCCCTCGGGCTGGCCTTGGCAATTCCAGTAGCGATGTCGCGCGCTTGGCTGGTCGATGCGCTCGCCAGTGTGATGGCAGGAATCTTGCTTTGTATCCCGGTGGCGGTTCTGGCACTGCTCTTCGTGCTGACACGTGCGCCCGCGCGCTTGGTCATTGCGCTCATTGTTTTCCCCAAAGTCTTTCGCTATGCCCGCAACTTGCTGGTACGAAGCGCCGCCTTGCCTCACGTGCTCACAGCTCGCGCCAAGGGTTTGAGCCATGCCGGCGTGTTTGTTTGGCATGTTTTGCCCCTGGCGGGAGCACAACTTCTAGCGCTGGCCGGGGTTTCGGTCAGCCTTGCCTTTGGGGCCTCCATCCCGGTCGAAGTTGTCTGCGATCTGCCTGGAATTGGCCAACTGGCTTGGAAGGCTGCTCTCGGACGCGACCTGTACCTGCTTATTAATCTGACGATGATGGTGGCGGTCGTGACCCTGGCGGCGAACTCCGCTTCCGACCTCTTGGGTGGCGCATTCGGCAGGAGCGAAGCATGAAATGGGTGCGTCGGGCAGCGATTATTTTTCTTCTTGCCGTCGCACTGGCCTGTGTCTTCGCCGAACGGCTTGCTCCCGCCGATTATGCGCATCAGTTCCGTGATATTCCGGATGCTCCCGCTTCTGCTGCCCATTGGCTCGGGACGGATGACTTGGGACGCGACCGTTTCTCGCGCGTTTTGCATGGAACGCGAATCTCGCTGCTGCTGGCCCCGGCCGCCGCGTTGATCGCAAGTTTCCTGGCTGCGGTGGTCGGAGGAACGGCTGGCTTTGTAGGTGGCGCGCTCGAGCGTGCGGTCATGTCGGGCACGGACCTGTTTCTCTCGCTGCCCTGGTTCTTTTTGTTAATCACGGTCCGGGCTCTGATGCCGCTGAATGTCTCGCCCATCACGTCGGTGATCATCACTTTTGCCCTGTTGGGTTGTCTGGGGTGGGCGGCGGCGGCCCGCGTTGTCTGTGCCGACGCCAGGTCCCTGAAGAACTCTGATTTCGCCCTCCAGGCGAGGGCTTCCGGAAGCAGCGGATATCGTCTGCTGCGTCATCATCTCTTGCCCAATCTCCGGCCAGTTCTTTATGCCCAGTTCTGGATTTCGATTCCGGTTTTTATTTTGACGGAGGCCAATCTTGGAATTCTGGGCCTCGGCGTCTCCGAACCGTTGCCCTCCTGGGGGAGCCTGCTGCGCGAACTGGAAGGCTATTCCTCCGTTACCTCCAACGCCTGGCAATTCGCTCCTCTGCTGTTATTCATTTCGGTCGTCAGTTGTTTTCACCTCGTCGTGCTCGATCGGGAGTTACCTGCATGAGCAAACGCTGGTTCGCATCGCTTTTCGTAATGGTCCTTACCCTGGGCTCCGCCACCGCTCAGTCCGGGACGGAACTGCGGTTCTGCCTCTGGTCCGAACCCAAGACTTTTAATCCGCTCCTCGTCCAGGACGATTCCTCCGAGACCGTCCGCTATCTGACCGGGGGCGTGCTGGTGCGCTTGAACCGTCAGACTCAGCAGCTTGAGCCAGAATTGGCAACGGCTTGGAAGACCAGCAGGGATGGCAGGACGATCACGTTCGCGCTGCGCCAGAACGTAAAGTTCTCAGACGGCACAGCGTTTTCCGCTGAAGATGTCGCTCACACAATTCAGCAAATGATGGACCCGAATCTGCACTCACCCACCGGCGATTCCTTCCGTTCCGGCGAAGGCAAGGTGGAAACCAAGGTCCTGTGGGCCGACAAGATCGCAATCCTTTTCCCGGCCCCCATTGCCGGCCTGGACAAATTGTTTGATCAGGTAGCGATCATGTCGGCCAAGTCGCCGAAGAAAGAAAGGGCCGTGCTCGGACCGTATTATGTCGCCGAGTACAAGGCCGGGTCTCACTTAAACCTCGAGCGCAACCCGAACTACTGGAAGCACGACTCCTCCGGACATCAACTGCCCTACATTGATTCGGTCCGCCTCGATATCCAGCAGAATCGCGACATCGAAATCCTGCGCCTCCTGCGCGGAGAAATTCATCTCGTTAATTCGCTGAACGCGGAATATTTCGACAAAGTCATCGCGGAGAAGCCCGCGCTCGTGCACGATGCCGGCCCTTCGATGGACTCCGAGCAGATCTGGTTCAATCAGGTGGCGAGCGCGCCTCTTCCCGCCTACAAGAAGGCATGGTTCGGTTCCACCAATTTCCGGCGCGCCATTTCAGAATCAATCAACCGTGAGGATCTCTCCCGCGTCGTCTTTCGCGGACACGCTCGTCCGGCCACAGGCCCTGTATCTCCAGGGAATCAATTCTGGTTCAACACCAGGCTGCAACCGCATCCGTTCGATCAGAAGGCGGCCATGAAACGGCTCGAGCAGGACGGCTTCCGGGTGCAAAATGGCGCGCTGCGCGATAAAGACGGAAACGCCGTTGAGTTTTCGGTGGTCACCAACGCCGGCAACAGGTATCGCGAGCGCATGGCCACCATGATTCAACAGGACCTTGCGGGCATTGGCATTAAGCTCCACGTTGTCACTCTCGACTTCCCTTCTCTCATCGAACGCATCGCCCGCACGTTTAATTATGAGGCTTGCCTGCTCGGCGCGGTGAATATTGGACTTGATCCCAGCGAGCAGATGAATATCTGGCTGAGTTCGGCGGAAAACCACCAGTGGAATCCGGGACAGAAGGCCCCTGAAACAGCCTGGGAGGCGGAGATCGACCGCCTGATGCGGGCTCAGGCTTCTGAATTGAATGAGAAGAAAAGAAAGGAATACTTCGATCGCGTCCAGGAAATCGCTTGGGAGCAGGAACCCTTCATTTATTTGGTGAACAGAAATGCGTTGTCGGCTATCTCGACTTCGGTGCAGAATGCTCACCCGGTGGTGCTGCGGCCCCAGGTTTTCTGGAATATTGATCGGCTAAGTTTGGGTTCCGAGGTCGCGCAAAAATAATACGGTGGTCATTGTGACCAGCGGACCGTCAGTTGCTGTCATTCCCAGACGCTTCCGCGCCGAGGAATCTGGGTTTTGTTTGGCTTGGCGCATGTTGATTCGAGTTTAGGGCCCTGAGGACATTGTGGACACAACCGACCTCCTATTGAAGCTTCGCCTGAGCGCCGGCTACCCGGGCAAACCGGGCGTCTTGCAGCACCTTGCCCTCGATATCAATCCTGGGGAAATCGTCGGGCTGGTGGGTCAAAGCGGCTGCGGCAAAAGCACGCTGGCGTTGGCGATCCTAAAGCTTCTTTACCTGAAAGGCGCGAGCGCCGAGGGCTACGTTCACTTTAACGGCCGTGACCTGATGGTCCTCAAAGAACGCGAGATGCGCAAGCTGCGCGGAAAGGAGATCGGCCTGGTTCTGCAGAGCCCCATCTCATCCCTCAATCCCGCGCTCAAGATCGGGACGCAATTAAAGGAAGCCTGGAAGGTCCATGCTCGTGGGACCCGCGATGAACGCCAGCAGGCGATTGCGGAAGCCATGAGAAACGTGAGCTTGCCCGAGGAAAAAGACTTTCTGAAACGTCGTCCCTCCCAGCTGAGTGTTGGCCAGGCGCAGCGGGTGCTCATTGCGATGGCGATCCTGCACCGGCCTTTGCTGCTCATCGCCGACGAGCCGACCAGTGCCCTCGACCTGATTACCCAATCAGAAATCTTGAAGCTGTTTGTCAGTCTCAACCGGAACCTCGGTATGAGCATTCTGTACATCTCCCACGACCTGCTTTCCCTTGCCACCATCAGCCAGCGCGTGGCTGTAATGGACAGGGGCACCATCGTGGAATGCCGTGCCACCGAAGAAATCTTCCGCACACCCAGCCATCCCTATACTCGGCAACTCGTACGTGCACTGCCGGTCGCCCCGCAAACCGTCGCGGCCGCTGCTAGGGCGGCTCTATAGCGGGGCGAGAGAGAAGAAGGAGAAGAAGGAGAAGAAGGAGAAGAAGGAGAAGAAAGAGAAGGAGGAGGGAGGAGCACAACAGTTAGTTAGTGTGCAAGCCTGGTTGCTGGTCATTGAGCCGATCTGCCAGTGGTCCTCAACCCAGACGGATGCGATTAAGCCCTGCCGCGACTTTACTCCGGCGTTGACGTCTCCCCGACGGGCAAACAGGTTAAAGTTCTCGGTTCATACCTTTTGGATAGGGAGGTTGACCACGACGGGATGGAGATACACGCTGTGACCAGCATTAGCGAAGATTAAAGCGATGAGTCGAGACGCGGCTCGCCGCGTCTTCCGTTCTTCTCAGGACTTGCTGTCCAGGTTCAAAGCCCGCTTGATGGTTCCGCGTTCTTTCTGGATTTTCTCCTGCAGTAGGTTGATGGCATAAATCAGCTGTTCTGGACGGGGCGGGCATCCTGGCACATAGACGTCCACGGGAATCACCTGGTTCACGCTCTGCACCAGCGCGTAGTTGTTAAACACGCCACCCGAGGTCGCGCAAGCACCCATGGAAATAACCCACTTCGGCTCCGGCATTTGTTCCCACAATTGCCGGATGACAGGTGCCATCTTTTGCGACACTCTGCCGGCAATGATGATGAGGTCGGATTGCCGGGGCGACGGCCGGAACACCTCGGCCCCAAACCGCGCGATGTCAAACCGCGCTGCCCCCATTGACATCATTTCGATCGCGCAACAAGCCAGGCCGAAGGTCATCGGCCAGATGGAGTTCTTCCGCATCCAGTTGACCGCATTGTCGAGTGTGGTAAGTACCACCCCTTCCGGCGCAGGGTTACCGTAGGTCAACTCCTTGACCACCCTCTTGCCTCTTTCGACCGTGACGTAATTGCCGAAACTGAGTTCGCGAGCCATCTGATTTATTCTAAATGTCGCTCTCGCAAGATTCCAATCAGCGGTTTTCACCGCCCAGAGCGCCGGGTGCGCGAAGAAGCTATAGGTTGAGCACGATCTTCCCGAACATCTCGCTGTTCTCCATGTACTCGTGCGCGGCGCGAACGTCTTTCAAGGGGAACGTGCGGTCCACCACCGGTTTCAGCTTGCCGCTGAAAACATGTTCCAGAACCTCATTCAACTCGCCCATAGTCCCCATATAGGACCCCAGCAGGTTGAACTGCTTGGAATATAGAAAGCGCAAGTCGATTTTCACGTCCGGCCCGGTGGTGGCCCCGCAGGTGACCAGGGCTCCGCCCGGCTTGAGTGACTTCACGCTCTCGTCCCACGTAGAAGCCCCTACGTGCTCGACCACGATGTCCACCCCTTCACGTTTGGTGATCTTCTTCACTTCCTCGCCGATCTTCTGTTTGTAGTGATGGATGACATGATCGGCGCCCAATTCGCGCGCCCTTTCGATTTTTTTCTCGTTTCCAGCAGTAGCGATCACAGTGGCGTTAAAGAGTTTGGCAATCTGAATGGCGGCGATACCCACACCCGAGTTGGCGCCCAGCACCAGCACAACGTTCGCGGGACGAATCGAGGCTCGTCCGGTCAGCATATGAAAAGCGGTCAGGAAGACCAAGGGAACGCTGGCCGCCTGGTTGAAACCCAGGCTGTCTGGGATGGGAATGACATTCACCTCAGGAACCGCCATGAGTTCACAGTTGCCCCCATCCACCAGGTTCCCGAGCACGGTGTACTCCCGGCACATGTTCTGGCGACCTGCCGTGCACTGCGCGCAGTGATTGCAGAAATGCATTGGGGCCAGGAGCACGCGTTGTCCCAGCTTGTAGCCGGTCACGTATTCGCCAACCTCAACAATTTCACCGGCGATGTCGCTGCCGAGAATGTGCGGCAAGGGCGACTTAGTCGTGCCCTTCCGCACCCAGAGATCAAGGTGGTTCATGGCGCAGGCCTTCACCCGCACCAGCACCTGATCTTTGCGCAATGCCGGATCCGGCACATCTTCGTACTTCAGTACCTCCGGCCCCCCGTACTGATGAATGCGCACCGCTTTCACGATCGCGCTCCTTACAGAAGATTTTCCCGGAGAGCAGCAACTCCAAAACCTCGGCTGTCGCCTCGAACTGCCGACACAGCACCCGACATAAACAGCGAGGGATTTTCAAACCTGCTCGGCACCCCAGAAAAAGGGCCCGCACGAGGTTGGGCCTCGGTAAGCTCCAGCTGAGCTCGCGAATTACTTCGGCGTCAAATCCATGGCCTCGACAATTCTCTTAAACGGAATCTTGGCCGTCTCATTCAGTTCCTTAACCACCTCCGGATTGGCTGCCTCGAAGAAGCACATGCAGTGCGCCTCGCCGGGCACAAAGGCGCTGCGGATGTAGCGGACCTTCTTGCCTTGGGCAGTCATCTTCTGGCTGAGTTCAATAGCAGCTTTCTGGGCTGCGGCCAGTTGCTCCATCTTGATTCCAGGCAGATCGCGGTCAACCATGTAGACAGGCACAGGTACCTCCTCACCCCATGGGGTGCTGGAAGCCTAGTCCCGCCTAAACGGATTTGCAAGATCCAGCCCCGGCCCGCCCGGCCCGCATTGACTACCCCGGCAAAAACCCCAATAATCAAGCAGGGATGGACATCTACGAGGAAATCGTCAAGTTGCGCCAGCAAGCTCGCCGCGGGGCCGTAGCCACCATTGTCAACGTGCGCGGTTCGATCCCATCCTTCAAAACGGCCAAGATGTTGGTGCGTGACGATGGCTCGATTGTGGGGACCATTGGCGGCGGCTGCGTCGAGGCCGAGGTCTGGCAGGCCGCCCGTGAGGTCATGGAGTCAGAGAAGCCGCGCAACCTCACTTTCAACCTGAATCAGGATCCCAAGTACGACACCGGCCTCGTCTGCGGCGGCACCCTCGACATTTTCATCGAGCCGGTCCTTCCTCCAGCGCTACTTTACATTTTCGGGGCAGGTCACGTATCGGTAAACCTTTACAAAGTGGCCCAAAACGCTGGTTTTGATGTCATCGTGGTTGACGATCGCGATGCCTACGCCAACCGGGACCGCTTTCCCCATGCCAACGAGGTCATGGCGGAGGATTTCGATCAGGCTATGGCGCGCCTGACTCCGAATGAATCGTCCTATATCGTGATTGTCACCCGCGGTCACCGTGATGACATGCGCGTGCTGCGCTGGGCCGTCCAGACTCGCGCCCGTTATGTAGGCATGATCGGTTCCAAGCGCAAAACGATCGCGATTTTCAAGGAACTTCAGAGGGAAGGTCTGCCCGCACAGCGGTTCGAGCGCGTCCACGCCCCGGTGGGACTCGACATAGGCGCAGTCACTCCGGAGGAAATTGCGGTGTCCATCACTGCCGAGTTGATTGCGGTCCGCCGCCATGCCGAGCGCGCTTTGCCGCATATGAGCTGGTTCCTCAGCCATAAACCGCATTCCGAACCTGGTCCGAGCGCGTCCGACGATGTTGCTTCCCCCGCCGAGACAAGCGGCGAGCAGGAATAATCTCGATCTCAGATTCTTGATTTCAGCTTGCAGATTTCCCCTTTTTAGAGTCTTCCAATCCAACAATCGACAATCAAAAATCAAAAATTCTGTTCTTCCTTCTGCTATCTTCCCCTCATGAGCCGCTCGCCGAGCCTGTGCGGGGTAATCCTTGCCGCAGGCCTCTCTACGCGCATGGGCACGGATAAGGCGCTCCTACCCTGGCCTCCGCCGGCTCGCGGCGCAGCAGCAGTGGGACAAACCTTTTTGTCAGCCGCGATTCGTTCTCTGTCGCTCGACACCGACGCGGTGATCGTCGTCGCGGGAGAGAATGCTCCGCGCCTGGCCCCTGTGATCTACGCGCATGGCGCCTACCTGGTGAAAAATCCAGCGCCAGAACGGGGTCAATTCAGCTCCCTGCAAGTAGGATTACAGGAGGTTCTGAACCGCGGACGCGATTCGGCAATCGTCACGCTGGTCGATCGCCCCCCCGCGCGACTCACAACCATCGAGAAGCTGCGGCAAGTGTTTTCAGCGGCGCCGATCGAAATCTGGGCGGTTGTTCCGGAGTACGCGGGCAAGCACGGCCACCCCTATGTGGTAGCTCGGGAGCTGATCGAAGTCTTTCTTAAAGCTCCCTTAACGACCACGGCTCGCGAGATTGAGCACCAGCATCGCCAGCATATTCGGTATTTCGCGGTTGACGATGCTTTTGTCACGACCAATGTCAACACACCCCAGGAGTATGCCGCCCTGCAAAGTCAATCGGCCCTGAGCTGAAGCAACGAACTGCTGCAATCGGTTACTATTCTGCTTACGGTTTCGCGACCCAGATCGGGTGCGACAACGAATCAATTCGGACCGACAACTTTGGCTGCTCCTCGTCAGCTTACCCGCCGTTCCTCCGAGTTCATTGACTCGGTACTCAAGCTCAAACCGCGCATCGCAGCCTTCGATTGCGATGGCACCCTCTGGGCCGGCGACGCCGGGGAGGGCTTCTTCCATTGGGAACTCGATCAGCGTCTGGTCTCCGATGAGATTGCCGCGTGGGCACGACGTCGCTATGCGGCTTACCGCGCCGGGCAGGTCGCGGAAGATGACATGTGCGGTGAGATGGTTTCCATGCATCGCGGGTTGAGTGAAAACTTGGTTCAGGCCGCTGCCAACCGCTACTTCGACGAGAACTTTGTCCGCCAGATCTTCCCTGAGATGCGTGCCCTGGTGCAGAAACTCCAGGAGCAAGGCTCTCTGGTCTGGGCCGTTTCCTCCACCAACCAATGGATGATCAGGGCCGGAATGCGCTATTTCGGTATCCCGCAGGAGAGGATTCTCGCAGCCGCGGTCGAAGTCCGCGACGGCATTATCACCGACCTGCTCACACGCGTGCCCAGTGGCGACGGTAAACCCCAGGCGATTCGCGCGACGGTCTCAGGGCCTTTGGACATCGCTTTTGGCAATTCCCGGTGGGATATGGCTATGCTCGCGATGGCCCGCCAAGGTTTTGCCATCAATCCCAATCCTGAGCTGGAAACGGTGGCAAGGCAGAATGCCTGGCCCATCTATTTTCCCGACTTGTTGGCGGACTCAGGGTAAAAAGGGAAAGCGCCCCGCTGGAGGTAGGGCGCTTTAATGTTCTTGCTGAGATCCAGGATCTACTTGACCCTAAGGGTAAGATATTTCCGCTTACCGACTCCATCGGGTAGTTGCTGTAGGGTTACTGTAGGGTCTTTACCGAGAAGCGCCGTAAAGCCCGGCCCTTTAGGGCTGGGGATATAAGGCGTGATTTTGCCTTGTCTTAGATTGCTTCATTAGGTATAAACATCAGTATGGCCCTGGAAGGCTACAAATCAAACCGCAACGTGGTCTATTCAAGCAAGTACCATTGTGTGTGGACACCTAAGTATCGGCGAGCTGTGCTGGTCGGACGAGTCGCTAAACGGTGCGAACAGGTGCTTAGACAAGTGGCAGACAAATATCGTGCCGAAATCATGGCTCTGGAAATCATGCCCGACCACGTACACGTGCTGGTAGAAGTAGACCCGCAGTTGGGTATCCATCGCTTGGTTAAGCACCTCAAGGGGGTTTCCTCGCACATCTTGCGGCAGGAATTTCGCACCCTGAAATCACGGTTGCCGACGCTGTGGACGAACAGCTATTTCGTGTCCACCGTTGGGGGGGCGCCGCTGGCGGTCATCCAACAATATGTCGAAAAGCAGAAGAACGTATAAATATCGGCTGTGGCCAAACCGCAAACAGCGGGAAGTCTTGTTTTCGAAGCTGGAAGTGTGCCGCCAGTTGTACAACGATGCGCTCGAAGAGCGGCGCGAGGCTTGGAAGTTGTGCCGCACCTGGGTATCTTTAACTCCATGCAATCGGCGCAGTTGGCCGCCGGCAAAGCAGCCGACCGTACAAGGCTGAAAGCGCTGGTCGATGGCTGGTGAAAGTGAATGCCCGTGGCACATGGCAACCATGCCGGTGGGGTCGAGCTGTGCCCAAGCAGTTGTGGGACAGGAAGCACCCTTGTTCGGCTTGCGGTTTGGAGACCATCCGCGACCACGCCTCGGCATTGGAGATTTTAAGGCGTGGACTGCGCCTAAGGACCGAAACGCCTGCGCTAGCTGGCGTGGCCCTTGAAGCCCCTAGTTTCTTTAGCTACGGGGCGTAAGTCACCGACGTTGTTGGGCCAAAAAAAATACCGAGTGCTTTTCGACTTCCTCCGGCGGTGCACCATGCGTCTGGCTGCTGCGATAGCATTTAGTGTACTTTTGCCTGTTTCCACTATGTCTGGTCAGGATCGTTCCCACGCCCGCTCCATGGTTGTAACCCCGTTTGGGATCGTGGCGACGACACACGTGCAAGCCTCGCAGGCCGGAGCTCAGGTCCTGGCGCGAGGTGGTTCCGCCGTTGACGCGGCGATTGCTGCCAATGCCGTTCTGGGCGTCACAGAGCCCATGATGAATGGCATGGGCGGTGACTTGTTCGCCATCTACTGGGAGGCCAAGCCGGGCAAGCTTTATGGTCTCAACGCCAGCGGCTGGGCGCCCCAGGGACTCACCATTGAGCACATCCAAGCTAAGGGTCTGAGGGAGATGCCCCTTGCAGGAATCGATTCGGTAACAGTTCCCGGCGCCGTGGCCGGCTGGAATGCCTTGCACCAGCGTTTCGGCAAGCTGGCCTGGAAAGACCTGTTCCAGCCCGCCATCTTCTACGCGGAAAACGGCTACGCCGTCCCCGAAATCATTCATGGCTATTGGGAAGGCAGTCGAGAAACGTTGGCCTCCGATCCGGAAAGTCGGCGCGTGTTTCTGCTCAACAGCAAAGTGCCTGCTGTCGGCGAAATCTTCAGAAATCCTGATGTCGCCAAAGCGCTCCGTCTGGTTGCGCAAGAGGGCGCCAAGGATTTTTATCGCGGAGAAATTGCGCGGGCCATCCTGCGCACCTCGCAAGCGGCCGGCGGCACCATGGCGGCATCCGATCTTGCCGAGTTTTCCCCCGAGTGGGTTGAGCCGATCTCAACCACCTACCGGGGCTGGATGATCTACGAACTGCCTCCCAACGGCCAAGGCATGGCTGCCCTGGAAATGCTCAACCTCATGGAGCTCACGCCGGCCTCGGCAGACGGTCCGCTCAGCGTGCGGGAACTGCACAAGAAAATAGAAGCCATGAAGCTGGCCTACGCCGATCTTGCCCGCTACAATGCCGATCCGCGTTTCGCTAAGGTACCACTGAAGGGACTGCTTTCGAAGGATTACGCCAAAGACCGAGCCAAGTTAATTGATCCAAACCAAGCGAACTGCCAGGAAGCATCCGGCACGCCGCCGATGAGTGACACCACCTATCTCTCGGTTGTCGATCGCGACGGCAACATCGTTTCCCTCATCCAGAGTAACTACGAAGGTTTTGGGTCGGGCATCACGGTTCGGGGCATGGGATTTGCGCTACAGGACCGTGCCGCCCTGTTCTCGCTCGATCCCGCCAGCCCCAACGCGTTGGCACCGCGCAAGCGTCCGTTTCACACCATCATTCCAGCGTTCCTCGAGCGCGGCGACCAGCATATTGGTTTCGGAATCATGGGAGGCGCGAACCAACCGCTGGCCCACGCGCAATTCGTCTCCAATGTGGCGGATTACGGCATGAACATTCAGGCTGCGATGGAAACCGCACGCTTCACCGTGAGCCCGGAGCGTGGCTGCCACATCCGCATCGAGTCGCGAGTGAAATCAGAGGTTCTTGCAACGCTTTCTGCGATGGGCCACCAACTGGAACTCCGCGGCGCGTTTTCGACCACCATGGGACGCGGTCAGGCGGTACTGCACGATTCCAAAAACAAAATGAACTACGGCGCCTCCGATGCGCGAGCCGATGGATCTGCGGAACCGGAACTCCCGCCGGTCAATTGGTAGATTGGTAGATCTAGCCACGGCGCTTAAAGAACTGCACCGCGCGTTCGTGGGCTTCGGCCGCTCTCCGGCTGCGAAATGTTCCCAAGTTCCGTCGTCTACCACTGCTAGGATCTTTCTTGCGCGAATAAAGTCGGTACTCCCCGGATTTGAGCTTGCGAATCATTTCGAACTCCTCCGCACCGGCATTTAAGATGCCAGCCACCGTGCTGAGGAGGCTCTTGGCCAAACCAACTGAGGTTAAGATCGAACGGTCTCGAGCGCGCCCAATTTCTCCCATACCGATTCCAGCAGAGTTTCTTTCTGCTTAACTTCCACCCTGGAAGCCATGATGGGCAGCCCGGGATATCTCTGCTAACAACTCTCCCTGCCGCTCCACGATGATCTCGGTCAGCGGTTCGCGTTCTTCAGGAGTTCAGGGCCAGTTCCGTGGGACGGCAGTCCGCGAAGAGTCTGGCGTGTCCCAGCGGGAAGTTGCTGGGGAGCCGGGGAAAAATCTTCCCAAAAATAAGAAGCGCCCCAGACCCTAGTTTGAGTCATGGGACGCCCGAACAGCCCTCCCCCAGAACTGCTCGCCACCCACCCTAAATTCGCGTTCCAGAACTGTAAATTACACTTCCGTGCCATAGGTCTGGCACCAAATGGCTACTCTTGACGTGCGGTAAGGCCCGGCCTCCGGCCATGATTCGCTAGACCTTGGTTACCTCGGCAAAACTGCCCGACTTCTGCACTCGGCTGTCGGTTCTGCCCAATCCAGCGTGCACCCGACTTTTGGCGGTGCTTTTCAGAGGATTAGAACCACGCCCACCTACCCTTTCGGACCCGGCTAGCCGTTACCCCGGTAATCGATGCAGGGGGATTACCGTTGACTGCTTGCATATCCGCCCTTACAGTCGCCCCCAGGGGGAACTATGAAGGACATCCACGAGGTCTTGCGTCGCAAGCAAGCCCAATACGCAGCGTTGGCCAAGCAGATCGAGGCGCTCCAGGCCGCCGCCGACAAGCTTCGCGAAGTCGCTCCACTGCTAGCAGATGGCGAGGAAGAAGCGGTACCGGTAGTCGTCGACGAAGGCGGGGAAGAATCTCGCGCCATGAGCGCCAAAGCCAGCTCTGCTCCCGCGAGCGCTCCGCCTGCCGCCAAAGCCCCGAGCCGCGGAACCGCTCCGCGTTGGCCATAATCGCCTCTGTCAGGCCCACTGAGGGGGATATGCAATTTCAGGCACTGCTGGTTTTGACTGACAACAGCGCGGCCGAGCTGCTCAGTCCTGTGCTAGCAAAGTTCCAAGTTGATGGCGACCTGTGTGCTAACTCTGCCGATGTGGCTCTACTGCTCGAAGAAAAATGCTTCGATATCATTCTTGCCGATTTTGACGATTCTCATGCGGCCGCCCAAGTAATCGAAAATGTAAGGCATTCCGCCAGCAAGAATGCAATTGCCGTCGGTCTTCTGAGTGACCCTTCCAATGTGCGCCGCGCCTTTGGGCGGGGAGCGAATTTTGTTCTCTATAAGCCCATAAAGAGTGAGCAGGCCCACGCCAGCCTTCGCGCAGCCATTGCTTTACTAAAGCGCGAGCGCCGCCGCAAGTTTCGTCTGCCCGTGCAGTTGCCCGTTACTTTGAGTTGGCAGGATGCGCCCGAAGTAGAAGGCATCATGCTGGACGTCAGCGAAGACGGAATGGATGTGCTTTCCGCTCAGCCGCTCGAGGGCTCACAGAATGTAGAGGTTCAATTTTCTCTGCCCGATTTGACTCAGCTGCGCGCGCAAGCCCAAGTAGTGTGGGCCAACACCAACGGGCAAGCCGGGCTTCAGTTCGTGGATTTCCCCGAAGCCAATCGGGAAACCCTCTGCGCCTGGCTGGGCGCCAATTCGCCAGAAGTACCGGCGGAACCTGAGCCTCTCTCGCAGTGCACTTTGTCCGACCTGAGCTTGGGCGGATGCTACGTGGAGACCGAATCCCCATTCCCGCGTCAGACCAAAATTGATCTCTGCTTGCGGGCAGCCGCTTGGGAAGTTCACACCCAGGGCATAGTGCGTGTCATGCACCCCGGTCATGGCATGGGTGTCGAGTTTGCCTCGCGAACCGGCGATGAGCGCTCCCAGGTCGAACACTTTATCGAGTTCCTGACCAACCAGTCGGAGGTGATGCCGCAGCTTTCCGTGGCGCCTAAATCCATCGACTTCTCACCCCAGGATGGACACTCACCTTCTTACCAGGACGCACTAAAAGACGACTTGCTCCAGTTGCTGCGCCAGGAACAAAACATGACCCAAGAAGAATTCCTGACTGAGTTACGCAGCCAGCGCCGTTCCCAGGCGCAAGCCACAGCCTGAGTCCTCCACCCCGCATTCCACCTAAACCCTCGGTTCACTAAAGCCAACATCCTTGTTCACCACAGATTTTTCTGCGACCTCCGAGCGCGCCTGAGCTTCGCGCTGGCTATCGCCCCCTGGTACGGTTCTAAAGTCCTGCCAGTCGATACGGTGGAGCTGGCAGAGACGATTTTTCGGCAAGCATGCTGTCCGGCGATGACCATCGGGCCGCAAGTGGCTCTGGTCGAAGTCCATACCTGGAAGCCGAAAAATATAGTCTTCCCCGCCGACTTCTCCGAAACTTCGTTGCATGCCCTTCCTTTTGCCTTGTCGTTGGCCGAGGAGACCCAGGCCAACCTTATCCTGCTGCATGGGCCGGCGATGGTCGCCATGGACGCAAGGATGATCTTGAGGGACAAGATTCTGAAGCAACTCAACGATCTGTTACCCCGCGATGCATCCGATTGGTGCAACCCCGAGGGCATGGTGTTATATGAATTCGAGGCCGAGAAATCTTGCGCCTCGCCCAGGAACGCGCGTTGCATCGGATTGCGATGAGGTAGGAAAGGGGGGCGCTGCCTCAACTCACTTGCCCCGGGCCACCGAGATGGTAAGCGGTGCGCCTGGTCCGGTCTTAACTGTTCGGGTTTAACCGGGGAAGCCGATTAGCGCTTCTCCGGCTTCCACCGGTTGAGAAATCGCGCCAGGTCCTCCGGTGCTAATGCCCGGGCATGTTCGAATTCGCCGTTCTTCTGGCTGTAGAGAAGTTTTCCGCTGCCGTCCAGGACGGCGAGCCCAGGAATGCCTTTGGACATAGGCACTTCATACAGCTTCATCAACTCCTGGTTTCTGTCGCCTTCGCCCACATCCACATGCACGACTTCGAAATTCTTTTCGAGAAGCGCGGCCAAGTCGGGCCGATGAAAAGCAGCCTCTAGCACATGGCAGTCGTAGCACCAGTTAGCGCCGAAAACAAGCAGCACGTGTTTTCCACTCTTGGCAGCGTGCTCTCGCGCTTCCTTGATCGCCGCCTCGGCATCGACCCCCGCAGGATACAAATCCTTGTTGGTCGAAATGGGCTGTTCTAGCCGCGCAATATCGCCGCGTTTAGCTGCTACAATGCGCCACTGCTCGCCTTGTTGTGCCCATAACTGCCCTTCCGAAACATAAACTGTGCGACCCGGCGCTTTGGCAGCCGACTTCACCTCGGCCACAAAAACAACTTGATGCAACCCGGTTTGCGGCGAGTTCGACTGATCGATCTTGAGATTGATGCCCTGGACCTTGAGGCTCCGCCAAAAGCCTATTTCCGCATCAGCATTGACAGGTGTTTCACTGGCCCCTGCTCCAATCGTGGCAGGCGGATTCACGCTATAGAGCATCTTCAGCCTCAGCGTGTCTCCGGCGAGTATTGCGCTTCTCCATTGTTCCAGCGGCCCGAAAGGAGCCCCATTGGAAGGGGCTGGAAGAAACTGCGCCCAGCCCGCGGATCCAACCAATGCGCCATATAGACCGAGGATACTAAGGATTCTCCGAATAACCGACACGTACATTCACGACTCCGACGATTCGCGTGTAGCCAAGGGTTGAGTATATCGCAGCAGGTTGTAACCCACTCACAGCCGGTTTTGCTCTATGCTTTCTTCGGTAAACACCGAAACCGGCTGGCATTTCGAAAAGGAGCCCTTCTCAAATTACCCCTTTCCAGCAAGACGATGACCATAGCTTGTGAAGAACACGCCAGTGAAGCGCGCCTGCCTCACTTGTTTCCTGGACCCGCAATCCTCATTGCGGTAGCAGCTTTCGCAGTGCTGGTCCCGATGTTTTTCCTCGGCAACCCCTCCGGGCACGATTTCGAATTTCATCTCAACTCCTGGATGGAAGTAGTCAATCAGTGGAAGCAAGGCATCGTCTACCCACGCTGGGCCGCGATGGCGCACTACAGCTACGGCGAAGCCCGTTTTCTTTTCTATCCGCCCGCTTCCTGGGTACTGGGCGGACTGCTGGGATTGGTACTTCCCTGGGCCTTGGTTGCGCCGGCATTTATCTGGATTGCACTCAGCACGGCCGGTGTCTCCATGTTCTTTCTCGCGCGCCAATGGCTCTCACGAGCTGATGCCACTTTCGCTGCCGCTCTTTACGCGATCAACCCCTACCACATCGTGATCGTCTATTGGCGAAGCGCATTTGCCGAGTTGTTGGCCGCCGGGTTGCTCCCCTTGCTCTTGCTGTGGGTGCTGCGCGCCCAGCAAGACGGACGCAAAATAATTGTTCCGCTTTCCCTAGTCGTGGCCGGCGCATGGCTGACCAATGCCCCCGCAGCAGTCATGGTGAATTACTCGCTCGCGCTCTTGGTGGTGGCTGTTGCCATGGTTCGACGCGCGCCGCGAATTTTGCTCTGTGGAGCCACCGCGGTGATCCTGGGGGCTGCCTTGTCTGGCTTCTATCTACTGCCAGCCGTCTATGAAGAGAAGTGGGTGAACATCGCGCAAGTGCTCTCCCCTGGTGTGCGCCCGCAGGACAATTTTCTGTTCACGGTCATCCCCGACCCCGACCACAACCGCTTCAACCTGCTGGTCTCCACAGTCGCACTTAACGAAATCGTCGTGTTGGTGGCTGCGGCATTTCTGGCGCGCAATTCGCGACGCAACCAGCCGCTGCTCTGGTGGGCGCTGACAGCCTGGAGCGCAGCCGCCCTGCTGCTGATGTTTTCCGTCACGTTCTTCTTTTGGGAGCACCTGCCTAAGCTCCGCTTCGTGCAATTGCCCTGGCGCTGGCTGCTTTGTCTCAACCTGGCGTTCGCCCTATGGGTCACGCTGGGAATGGGACGCTGGATAAGCAGAACCCTGGTATGCCTTCTCATGCTTGGGGTAATCGCCACCGGCTGGTACAAAATCCAAACTCCATGGTGGGATGGCGCCGATGACATCGCCGAAATGCGTGACAACTTGGAAGAAGGCCAGGGCTACGAGGGCACCGACGAATATGTCCCGACCGGCGCGGACCCTTACGAGATCAAGCAAAACGTCGGCCAAGTCATCGTCGAAGGAGCCAGCCAGGCTCGCATTCACGTCCAGCAATGGTCGCCCGAATTCAGGCTCTTCACCGCTGACGTGACGCAACCCGCCCGCGCCGTCTTGCGACTATTCAATTACCCAGCCTGGACGGTAGAGGTGAACGGCCACCTTGTCCCGACTGAAGCTCACGAAGTGACGGGACAGCTGATGTTTCAACTTCCGCCCGGCGACAACCGTGTCCGGGTCACGCTGACGCGCACCTGGGACCGCACGCTGGGAGGAGTGGTATCGGGAGTGACTGCGGTTCTCCTAGTTGCCGTCATCCGAGCGGACAAGAGACGATCAAAATATATGTTGTCATCCTGAACCGGCCTGCGGCCCGCGAAGGAGCTGGCGTGCACGACTGAGCTTACGATATTCGCGGGATGCTTCGGGGATCTAGAAGGTGTCTCTCAGGATCACGACATGGAAACGATAGATGATAGACCCTTGGCCTTCTGCTCTTGCTTTCCCGGAGCCTAGCGCCGAGGGCTCAGCGCTAAGGCATGAAACCCATCCTCATCGCCACCTCGAACTCGGGCAAGCTTCGCGACTTCGCGGGCGCTGCCCAGTCGCACGGTGTGGAAGTGAAAAGCGTGCCTGGATTCTCTTCCCTTCCGCGAGCAATCGAAGACGGGCCAACCTTCGATTCTAACGCCCGCAAGAAAGCCGAGCACTACAGCCGCTTTCTTTCTGGAGAAATTGTGTTGGCAGACGACTCTGGCCTGGAAATTGATGCTCTGGGCGGCGCTCCAGGCGTCCATTCAGCCCGCTACGCCGCCGAGAAACCCCACCGCACCGAGACCAACACGGACGACGAGGCAAACAACGCGCGCGTTCTCCGACAGCTCAAGGGCATGCCTCGAGATCGGCGAACGGGGAGGTTTGTCTGTGTGATTGCCGCCGCCCGCGATGGCCAAACCGTTGCCACCTTCCGTGGCGAGGCAGAAGGCATCATTCTGGACCGGCCTCGCGGTTCCGGCGGATTCGGTTACGACCCGCTTTTCTACTTCCCGCAAATCCAGAAAACCTTCGCCCAACTCGCGCCAGAAGAGAAGGCCCGTTACAGCCATCGTGGAGCGGCGTTCCGCAAATTCCTAGCGTGGTACGACCAGAAATGACATGCGATGCCACGAAACCTCGTCTCCGATGGCAGTGGCGAAACCGTTTCCGGCCTCACGCATCCTCGGTGACTGCCGTCACATCATTATGTTTCCCGTGGTTCTGCACTTCCTCTTTTCTTGACTTCATTTCTGTAGCACCAAGATAATGAAAGGTTCCATCACCGTTCGGGAACCTACAAGGAGCATTCCGTGGCAACGACGGCCGGTCCAGCGGCTCCGACCCAAGGCAAAGGCGTCGCCCCCCTGCGAGCCGGGCAGGGTCATTCCTTCCTTTTGCGCCGGCTGCACTCATTGACCGGCATCATCCCGATTGGGGCGTTTCTGGTCGAGCACTTTTTTTCCAATTTCGTCGCGACCCAAGGCCCCTCGGCCTACACCAAGCAAGTCGCGCTGCTTGCCGGTCTTCCATTCGTCTTTTTTCTGGAGCTGTGCTTCATTTGGATTCCCATCGCGTTTCACGGCCTGTATGGCTTTTACATCTGGTACCGCGGCGAAACGAATGTAGGAGACTATCCCTGGATGGGCAACTGGATGTATGCGGCCCAGCGCTGGACCGGCGCCATCGCGTTTTTCTACATGGGTTATCACGTCTGGCACCTGCGCTTTTACGGAGTGCATATTCTCTCTGAACCGGCCGCCGCGTTTCCTAAAGTGCAAATGGAATTTCAGCATCCCTGGATCCTTGCCTTTTACGCGATCGCCGTGGTGGCAGCCTCCTGGCACTTTGCTTATGGATTGTGGCTGTTCGCCGCCAAGTGGGGCATTACCAGCGGCGACAACGCGCGCCGCAAGTGGGGCTACGCTTGCCTCGCCATTGCGCTGATCTTCATCGCGGCCGGGGTGGCCACCATGTATGCGTTCTTGAGAACGCCGTTGCAGCCGATGCCGAGCGCGGCGCATTCGGCTGTTTTACGTTCATAAACCGGGCTGAATCCCGGCAGATGGGAACTCGAGTGACATGGCATCAAATCCTAGAATCATCGTCATAGGCGGCGGGCTGGCAGGACTCTCCGCCGTCATCAAGATCGCCGAAATGGGCGGCCAGGTGGACCTGTTCTCCATCGTACCCGTGAAGCGTTCTCACTCCGTTTGCGCGCAAGGTGGCATCAATGCAGCCAAGAACCTGAAGGGCGAAGGCGACTCCCCCTGGCAGCACTTCGACGACACCGTCTACGGCGGCGATTTCCTGGCCAACCAGCCTCCGGTCAAGGCGATGTGCGAGGCGGCCCCCGGCATCATCGATCTGCTCGACCGCATGGGCGTTCCCTTCAATCGCACTCCCGAAGGCTTGCTCGACTTCCGGCGCTTTGGCGGCACCCTCTATAACCGCACTGCATTCGCCGGCGCCACTACCGGCCAGCAACTGCTCTATGCACTCGATGAACAAGTGCGCCGCTATGAATCAGAGGGCAAAGTCACCAAGTACGAGGGCTGGGAATTCCTTTCCGCGGTCATTGATCCCACTCGCGTGTGTCGCGGCATCTGCGCCATGGATTTGCGCTCCATGGAGGTGCGCACCTTCCCGGCGGATGCGATTATCGTCTCGACCGGCGGAATCGGCGCCATCTTCGGAAAATCTACTAACTCGGTCGTCTGCACGGGCTCGGCCCAGTCGGCCCTTTATCAGCAGGGCGTCTATTACGCTAACGGCGAATTCATCCAGGTCCATCCAACCTCCATTCCGGGCGAAGACAAGCTGCGTCTGATGTCCGAGTCAGCCCGCGGCGAAGGCGGACGCGTCTGGGTGCCGAAGAAATCAGGTGACCAGCGCGATCCTAAGTCCATCCCGGAAAGCGAGCGCTGGTACTTCCTCGAAGAGTGGTATCCCAAATACGGCAACCTGGTCCCGCGCGATGTCGCCACCCGCGCCATTCACAAGGTCGTTTACGAGCATCACTTGGGGATCGATGGCAAACCGATGGTCTATCTCGATCTGACCCATATCGACCGCAAAGTGCTCGATCGCAAACTGGAAGGCATCCTGGAAATCTACGAGAAGTTCGTCGGCGACGATCCGCGCGCCACGCCCATGAAGATTTTCCCCGGGATGCACTACACCATGGGCGGACTCTGGGTGGACTTCAAGCAAGCCACGAACATTCCCGGAATTTACTCTGCCGGCGAGTGCGAGTACCAGTACCATGGCGCCAATCGCCTGGGAGCAAACTCGCTCGTCTCGTGCATTTTTGGCGGATTTGTTGCCGGACCGGAAGCGGTCAAGTACGCCCGTAATTCCACCAGCGCTGCCAGCAACGGCTGCTTCGACGCGGAGCGCAAGCGCCAGGAAGAAATCAATGCCCATCTGATGAAGGCGGAGGGCAACGAGAATCCCTTCTTGCTCTGGCGCGAGTTGGGCGACGTGATGACCAAGAACTGCACCGTCATCCGTTATAACAAGAACCTGAAGGAAACCGATGCCAAACTGGTCGAACTGCTGGAGCGCTACCAGCGCATCAATTTGAGCGATCGCACGCAGTGGGCGAATACGTCGTTTGTGTTCGCGCGCCAGCTCTACAACATGCTGCAACTGGCGCGAGTGATTGCCCAGGGAGCGATCATGCGCGACGAGTCCCGCGGCGCGCATCACAAGCCTGACTTCCCAGAGCGCGACGACAAGAATTGGCTCAAGACAACCAAGGCCACCTTTGCGCCGGATGCCGACGAACCCAAATTCGAATTTGAACCGGTAGACGTTTCACTGATTCCGCCGCGAACCAGGAAGTACTAAATCGCGGACCAACTAGAAGATGCACTTGGAACGGAACCTCAACTCGCGACTGAGCATCCTGTACGTCGTCACGGGCGTGGTTCTGTTGGTCGTGCCCTTGTTAGGCTTTGAGTTACTTCCCTGGCTGACCGTGGTGGTCCTGATCCTAGGCGGCGTGCGGGCAATTTTAAGCGGGTGTCTACATCATTGAACGATGTGCCAGGTGTTAGGAATTAACACCCACCAGAAGACCGATACTCATGGCTGATCATAAAAACGTAATTATTCGAATCAAGCGTCAGGCAGACCCAGAATCCCGGCCTCACTGGGAAGAGTTCGAGCTTGCCTGGAAGCCGGGCATGAACGTCATCTCGTCCCTGATGGACATTGCCACGAACCCGGTGACGCGCGGCGGCACAAAAACTACGCCCATCACCTACGACTCCAACTGTCTCGAAGAAGTGTGCGGCTCCTGCGCCATGCTCATCAACAACCGCGCCCGCATGGCGTGTTCCGCGTTGGTCGATCAGCTCGAGCAGCCTATCAAGCTGGAGCCCTTTTCGAAATTTCCCGTGATCCGCGACCTCTCGGTTGACCGCAGCGTGCTGTTTGAGAATCTCAAGGCCGTAAAAGCATGGGTGCCGATTGACGGCACCTACGATCTCGGTTCCGGACCCCGCCTAAGCATGGAAGACCAGGAGCAGGCCTATCCGCTTTCCCGCTGCATTTCCTGCTGCTGTTGTATGGAAGCCTGCCCGCAGTTCAACGAAAGCACTGGATTCGTGGGTGCCGCGACCATTTCGCAAGTCCACCTTTTCAACACCCACCCCACGGGAAGAGCCCTCAGGCGCGAACGTCTAGCAGCCCTTATGGGAGACGGCGGCATCCAGGAGTGCGGCTATGCCCAGAACTGCGTCGAAGTCTGCCCCAAGGACATCCCCTTGACGCGCTCCATTGCGCAAGTCGGCGGCGAGGTCATCAAGCAAGCCATCGGCGATTTGTTCAGGAAGTGACGCCGTTTAGCGGGCGGGAGCGGAGCGGGAGCCCGCCGGCGCATCCTCAGCGGTCTCAGGCCGGAAAGGATCTCGCATCGAGAACGACAACATTTTCATTGCACGCTAGATCCCTCTCCGGCTACGCCGGTTCGGGATGACGACATGAAAATCGGGATGTCGCCGGTACGCCAGGCGCGTAATCGGTAATCTCTCTTCCGTAACTGCCCTCTCGCATATCTTTGGTAACGACAATCACCGTTTCTTGAGTACTTGCTTTCTTCCTACTCTGGTTTACAATCGCATTCTGCCTTAAGCCACAGGCAGCCCCCCGGAATTGAGGCCACTTCGTTGCCCGTAAGACTCCCACGCTCCCTAGCGCTGCTGGCATTGCTGACTCTCGCCCTTTGCGGCCCGGTCTTTGCCATGCACCACAATGGAACGGCGCAGCGCCCGCGCACCTGGAAACGGCACTTCCGCCGCGTGCGCTGGAACCCCATGTTCCGGCCATCCCATGATTCCCTGCTCCGGCAGAACGAGGAAATCGATCGCCTGGAGCTTCCCCGTATTGCCGACGATCAGGAATTGGAACAACTGAAGGCCAAGGAGGCTCTGGTGCCGATCCGCGAGAGTGAATCCCTGCGCTTCGACCCGCGCCTCGACCCCGCCCGCCGCTACTGCCGTGCCTGGACGAGAGAATTCGTCGAAGATTTGAGCCAGGCCTACTACCGCCAGTTCCATGCTCAGATTCAGGTCAACTCCGCTGTCCGCACGGTGAGGGTGCAGCGCAGGCTCCGCCGACGCAACTCTAATGCCGCCCCGGAAAAGGGCGAAACCGCCTCGTCACACCTGGCGGGAGTCACACTGGACCTGCAGCGACGAGGTATGAGCAAGGCGCAAATTCGCTATGTCGAGAGTTATTTGTTCTACCTCAAAGCGCTCGGGCTGGTTGAGCCCGAAGAAGAGCGCCGTCAGTGGGTTTTTCACGTAATGGTTTCCGATCGCTATTCCGATTGGCGGCAAAATCAGACTATCTTCCCAACCGAACATCCGCTGCCGGCCGATACCGCTTTGACTCGCGCTGAGTAGCCGCTCGAATTTCCATCTCGCCCCCGACCCCGTATACAATCCTTCCCTTGCGCCTGAACTCAGACGCGTGGACTCATGCCAAGACTCGACTGCCGACCCTGCCTTCTCCTGCTTATCTCGACTTGTGCGATCGCTGCCGCCCAGAATGACAGCCTCGAGGTCGGTCCACATGCTCAGGCCCTGCATGACTCCGCCCTAGTGGTGGACACGCACGCCGACACCCCCCAGCGGTTTCTCGAACGTGGCTTCGACATCGGCAGCGCTGATCCCCACGACAAAGGCCAGATCAGCCTCGACAAGGTCCGCGCCGGAAACCTGGGAGCGGAGTTTTTCTCGATCTGGGTGGACCCGCAAACTACGCCGCCGGCGAACTATGCTAAACAAGCGTTTGATCTGATCGACTCGGTCTACCAGCAGGCGGCCCATCATCCCGACCGAATGACGATGGCCTTCAGCGTAGCCGACATTGAGCGCGCTCACCAGGAAAAGAAATTTGCCGCCTTAATGGGAATCGAAGGCGGCCACGCTATCCAGAATGGCTTAGGTCTGCTCCGCGATTTCTATCGTATTGGCGTGCGCTACATGACCCTGAGTTGGTCGAATACGAACGAATGGGCCGATTCCTCGGGCGACATCAACGATCCCAAGGTCCAGCATCACAACGGGCTCACTGATTTCGGTAAGCAAGTGGTCCTCGAGATGAATCGCCTGGGCATGATGGTCGACATCTCCCACGTCGCAGACAAAACCTTCTGGGATGCGATCGCGGTCAGTAAAGCCCCAGTCATTGCGTCCCATTCCTCGGCACGGGCCCTCACCAGCGCACCACGGAACATGACCGATGACATGCTGCGCGCGGTGGCAAAGAACAATGGCGTGGTCATGGTTAATTTCTATGCAGGGTTCGTTGACGAGGATTTCTTGAAAGCAGAAGCAGCCCAGAGCAAAGCCCGGGAAGGCGCCGTTCAAGAAGCTCTCGCCAAACAGAAGGCCGAGGGCAAGAAACCCGAATACATGGACGTGGAGCCTATCGAAGAACGGTGGCTGGGACGGATCCCGCGGCCGCCATTGAAGTCGCTGATCGACCACATTGACCACATCGCCAAAGTCGCAGGGATTGATCACGTCGGCCTGGGCTCGGATTTCGATGGAGTCAGCGGCGCACTGCCCCAAGGAATCAATTCCGCCGCTGACCTGCCCAAGATCACTCAGGCGCTGGTTGACCGCGGCTACAAAGACGAAGACATCAGGAAAATTCTTGGCGGAAACCTGTTGCGGGTCATGAGAGAAGTCGAACGCGTCAGCCAGCAAATCGAGGAGACACCCAGCAACTGAACCCGCTGTCGTACAATTCTTTAATCGCGACTAGCCAGGGCACCGTGATCCGTGTTCATCCGTGCTAATCCGTGGCCAAGGCGAATATCTGAGGAGTGATTGAATGGGAAAGGTTCTGGCAACACTCTCGTTTCTATTCATTTCCCTGGCGGTATGGTCGCAAGCAGGGACCAACAAGGTCTCTAAAGCCGCCCCTAAGACTGCCTCGTCGGCTGAACCGGTGGCTGTTTTCGACACCACGGCCGGCAAGATGCGCTGCACGCTATTCGAGAAGGAAACTCCCGAGACGGTGGCCAACTTCATCGGATTAGCCACCGGCACCAAAGATTGGAAGAACCCGGCCAGCGGCGCGACCAAGCACGGAGTCCCTCTCTACGACGGCACCATCTTCCACCGTGTAATCCCCAATTTCATGATTCAGGGCGGTGACCCCGCCGGCAACGGCACTGGCGATCCCGGCTATAAGTTCCGTGATGAAATCGTGCCCACCCTGACGTTCGACCGCCCTGGCCGCTTGGCCATGGCCAATTCAGGCCCTAACACTAACGGTTCCCAGTTTTTCATCACCGAGGTGCCTACACCGCATTTGAACGGTCGCCATACCATCTTTGGACAATGCGATCCGGCGACCGTGACTCTCGTGAAGCAGATTGCCCGCATGGCCAGCGATCCTCGCGATAACCGCCCCTTTCGTCCAGTGAAAATCAATCACATCACCATCGAACGTGGAGGCGCGGCAGCCCCCAAATGAGTAGCGCCGCCGTCTCGCCGGCTGTCGCGAGGGCGTTCCGCGCTCGCCTTGATTATTTGAAGAAAGGACTCCTATGACCCGCCAACCCGGCACCTACGCTGTTTTCGACACCACGGAAGGCCGGATCGTCTGCCGTTTATTTGAAAAAGATGCGCCCAAGACGGTCACCAACTTCATCGAACTCGCCGAAGGCAGGCGCGAATGGACCCACCCGGTTTCGCGCAAGAAGAGCAAGGACCGTCTCTATGACGGCACGATTTTTCATCGCGTGATTCCTGAATTCATGATCCAGGGCGGCGACCCCGCGGGCAACGGTATGGGCGGTCCGGGATACGAATTCGAAGACGAAACGCGTGGCTCGCCTCACCAGTTCGATACACCAGGCAAACTGGCGATGGCGAACGCCGGACCGAATACTAACGGGTCACAGTTTTTCATTACGGTTGCGCCCACAACCTGGTTGACGGGCAAGCACACCATCTTCGGTGAAGTGGTAGAGGGCCAAGATGTGTTGAGTAAGATCACGGCAGTACCCCGGAACCGCCAAGACCGGCCAATGAAAGATGTAACCCTGAAGTCTTTGACTATCGAGCGCGCCTAGTTCACTTCCATCTGTGCTGACTCCTCAACCACTACTCGATGGTGAGACCCCGAAGTACCTGGCGCTGCTGGGCTGCGCCGCAGGGTTGTGGGCCTTCGCCCGCTGGGCATCTCGTTTGGGCGGCCATGATCGTTCCCTTTCGTATCCGCGAGCCCCGGAATTGGACACTTCCGTACCGGCCAGGCCTGCCGTGGATCCCCAGTCGGTACTGGCCTTTCTGCCGCCGGATCCGCGGCTCGGTTCCATTCGCATCACACGCCTTTATTTTTTCCAAGTTCGACGCCGTGCCCGGTCCGACCGATCCGAAACGCGTCTGTGACGAACTGTTTGTGGAGCTCTACGACCCCGCCGCGGACTATTCCTGGACTCAGTCGTATTTGGTTGCCACTCCGGAAGGTCTAGCCGATCTCCTCGAGGAGAAATCCTGGAAATACTTGCGTACTAGCTCTGTCATCATCGTTCGCCGCTACGATGTCGAAGATATTCGTGAGGCCGTGGTGGACTACCTTATCGGGGACCCGAAGCTCGCGTCCCCGGACGTCCCGCGCGAGCAGGCGGAATAGTTCTCTCTTAAGACCGTGTCGGCCCCGGTCTCTGATCCCGCCAGGAGACGCGGCAAGCCGCGTCTCGACTCGGAAGATTTTCTCTGACAACTGAACCTGTCGAATGGTGGATACTTAAATATGAATCCCGCTTTCGCGGACCCGATTAAGTGAGAACCGATAACTGAGACGGCTCTCATACTCCAATCACGCTCACCAACTCCTTGACCGCCCCAGCACTCTTTTCCAGTGCCGATTTCTCCTGGGGCGTGAGCTTGATTTCGATGATCTGCTCGATACCGCGCGTCCCCAGCTTGCAAGGCACCCCGACGAACAAGCCCTCGAATCCGTATTCGCCTTCCAGATACGCAGCGCACGGCAGGATCTTCTTCTTGTCTTTGAGAATGGCCTCAACCATTTCCGTCACCGCCGCCGAAGGCGCGTAGTACGCGCTTCCAGTCTTCAAGAACTTCACGATCTCCGCCCCGCCATCGCGAGTACGCTGCACCAACCGTTCGATCGTTGCCGACTCCATCAGCTCGGTAATTGGAATCCCGGCCACGGTAGAGTAGCGCGGCAAGGGCACCATGGTATCGCCGTGTCCGCCCAGCACGAATGCCGTCACGTTTTCCACGCTGACCTGCAATTCCCTTGCAATGAATGCCCGGAACCGCGCCGAATCCAGCACGCCTGCCATTCCGATCACACGATTGCGAGAAAATCCGCTCAGCTTGTAAGCCGCTTGCGCCATGGCATCGAGCGGATTAGAAACGATGATCAGGATACAGTTCGGCGAATACTGCACCACCTTGCCAACCACGTCGCGCATAATCTTGTGGTTGATGTTGAGCAGGTCATCGCGGCTCATACCCGGCTTGCGCGGCACGCCTGCGGTAATGACCACGATGTCCGAATTCGCCGTATCCGCATAATCTTCCGTGCCGAGCACGAAGGAATCTTTCTTCTCGATGGGCATGGCCTCGAGAAGGTCGAGCCCCTTCCCTTGCGGCACGCCCTCGATGATGTCAATCAACACGATGTCCGCCAGTTCCTTGGAGGCCATCCAGTGAGCGGCGGTAGCGCCCACGTTGCCCGAACCCACGATGGTTACTTTGTTGCGCATGAAAAAGTCCTTTCTCATTTGGCCGCGCTGGGCGCGGAAAAGAATAACTGGGGAAGGAAGGGCAAAAGTCTAACCCACAGAGGGCACAAAGGACCACGAAAGCGGATTACTCTTCGCGCCCCTTTCTGCCCTTTGTGGTTTCACGTAAGCGAGCGCACTCGTCATGCGCTCCCTTTAGGTTACCGGTTTGCTTAATCAGCCACGGTCAGAACCGCGGCTTCCATGTTCTCGATGATCGAGCTGCCGAACTCGCTGGTTTTCACTTTCTTGGCGCCTTCCATGAGCCGCTCGAAGTCATAGGTGACCTTCTTTTGCTCGATGGTGCGCTCCAGCCCTTGCTCGATCAGGTCAGCCGCTTCGTTCCAACCCATGAAGCGGAACATCATCACGCCTGATAGAATGACCGACCCTGGATTGATGACGTCCTTGTCGGCATACTTGGGCGCCGTGCCGTGCGTGGCTTCAAAGATTGCGTATCCGTCGCCGATGTTGGCTCCGGGCGCGATCCCGAGCCCTCCGATCTGAGCGGCGCAGGCATCCGAAATATAGTCGCCGTTCAGGTTGGGTGCGGCCAGCACTTGGTATTCATCCGCGCGGGTCACGATTTGCTGGAAGATCGAATCCGCGATGCGATCGTTGATCATCAGCTTCTTCTTCCAGGCGCCGTTGCCATGCGTCTTGTAGATCTTGTCCAGCACGTCCCTCACTTCCTTGTAGATCGACTGCCGGAACTGCTCGGCCGCAAATTCCAGGCCGGGCTCCACCAGGCTGGCATTCTGCTCGACTGTGATGTTTGGGTTCTTATCCTTGTTATCGACAATCCAGCTCTCGCGCTCGGTGATGAGCTTATCGCGAAACTCCTCGGTCGCCAGCGCATAGCCCCACTTGCGGAACGCACCCTCGGTGAACTTCTGGATGTTGCCCTTGTGCACCAGCGTGACACTCTTCTTGCCAGTCTCGAGTGCGAACTTGATGGCCATCCGCACCAGGCGTTTGGTGCCCGTAACCGAGATGGGCTTGATGCCGATACCCGAGTCCAGCCGGATTTGCTTTCTACCACCCTTAAGCATTTCCTGGTTGAGGAAATCGATCAGCCGGGCGACTTCGGGCGTGCCCTGCTCCCACTCGATCCCGGCATAAACGTCTTCCGTGTTCTCACGGAAGATAACCAGGTTCATGCGCTCGGGATGCTTCACCGGCGAAGGCGTGCCTTGGTAGTACTTCACCGGACGCACGCAGCTATAAAGGTCAAGAATCTGCCGCAGCGCCACGTTAAGAGAACGGATGCCGCCACCCACCGGCGTAGTCAGAGGCCCTTTGATCGCCACCCTGAATTCACGGATAGCATCGATCGTGTCATCCGGCAGCCAGGTATTGAAATTCGTCATGGCTTTCTCGCCGGCAAAAACTTCGAACCAGGCCACACGCCGCTTGCCCCGGTAGGCTTTCTCCACGGCCGCGTTGAATACGCGCACCGATGCCTTCCAGATATCCCGGCCCGTGCCGTCACCCTCGATGAATGGAATGATGGGATTATCAGGCACGGTGTAGCGCCCCTTGTCATAGCTAATCCGGGCGCCGTCGCCAGGCACCGGAACAGCGTTGTATGAACCCGCCATGAATACACCTCCGGAAGCGTTGAAATACCCCCCCGATTATAAAGAAAGCCGTGAACAGACGAGAAATGACATCGGTCACATGCTCCTTTTGACAATGTCACCAGGCGTGGAAAATCGCCCCTTCTCGTCTACCTCCTGCTCCGCAGTCGGTAATCTCTGGCATAATCCCTAACCGATACCGTGCCGGTGTGTGCCTTCGGCTCTCAGGAGGAATCGTATGAACCGCCATATTCTCGGCTTAGCCTGCGCTCTGCTGGTGGTTTTCATCTTGCCGCTATCTGCATTGGCCAAGGCCAATTCCGAAGTGACCCAATTCAGCCGTGACATTCGTGTCGAAGCGGGACAGAAAACCGGAGAGGTTACCTGCATAAACTGCTCGGTTTATGTGCGTGGTCAGGTGGATGGGGAGGTGACCGTCATACACGGCAACATCATGATCGAGGACGGTGCGGAAGTGACGGGAGATGTAACCTCGATCTGGGGCGACATCCGCGTGGCCAATGGCACGCGCATCGCCGGCGACGTCACGTCCGTAGCCGGAGCCACCCGTGTACAGCCGCAGGCCTCCATTACCGGCGACCGTACTTCCTTGGAAGGGACACGCTGGTTGCTCGCGATTATTCTGCCCCCGCTGATTTGCCTCGGTCTGATTGTGACCCTCATTGTGACCCTCATCATCTGGCTGGTCGAGCGCAGCCGCCGGCCGCAGATGCCGGGCGCCGCTAGCCAGGGTGTGATCGGCTAGTCAAGCACGCGCTGGTAAATTTCACGTACTTTTTGCATGTCGTGCTGCAACTCTGCCTCCAGTCCTTCAGCGAATTCGCGCCTCAATATTTTTGCCGTCAATTCTGCCGTGACTTGCCGCGCGTGCTCGGTGCCGGGCAGCCATTTGCGAGTCCGGCCAACCACCAGCCGCACCACATGCTCCACGGTGCGCAACAGCTCCGCCGCGTGATCCAGCCGCCCCGCCTCCGTCTTGTCTAGAATCCCGGCGTCCGCACATCGCCATAGCCGATCGCGCAGGCTTCCGCTCGTCTCGGGCAAGCCATGCTTGATCAGCAGGTAGCTGGCGATGAAGTCGATGTCGTAGGCTCCGCCGGGAGAAGTCTTGAAACTTTTCTCCGCGCTTTCCAGCCGCGTCCGCATCTCGCGGATTGCAGGCAAGAAATTCGAATCTGCCGCGAAGCGTTGAAACAGCGTTCTGACCGCGGCACTGGTTCTCTCCCCGACTCGCCGCGACCCAACCAGGAAGCGCAACTTGGTATACATCAAGGCTTCCCAGGCTTGCGCCTCCTGCGCAAAGTAAACCTCCAACTGCTTCGGCGTGACCAGCAATTCCCCTTCTCCCCCCCGCGGACGTAATCGCGGATCTACGGGAAACACCATGCCCTCGCGCGTGTAGGCAGCCAGGGCATGCATCATCTGCTCGGCTGCCTTGGTCAGAGCGGCGCGATCGTGGGTCTCTTCGCACCCGAACAGCACGTCCGCATCCGAGAGCAGGTCGAACTCCCCCGTGCCGAGCCGTCCCAGCGCCATCACGGCTAGACCGTCCGGGTGCTCAGCGATACCGAATGCTGCTAGAATCGCGCCTTCGGCAGCGGCTGTCGCACTGGCCAGAGACTCGTGCACGTCCCGCAATTCGGTGATGTCCTTAGCCCCACCGGCAAACGTCCGATGCCGATAATGCTGCCGCAGCAGCGAAAGCTTCTCGCCGTAGGCAGCCGATGAGGTTGCTAGGTAGGCAAACACCGGATCGCCCCAGGCCGGCCCCGCTCCCCCTGGCCCATCGAACAGGTATCCGCTCGCCACGCGTGACGGCGTCTCGCCTTGTTCAGCGAGGGTAGCGATTTCTTCAGGGTGCCGGATCAGGATGTCCGTCAGATAATCGCTGGTGTCGAAGAGCACCAACGCTCGCGAGACAGCTTCGGGATGCCGCACCACCGCCGCATAGCGCTCCGAACTGGTGAACGCGGAACTCAGAAACCGATACAGGTTCCGCCGTGTCTGGGGTCCGAGATCGCTGCGGCCAGCGACTTCGTGCAGTCGAGGCACATCCGACGCCAGTCGTTCCAGAATTTGTTGGTTCGACTGGTCCGTTCCACTAAGCTCCACCCGGCTGCGCAGCTGAAACTCTCTGTCGGCCGCCTCTTGGTCCTTGCGCGCCTGCTGGTGATAAATGATCCGGTTATAAATCTCCGTCACCGCTGCCATGCGCCGCCGCACGGCTTCCAGTATGTCGGCAGAGCGGTCTTCGCCCATGAGGAGCCGTACCATCGACCGCCGCAGAATGTCCAATTCCACTGGATTGCCGGGCAACCGGTGCGTCTGCTGACCTTGTCGCAGTTGCAGCCGGTGTTCCAGGTGCCGCAGAAAGACATAAGCGCTGGTCAGTTCATGAAACTCTTTCCCGCTGATGTGTCGCTTGTCATGAAGCTTCTGAAGCGAGAACAGGGTGCCGCCTGAACGCAGCCACGGCTCCGCTCCCCCATACACCCGTTGCAGACACTGCACCAGAAACTCGATGTCGCGAATCCCACCGTGATCGATCTTCACATCTAACGAATGATCATCATGTACGACCCGAGGTCGCCGCCGCGTCTGCATCTTCTCCCGCGACACCAGTGCTGTCTTGATCGCCGCGAAATTCACCCGCTCGCTGTACACGTGCGCCTGCACGCCGCGGATGAACTCCCGTGCCAGCAAAGGATCCCCAGCCGAGCAGCGCACTTTGATCAACGCCTGTCGCTCCCAATCGTGCGCTGTTTCCGCATAGTAACGCAGCGCATGACCCAGGCTGACCGCCAGCTCACCTTCATTTCCTTGCGGACGAAGCCGCAGGTCAATGCGAAAAGTCGGTCCTTCCTTCGTGACCCGCGACAGTATCTCGGTAACCTGCTGGGCGAGGCGGATGAAATACTCCTTGTTCGACAGGGAAGCTTGTGCCGGCTCCTTGCCGTCGCCGTACAGAAAAAGCAAGTCCACGTCGGAGCTGTAATTCAATTCGTTGCCCCCCAGCTTGCCTAGGGAAAGAATCGTGAACGAGGTATCCACCAGGCGTCCTTCCGCGTCGAGATGCTGCGGAGCTTCGTACCGCCGCTGCAAGTAATTATCGGCCTCCCGCAGAGCGTCTTCGATCAGCGCATCGGCAAGCGCCGAGATTTCCGCCGTGGTCTCCGCCAGCGGCGCGATCTTCAGCACGTCGCGCAGCATGATTCGCACGTATTCCCGCCGCTTGAAGCGTGCCAGCAACAACGACACGTCGGTCTCGAACGACCGCGACCGGAAGCGTGCCAGAGCTTCGTGAAACTCTTCTCGCGACAAACTGCGGTCCAGATTTTTTTCCCTGAGAAAAGACTGCAGCAGATCGGGATTCTGGATCAGCGTTTCTCCCAGATAGCGGCTGTGCCCAAAGACGGCAATGGCATAGTGCGCGAGAAAGTTATGACGCTCCAGCCAGCGCACCATTTCTCCTCCCGGCTCGCTAACCAGCCGGTCAAAGAGAATAAGGGCAGAGTCGGGATCCGGAATTTCCGCCAGCAACGCCGGAAGGGCAGCCGCCAGACCAGGGGAAACGAGCCTCACAGCTCGCGAAAGATTCTGCCGCGCCGCCTCCGGATGCTGGAACGCGATGCTGGCCACAGCCGCAGCAACATCGAGCGGCTCCCGCGAGTCGATTGGAGCTTCAGGCGTGGGCAAGGCGATTGGCTCGAAACCTGAGCATAGCACGAGCCTTGAACAGAGCCGTTTGCTACCGGCGGGTGGTTGTCAGGGGACGATTTCAGACCTGGAGGAATCTGGGTTTTTGCAACGTCTCGAATTCGCCTGCTTCGTCAAAGAGTTGTGTAACCCTACTCACCCTCCCTCCTGTACCCGAAATATTTCCTCACGCCGATCACGTTATAGCGTCCCCATGGCCCGTTTACGCCCAAGTCCGCTGGCCCCAGGTAGCGATCTCGGGAGCCGAATCGCTGAAACAGAAAGTGCTGGGTCACTCGGACTTCAAACCCATGCCCAACTTCGATTCCCGCACCCCACGACCGCTCCCACCCGATCCCAGCCATTGACCAGGTATACCGCGCCTGGGGCACATTCCTCCCGAATAAGAAACGCGGCTCGCCAAAAAACAGCAGCCGCCGCAGGGGCGTTCGCGCAAACGGACGCAATTCCACATATCCCCACAACAGGTAGCGTGCAAAGGCGTTGCAGGGGGCATTGGCGCCGCCGAAATCGCGCGCATTGGCGGCGCACAGGTTCGGATCAGGCTCGTTGTGCGGCGGGGCAATATCGAATTGCGCGTATCCCCAGACAAAATTCTTCGGAAGCAATAGGCGGCCCGAGTCCGCTGGCGGGGCGGTTTGCCCCCCGGCGGCGCAGGTCAGGGTGAACAGAGAAAGCCACAGGAACTGCTTCATCAAAGACCCTCCAGTTCTCGAATTACTTTGAAACTGCGCGGTACGGGAATGGAGCCTTGGGTGCGGCGGACGAAAATGCGAACTCTGTGAGCACTCCGAGTCCGATCCTCAAGCCAAGGGAAGCGGCATTCTCGACTCGGTGGCGCTGATTGGAAAAGCTGGAATTCCGCCGAGGCGGCACACGCTCACCAGACTCGGCACCGGCTGGTCCCGACCATGGGCTGGCCCGCCTGGCAGGCAAACGCCTTCTGGAATTCAGGCATATTGGAAACTACTCCGTTGGCCCGGTATTTGTCGGGCGAGTGCGGATTCATCGCCGCCCGCATGCGCAGCCGCTCGGGAGTTTCATTCGTGCACCAGCCCTGGCCATAACCCAGGAAGAAGCGCTGCTCGGGAGTAAATCCATCCATCGCCGCCCGCTTCTGATTCCGTGTCGCCTCCTGCCACGCCATGAACGCCAAAGTGAGCCCGCCCAGGTCGGCCACATCTTCCCCCAAAGTAAGCTTGCCGTTGATCTTGATGTCGTCTACCACCGGGTATTCGGAATACTGGTCTGAAACACAGCTCGCACGTTTCTCGAACTCTTTGGCGTCCGCTGCTGTCCACCAGTCGCGCAGATTGCCCTGGCCATCGAACTGCCGGCCTTCGTCGTCGAAACCATGCGTGAGTTCATGTCCGATGATTCCGCCAATGTCACCGTAGTTCACCGCGTCATCTATCTTCTTGTCGAAAAACGGCGGCTGTAGAATTCCCGCAGGAAAGTTGATGTCGTTCATCTGAGGGTTGTAGTAGGCGTTCACGGTGGCAGGCGTGATCTGCCATTCTCCGCGATCAATCGGCTTACCAATCTTGCTCAACTGCCGATGGAACTCAAATGCGACGGAACGTTGCACGTTGCTCAGGGCATCCTCACGCCGAACGGCAATCGAACTGTAGTCTCGCCAGCGGTCCGGATATCCGATCTTGTTGCGGATCAGGTGAAGCTTGTCGAGCGCCTGCTGCTTCGTGGCCTCCGACATCCAGGGGAGCTGATGAATATCTCGCTCCATGGCCTGTTCAATCTCCTGGACCATTTTCAAGGTGCGCTGCTTGCCGTCCGGGCCAAAAGTCTTTTCCACGTAGATTTGGCCCAGTGCTTCCCCCAAATCGCGATCCACCAAGCGCACACAGCGTTTCCAGCGCGGTTGTAGCTCTTTCTGCCCGCCCATCGTTTTGCTGAAGAAATCGAAATCCGCATTCACGAAAGCCGCCGGCAAATAACGCGCACTGGAATGCAGCAAATGCCACCGCAGGTAAGTCTTCCACGCATCCACGGGTTGTGACTTCAATTCCTGTTCTAGCGTCTTGAAAAATTCCGGAGCGACAACGTTCAATGACTGCGCGCCCGCCAATCCGACTCCGGCGAGATAGGCGTTCCAATCAAACGACGGCGTAAGCGCCTGCAACTCTGCCCGCGTCATCTTGTGATAGAGGCTGGCCGGGTCCCGCCGCTCGACGCGGGTCATCGATCCTTTCGCCAGCGCGGTTTCCAGCCGCATCACGGTCTCAGCATTCGCGGCCGCTACCTCGGGCTGTTCACCCAGCAGTTCGAACATCTTCTCGACGTGCGCCAAGTAGCCTGTCAGAATCTCCCGTGACTTGGCATCTTCCTTTGTGTAGTAGTCGCGATCGGGCAGCCCGATCCCGCCCTGGTCGGCCTCAGGAATATATTGCGTCGAGTCCTTGAAGTCCTGGTCTGCGGTAAAAGAAAAAAGCGTGGCGGTGGGCAGCACAGTGAAAACATCGCGCTCATGATAACTGGCCAGGTATCCAGCCAAGTCCCGCGCGGATTTGAGTTCTCGAATGCGCTTCAAGTCTGGTTGCAGAGCTTTCACACCCGATGCCTCGACCGCCGGCTCGTCCATGCACGCTGCATAATAATCGCCGATCTTCTGCTGAACTGCTGTGCGCGCTGGATTAGGCTGAGCCGCCTCTTCCAGGATCTGACGCAGGATGAGCCGGTTCTTTTCCTGCAGCTTCGAATCCTGACCCCAGCTGGTCTGATCCGGAGGAATGGGATTCGTCTTCAGCCACCCCCCGCAGACGAACTGATAAAAATCCACGCAAGGATCGACGCTCCGGTCGAGCGACTTTAAATCGAGACCGGGCGTGTACTCGATCTTCTGCGTGTCGCTTGCTCTCGGAGCCGATCCTAATAACGCCGTCGCACCCAGGATTGGAAGAAGCAAGACTGCCTTTGGAATGCGCATGAAGACCTCGCAGCAAAACGAAATTCGATGAGATCGGTTGGTTAGCGAAAAAGGAATTATATAAGCGGCAGGAAATTCGACGGTATTCGTATCCGGACACCGCTTTAGCGGGCTCCTGACACGGAGCAAGCGGGTCGAGCACTCCTGATCGACTGACAATCGGCACCACGCCGCGCGGCAGCCCACGCAGGCTGCCGCTCACGATCACGGGTTTTTGCTCACCGGTTCAGAACCGGATCGCCGGACCGAAGGTAAGCCTCAGGTTATTCCGCGCTCCATTATCGAAGTAGATGTCATCCCCAAGGTCGAAGCGCAATCCGAACGGTCCCCAGAAGCCTTCCAATCCCACGCCAGGATAGAGTGCCGGCCGCGTGTTGCCCGTAGTGATCGTTCCCACCGCGTTGGTGAATCCGGATGGTGGGTTCTCTGTGGTGGTGCTGAAGTTCACGAACCCGGCTTTAAAAGTGAAGAAAGCCCGGGCCTCACCGACATTGGTATTGAACTTCGGTCCAAACAGCGCGCTCAAAGGGCGTAGACGCGTGGTTACAAACTGCGTGCTGACGCCGTTCGAGATCTCGTTGGTGTAATTACGCTTGAAGTCGTAATTCATCTCGGCTTCAACTTGCGCATACCGGCCGGCGTTGAAAGCCGCGCGCCCTCCCAGCCCAAAAAAGTTGATATGCGGATGCGTCCGAGCATAATTAAGATAATCGACGAACACTCCGACTTCAGCGTGGTTGTACTCGTTTCCTTCCTGCGCCAGTACCAGCGATGGGGCGGAAAGACAAAAAGCCAGTGCCGCGATTCCAAGAAGATATTTCATGCTCTCACTTCCCCCGGTGTCGGTTCTGTTTTGCTCTCTAGGCGCCGCCCTCGACCGGTCGAAGCGGCCGAAATCCGGCTGAAGCGGTACTTAGGTTGGATGCCGCTCCCGGCTTGGGGTTTGGCTGCGGTTGTCTTGGCAACCGACACCTGCCGAGAAGGTTATGGTTTGGGGGCCCATGCCGCGGTTGGGTTTCTCTCTGGCCAGACTAGGTTTCCCTAAAGTTGTGTCGTGGACCGAATGCGGCTTTGCAGCAGGAGTCAATTCCAGCTCAGGACTGGGGTGGGAGGAGGTTTGGTTCCGGCGTCTGGCGAATCCGGCACTCTGCCCCGGCGCAGTACCGGCCCAGCCTTGCCCGGGGTGCCATCTGGCGAATGCCGGCGCAACAGGGGAGCCTCAGCGCTGGCCAGTCTGGATTTCACTTCCTGGAACTCGCTGGTGTCGAGAATGTAGTCGGTTTTGCCCGGTAGGACAGTGGAGATCTCGGCTTGAAGTCGGCGTAGCCGGTCCTCCGTCGTAGGATAGTTGGAGAAGGCCTTACGCAGTCGACTGTGCAATGGCACCTTGGTCATCAAGTGGTAACCGGGCGCCTTCGTCCAGAGATTGTGCATTCGTTTTTCGATTGCCTGCAGTTTCTCCAATGCAACGACGAAAGCTTCCGGATCGTAACCTGCGGCATATTGATACTCGATTCCCAGCAGGTCTGCTTCGCGCTCGGCGTCGCGGCTGAATTTCTTCAACGAAAATGGGACTGCGATGCCGCCGCCTTCTTCTATTCCGATTCCGATCGGACCCCCCATCAGGCTCACAGGAAACAACAGGTCCCAGAAATACCGGCGCGTGGTGGCGCGGGTGGCGTGCCGGGCCGCCACGTGCGCAATCTCGTGGGCCAGGACACCGGCCAGCTCCGCCTCGCTGTCGGTCGCCAGAAGCAAGCCGCTGTCCACGTACAAGAATCCCCCGGGAAGGCCGAGGGCGCCAATCCCCGGCGAATCCAGGACTTTGATAACGAATGGCACCTCGGCATCGGAATTACGAACGATCTTCTGCGCGACCCGATTCACGTAATCGGTCACGACCGGATCGTTGAGCACCTTGGAATGCTGCTCAATCGCCCGGGCGAGGGATTCACCGATGCTGCGTTCGTGGCTAAGCGAGTACATATTGACTCCATGGCCGACTCCGCGATTGCCAATGCGGTCAACGTCGTACTTGGCACGAACCTTGTCCTTTTTTCTCTGGATTGTGTCTTGCGGGTCTTGGGAGATGGAAACAGAAGCGATCTCCCGCGACTGAGTCGTGGCTTCCGGCGCTTTCTGCGCCAGACAAGTTCCGAGTGAGAGTATTGCGTCGAACACAACGCCGGAAATCGCTAAGTGAAGCCAGCGCGGGCAGCGCGAGGGTCCCCCAAAAACCATTCTTGGCAAGAGAAGACCGCGTGGAGCGTCGCCGTGCAAAAGGGACCCGTACAGCATGGTTCACCAAGCGAGCTAGGCATTGTACTTTGATTTACCGCGAAGAATTCAGAATATTTCGAAAAAATCTTCCCGCGGCGCTCGGGGCACAATGAATAAAAGGCCCGGCTTTGACCCGGGCCCAACTGACAGCTGATAGTTGAAAGCTGACAGTTTTAAATGTCGTAGTACAGCATGAACTCGTGCGGGTGGGGCCGCAGACGAACTGCGTCCACTTCCTTCGAGCGCTTGTACTCGATGTAGGTGCTCAGCAGCTCTTCGGTGAAGACGTCGCCTTTGAGCAGGAATTGATGATCCTTCTCCAGAGCGTCGAGAGCATCTTCGAGCGAACCGGGCATGGAAGGAACTTTGGCGAGCTCCTCCGGACCCAGATCGTAGATGTCCTTGTCGAGCGGTTGGCCAGGATCGATCTTGTTCTCCACTCCGTCCAATCCCGCCATCATCATCGCTGCAAACGCCATGTAGGGGTTGCAGCTCGGATCAGGTGGCCGGAACTCGACGCGCTTCGCCTTCGGCGATGCCGAGTACATTGGGATACGGCACGCCGCCGAGCGATTGCGCCGCGAATACGCCAGGTTCACCGGGGCTTCGAAGCCTGGCACCAGGCGCTTATACGAGTTAGTGGTCGGCGCGATGACCGCCGACAGCGCAGGCCCGTGCTTAATCAGTCCGCCGATATACCACAGTGCGAGTTGCGCAAGTCCCGCATAGCCGTCGCCGGCGAACAGCGGCTTGCCGTTCTTCCACAGCGACTGGTGGGTATGCATGCCGCTGCCGTTGTCCTGGAAAATCGGCTTGGGCATAAAGGTCACGGTCTTGCCGTACTGGTTGGCAACGTTCTTGACCACATACTTGTAGAGCATCATGTGGTCGGCCGAGCGCACCAGCGAATCGAACTTTAGGTCAATTTCGGTCTGCCCGCCGGTTGCTACTTCGTGGTGATGGCACTCCACCTCGAGCCCGCAGCTCTGCATGGTCATAACCATCTCAGAGCGCAGGTCCTGGTAGTGATCGGTAGGAGGCACCGGGAAATAGCCTTCCTTGTAGCGCGGGCGGTATCCCAGGTTGTTTTCCTGGCGACCGGAATTCCAGCGACCCTCTTCCGCGTCGATGAAATAAAAGCCGTGCTGTTCCCTCTGATCGAAGCGGACGTTGTCAAAAATGAAGAACTCGGCTTCCGCGCCGAAGTACGCGGTGTCGGCGACGCCGGTCGAGCCCAGGTACATCTCGGCCTTGCGCGCGATATAGCGCGGATCACGGTCATAGCGCTGCTTGGTCACCGGATCAATCACGTCGGCCACCATCACCAGGGTCGGCACCTCGGTGAACGGGTCGAGCATGTGCGTGTTCGGATCGGGGATGAGCAGCATGTCGCTCTCGTGGATGGCCGCCCAGCCGCGAATGGACGAACCGTCCATGCCGAAGCCCTCTTCAAACGAGGACTCGCTGAACTGGTCGATGGGGTAGGAAACGTGGTGCCAAAGTCCGGGAAGATCCGTGAAGCGCAAATCCAACAACTTGACGTTGTTCTTCTTCACGAATTCCAGGACACTCTTCGGGTCAGCCATGGAATGCTCCTTTGCGCCTCCAACTCAGACGGAGGCGAGAAATTAGCGGCGCAGCCACACGCGGATTTCCGGCAGCTTCGGTCGCAATAAAAGCCTTCATTTGGGAATTTTGGGAGTTTTGTGCGCCTGCTATCTCGCGCGGCAGGCCCTAAGTCAGGATAGTACCTTGGCGGATTCCTGCGAAATTGATTGTTTTTATGGCCCGCATAAGCGGAGGTTATCCGTGCCCAAGCGGCAGAAACTCAATCACTTATACAGGGAGAGGGGGAGCAGGTGAAAGTGCTTGGCCACACCCCCGTCGGGGAAGGGTTTTCAACCGAGGATCAGTCCGGACTTGCCTCGTTCAGAAGCCGAATGTGGCTTCGCCGGATATTCCGCCGCAGCCTCTCCCCAAGGTCGGGAAACCTTCGCCGTCGGTTCCGCTTTGCCCGGCCAGACCGGAGGCAGACCCAAGCAGGTTTCTCCCGGGCTGCAATCCACGCCGGGCATAAAAACCTCCGCGACTATGAATCGAGAGCGCAGGAGCCTTCCCCCCGCCGGTGAAATTCATAATTTCAATAGCTCGCATAGGAACGATTTATGATGGTGGCGAACGGCACTGAGCAACCGGCACTTGCCATTTAGCCATTAAACTTGATCGCCGCTCGAACCACCCCGAAGGGCCAAGTGCTAAATGCTATTTGCTAACCGCTGCTTTTATGGACTTTGACCAACTAGAAACCTTTCTCGAAGTAGCGCGCCTCTCCAGCTTCTCGCGGGCGGCCGAGAAGCGCTTCCGCACGCAACCGGCGATCTCCTCGCAAATTCGTGCCCTGGAGGAAGAAGTTGGCGCCAAGCTGCTCGACCGCTCTGGTGGCAAAGTTTCGATCACAGCTTCGGGAAAAATTTTTCAGAAATATGCCGAGGAAACGCTGGAAGCGCGCAAGACTGTCTTCACTGCCATCGCCGAAACCGAGCGTGTTCCGCGCGGCGAAATAGTCGTGGGCGCCAACGAAGGCACGTGCCTGCATATCCTGCCGGAAGTGTTCGCAGAATTTAAGCAGCAGTATCCGACGGTCGCGGTGAACATCAAGCGCGCCTACTACGGCCGAATCCTGGAGAGCGTGATCGACAACTCCGTGGATTTTGGGGTGGTCTCCTTACCTGTGACCGACAACCGTCTGACCGTGGTCTTGATTCACCGCGACGAACTCGTCACCATTTCGCCCCCGCACCATCCCCTGGCGAAACTGAAATCGGTCTCGATCGCGGAAGTCGCAAAATTCCCGCTGCTCGTTCCCAAGGCTGGCCACACTCGTGATGCCCTGGAACAGCTATTCCATGAGCGCAAGCTGAAGCCGCATTTTTCCATGGAGCTCGATTCCAGCGAATTGCTGAAACGCTTCGTAGCGGCCGATGTGGGCGTCGGCTTCATCGCCCGCTCCAACGTCCTGGAAGATGTTCGGGCCAACGCACTCGCTGCCATCCCGATTTCAGACGCCCAGGTCCGCCGCGATCTTGCCCTGGTCTTCCGCAAGGACAAAGCCCTCAGCCGCGCCGCTCTTGCCTTTATCGACATCGCGGTTAAACTCAAACCGGCGCAGGCCGCCACTCCCGGCAAGCACTGATGCGTAGTCTGGTTCGCGCTCCCATCGTTCTTGTGCTCTCGACGCTTCTGGTCGCGCAGGGCAAGCCTGCCAGCCCCCGCCATCGCCCGGGCACAACTTCCCCCTCCGCCCACAAGCTTCTCTCGATCAACATAACCGGGACGAAGCGCTACACGCCGGAGGAGGTCATCGCGGCCATCGGTCTCGAGATCGGACAGCAAGTAACGGAGCAGAATTTCAAGCAAGCCAGTCAGAAGCTGGGTGAGACCGGGGCCTTTACCGAAATCGCCTACAGCTATTCCTACTCTTCCGCGGGAACCAAACTAGAAATCCAGTTGGCCGACAGCGATCAACTCATTCCTGTCTACTTCGATAATTTGGTGTGGTTCTCCGATCAGGAACTGAGGGAGGGCCTGCGCCAGCACGTTCCGCTGTTTAAGAATCGCCTTCCGGTTGGCGGTCATTTGGCCGACGAGCTAGCCGACCGCCTCAACACGATGTTGTCCGAACGCCGCGTAGCCGGCCATGTGCACTATCTTCGGTTTAGTGACTCACCTGAGGGTCCGATTCAGTCTTTCCTTTACTCCGTCGATGGCACGGACATTACGATCCGAAATGTCGATTTTCCAGGGGCTAGTCCTTCGCAACTCCCGATACTCGATGACGTCGCCAAGAAAGAAATTGCGGAGGGCGAGTACCTGCGCTCCAAGCTTGCGGCCATCGCCAAAGTTGCCCTTCGCCCTATCTACCTGAAGCAGGGTTACCTGAAGGTCGCCTTTGGCGACGCCCAGCCTGAATTGGTGAGCACGTTGCCGAAACAGACGATTGTCGATGTGAAGCTCCCGGTGGAAGAGGGCCGTCAGTACAAAGTGGACCAAATCGTCTGGACCGGCAACACCGTCTTTCCCGCCGACAAGCTTCGACCGCTGATCCACCTCGATATCAATCAGCCCCCGAATGCCGTCCAACTCGAGGACGACTTCCACGCCGTCGAGCAGCTCTATGGTTCGCGAGGGTACCTCAAAGCAAGGGTGACCTCTCAGCCGGAATTCAACGACAGCGACAGCACGGTGGCTTACACGCTCCAAGTCAAAGAAGGCGACCTCTATCGCCTGGGAGAGGTCGACATCGAGGGTCTGGACGAAAAGGCGGCCCTACGCCTGCGTGAGGATTGGAAGCTCCGCGAAGGCGAGCCTTACGATTCCAGCTATCCGCAGCGCTTCTTCAAAGATGCCGCTGCCGACATGCCTGCATCGGCTCGCTGGAATATGAAAGTCGATGAAAGCTTGAACAACAAAGACAAAACCGTGGACGTCACCCTGCGCTTCTCCCCGCAATAGACTGAAACTTTCCCGCGCCTGATGGCTCTATAATGGTGCCATCCACCTTAGGATGACAGGACCGGCGTGAGCCGGTGTACCCAAAAACTCAGGAGAACACGATGAGCTCTGGTTTGAGGAAATTCGAGATTTACCTAGCTGGCGCGCTTTTGCTGGTTTCCCTCAGCCTGCCCGCTGTGGCGGGCGATAAGAAAAGCACCAAGAAGGATTCCGGCAAGCAGACCCTCGCCGGCGTAGTCAGCGACTCCATGTGCGGCGCTCACCATATGATGGAAAACGCAGCCGACTGCACCCGCGCCTGCGTCTCCAAAGGATCGAAGTACGCCCTGGTCGTGGGCGACAAGGTCTACACGCTTGACAGCGAAGACAAAACCGTTCTCGACGAACTCAACCAACACGCCGGGGACAAGGCCAAGGTCACTGGGACCGTCAATGGAGACAACATCCAGGTGAGCTCGGTTTCGGGCGCTTGATCGACTAAGCTCCCTTCGAATCGATACGGCGGAGGCTGCCTTCAGCCTCCGCAAAATTTCTCGGCCTCGGCCACAAAAATTTCACATTGTGTTCATATTTCGCTGTGTTAGATTCTGTTCTTTCCACTTCAGGGCGAGGCGGAGGCACAAGAATTGTCCAAAGACATGGTCCCCAAGCGGATTTTCTTTACCAAGGGGGTCGGAAAACATCGTGAGCGTCTAACATCCTTCGAGCTGGCCCTACGTGACGCCGGCATTGCCGCACAAAACCTGGTGCGCGTCTCCTCCATCTTCCCGCCGAATTGCAAGCTGATCGCGCGATCGCAAGGCCTGAAGTACCTGAATCCGGGCGAAGTGGTTTTTGCCGTCGTGGCGGAAAACTCTACCCACGAACCGCACCGCCTGCTGGCATCCAGCATCGGAGTGGCGATTCCCGCTGATCGCAATACTTACGGCTATCTGAGCGAGCACCACTCTTTTGGCGAAACCGAGGACGCGGCCGGCGACTACGCCGAGGAACTTGCAGCCGAGATGCTCGCTACGACGCTTAACGTCGAATTTGATCCCGACCGCTCCTGGGACGAGAAGAAGCAGATCTACCGCCTGTCAAACAAGATCGTCCGAACCGCCAACGTGACGCAGTCCGCCGTGGGCGACAAGCGCGGCCTGTGGACTACCGTCATCGCGTCAGCAATCTTTATCTTCGATTAGGTGCTTGAGTGAAAGTCCTCACTCGCCAGCAAAAACGCTCAGCGTATCGCCCTCCTCTCAAACGTCCGGAAAAGGGCAGCCTTCGATCCTGAACCAAGCCTGGGCGGGCAATAGCGAGCCCAAGCGCCGCCCCCGAGGGCCCCCTTTCGACATGCAGCACTGCAGCCAACCCAGGGCATTTCTTCATCGACCCAAGGAACCAGCCCCGGAGTGGCGCAAGAACCACGAACCCGCTACTTACGCGCGAGAATCTTTTTCCCTTTGCTGGCTTCGGCACGCGCCTTACCCCGGTCAAGCCGCTCCAGAACCGCGGCCACAATCAGCGGTAAGCCCACCGTGGCATCTAGGAAGACCTCGCCGAACCTCCCCCCTTCCGCCGGGGGAACGAATTTTCCCCACGAAACGGCCTCACTGTAAGGGCTGCCCGATAAACCACCCCAATAGACCGGCTCGGGGCAAATGCGCAGGCCATAGTGGTAGCGCTTCAAGGGGATGTCCTCGCCGAGTTGCCGGTGCCGCAATTCAATGAAGGGCCCGAACTGCTGCGACCAGTTCCGCGGCACCCCGCCGCCGACGGTGAATATCCCGAGGCGCTTCTGTTTCAAGAGCGTCGCCGCGAAATATTCCAGATCGAGAAAAGGATCGAACCGTAGCTTGGGTTCGTTTTCCTTTTCTCGACCCCGGTTGGCCAAAGCGAAATCCAGGCCCAGTTCGGAATCGGTAAAGGCGGGCACAAACACGGGAACGCCTTTCTCATACGCCGATTTCAAAATGCCTCGCTCCTCGGCATTCTTGCTCAGGTGCTTCCCAATCACCTGGTTCAGCTTGTAGGAGCACAGTACCTCGTTAGCGTCCCATTCAGACAGGATCCGGAACATGACCTGTTCCACATCGTCCAGGTTGGTCTCCGGCTCCAGCGTGTCGTACACGCGGTTGTACCCCTGCCGGTAGAGCTCTTCGTCGGAGACTTCAGGGTTGTAGCGGAAATGGGCGCGACCGGTGGCTTCGACCAACCCGTGCGCCATCAAGGCCCCCGTGGAAACGATTGCGTTCACGATGCCGCGATCGATCAGCTCCGTGATGATCAGTCCCTGCTTGGCCACCGTCATGGCGCCGGCGAGCGTCATTACTTTGAAGCAGTCCTGGTCGCGGGCCATCGCTTCCAGCACGTCGGCCGCCTCGCCCAGTTGCCGCCCGGTAAACGCCGTTTTGGCCATGCCTCGCACCAGGTCGTCAATTGAGTGCACACGCGACAGATCGAGCGGCTCCAGCGGCGTCAGCCGATCCTCGATGGGATCGTGCAAACGCCGTTCAACCCCCGAGCCGTCGCGATTGGCATGCTTCAAGGTGGCACCTCCGGCAAGCCCATGGTTACGAATTGATTAACTCAAATTTACCGTAATGACGGAGCTACAGCTACTCCCATTTGCTTGTGAGCGAAGCAGGTGCCGTTGGCGGCGAGCCCTCTGATATTCTATGACGTCGAAATTCCCCGGAGACAATCTTGGCGCTTCAAAATTTCCGCCTCGCCCTGATCCAGATGTCGTGTGGCCCGGGGCCCGAGCAGAACATGCAAAGAGCCCTCGAGGGCGTGGGCGAGGCCGCCGGGCGCGGTGCGCAGGTGGTCTGCCTCCCCGAGCTTTTTCAGACCCAGTATTTCTGCCAGCGTGAAGACGCTTCCCTGTTTGACTTGGCCGAGCCGATTCCCGGGCCAAGCTCCGCGAAACTGTCCGACGCCGCTCGCAGACACAGAATCGTACTGGTCGCCTCGCTTTTCGAAAAACGCGCGCCCGGGGTGTATCACAACACGGCTGCGGTCTTCGATAACGACGGCACGCTCCGCGGTATTTACCGCAAGATGCATATCCCCGACGACCCTCTCTATTACGAGAAGTTTTACTTCACTCCCGGCGACCTGGGCTTTCGTGCTCATGATACCGAGGTAGGCCGGCTAGGAGCTTTGGTGTGCTGGGACCAGTGGTATCCCGAAGGCGCTCGCCTGACCGCGCTGCAAGGGGCCAACCTGCTTCTCTACCCGACTGCAATCGGCTGGCATCCTGCGGAGAAGGCAGACTTGGGAAAGGCCCAGCACGATGCCTGGCGCACCATCCAGCGCGCTCACGCCATCGCCAACGGTGTCTACGTGGGCGTAGTTAACCGGGTTGGATTTGAGACCGGCAACATTCGCGGCCAATCAGCGCCCGGCCAGGGACTCGAGTTCTGGGGCGCATCGTTCCTCTCTGATCCTTTTGGCACGGTGATCGCCGAGGCTTCTCACGACAAAGAAGAAATCCTTTTCGGCGACGTGGATCTTGGTAGGCTCGAAGACATCCGCCGGAACTGGCCGTTCCTGCGAGACCGCCGCATTGACAGCTACGCGCTCATAACAAGCCGCCTGCTCGATTAGGAAACCGGTGACTCCGCGCCCGACCCCACAGAAAACCGATACACCAGCCGTGCAGGGATTCCACATGCCTGCTGAATGGGAACCCCACGCCGCTACCTGGCTGGCATGGCCGCATTATCGTGGCGATTGGCCGGGCAAATTTGAGCCCATCCCCTGGGTCTATGCTGAAATCATTCGTCATTTGTCCAAGCATGAACGTGTCGAACTGATCGTCAACGACGCAACTTCCGAGAAACAAGCAAAGAAGGTCCTTGAGCGTGCAAATGCCCTGGCAAAAAACGTTCGCTTCCACCGCTGGCCGACAGATCGCGTCTGGACCCGCGATTCCGGCTGCACCTTTCTCACGAAATACGTAGGGACAGCCGCCCTCGGCTGCCCAACCGAGGCAACGAACCAGGGAGGGACAGGCGCCCCCGACTGTCCGGCCGAGCGGAGCTCGGCCATTCTCGCCGTCAAATGGCGCTTCAACGCCTGGGCTAAATACCCTAACTGGCGCCGCGATGAGAAAATTGGCAGCCGCGTGGCCAACGCCGCTGGGGCGATGGAGGTGCGCCCGCTCTTCGCCAAGCAGCGCGTGGTGCTCGAAGGGGGCTCGATCGACGTGAACGGCAAGGGCGCACTGCTAACCACGGAAGAATGCCTGCTCAGCCCCGAGCAACAGCGCAATCCCGGCATGGGTCATGAAGATTACGAAAAAGTCTTCCGCGATTACCTGGGAATTAAAACCGTGATCTGGCTGGGCCGCGGCATTGTGGGTGACGACACTCACGGCCACATCGACGACATCTCCCGCTTCGTTTCCTCGGATTCGGTGGTTACGATGGTTGAGGCCGATCCCAGAGACCCCAACCATGCTCCCCTAAAAGAAAACCTGCGTCGCCTGCGTGCTGCTGCCGATCAGGATGGCAAACCACTGCGTGTGATCGAACTGCCGATGCCAGGTCCGGTGGTCTTCGAGAGCCGCCGCCTGCCCGCCAGCTATGGAAACTTCTACATCGCCAACGGAATTGTTCTCGTCCCTGTCTTCAACGATCCCAATGATCGTGTGGCGCTCAATATCCTCGCAGACCTCTTCCCCGATCGCGACGTCATCGGCATCTACTCCGGGGATCTGATCTGGGGTTTCGGGGCAATGCACTGCATGACGCAGCAACAACCAGCTCTTAAGCCTTTAGCCTTTACCTCTTAGCTCTTGGCTGGGGGGTGAAGAACCTTCTGTGAAGCGTTCAGGAAGATAGTAGGTAGGGCAGACGATCAATTTCCCGGAGCTCAGGGCTAACTAAGAGCCAAAAGCTTAAGAGTTACCTCCGGTACTGCGTCGGCTGAGGGCCCTTCTCCAGGGTCTCGCGATCCCAGATCGCTCCCTCGCGGGTGTAATTGGCCAGCTCGAAATCCTGGGTTAACTCAAGAGCGTCGGTAGGACAGGCGTCCTCGCATAGGCCGCAGAACATGCAGCGGCTAAGATCGTAGGTGAAGGTCGTGAGTTCTTTGCGGCGGGTCTTCTCGTTTCTTTCACTGGAAACAACGATCAAGTTCTCCGGGCAAGCTAAGGCACACAAATCACAGGCAATACAAAGTGTCTCATTGGTATCGGGGTTGACATTGAGGCGAGGCGCTCCTCGATACCGCTCAGCCACTTGCGGCCGCTGCAAGGGATACTGTTCGGTATAGATCTGCTTAGGATCCTGGTAGCGGAACGTGACTTTGAGACCCTTAATCAGGTCCACCAGGAGCATTTTGCGAAGCAGAGCCGGCATGCCCATAGAAGTTAGGATAACACTCTCACCAAGAAAATGCAGAGCTCACCGGTGCGCAACTGACCCTGTAGCCGGGGTTTGCAGACGGGCACGAGGCGGGCACCGGGGAGGGAACTTGCCGGCATGTCTCAACGTAGAAGGGAGTGGAGAACATCATGAAGATTTTTGTCTTCTGTGCCGACCATCGCGTGGGCTGCGCTAAAGTTGCCGGCGATAGTCATCTCATACATCGTGGTAACAGCGGTAGGTGCCGGAAGTAGTGCGGACGGTCTTCCTCGCGGTGTTAAGGGCCTTGCATCCGTAGTCGGTCGGGGCCAATTTGCAAATTAGGTCGTTGGCCTGCCTGCGTCCCGCTACAATCAGATAGGATTCGGCAACCAGCCACTGACCATTAGCCACTGACCACTGCCATTACCGACGAACTCTGGATGGAAGAGGCGCTGCGTGCCGCGCAGCGTGCTCTCGAGGCAGGCGAGGTCCCAGTAGGCGCCGTGGTGGTTTGCAAGGGACGCCTTGTCGGCCGCGGCTGGAACCGCAATCTTGCCGACTCCGATCCCACCGCTCACGCCGAGATCGTTGCCCTGCGCGAGGCCGGTGCCGCCGTTGGCAACCACCGTCTCGCCGACTGTGACCTGTTTGCTACAATTGAACCGTGCGCCATGTGTGCAGGCGCGGTGGTCCACGCCCGGCTTAAGCGACTGGTTTACGGCGCGGACGACCCTAAGGCTGGTGCCGTTCATTCAGTGATCGAGGTGCTGAATCACCCGCAACTCAACCATCGCATCGAAGTTCAGGGGGGCGTATTAGCCGGTCGCAGCGCAAAGTTGTTGCAGGAATTCTTCCGGAAAAGGCGAACTGAGCAACCAAGAGACTGCCGATCATAAATCCCGAGAGTAGCTAGCTGCTGACTACTACTACGCTATTGTTCTCACCCGGAGAGGTGCGTGAGCGATTGAAACGATCCGCCTCGAAAGCGGGTGAAAAACTCCAACGCCAACGGAAATAAACAACTTATCTCGCCGAGTATAGCCCAAAATGGCGTATGTGCGGCGAATTCTTGCCTCCTCGCTCTCCATCATTCTCATTCCAGAGTTACTCACAAAATCTATTGATGTCAATCCTTGACATGTTCAATTCATACTCCCCCAACGTCCTGCCATCACAACCCCAACCACCGAGCGATTCGGAGAATGGCGTCGCAAGCGCAACTAATTAACTCCGAACTTTCGAAAGGACGGTGGCCGGTGTCCTGTTCCGCTTTGCCATTTTTCTTGGCTGACATTTCCCTTCCCTCCTCTCCAGGTCCTTTGCGCAACGAGTTGGCGTCCTGCATGTCAATCTGAGTCATGCTTGCATACAATAGCCATATCAGACCGCTGACAAAGGGCCGTCCTGGGCAAGCATCAACTGACTTGTGTGGGTGCAGCGCAAACTCGGCCTATCGCCGCGTAGTCCGCGTAGTGGAAGGACTGGTCAGTCGGAGGACTTTGTGTTTGGACTGGACGATGTGATCGTACATACGCTTGCGGGCCGCCTGGGGATCGTGCTCGCGGATGGCCTTGATGATGTCGCGGTGCTCCTGGATCGGAACTTCGCCATAGTAATGAATGTCGACAACCGCGTACATAATTCGCTCCATCAGAGAGCGCGCTTCGGCTACAGCCCTTACCAACATCTGATTGCGCGACAGGCGGGCGATTCCTACGTGAAAACGAGTGTCCCCTTCAATGAACTCCATATACTTTTCCAGGCTATCGGTACGGTAGGAAGTCTCGGCCCAGTCAGCCAGTTCCTCCAACAATGCCGAGTCAATGGCCTTTCTCGCGGCCAGCTCTGCCGCCGCGCATTCCACCGCAGTCCGGAATTCATAAACATCATTGAGTTCCTGCAGGGTTATTTGGCTGACGAAATAACCGCGGTTGGGAACAATTCGCAGCAGTCGTGCTTCCTGCAGGCGTAGTGCAGCCTCGCGCACGGGCGTCCGGCTCGACCGGTATCTTCGTGCCAGATCTTTCTCGGTCAGGGCCTGACCGGGAGCATGGACGCCGCGTATGATGTCGCGCTTCAGGTCCTTATAAACCTTCTCGCTGAGCTTGTCTCGAGTGCCGGACGCGTAAGAAGCTCGGGCTCGCTTTCGAATTACAGCTGTGGCCACCTGTGTCTGCGTCCTCTCCAATAAATGGTTGACTTGCGATATGGACTTACTGCAGCAGTCCTGCCTCGGGCAAAATCGTAAGCGCGCCGGTCATGCAAGTTACCTCGGCCACATTGGCCTGTCAACGACATTCCCCTGCGCCACCCTCCGTGTACAGCCAGAGCCGCGGCCAATCCATGTAGCATACTATTGATATACCAAAACACAATATCCTTGACACCGCGGGATGACTGGAGGTACGTTTCGCGACTCAGACAACTACGTTTCCCCGCACCAGGGAGCACCCATGGCTCTCAGCCATCGCCGCACTGACGGGTTCTGGCTCATCGCTCTGATCGCGATTTGCTTTCGCTTTGGGCCGGCGCTTGCCCAGCCGCAGGCAGAGGCGGCGCAAACCATCATCATTCGGGCGGGGAAACTTTTTGATCCGGCCGCCGGCCGCGTGCTCAACCACCCTGTAGTGGTGATCCGCGGTAACAAGATCGAATCGGTTTCATATGGGACAACGGTTCCCGTCTCTGGGGCCAAGCTGATTGATCTGGGAGAAGCAACTCTCCTGCCAGGTTTCATCGATGTGCATACGCATCTGACGATGAATGCTGGTGGCGGCGGCTACGAGAGCTTGGGCATCTCTACGCCTCGCGCAGCTCTGATCGGGGCAAAGAATGCGCGGCTTACCTTGCTGGCGGGATTTACCACCGTCCGTAACGTCGGCGCTCAGGGTTATGCCGACGTGGCGCTCCGCGATGCCATCAACGACGGCGACGTGATTGGACCGCGCCTGCAGGTTTCCGGACCTGCCCTCGGCATCACGGGCGGACATTGCGATGACAATCTGCTCCCCTTTGAATTCCACCATTCCGCGGAAGGGGTAGCCGATGGCCCGGAGGCGATCATGCACCGTGTCCGTGAGGTGATCAAATACGGCGGCGATGTCGTTAAGTTTTGTGCTTCCGGAGGCGTGTTCTCAAAAGGCGATAACCCTCTTCTCGAGCAGTACAGTCCGGAGGAGATGAGAGTGTTGATCGCCGAGGCGCATCGGCTCGGCCGAAAGGTCGCGACTCATGCTCATTCCACTATCTCAATCAAAGACGCGGTGCGGGCGGGGGTGGATTCGATTGAGCACGGCATTTTTCTCGATCAGGAAGGCATCGAGCTCATGAAGGAACACCACACGTTCCTGGTGCCCACGTCTTATCCGTTGTTCTGGTTTGAAGAACATGAATCGCAAATGAATCTCCCGCCATGGGTGATTGAGAAGGCGGCAATCATTATTCCAGCAGCCAAGAAAAACATGGCCGACGCCTTTCGCAACCGAGTGCGTGTTGCCCTGGGAACCGATGCCGGAGTCTATCCCCATGGCCTGAATGGAGGCGAGTTCTGGTCTATGGTGACGCTAGGGTTAACCCCGGTGCAGGCCGTGCAAGCCGGCACCACCAATGCCGCTGAGCTGATGGGATGGTCCGATCGAATCGGTGCCATTCGCCCCGGTTTACTTGCCGACATCGTTGCCGTAAAAGGCGATCCCCTGGCTGATATCCGCTTGCTCCAGCATGTCCAGTTCGTAATGAAGGATGGCGTTGTTTATAAAAACGAATTCCCGGCTGAACCCTCAGGCGCCCGCGTACCGGCTGGGGATTGAAGTGGTTCAATCAACAGGTGTATCGACGGGGGATCTATGTGGCGCTCGAAACTGAACCGCACCGTGTTGTGGGTTGTTATGGCTGTTTCCCTTCCTGTCAACTCCGTGGCGCAAACGACCCAGGGCGGAATCGTGGGCGCTATACGCGATGAAAAAGGCGCCAACATTGCGGGGGCCAAGGTCACGGTCAGCAATGCCGCCACTGGCCTGCAGCGGGAAACAACTACGGCCGGCAACGGTCTTTTCCGCCTGCTGGCCCTGCCCACAGGAACCTACCAGCTCAAGGCGGAAGCGCCAGGATTCGCGACCGCTACCACAACCGGCGTCGAGGTGGGCGTGGATCAGATCCGCAGGGTTGAGATCGTGCTCCACGTTGGTGTCAGGAACGAAATCGTCGAAGTGCAGGCCGATGCCGCCTTAACCCAGACCGAGACCTCCAAGCGAGGCGAGATTATTGACAATCGCAAAGTGGAGGAACTGCCGCTCAACGGCCGCGACTTTGCACAACTGGCGCGTTTGAATCCAGGCGTGGCCACCTCCGGCGGCGGCGGCGGCCAACAAGGTGGCGAAGGCGGCGTCTCGGGGTTCTCCTCCAATGGACTGCGCTCCACTTCCAACAATTTCATGGTGGACGGCATTGACAATAATGACTACTTCGGCGGAGCCGCCGCTCAGATACCTTCCATTGACTCCATCCAGGAGTTTGAAGTCCAGACCAACACCTTTTCAGCCGAATACGGGAGAAACTCCGGTTCGGTAGTCAACCTGGTGACTAAGTCCGGCTCGAACCAGCTGCACGGGTCGGTTTATGAATTTTTCCGCCACGATGCGCTGGATGCCCGCAACTTCTTTAACGCTTCTGCTTTTCCGAAGTCGGCGCTGCGTCTCAATCAGTTCGGAGGCACCCTCGGCGGGCCCATAATCAAGAACAACACCTTCTTTTTCCTGAACTACGAGGGCTTCCGCCGCGAAGCGGGAAACAATCGTGTCACCAACGTGCCTACGCTCGCCGAACGCGCAGGCAATTTCACCGACAACAATGGGAATCCCATCAAGATCACGGTAGACCCGGTCAGCGCGCGGCTGTTCAATTTATTTCCCCAGCCAAACCTGAGCGACCCTTCGGGCAACTTCATCTCCTCTCCCAATCAAACCGACGGGACGGATCAATTTCTGGTTAAAGTGGATCACCATCTCCGCAGTACTGACACGCTCTCCGCCCGCTACAGCCGGACCCGGATTGACACCTTCTTCCCTTTCACCCCAGGACAGGCTGGAACCAACGTTCCCGGTTATGGCGTGAATCAAAACGGCGCTAACCATCTGGTCGCGCTCTCCTACACTCGCGTAATTAGTCCCCGCACCCTTAATGAAGCCCGGTTTGGTTTTAACCGGTCGGATATTTCGCTCGTCACCCAGCCGGGGCCCAAGGGCGCCGATTACGGGTTCAATACCGGGTGGGCAGCGAACGCCCCATTGAGTCTCGGCAACATTCCACAACTCGCATTCGCGGGAGGATTCGTTGGCGGAAGTTCGTCGGTCAGCAATCTTGGAGGGGGTATTGATCAGCCCAACCGTACCGCCACCAATACTTTCCAGTGGATTGATAATCTTTCCCACACAACTGCCCGGCACTCTTTCAAGGTCGGCGGAGATATTCGCTATGTCCAGCTGAACCGCCTCTATGACCTTGCATTCAACGGCCAGATCACCTTCAGCGGACTCGACAACCTGGCCGGCACCGATGCCAGCGGAAATCCTGTCAACGTCCCCAACGCCTTGATTGACTTCGCACTGGGTATTCCCGACGGTGCCCTGCAATTCGTTGGCGATTCTCATCGTAACTTTCGTACCAGCAGCTATGGATTGTTCGCACAGGATAGCTTCAAAGTGCGCCACAACGTCACGTTAAACTATGGTCTGCGCTATGAACTAAATACGGTGTTGCACGAAGCGCATGGCCGGCTCAGTTCCTGGCGCCCCCAGAATTTCACTACCTTCCTGAATCCAACCGACCCCACTATCCAAAACAACCTGGCGGCGCTCGAAGCCTCGGGCATCGTCACGCAGGATCAGGTGGGCGGCATTTATAACGGCGATCACAACAATTTCGCCCCCCGCATTGGCCTCGCCTGGGACCTTTTCAACGACGGCAAGACGGTACTCCGTTCCGCCTACGGTGTCTTTTACGAAACCATCATCGGCAACATTCCCGGCAACGTCATGTTGAACCCGCCGTTCTTGCCTGACTTCTTTACGCCCTTTCCTTTTGCCGGATGGCCGAACGCATTTGCTCCCTCCGGATTTCCCGTCCTTACCATCACGCAACAAAACCTGCGCACTCCCTACGCCCAGCAGTTCAACTTCGGGGTCCAACATGAACTGCCGGGACGCATGCTGTTAGATGTCGCCTACGTCGGCACCACAGGCACAAAGCTGCCACGCTTCCGGCAGATTGATCAGGCCTACAGCACCAAGCAGCAAATCGACCAATTGACACCCGATGTGATCACTCGCATGGAGCTCATCGGCATTCCACCCCGCGTTGCCCAATTCTTGTACGGCAACCAGCTCTGGAGCGCGATGCCCAGTGTGGTGCGAACGCCCTATTTCGGATACGCCCAGTTGTTCCAGGCGGAGGACTCCGTGAGTTCCAATTACAACAGTCTGCAGGCCAAACTTGACAAGCGCTTCAGCCACGGGCTGTCGTTCCTGACCTCCTACACCTGGTCGCACTCCATTGATGGAGCGTCAGTCTTCTTCGGCTCGGGCGCAAACGCAACCACCATCTTCCCGCAGGACAACTACAACCTGAGGGCTGAGCGCGGCAGTTCGGATTTTGACATTCGCCATCGCCTGAGCTGGAGTTTCAACTATGCCGTGCCATCCTTTCGTCGCCTGCCCGAGTTTGTGGGCTCGGGATGGGAGCTCGGCGGCATTCTAACCCTGCAAACCGGGGAGCCTTTTTCAGCTCTCACCGGCAAGGGATTGAGCGGAACTGGACTGGGGAATGACCGGCCTAACCTGGTCGGCGACCCCAATGCCGGACCTCACACCGTGCAGCAATGGTTCAACACCAGCGCTTTCGTCGACAACCAGCCGTTGACCTTTGGCACCGCCGGACGAAACATCGTTAGTGGCCCTGGATATCGCGATTTTGATTTTTCTCTCCTGAAGAACACCAAAATCGGGGAGCGCATGAACGCGCAGTTCCGGGCCGAGCTTTTCAACATCTTCAATCATCCCAGCTTTGCCTTGCCGGCCAATATTTTGGCCGCGCCCAATTTCGGAGCGTTGTTCACCACGCCGGATGCCGCTCAAAACAATGTGGGGCTGGGTTCGGGCGGCCCTCGGCTCATCCAGTTCGCGCTGAAACTTAGCTTCTGATGAGAACGCATTTACGAACATGCAGTCTGCGCGTTGTGATCCCGGCGGTCTTCGCCTGTTGCGGGCTGGCGCCTGCCCAGCCAGCTGTCCAACAGCTTGGCGCCGGGCTTTACGCGTACATCTCTGAAAACGATGCCAGTGCGAACTCCACCTTCCTGATCGGGCGGAGGGGAATCCTGGTGGTTGATAGCGGCCTCAACGCCACCGAAGGAACGAAGTTGCTCGGCGCGATCCGGCAAGTCTCAAGTCTGCCTGTGAAATTCATCATCAACACCCACTATCACCCCGACCACCAAGGCGGAAATGCCGCGGTCGGTCCGAATGCGGTTGTCATCACCACGGCCTTCACTCGCGAACGCACTCTGGCGCTGATCAAAAGACCCGAGATGGAAGGCTTCCACTTTCGACCGGCGAATGTCACCTTTGAGAAACGGGTAACCGTCTACCTCGATCCTTATTCTGTCGATGCGTACTACCCCGGCAAGGCGCATACTTCCGGCGACGCCCTCGTCTACTTCCCCCAACAGCGCGTAATTGCAACCGGGGACCTGTTTCTAAACCGGTCGTGCCCCGCCATGGACAACGGCAGCGTCGAAAACTGGATCCAAGCCTTGAATCAGGTTTTGGAGCTTCCCGTGGACCATGTTGTGCCCGGCCATTTCGAAGTTGGCACCAAGTCTGATCTGCGAAGATTTCGAAACTATTTGAGCGATCTTTTTCAGCAGGTTCGTGCCATAAAAGAGCGCGGTGCGACTCTTGACCAGGTGCGGCACGAAGTCAACACGCAAAAATATGCTGATTTTCGCCAGTACCCGAAGTATCAAGCGAGCTTTGCCGATAACGCGGCCGTGATTTACCAGCAGTTGCAGGCACACTAGACATGGCCAATTCGAGTTTCCCCATTGACTGGGTCCGGCAGCAGTTTCCTGCCCTGAACACGGGCGATAACTTCACTTTCTTCGACAACGGTGCTGGCGCTCAAATCCCGCAGGTGGCGCTCGATGCTGTTCAACAGCACCTTGTGCACCACAACGTTCAGCGTGGCGGCCGCTACTCCAAAAGCCAAGATGTGGACGCCGCGCTGCAAAGCGCGCGCCAGAGTGTTGCCACATTCCTGAATGCTCGTGATCCCCGCGAAGTGGCATTCGGTATGAACGCCACGTCTTTTATTCGTCTGGTCAGCCTGGCCATCGCCGAGATCCTTGGTAAGCGCAAAGAAATCATCGTTACCGATCTGGACCACGAGGCAAACATCGCCACCTGGATTGCATTGCACAGCCGCGGAGCCGAGATTCGCTGGTGGAAAATGCGTCCCGACGGAACTCTGCACACCGACGATTTGCAGCCTCTGTTGGGTCATCGAACCCGGCTGGTGGCGTGCGCGGTCGCGTCGAACGCGTTGGGTTCAGTCGTGGACGTAGAAGAGGTTGCACGGATGGCGCATGCCGCCGGCGCTGAAGTGTTTCTGGACGCCGTCCATTACGCGCCGCATGGCCCCGTTGATGTGCAGGATTGGGATTGCGATTACCTGGTCTGCTCCGGTTACAAAATCTTCGCCCCGCATATGGGTTTTCTTTGGGGCAAGCGCGAGCTTCTGGAACGCTTGCCCACGTTCCGCGAGGACTTCATCCCCGACGAGATTCCGGGCAAGATCGAAGTCGGCACTTACGTTTACGAAAACGTGGCCGGCATGGATGCTGCCCTGCGCTATCTCCAGGAACTGGGCCGGCGGGTGCTCCCTGGTTCCAACAACCATTCGCCACGTGCCACGTTGGTGAATTCCATGGAAGGGATTCGTCGGTACGAAAAAATCCTCGTCGCCGAGATTCTACGCCGCTTGGCCGAGATGGATAATGTCACTGTCTATGGTATCCAGGAGCGCGACCGTCTCGACCAGAGGGTTCCGACGGTCTGCTTCAATGTTGACGCGGTGTCCCCCGCCGCGGTGGCAGAGCGGTGCGCCCATAATGCCATCGGAGTACGCGATGGCAACATGTACTCGCCGCGCCTTTTGCGTCGTATGGGGATACCGCCCGAGACTGGAGCGGTTCGCGCCTCACTCGCGCACTACAACACTATGGAAGAGATTGAGCGTTTTATCGATGTAATTCAAATCATCGCCGGATCCGCGCGCAAACACGCAGCCGGCTCGTAGCGATCTACCGTGGCAACCACAAAGCCAGCCTCTGCCGATGCCGCAGCGAATGCGGCAGCGTCGTCTCCCATTCTTCAAAACCATCTACCGAGGCTGGGGCATTCCCTGTGTGGGCGCGCAGGTATCATTATCGTTCTATGGCTAACCGGCACGCTTGCCCTGGCGCAGGCTAACAGGGAATTTCTCCAAGCGCTGCGCTGGCGTTCCATCGGTCCCAACCGCGGCGGCCGCGCGACCGCCGTCACCGGTCTGCCGAATGATCCCTTGGTTTACTACATGGGTGCCACTGGCGGAGGCGTATGGAAGACGGTGAACGCGGGGCTCACCTGGACGCCGGTTTCGGATGGCTACTTCAACACCGGCTCGGTAGGTTCGATCGCGGTCTCCGAATCCGATCCGAACATTGTCTACGTGGGCATGGGCGAAGCCTGCTTGCGCTCGAATCTCTCGCACGGAGATGGCGTGTACAAATCCACGGATGGGGGTCGCACCTGGCAGAACGTCGGCTTGCGCGACACCAGCCAGATTGGGCGGGTATGGGTCGATCCTCGCGATCCCAAGCTGGTTTATGTCGCGGCCGTCGGACATCCTTATGGTGCCAACCCGGAGCGTGGCGCTTTCCGCTCCAAGGATGGCGGTGGGACCTGGCAGAAGATTCTCTTCATCAACGACAAGACCGGCGCGGTAGACCTTGCGGTCGATCCGCACGACACCCGCATCATGTACGCCGCCACCTGGCAGGTCCTGCGCAGGCCGTGGGACATCTACGAGTTCGGACCCGGCGCCGGCATCTACAAGACCACGGACGGAGGCGACACCTGGACGCAACTGAGGAACGGACTGCCCAAGTCGGAGATGGGCAAGATCGGTTTGGCGGTTTCGCCCGTCGATCCCCACCGCCTGTGGGCAACCATTGGGGGTGACGAAGGCGGTGTCTATCGTTCCGACGATGCAGGTCAGACATGGCAACTCGTGGACGGGAGCTTTGCTATGCACTCTCGCCAGTATTATTACGGCCACATTTTCGCCGACCCGGAGGAACGCGACACGGTATACACGTTTTCCTCCAAAGGCTTTTACAAGTCCACCGACGCGGGACAACACTGGGAGCAGATTCGCACTCCGCACAGTGACTATCACGGCCTCTGGATCGATCCGAGAAACAACCAGCGCATGGTGAACGCCAACGACGGCGGCGTGACCGTCACCTTCGACGGCGGACGCAGTTGGACCCCGGAAGACAACCAGGCGACGGCGCAGTTCTACACCGTGCGTACAGACAACGACTTTCCCTACCACGTGTACGGAGCGCAGCAGGACAACACGACGGTAATGGTCTCCAGCGCCAGTCGGCCCTCGGACAACGAAATCAGTGCTGTCGGCGGCGGCGAGTCCGGTTACGTGGTTCCCGATCCCGGGGACTCCAACATCGTGTACGCCGGGGCGTACTGGGGTTTGCTCACCCGCTACGATCGCCGTACGGGCCTCGCACGCAACATCACCGTCTGGCCGGATTTTCCCGGCGGCCGCACCGGCGCCCAGCAGAAATACCGCTTTCAGTGGACTTATCCGATTGCGATTTCCCCGGCCGATCCCGGCACCGTCTACGTCGCCGCGAACGTGGTGTTCAAGTCCGTCAATGGCGGGCAAAGCTGGATCCCGATTTCTCCCGACCTGACGCGTGACGACAAGCAACACGAAAACGGTGGCCGGCTCGAAGATGTGTACGACACCGTATTCACTCTCGCGCCCTCCCCGCTCAATAAGAACCTCCTCTGGGCCGGCTCCGACGATGGGCTCATCCACATGACGCGCGACGGCGGCAAGAATTGGGCGAATGTCACGCCTCCCGCGCTCGAGCCGTGGACGCGCATTAACATCATCGAAGCATCGTCGCACGATCCCGCCACCGCGTATGTGGCCGCGAACCGCTATCAGCTCGACGACTTCCGTCCCTACATTTATCGTACCCACGACTTTGGCAAGACCTGGACCCTGATCGTCGGCGGAATTCCCCAGGACACCTTCGTGCGCACCGTGCGCCAAGACCCGGCTAACGCGAAGCTTCTGTACGCCGGCACCGAGACGGGCGTGTACGTATCCTTCGACGATGGAGAGCAGTGGTACCCCTTGCAGCTTAATCTGCCCATCGTCCCAATCACCGATCTGACGCTCAAAGACGGCGACCTGGTGGCGTCTACACAGGGGCGGGCGTTCTGGATTCTGGACGACATCACCCCGCTGGAGCAGATGACGGACGGCCGCGCCGCGTTCCCCCTGCAAGTGTTCAAGCCCCGGCCCGCGTATCGGATGGCACGCGGCCGTTCCTTCGGATCCAGCAGCCCGACCGCGGGAATGATTATTAACTACTACCTCGCTGCTGCGCCGAGCGCGCCGGTGAAGATAGCCTTCCTCGATGCAGACGGCACAGTAATCAATTCGTTCAGCAGCGACTCTCGCCCAGACAACAACCGGGCGCAGCGCAGCCGCTTCGGAGAGTCAATGTCCCGTGGGGAAACGGTCTCCGCGAAAGCCGGCCTCAATCGCTTTATCTGGGACATGCGCTATGCTGACGCGGAGGGCATCGACGGCGGAACCTATCTGTTCGGCGGCAGCCTGCGCGGCCCCGAAGTCGCGCCCGGTCAGTACCACGTGCGGGTCACCATGGGCGAGCAAAGCCAAACGCAGTCCTTTGAAATCCGCCGCGAACCGCGCGTTCCCACCACGTTGCGAGATTACCGGCAGCAGGTGTCGTTCCTGCTCGCGGTGCGCGACAAGCTCTCTGCGGCAAACCATGCCATCAATCGTCTGCTCAAGGCGCAAGAAGAGGTGCAGGCCGCGCTGAAAAACACCGGCCTTGACTCGGCGGCCGCCGAAAGTGGGCGCCAATTGAATGGCGAAATCGAGAGGGAACTGCACGCGTTGTACGAGCCTCGCTTCACCGGCTTCGACGATCAGACACTCATTTATCCGCTGAAGTTGAACAACCGCATCGCCGCGCTGGAGAGCTATGTGGGCGGCGACTATCCGCCGACCGACGAGGCCCAGCAGGTACTGGCTGAACTCTCTTCCGAGCTGGAGCGTGTGCTCGCCCAGGTGAGAGTAACGCTTAATCGCGATCTGTCCGGCTTTCATGCCCGGGTTCATTCCTCGGCCACAGCGCAATGAGGCCAGGCGTCGAGCAAGTCGCCGCGGTGCCACGAACCCAGTTTCGCCGGGCAACATGCTTCTTCCGCAGCATGCGGACTTTGGCGCGGGCGCGCATGATCTGGAACGGAATGGTGCCGCGTACGCCGGCGCTGATTCTGCGCTGCGCGGATGTCGATGACGTGCAGAAGGCAGTGCGCGCTTCGCATCCGCCGCGACGGCCGCCGTCCGCTGCGGCGGCCACAGCCTCGCCGGCTTCAGCACTTGCGATGGCGGCGTAGTGATCGCGGTTCACTGTGGCCTGCACCGGCGCGGCCGAACAGCCAATACGCAATGGTCAGCAATGCCAGCCAAGGCAGACCGGCCAGGATCGTCGGCCGCATCCCCGGCACCCACCAGGTAGTCGTGATAATGGCGGCGACGGCCAGTGCACCCAGAATCGAAGTGTACGGATATCCCATCATCCGCACCGGGAGGCGGCGGTTGCCGCGCGCCTCCCATGCCCGCCGGAACGACAAGTGGGTGATGAAGATCATCATCCACACGAACAATCCTCCGAACAGCGCTATGCCGAACAGGTACACGTAAGCGCTTGCTGGATACCGGATCGCCGCCACCGTCGCAATTGCCAACCCAATAGTGGAACTCAGCAGCGCCGGCAGCGGCACCCCGAGGCGCGTCAACTTCCCCAGTGCGGAGGGAGCGTAGCCGCCCCGTGCCAGGGAGAACATCATGCGCGTGGAAAGATACAAATCGCAGTTCATGCTGGAGAGCGCTGCGGTCAGCACCACAAAATTCATCAGGTGAGTGGCGGCCGGAACCCGCATGAGACGAAACACGGTGACGAACGGGCTGGCGGTGACGTCCGCGCCCGGCTGGATGCTCTGCCACGGCACCACGCCGACCAACACCACCATCGCCGCCAAGTAGAAGAAGATGAGGCGGAACACCATCGACTTCATGGCGCGAGGAATAGCCTGGTCCGGCTTTTGCGCTTCGCCCGCGGTGACGGCCACGACCTCGGTCCCGATATAGCTGAAGATCACGAAACACATCGCCATCCACATCCCGGAGGCGCCGTTGGGAAAGAAACTGCCCGAGGTGAAATTACTCAGGCCGGGATGGGGCTCGCCGGGAATCAGCCCGAACAAGACGATAGCGCCAAACCCGATGAACGCCAGGATCGCGACCACCTTGATCATTGCGAACCAGTATTCGAACTCGCCGAAGTTGCCCACCCCGGTGGCGTTCAAGCCGACCAGCAGCAGCGAGAACAGCACGATCCATGCCCAGGGCGGAACCTGCGGAAACCACCAGCGGCAGTAGATCGCGACTGCGGTTGCCTCGCCGCCGATAGCGATGCACTGGCACGCCCAGTAGGTGTAGCGGACCACAAAACCGGCCCAGCGGTTCAAATACAGCTCGGCATAGACGCCGAACGATCCGGCGGTGGGGTGCGCCACCGCCATTTCCGAGAGCGTGCCCATCAGCAGCAGCGCGATGCCGGCGCCCAGCAGGTAGCACACCAGCACAGCGGGGCCGGCGGTATGGACTGCCAGCGAGCTGCCGAGAAACAGCCCGGTGCCGATGGCTCCGCCAATAGCGATCATCGCCATCTGGCGCGTGCTCAATTCGCGCGCCAAGCCAGATTCCTTTGTTAACACGGAGGCGGTCGCGGCGGCCTGGTTCAACGTGGTCAAGGGAGGGCCGACTCCTTGTGAAGGCAGAAGCCGGGACATTATCACAGACGCCTCCGGCACTCCACTGGCTGTTTTGCATACATCGGGTATGTCATCGTTATCGCCCACTCGACCATAATCCGCTCGCCGCGTCAGGCGGTCTCGAATCACGATGTCCTCACGCCGCGCAAGACGCTCCCCATCACGTGGATCTCGTGTTCTGATGTACCAGCCGAGGCGCGCACCGCGCCGAACTCCGGGCTAAGACCCAGCCGTCTCATCAGCGGGGATCGTACATGTGTCCGTCGCGCGTGCGGATGCCTGCCGCAGCCAGCCTCTCCACCACCTCTTGCGCAGCTCGCTCCTGCAGGCTGAAAAAGAAGGTCGCAACGCGCGCCTCAACCCGTCCTGGATCGGTTATCCCGTAGACGCTCGCACCGCACTCCGCCAGTACGCATAGCATCTCGCGCGAAACTGCCGCCTCGTAGGTCCGAATCGCTCTGGCCGCGCGACAATCTTGTCTCGCCGCGTCGGCAGTGCGCGGTAAGCCAGCACAATCGGTTCGTCCCACCCCATCCTCCCCGTGATCGGTAAACAGAATGGTTTTGCCCGGCAGCGTGGAGCACAGCTTTTTGGTAAGCGGCATCGCGGAACCTGGAACCGGAGGCGGGGGAGACCTGGTCGGGAGTTTTCCGCACTTGTGTGGAGAAGAAGTCAGCCATATGTCGACCCCGAAGGATTTCCTTGATCTTTTCTCCACCCCTTGCACCATCGGCTTCTTCCCGCCGGTCTTCTGGACGACTACGAAGACTGCGCTGTAACTTCTCTAACTGCCAGGCCCACCAGGCGGATGAACGAAGTCGCATTCATCCCGAATGAGATTTCCGCCGGATCGCTGGCAATGAGCAGGGCCGCGACGCTGCCGCATGCGCGATGGCAGCATCCACCTCTTCGCTGCGGCGATACCGCCCGCCTCGCTGCACGTTGCGCTCCGGCAAAGTGGCGGGCTATCGCGTCGAGCACCACGCGCGGCGCTTGCGCTCCCGCGGCATTGTCGAAGACAACGAAGTGGTCGGCAAGCCTGCAATGCCGGAAAACAGGGGCGAACTTCCTCGATCGAAGACTCGCTCACCCTGGCGCTGGCGCCGGGCCTGGTGCCGCTTCTCCGTGTCCGGCGTACAGCACTGTGTTTGGCTTCATTCTCTCGCCCCTAGGCCAGCGACGGGCGGAACCATGTCTCCAGTCCTGACCGTGTGTCAAACTGACATATCTGTTATATGCCAGCGGAATATCAGATGAATGGAACCAGGGCCGTTTTTCTATTGACATCCGCCGCCTGTAACCCTATAGTCTGCGCCCATCCGGATGATGGGACCGGCCGACACGGAGGTGGTCATGTCCGGCAAAACGTCACTGCGCCTGCTCGGCGCGGCTTGCCTCCTCCTGCTCAGCTTGATCCCAGCCCTTGCTCAAACCGCGACGTCGGGACTGCTGTCCGGCGTGGTCACGGATCTGTCCGGTGCGTTGATTCCCGGCGTAAGCGTCATCCTGCAGCAACACACGACGAACGCAAAGATGCAGGTCACCACCGATTCGCTCGGACATTATGTCTTCCCGGTGGTCGACCCGAGCGACTATACGCTCACCTTTGCCGCCAAGGGCTTTCAGAATGCCGTTGTGCCTCAGGTACACGTCGAGGTGCAAAAGGCCTACACAGTCAACATGATGATGCAGGTGGGCACGTCCTCCGAAACCGTGCAGGTCACCGAGATCAGCGGGGCAGACCTGCAGACCACGAGTGCGACTGTGGGCGCCGTGCTTGGCGGCACGTCCCTGGAGAACCTGCCGACCTTCACCCGCAGCGCCAGCTCGCTGATGTTTTATCAGCCCGCTATATCGCCCGATGGCATGATCTCCGGCGCTCGCCGCGAGCAGGTCACCTTTACCTTCGACGGTGGCGACGTGACTAGCGACTTGGAAGGCAGCAACAGCTATGCCGCTCCTCCTGGCGAGCCGAGCCCTTCGCCCACTGTGCCCATTCCCATTGAAAGCACGCAGGAGTTCCAGGTTTCGACGAGCAATCCGAGCGCCAACTTCGGGCGCTCCTCGGGCGGGCAGGTCTCGCTTGTGACTAAGCGCGGCGGGAACAGCTTTCACGGCAGCGCCTACGAGTACAACAACAACGACGGGCTGAACGCCAACAGCTGGACCAACAACTCGCTGAGCATCCGCAAACCTCACTCCGTGGACAACCGCTTCGGCGGCACTATCGGCGGTCCCATTCGCAAGAACCGGCTCTGGTTTTTCGCCAACTACGAAGGCCGGCGGCTGCATAGTCCCAGCATATTCAGCCTGATTGTGCCCACCGCCACCATGAAGTCAGGCATCCTGCAATTCCGCGACGCCAGGGGCAACGTGGTGCCTTACTCGTTCAAGCCGGGCAGCATCACCACCGCTTGTGGTGGCGTGTTCTGCGATCCCCGCAACGTCGGCGCCAGCCCCGTGATCCTGTCGCAACTGGCGCTTTACCCTGCGGGCAACAGTCCCAGCCTGGGCGACGGCCTCAACACCATCGGGTACACCTTCAACGCCAGCACGCCCATCCGCCAGGACTTGGCGGTGCTGCGGCTCGATTACAACTTAAACAGCCGGTGGAGCGCCTTCCTCACAGGACACTACTCGACCACCGATCGGGTCAGCACCAGCCAAGTGACTCTGCTGGGAACACCTAAGCCGGTCTCCTCCGATCCCATCAAGCCCCAGTTCTACACCTTTGAGGTCACGGGACAGCTCAGCACCAATCTCATCGCAGTCACCCATGGATCGTTCCTGCGCAACTGGTGGGGGTGGAATCGGCAGGCTCCCGCGCCGCTGGTTTCTGGCACGCAGACGGCGCTGGTGCTGGCGGGCGAAGGCACCGGCAACAATAATAACGGTACCGGAAAGCTGCTGGCGGATCCGGTGAACCTATCCACGCAGGCCGCCCGCTACCGTGTGTTCGACGGCAAGAAGTACTACATCGCCGAGGATCTCAGCCTGGTGCACAACAGCCACCTGCTCCAGTTCGGCGGCTCCTGGTACACGAGCCACGATTACTTCCTTAAAAGTGACAATTTTGCTGGCGGCCTGACCGCGGGTCCCATGCTGTATGTGGAGTCCACAGGCAACGGCAGCGGCTTGTACATGGGGATGTCGTCGGCGTATCAGCCGCCCACCTGCAGCACGACGCTCACAGCCAATTGTCTGCAGTCCTCGGACGTGCTGCGCTGGAACGAACTCTACAGCTCAATGCTGGGCTTAGTCGACCGTAGCTCGCAAGTGATCACCCGCGACGGCAACTTCCATCCCAACCCGCTCGGCACGCCGGCTTATTCGCGCACCAGCATCATGGCCATGGGTGGCTATCTCCAGGACATCTGGAAAATGAAGCCATCGCTGACCTTGACCTTGGGCGTGAACTGGTCCGCGCAGCCCAATCCGAAAGAAGCCACTGGCAAATACGACGTACTGGTCTATGCCGCCAGCAACACGCCGGTGGACTACTGGCAGCGTTGTTCGGAGTAACCCCAGTCAACTATCTGCCCGGCGATTGGAAGGGGCGGCTGCGGGTTTCCAATTGGCGCCAGTTTGCGCCGCGGATGGCGGCGGCGTGGGAGGTGCCGTTCCACAACCGTATCATTGGCGACCACAAGACGGTCGTCCGGGCGGGCTACTCGCTGGTGTGGGACCGCATGAGCGACATCAACGAGGTCTCTCTGCCGCTGACTACCGGCGGATTGCTGGACGCAAACGTGTGCGGTGGTCCAGTGCTCCAGGGCGGGTCAGTGGTCTGCACCAAGGGTGCGACCAATCCCGGTAACGCATTTCGGATTGGCGTGGATGGCAACAACGTTCCGGTGCCGCTGCCGACCGCGGTTCCCATCCCGTACGTAGTCAGCGGGACGGCGGCAAAGCCGTTCGGATTGTTCCTGATGAGTGGCTTAGATCCGTATGCGGTTCCGGCGCACTCTCACATGATTGACTTGACTGTGCAACGGGAGTTGCCGGGCAAGATGATCTTCGAAATCGGCTACATCGCGCGCATCAGCCGGAACCTGCCCGAGGACGTCGCCTACAACGCGGCCGACTACCTGATGAAAGACGCCGTCAGCGGGCAGACCTTCTCCCAGTCCTTTGATGCGGTTGCCCAAGTGCTGCGCGCCGGCGGGACCGTCACCATCCCGCAGCCGTTCTTCGAAAACCAGATCGGCACTGCCAGTTGCGTGGCGCGCGGCTACTCCAGTTAACGGCTCGCTGCACTTTTTCTCGCTCAACGAATTCAACCGAAGGACTCCGGTACCGGTAGATAACATCCAATCCTTTCAGACCTACGGCATCACCGACCACGGCTTTTCCGATTACCATGCCGGGTTTCTCAGCCTGAACAAGAGCTTCTCACGGGGTCTGCAATTCCAGGCGAACTGGACCTGGAGCCACGCCATCGGCAATCAGGGAGTGGACCAGCAGAGCGGCTCCTCTGCAAACAGCCCTTACAACCTCAATCTCGACAAAGCCTCGGAGACATTCGACCGCCGGCACACGGTAAACTTCTGGTGGTATTACGAACTGCCCTTCGGCAGAACCATGCGCACTTCGTCGAACGCGCTTAATCGCCTCATCGGCGGGTGGGGAACATCCGGGATTTTCACCTACTCTACCGGCACTCCGCTGCATGTCAGTGCCAACGGAGATTACGGTGCCTTTGAGAGCAACGGAACCGCCGCCATTTGCAGTGCTGACCTCAGCGGACTGGCGGGACTGCACGCGAACGTGACAGGTTCCGGCGGCATCGGCACCTCGGGCAATGCGCACCTGAATATGTTCAGAGATCCAGCGACGGTGTACAACTCCTGCTCTCGCCCCCTGCTGAGCGTGGATTCCCGCATCCCCTTCGACAGCTTGCGGGCTCTGCCACGCTGGAACACCGACTTCTCGATGATTAAGAATCTGTCTATCACGGAGCAGGTGAAGTTCAGCTTTTCGGCGGAATTCCTCAACCTGTTTAACGTGGTGGCCTTCTCGGATCCGTCGCTCAGCCTGAACAGCAAGAGCAACTTCGGCGTTCTGAGCAGCCAAGCCAATCTGCCGCGGCGCATCCTGCTAGGAGCGAAGCTCACCTTTTAGAAATTGCAGGCTTGATGACGAAACCGCCTTGTGAGGGCGGTTTCGTTCTTGCCGGGCTGCCAGTGGATCTCGCACGAGGGCCCTTAGCCGATGCACGCCCATAACGTTCTGTCGTTGCCGGCTGGCACTGTGGCCAGAGCACGCGGTGCACACGAACACAGGGTCGCGATGAAGTCGCGTTCTGCACGCGCATCGATTGCCACATCCTGCACGAGAGCGGGTGCGCCGACTAGAGCATCCGTGCGGCTTTTGCCGCTTGAGTCGCCGTCTCGAACAATGCCGGATGAACGGCGAGGCCGATGGACGACATTTGCCTTTCTTGCTTGCGGGAGATCCCGAAAGGAATTCCCGAGCGGCATCGAGCCGTTCGGCCGCGCAGCCGGATTTGAAAACATGAAGCATTGCAGTCATTCTGCGGCAGAGCGTGAATGTCGGCAATAGGAGGGCACCCTGCCCTTTTCGATTCCCAGCGTTCAGAGGCATTCGACGCCGCGAAGGCTAGGTGCCGAGGATTGTCGTCACAATCTCGCGATATCCGCTTTGATGCCTGGCGTGGTCATTCTTGTGACCGCGGTCGGCACGCTGAAGCTTCATTGGCTCGAACGCGAATAAAGTATTCCCTCTTGCTGAACGTGCGATTCAGTCAGCGTGCCGATTGCTGGAGGTTTTGTCAGCATTTCGCCTCTGCAACCGAGGGCGGAGGAGCCGTCCATCAGATCTCACAACCTCACCCGCGCGTGCGCGTGCCAATCTTTGAGCGGCTACATAAACGCGTTAGGTTTCTATGGTGCAGCACGTGGTCATTCTCGCGCACACCTAACAGGAACCTCTCGGTTATTTAGTGTCAGGTTCGTGGATAAGGCGGTGGATCTCTTCTGCTGCTGCGGCGACGAGGGACGCTTGTGCGTCAGTGAGTCGATTCTGCGGATTCTGCATACCGCAAAGCGTGCGTGGTCTCATTTAAGGCGAGGGAAAGGACTTCACGTTTCACAGCATTCACACCTGAATTGAAGTACGGTAAGGGGTTGCGGGGGAGAGGCAGTCTTGCTAGATGAGGATGGACGGATTACTGAAAACAGGTTGTGGGTCGGCCAATCCCGAGCGGGACAATGGGAAAGACCAAAGGACCAAGGGCGGCCGTGGGCTCGTGCTGCTTCCGGCCAGAAGTAGTTTCTGGTTGAATCAGCCCACGCGCGGCACACAAAGGGGGCACAGA